>NZ_JBNCNY010000001.1:586967-698599 GCF_049847225.1 Micromonospora sp. DT81.3
GCGGCCGAGCCAGGCTCAGCGACCGAACCAGGGTCAGCGACCGAGCCAGGCTCAGCGACCGGGGAATGCTCGGCGGCCCACGCGTACAGCGTCATCGCGTTCGGGTGGCCGGGCAGCCGCGTGCGCGGCTCGAACGCGATGTCGGCCTTGACGAACGGGACGGGGTGGTTCCCGTCGAGCGCCAGCGGGCCGCCATCGGGCCAGTCGCGCCACGCCGAGCGCACGGCATCCGGATCTGCCGTCTCGGGAGCCAGCCCCTGCAGGCCGCCGACGATCGCATCCGGTGTGCCGTGCCCGATTCCCGTCGCGCCGAGTGAGCCGTACAGCACGCAGGTCACCCGGCCGACCTCCGAAAGCCGGCCGGAGGCGCGCAGTCGTGCGGCGAAGTCCTGCGCGGCGCGCATGGGGCCGACCGTGTGCGAGCTCGAGGGTCCCACGCCGATGGAGAACAACTCGAACGCCGAGACGTACGCTGTCACCCCCTCAGCGTACGCCCGGCGTTCGGGCCCTCTTGCGCTCAGCCGGCGGATTCCACCGTCTCGAACGCCGCTTCGTGAAGCTGTTCGAGGGCGGGAGCGCCGTCGAGGAACTCCCAGGCGTGGACGCTGCTCTCGAGCGCGAACGCGAGGCCCACGGCATAGCCGAACACGAACTCCGGAGCGGACCGATGATCTCCTCCCAGATCGCCGGATTCCTCCTCGCGATGATCGCGATCAGGCTCCTGTGAATGGCCATGGGCGTCCTCCTTCTTCGACCGCCGGCGCGGGCCGCGGCTGACCCGCACGGTGCGGCTTACCCGAAAGTGCGCGATGGGAAGCGCCCCGATACGCCGAAACGCCCCGAGGCGGTCTGCCTCGGGGCGGTTCGTTCGGCGCTGCGCCGGTGTTTCGCGGTCTGCGCCGCTGTCGCTCGGTGATGCGCCGGTGCTGTTCGGCGATGCACCTGGGTTGACGGGCGTTGCGCGCCGTGTGCTGCTACTGCTCGACCGACTGCTGAGCGTCGGTGCTCTCGCGAGCCTGGAGGACCTGCTGGTCACCCTCCGTCGCCACTTCGATCTTGCGCGGCTTGGCCTTCTCGCTGACGGGGATGGTCACGCTCAGCACACCGTTGCTGTAGCTGGCCGCGATGTGCTCCGTGTCGACGCCCTGACCGAGGTTGAGCTGACGCAGGAAGCTCGCAGCCTCACGCTCGCGGGTGATCCACTTGACTCCTTCTCCGCCGGTGAGCGTCCGCTCCGCGCGGATCGTGAGCAGCTGGCCGTCGACGTCGATGTCGACCGAACCGGGGTCGATGCCCGGCAGGTCGGCGGTCAGCACGTAGTGGTCACCGTCGCGGTACAGGTCCATCGGCATCAACCGTGGGCCGCGTCGGCCTTCGAAGAACGTCGACGCGAGGCGGTCGAGGTCACGGAACGGGTCGTAGGTTGCCATGATGTCGTCTCCTTCTGTCGTGCGTCCGGAACTTTCCGGACTGTGTTCTGGGAGTTGAGCCCTATCGGCTCAACTACGTTCAGATTAGCACTCGGGCACCGAGAGTGCCAAGTCTGATCTCTGTTCGCCTCCAGCGAACACGAGACCCGAAATCCCCCGAAAAACGCAGGCCCTCACGGCGTCACTCGTCGCAAGGTGCGGGTACACCCGGTGTACTCCCGCACTCAGCGACGAGCGAGCTCAGCACGGAGTGCCCGAGACCGGCGGCGGCGAGCGGAGGAGCGCCAAGTCAGGCGGGCTGGAACGCGATCAGGCCGACCATGTTGCCCTCCGAGTCGCGGATGAAGGCCTGCCACTCCTCGTGCCCGGCGGGACCGAGGGTGTCGTTCTCGTGCCGGAAGATGACGTGCGGCCGGGACACGACATCCGCGATGCCGTCGAGGCGCTCCAGCGTCTCATGCACGTTGTGCACATGCAGATACAGAAGGGATGCCGGGGCCTCGGCATCCAGCAGCAGCCGCACACCGTCGAGATCGAAGAAGAGCAGCCCCGGAGGGTCGAACCGGGCCACTGGATCGGTGTTGAGCAGCACCGTGTAGAAGTCCGACGCGCGGTCGAGGTCGGAGGCGTGCAACGCCACTTGAACGAGTCTCATGCGGGAAGTCTCCCAGGCGCACCGGCCGCGCTCCAGTCCTCGCGGGCGCCCGTTGCGGCACCTAGGGTGAGAGCACACGTCGCCACTTCACGAGGAGCGCAATGCCGAGACTCACCGCCGAGTGGACCGACGACATCGACGCGGTCCGCGCGCTCGCGACACTGGGCGCCGGCGAGATCGACGCCTCCTTCACCCGGCGGTTCTACGAGCACTTCCCCACCCTCCATCCGCTGTTCCTCGAGCTCTACGGCGAGCGCGACGACAGCCTCGATCAGCTCGCGGCGGTGATCGCCGAAGCCGCGGCATCCTGGAAGGTCCGCTCCCCTGACCTGAAGGCCCGCGATGAGCAGAGCGAGGCCGACCCCGGCTGGTTCCTCTCGAACCGCATGCTCGGCGGCGTCTGCTACGTCGACCGCTTCGCGGGTTCGCTCGCCGGCATCCGGGACAGCATCCCCTACTTCCAGGAGCTGGGGCTCACCTACCTGCACCTGATGCCGCTCTTCGAGAGCCCGGAGGGAAACTCCGACGGAGGGTATGCCGTATCGAGCTACCGGCGCGTGAATCCGAAGCTCGGCACGATGGAAGAGCTGGCCGCGCTGTCCGCCGAGCTGCGCGACGCCGGGATCTCACTCGTCGTCGATTTCATCTTCAACCACACGAGCAACGAGCACGAGTGGGCTCGCAAGGCGGTGGCCGGGGAGCGGGGATTCGAGGACTTCTACCTCATCTTCCCCGATCGCACGATGCCCGACGCCTACGAGAAGACGGTGCGGGAGATCTTCCCCGACGACCACCCCGGCTCCTTCGTGCAGCTGAAGGACGGCAGGTGGATCTGGGCGACGTTCTACCACTTTCAGTGGGACCTGAACTACGGGAATCCCGCGGTGTTCCGCGCGATGGCGGGCGAGATGCTGTTCCTCGCGAACCAGGGAGTGGAAGTGCTGCGCATGGATGCCGTGGCCTTCATCTGGAAGCGTCTGGGAACCCCGTCGGAGTCGCTCCCCGAGGCACACCTGCTGCTGCGCGCCTTCAACGCGGTGCTCCGGATGGCGGCCCCGTCGCTGCTCTTCAAGTCCGAGGCGATCGTGCACCCCGACGAGGTGATCCAGTACATCTCACTCGAGGAGTGCCAGCTCTCCTACAACCCGCTGCAGATGGCGCTCACCTGGGAGGCCCTCGCCACCCGTGACCCGCGGCTTCTGCAGCAGTCGCTCGAGCGGCGGCACGCGCTCCCGCCCGGCACCGCCTGGGTCAACTACGTCCGCAGCCACGACGACATCGGCTGGACGTTCGCCGACGAGGATGCCGCCGAGTTGGGCATCGACGGCTACCCGCACCGGCGGTTCCTGAACGACTTCTACGTCGGCAGGTTCCCCGGCACCTTCGCGCGCGGTGTGCCCTTCCAGGAGAACCCGAAGACGGGTGACGCGCGGGTCACCGGCACTACGGCGTCGCTGACCGGCGTCGAGGCGGGGGATGCCGGCGGGGTCGACCGCATCCTGCTCGCCCACTCGATCGCTCTCTCGACCGGCGGGATCCCGCTGCTGTACCTCGGAGACGAAGTCGCGCAGCTGAACGACTACTCCTACGCCGACGACCCGGACCGATCCGGCGACAGCCGCTGGGTGCATCGCCCGGCCCGGCCCGCCGAACGCTACGCGCAGCGGCAGGATCCGACAACGGATGCCGGACGCGTCTTCGCCGGGCTCACGGCACTGATCCGCACGAGGAAGGCGACGCCCGAGTTCGCCGGAGGCGAGTTGATCGGGTTCGACGCGAAGAATCCGGCGGTGCTCGGCTACCAGCGGCCGGGGGCCGATGCCGTGATCCTCGTGCTCGCCAACGTGAGCGACGACGACGCCTATCTCGACCCGATCATCTTCGGCGGCTTCACGGCCGCGGCGCGCGAGATCGTGCAGAAGCGCGACCTCGCGCTGAACCACGGCCTGGTGCTGCCGCCGCACGGGTTCGTGTGGCTGCGGGTCACGCCCCTCGGCTGACCGGCGACGCCACACGGACAGGCGAGCCGCGCTCGGCGGCCGCCCTGACGAGCCGCTGCGCGGCGGGCCGCGGGAGGGCTCAGGGCAGCTCGAGCACTCCGTTGACGCGCCGCGGGATGCCGAGGGGATTGCCGTCGCGCAGCGCCGGCGGCAGCACCGTTTCGGGTGCGCTCTGGTAGACGAGCGGCCGCAGGAACCGCCGCAGCGACGTCGCCCCGACCGAGGTGTGGAGCGAGGTGGTCGCCGGCCACGGTCCGCCGTGGTGCTGCGACCACGTGACCGCGACCCCGGTCGGCCAGCCCGCGAACAGCAGGCGACCCACGCGCTCCGACACGACGGAGACGAGGTCCGCGATGTCCTCACCCGGTTCGGCATGGATCGTGCCGGTCAGGCTGCCCTCCAGCAGGTCGAAGGCGGCGAACACCTGCTCGAGCGAATCGTACGAGACGAGCAGTGTCGCGGGGCCGAACAGCTCTTCGCGCAGGCGCGGCTCCGAGAGGAACGTGGCGATCGGCGCGTGCGCGAGACCCGGGGTCACCCCGCCTTCCGGCCCGACGGTCGAATCCACCAGCCGGGTGAGTCCCTCGATCTCACCGAGCTCGGCCCAGCCACCGGTGAAGGCGCCGTCGATGGAGTCGGTGAGCAGCTTCGCGGGCACGGGCTCGCCCACCGCCGCGGCGGCCAGCGAGGGGATGTCGCTGCCTGCGGGGACGAAGACGATGCCCGGCTTCGTGCAGAGCTGACCGGAGCCCATGGTGAACGAGCCGACGAGCCCCTCCGCGAGCTCCGCAGCACGGGCGGCCGACGCGCCCGGCGTCACGACCACCGGGTTCACGCTGCCCAGTTCTCCGTAGAAGGGGATGGGATCGGGGCGGCTGGATGCGATGTCGAACAGGGCGCGGCCTCCGTTCACCGATCCGGTGAACGAGCCGGCCTTGACGACGGGGTGGGCGACCAGGGCCGTGCCCGTCTCGCGACCCTCGACGAGCGCGAACGTGCCCTCGGGTGCGCCCGCCGCGGCGAGGGCCTCGGAGACGACCTCGGCGGTGCGGTGCGAGAGCTCGAGGTGCCCGCTGTGGGCCTTGACGACCACCGGGCACCCGGCGGCCAGCGCCGCGGCGGTGTCGCCTCCGGCGACCGAGAAGGCGAACGGGAAGTTCGAGGCCGAGAAGTTCGCGACCGTGCCGAGCGGGACGAGCATGCGGCGAAGATCGGGGCGCGGGGGCGTCGCCTCGGGGGCCGCGTCATCGAGGATCGCCTCGAGGTACGAGCCCTCCCGCACGACGCCGGCGAGCAGCCGCAGCTGGCCGGTGGTGCGGGCGACCTCTCCGACGAGCCGCACCTCGGCGATGTGCGTCTCTCGGCGGGCGATCTCGACCAGCTCCTCGCGCGCCGCATCGATGGCGTCGGCGATCGCCTCGAGCCAGCCGGCGCGCACGTC
Organism: Micromonospora sp. DT81.3; assembly: GCF_049847225.1. Taxonomy (NCBI): domain Bacteria; kingdom Bacillati; phylum Actinomycetota; class Actinomycetes; order Micromonosporales; family Micromonosporaceae; genus Micromonospora; species Micromonospora sp. DT81.3. The sequence goes on from NZ_JBNCNY010000001.1 coordinate 592,494, forward strand.
GTCCGGGATCGAACGGAGCGCGACCGCGGCGGCGGCGGACCGGTCGAGCACGGGGGCGAGGTCGGCGGGGGTGGATGCGACCGTGGATGTGAGAGTCATGGGGTCTCCTCGGTGTGGGTCTGAGGGGTCGGGACGAAGGTCAGGCCGAGCCCCGGGGACTCGGATACGGTCGCCCAGGGTCCCTCGATGCGAACGGGCGACGGGGCGGCGAGCACACCCAGGGCGGCGAAGTCGGCGTCCTCGACATCTTCGACCCACGTCTCGCCGGGGAGGGCCATGCCGAGCTGGGCGGAGATGTCGGGCAGCAGGTGCGGAGCGACATCCACCCCCCGCTCGCCGGCGAGCGCCGCGATCTCGAGGAACGGCGTGATTCCGCCGACCCGCACGACGTTCGGCTGCACCGTCGAGGCGAAGCCGGCGTCGAGCACGTCGCGGAAGCGGTGGATCGTGTGCAGGTTCTCGCCGAGGGCGATGGGCACGGATGTCTCGGCGCCGAGTGCGCGGTAGCCGGCGGTGTCGTCGGCCCGGAGGGGCTCCTCGATCCAGGTGAGATCGAAACGGGCGAGCGCCTCGAGGGCGCGCACGGCGGTCGGCAGGTCCCAGCGCTGATTGGCGTCGATCATCAGCCGCCGGCCCGGCCCGAGCGCATCGCGCACGGCCGCGACACGCTCGATGTCTTCGGAGAGGTCGGGCTTGCCGACCTTGACCTTGACGGCGTCGAGGCCGCGATCCGTCCAGCGCCGTACCTGGGCCACGAGCTCATCGGCCGAGTAATGCAGGTTCACGCCGGAGCCGTAGACCGGGAGCCGCTCGTGCCGGCGGCCGAGCGCCGTGGCGAGGCCGACGCCGTCGCGGCGGGTGCGCAGGTCCCACAGCGCGAGGTCCAGGCCGGCGATCGCGATGGTCGTGATGCCCCCGCCTCCGGCCTCGTGCAGGTGCGCCCAGAGGAGCGGCCAGAGCGTGGCGGGGTCGGCATCCTGACCCACGACGAAGCGCCGGATGTCGTCGCCGAGCAGCGCGGAAACGGCCGACGCGCCGATGGTCGGCGTCCATGAGAATCCGGTGCCGACGGCGCCCTGATCGTCCTCCACTCTGACGATGATGAGGTGCAGATCGGGCGCCTCGGGCACCCAGGGCCGAGGCATCCGCGCCGACACGCGGCGCACGTCGATGCGAGCGATGCGGCTCATGACGAGACGAGGGCACTTGCGGCAGAAGCCGACACCGCGCCCTCCGGCATCCCGGCGACCTCCGACACCGCGCCCTCAGACATCCGTGCGCCGCCGGCCGACGGGAGCGACCGTCCGGCCGCGAGCAGCTGCTCGAGCCGCGCCGTGTGAGCCTCACCGGGGTCGACCAGCGGGGGTCGTACTCCCCCGACGGGAAGCCCGGCCAGGCGAACGCCGGCCTTGATGAGCGCCACCGCGTAGCCGGGCGTGGTGTCGCGCAGTCCGACCAACGGGAAGAAGAACCCGGTCAGCAGCTCGTCGCAGCGCGCGTCGTCGCCGTCGCGGTAGGCCTCGTAGAACGCGCGGGCGATGTCGGGCGCCATGGCGAACACGGCTGACGAGTAGAGCGGGATGCCGATCGCCCGGTACGCGGCCTGGCTGGCTTCTGCGGTCAGAAGGCCGTTGAAGAACTGCACGTCCTCGCGCACGGCCCGTGCCCCGAGAACGATCTGCTGGGCGAGCGCGACGTCGCCGATGCCGTCCTTGAACCCCACGACGGTCGGCTGGGTCTCGAGGATGCGCGCGAAGGTCGCCGCCTCGAACTTCGCCGTCGCGCGGTGGTAGACGATGATCGGCAGCTCGGAGGCCGAGGCCACCGCCGCGACGTACGCCTCAAGGCCCGCCTGCGTCGCCGCCACCAGGTAGGGCGGCAGCAGCAGCAGGCCGTCGACGCCGGCTCCCTGCAGGTTGCGGGCGGACTCGATGGCCTGTCCGACCGGCCCGCCGACGCCCGCGATCACGGGGATGCGTCCGGCGACGGCCTCGACCGCCGTCCTGGCCACGGCGACCGATTCGCTCGCGGAGAGTGCGTGGAACTCGCCCGTCCCGCACGCGGGGAACACGCCACCGGGACCGGCGTCGACGCCCGCTTCGATGTGCGCGCGGGTCAGCGCGTGATCGACCGTGCCGTCCTCGGCGTAGGCAGTGACCGGGAAGAACAGCGGGCCATCGGCGAAGGCGAAACTCACGATGCGGACCTTTCCGTTTCGAGCGACAGCTCGAGAACGGATGCCTCGAGCCGGGCGACCTCATCGGCCGGAAGTTCGGTGCGCCAGCTGCGGCTGGCCGTCCAGCCGAGGTCGCGGAAGGCAGCGTCCGAGGAGAACGCGGAGGCCGTCCCGCGCAGCGCGTCGGCGAGGGGAGCGGTGCCGGGGTGGAAGGCGGGAAGCAACTCGGAGAGCGGCCGGAGCGCGAGAGCGTCGGCCGCTGAGACGAAGTAGCGGGCGCCGCTCGGTGCGTCGTCGGCGCGCAGCCACGCATCGACGAACTCCCCGGCGTCCCGCCCGTCGAGGTAGTTGAACAGCGACACGGCGGCGAACTCCGGCCGTTCGAGGCGCTCGATGATGGTGTGGCCCTGCTGGGTCGGAACGCCCGCCCACTCGTCGGGCGCGATCACGTAGCAGGGCCGGAAGCTCGCGAGCCGCACGCCGGGGTTGGTGCGCGCGAACATCTCGACGGTGTCTTCGACGCACACCTTCGACAGCGCGTAGCCGTTCGTGGGTCGGCGCTCCTCGTGCTCGTCGAGGGGAAGCCTCGCCGGCGCCCAGTCGGCTCCGCCGTAGCCGAGCACGGTGGGGCTGGAGGCGACGAGCACGCGCGTCGCGCCCGCTGCGACGGCCGCCTCGATCACGGTGAAGGCCATGCCGGTGTTCGTCGCGAAGATCGTGCGCTCGGGTGCGCTGAACGGCACGGCGATCGCGGCGAGGTGCACCACGGCATCCGGCTCGAATCGCGCGAAGACGTCCTCGGTCGCGGCGGCGTCCGTCAGATCGACCGCCTCGCCCTCGTCTCCCGGAATCAGCGTGCGGTCGATCGAGAGCACGCGATGCCCCGCGCCGCGCAGCACCGCAGTGACGCTGCGGCCGAGGCGCCCGGATGCTCCCGTCACGGCTATGCGCATCGGTCGTCCTCTCTCTCAGAAACCGGTTTCTCCGACTACGATACCGTGTGTGCCGTGTCGGAGCAACCGCTTTCCCGCCGTTGCCCGCACCGCGTTCTCCTGTCCGGCGAAAGGAACGCATCCTGTCCGATTCGATCTCTTCCCCCACCTTCGCGATGAGCGCCGAACGGCTCGCCGCCGGCAGTCCCGCCGAACGCTGGACCGAGGCCTGGCCTCTGGGCAACGGGCGCCTGGGGGCCATGGTCTTCGGCACGCCACATCGCTCCCGATTCCAGCTGAACGACGACACCTGCTGGACCGGCTCCCCCGCCTCGGCCCACGGCAGGGTCAGCCATGCATCCGTCGACGGGCCCGCCGCGCTCGCGCGCGTGCGTTCGGCGTTGGCGGCGGGCGACGTGGCCGCCGCCACTGCGGCGGAGCAGGATCTGCAGCTGGGGTGGTCGCAGGCATACCAGCCCCTGGCCGATGTGTGCGTGGAATCCGACGGCGACCGCGAGCCCGGGACGCTGGAGCGGATCCTCGACCTGCCGACGGCCACGAGCACGACGACCTGGACCACGCCGGCGCGATCGGCGCGTGAGGTGTCATGGGTGAGCGCCCCCGACGGTGTGCTCGTCATCGAGCGGGAGGTGACGCGGGGAGCCCCCTTCTCCGGCCGCGTGCTGCTGGACACACCCCACGAAGACGGCACGGTCCGCGCCGGAGCGGCGGACGCGACGATCACCGTGCGGATGCCCTCCGACATCTCCCGTGAAGCCGGGTCGAAGACCGAGCACGCCCTTCACGACCCCGCTCCGGGTGCCGCCGTCACTGCCGTCGTCGCCCTTCGCCTCGAGCATGACGGTGTCTCCACCGGCGCGCTGGCGTTCGCCGGGGCCCGCCGCATCCGCATCGTCGTCGCGACCGCAACCGACTTCGTCGGCATGCGGATCGCACCGCACGGTGACGCATCCCGGCTCCTGGCCGAGGCGTCGGCGCGGTCCGCCGCGGCGCTCGCACGCGGCGATGCGCTGCACGCTCGGCACGTCGCCGATCACCGCGCGCTCTACGACAGGATGTCGCTGCACCTGGGCACCTCCGGCTCCGCGTCGGTCTCGACGGCCGAGCTGCTTCGCGGCGCGGCCGAGGACGGAGACGAGCGCAGGCTGGCCGAAACCGTGTTCGCCTTCGGCCGTTACCTCACGATCGCGGGGTCGCGCGCCGGCAGCCGTCCGCTGAATCTGCAGGGCATCTGGAACGACAAGCTGCTTCCGCCGTGGCGCGGCAACTACACCACCAACATCAACCTTCAGATGAACTACTGGCCCACCGAGGCGGTGAATCTGGCCGAATGCCACGTGCCCCTGCTCGAATGGCTGGGCGACCTCGCCGAACGAGGCGCGAGAACCGCGCGCGAGCTGTACGGACTGCCGGGCTGGACGGTGCATCACAACTCGGACATCTGGGGGTTCTCCGTTCCCGTCGGCGACGGCACGTTCGACCCGGTGTGGTCGATGTGGCCCATGGGCGGGGCTTGGCTCTGCCGACACTTCTGGGATCGCTGGCTCTTCTCCCAGGACCCGGAAGAGCTCCGCGATCGGAGTTGGCCGATCCTGCGGGGCGCCGCCGCCTTCGTCCTGGACTGGCTCGTCGAACTCGACGACGGCACGCTCGGCACGATGCCTTCCACCTCCCCGGAGAATCACTTCCTCGTCGGCGCGGTGCGAACCGGGCTGACGGTCTCAACGACCGCCGATCTCGCCATGATCCGGGACCTGCTGACGAATGTCGTGAGCGCAGCAGAGGTGCTGGGGCTCGATGATCCGCTCGTCGCTCGAGCGGCGCGCGCCCTGTCGCGCATCCCTCGCGAGCACATCACCGGCGAGGGGCTGCTCGCCGAGTGGTACGACGACTCCCCTGACGCCGAACCGCATCACCGTCATCAGTCTCATCTCTATGGCGTGCTGCCTGGGGACGCGGTGGTCCCCTGGACCGAAGCGGAACTCTGCCGAGCCGCTGCGCGGAGCCTCGATGTGCGGGGCCGCGACACCACGGGCTGGTCGCTTGCCTGGCGGGTCGGGCTGCGGGCGCGCCTCCGGGATGCGGTGGGTGCCCACGCCGCGCTGCGCGACTTCCTCGCACCCGTTAGGGAACCGGACGATCCCGGACCGTCCGGCCAGGCGGGGCTGTACGCGAATCTCTTCTGCGCGCATCCGCCGTTCCAGATCGACGGCAACTTCGGCATCACCGCGGCGATCCTGGAGATGATCGTGCAGTCGCACGGCGGCCGCATCGCGATACTGCCCGCCCTTCCGGCGCAGTGGCCGAGCGGCAGGGTGCGCGGTGCACGGGTGCGAGGCGGCGCGGAAATCGACCTCGACTGGCGCCACGGCGTCCCGACCTCACTGACTCTTCGAGGAGACATCGGAAGCGTGCACACCGTCGAGATGCGCGGCGAGGTGACGCGCGTGGCGATCGGTCCCTCCGGCTCGACCGACGTCCCGATCCGGTAACCGGTTCCCCGCTATGCTGGGCAACGGATGGGGCACTGCACTCTCGCGAACCGCGAGTGCGCTCCCCAGCGCGACGTCCGGAGGATGTGATGACCATCGACGCGGTGAACGCGGGCAAGCGCGCGACCATCACTGACGTCGCGCGCGCGGCGGGTGTGTCGCGGGCAACCGTCTCACGGGTGATGAACGGCATCAGCACGGTGGACGCATCGATCGCGGAGCGGGTCCTGGCGACCGCCTCCGAGCTCGAATACGCGCCGAGCGGGACCGCGCGTTCCCTGTCGCTCGGGGTGACCCAGACCGTCGCGATGATGGTCCCCGACCTCGGCAATCCGATGTTCCAGGAGATCCTGAAGGGCTTCCACCACGCGGCCGGGGCCGACGGGTACCGCGTGCTGGTGTCGGACTCTCAAGAGGTCGTCGCCGACGAGGTCGCGATCGCCCGTGACGCGCGACGCCGTTGCGACGCGGTCGTGCTGTGCGCACCGCGATCGAGCGGCGAGGCGCTCGTCGAGCTGCTGCGCACCGTGCAGCCCGCGGTCGTGATCAACCGCAGCACGCAGGGCGGCGTCGCGCCGGCGGTCACGATCGACTACGCCGCCGGCATCCGGTCTCTCGTCGACCACCTGGTCGCCCTCGGCCACCGCCGCCTGGCGTACCTGGAGGGGCCGCCGCAGAGCGCGTCGAATGTCGTCCGGATGGAGACACTCGAGAAGACGAAGCAGGAGCGGGACGATCTCGAGATCCACTGGGTACCGTGCGGATCGACCCTGGTGGACGGCTATCGGGCGTGGCCGGACGTGCAGTCCACGGGCGCGACCGCGGTGATCGCCTTCAATGACCTGGTCGCCCTCGGCTTCCTCGGCCGGCTGAACGAGGAATCGATCGCGGTTCCGGCCGACCTCTCCGTCGCCGGATTCGACGACATCCCGTTCAGCCGATTCTCGTCCCCGCCCCTGACGACGGTGACGATCGATCAGGTGCGGATCGGCGAGGTGGCGTGGCAGAAGCTGCGAGCCGCGATCGACCGCGGCGAGGAACCGTCGGAGACGAGATTCCGTCCGGATCTGGTCGTGCGAGCCAGCACGGGTCCCGCCCGCTGAGGGCAAGAGCCGGACCGCCTCTCAGGCTTGAGCCCACTCCACGCCGGCCTCGCGGAACGTGCGCTCCGTGCGGACGGCCTCGTGCAGGGCATGCTCGACACCGTCGACGATCGGATGGCGGCCGGCGGCGTCCGTCACCCACCGCACCCGGGACGGGTCGATCGCCGCCGGATCGGGTGCATCCATCACCCCCTGCAGGAGCCTCATGAATCCTCCGCTGTCCACGAGCGGCGAGCACAGCGGGCGAGCGTCGCGACGCGCGATGATGAGGTCCTCGAGGAGCGCCGTGCGATCGTGCCGCGTCGTCACGGGCGGCTCGCCCGCGCGCGAGTGCTCCTGCACGACGTCGATCCCGTAGTAGAAGACGATGCGGCCCTTCGTGCCCACGACCTCGACCCAGGGTTCCTCACGCGAAGTCGCGCAGAGACTCACGGCGGTCGTGAGCGATGGCGCGTCCCGCAGCCCAAGGCGAGCGACGGAGGTGTCGTCGGCCTCTATGTCGTTGGCTCGATGCAGGTCGAGGGTCATGCCGACGACGTCGTCCGCTCGCATGCGGTCCGCCAGCGCGAGCGCCGTGGCCGTGGCGTGAGCCAGAGGATTGGTGAGCACGCCGTCTGCCACGACGCGGTCGCCCACTCGGCGTCTGCCGGCCCACGCGGCACGTCGCCAGTAACTCTCGGGCCGCACCCAGCCCGCCGAGGCGCCGTAGCGGGTGATCTCGCCGACCGCGCCCTCGCGCACGCGATCCCGGATGTAGGCGAGGGCGTGCGAGCCGAGACTCTGGAAGCCGACCTGCACCAGGGCGCCCGCTCTCTCGGACTCCGCGCACAGCTCATCGAACTCCGTCAGGGTGGCGGTCGGCGGCTTCTCGAGGAGAACGTCCGCCCCCGCCCGCACGGCCGCGAGGGCCAGGTCGGCGTGGGTGTGGATCGGCGTACTGATGATCACGACATCAGGCACCGCAGCCTCGAGGAGAGATGCGAACTCTGAGTGATAGGCGGTCGCGTCGGGGAGGAGGCCGGAGGGGACGGGCACGGGATCGACCACGGCCGCCAGGGTGATGCGCCCCTCGCGATGGGCGTCGGTCGCGATGACGACGTGCGAACGGCCGTGCCCATGGGCACCGACCACCGCGACCGTGGGGGTAGACGAGGTGGTCACAGCCGGCCTCCTTCTCCGCCGAACACGGCTCGGCGGCCTCGCTCCACGACGCGCTCCTCGTCGCCATTCAGCACGGCGACCCGGAGCCGCAGGCTCAATGCGCCTCCCGGCGGCACGGCACGCCGATGCCGCACCGCCACCGCGGGACCGAATCCGACGTAGCCGTCGTCCCGGACGAACCACGGGTACCCTCGCGGCGCCGCCGCCACGAGCGCGGCCCGAGGAGACTGGATCGCAAGCCACGGCGACTCCGATCCGTGGGCCGCCTCGACCCCGGCGAGTGCCTCCGATGAGATCGCGGCCGATTCGAAGGGCGTGCGCCAGAACAGGCCTCCGTAGAACGCTCCCGGCCGCCCGTTCGTCGCGGGGCTCCCCAGCGTGACGCCGTCCGGCGCCTGCAGTCGTGACACCCAGTCGAGAATCCAGCCGCCGTCGAACCCTTCCACCGACACCTCGCGCTGTTCGACTGCCTGGAGGCTGCCGTCGGGTCGCCGCCACGAGATCTCGTCGAGAACGCCCGAGGCCGACACCGTCCGGCTCTCGACCCGCTGCGTCCCGTGATTCTCCAGCATGGTCGACCCGCTCCCGCGCACGTACGTGCGCCCACCCCAGTAGCTCACGCCGTCGACATCGGGCAGGGCGGCGCTCACGCCGTAGTGGTGCGGATGGTCGCTCGGATGAGTCTGCGTCACGGGCTCTCCCCCGAGGGTCCACGCCTCGACGAACGGGCGCGGAGAGAGCTGCGGCGCCATGTCCGAGCCGTCATCCAGCCGAGCGACGACGTGCCCGTTCACCTCGAGCGCTACCGCCGAGGTCATGCTCGGCTCCGGCTCACGGGAGCCTGCGCGCCGTCCGGCTCCTCTGTGTCGATCGGATCCTGCGCGCCGACCGGATCCTCCGTGCGGATCCGGAACCGCTGCATCCGCGCAACGCCCGGCTCGCCGCCGAGCGGCGCCGCGGCGAAGATTCCGATCTCCGCGCCGATCCAGTGACCCGCGACGGCCGTGAACGCGACCGCGAGCTCCTGCCACACCCCTCCGTCGAGGACGAGTGCCGAGACGACGGCATCACTGTCGACGATCACCCGCAGGCGGACTTCGTCACTCGCCCACGGTCGATCGCGCACGATCTCCTCCTCGAGCCGACCGTCTATCCGGGTGGCGACGACGAGCCGTCTCCCCCCATCGCCCACCCGGAGTCCCACCCAGAGGTAGCTCCGGCCCAGCACCAGTAACCCCGCGCGCGTTCCCGGCGGCCCGTCGACTCGAATCGACACCTCCGCCGATATCGGCATCCCCGGAAGGGGCTGCCCGAGCACCTGCGGGATCGCGCGGAGATTCCCCCCGTCGTTCGGCACGGCCACGAGCCGCAGCCCGTCCGATCCGGTGTCCCACCAATCGGCGCGTGGATTCGCCTGCCACGCCCAGTTCGCGTCGATCCCATCGATGAAGTCATCGTCCGCCGCGAGCGTGCGCCGCTGCTGGACCGCCCCGAGGGGCGAGGGATGCCGCAGCACGGGGACCGCCGCTCCGCCCGAGACGGCCCGGCCCATGAGCGGCCAGCCCTCGGCATCCCACGCCATCGGCTGAAGATGCAGCACGCGACCGAATGCGCCCCGGTCCTGGAAGTGGAGGAACCAGTCCGTGCCGTCCCCGGCGTCCACCCATGCGCCCTGGTGGGGTCCGTTGACGGTGGTCTCTCCCTGCTCCAGGGCGATCCGGCCCTCGTAGGGACCGAACACGCTTCGGGAACGGAACACCGACTGCCATCCGGTCGCGACTCCGCCGGCTGGGGCGAAGATCCAGTACCAGCCGTCCCGCTTGTAGAACTTCGGCCCCTCGAGCGTTCGGTACCCGTCCAGCGCGTTCCCGTCGATCACCAGCCTGCTCGGACCCAGTGCTGTGGTCAGCCGCGCATCGACGGGTGCGACCCACAGCTGGTTCTTGCGCCCCGCGCGGCTGCCGGCCCAGCCGTGCACGAGATACGCCGCGCCGTCGTCGTCCCACAGCGGGCACGGATCGATCAGGCCGAGGCCCTCGAGCAGCACCCTCGGCTCGGTCCATGGCCCGGCCGCATCGGTCGCGCTCGTCACAAGGATTCCGCGATCCGGATCGGGGAAGACGATGTGGAAGGTGCCCTCGTGGTGGCGGATGGAGGGTGCCCATACGCCCCCGCCGTGCCGGGGCAGCCGGAACCAGTCTTCGGGCTCGTTGCGGGGGATGGCCGACGTGACGGGGGCCCAATTTACGAGGTCGCGGGAGGTGAACACCGGAAGCCCGGGCGCCCGGTTGAAGCTCGACGCGACGAGGTAGAAGTCGCTGCCCACCCGGATCGCATCGGGGTCCGGCCGGTCCTCGTCGAGGATCGGGTTCTGGTAGTGCGGCTCATCGTCGTGCCGAGGGTTCATGGGATCGATTCTGTCGAGAAACCGGTTACTATGCGTAGAATCGTACCGGAAACCGGTTACTCGGAGGAAACAATGGCGAAGATGCTGCGGGTCGGAGACGACGCAGACATGATCCCGACGCTCGGGATGGCGCTCGCAGACCCCGACGCCACCGAGATCGTGCTGCATCCCGGCGTGTACATCGAGCACGTCGTGATCGCCCCTCGGGATGCGCCCCTGCTGATCCGCTCGTCCACGGGCGCCGCCGAGGATGTCGTGCTGACCTTCGGCCTGCGGCAAGGAGACCGCGACCGAACGGGCATGGAGTTCGTCCAGTCGTGCGCGACCCTCACGATCGACGCCGATGCGGTCACCGTCCGGCACATCACGATCGAGAACAGCTTCGACCGCCGCGCGCATCCTGAGCTTCCGAACGTGCAGGCGCTCGCCCTGCGAACGCGCGGCGATGAGATCCTTCTCGATGGGTGCCGTCTGCTGGGCAGGCAGGACACCGTTCTGCTCGACGCCCCCAGTTTCGCCGCGTGGCGCCGCGTGCACCTGCGGGAGTGCGAGATCCAGGGGGATGTCGACTTCGTCTACGGCCGCGCCACGGCCCTCATCGAAGGGGGCATCCTGCGCAGCGTGGGGCCCGGTTACATCGCCGCGCCGAGCACCGCGCGGGAGAACCCGCGGGGGTTCCTCTTCTGGAACGTGGACGTCGTCGCCGATCTTCCGGACGGATCCGTGCGACTGGGACGTCCCTGGCACCCGGGCGGCAAACCGGATGCGGTCGGTCAGGCCGTGTTCGCACGATGCCGCCTGGGGGCGCACATCGCCGCCGAGCCGTGGGACGACATGGGCGGATTCTCGTGGCGCGACGCGCGGTTCGAGGAGTTCGAGAACGTCGGCGAAGGCGCCCGGCGGGGGGAAGACCGACCACAGGCCGCCCTGGCTCCCGATCCCCGGGACTGGCTCACCGCCCCCGCGGCCCGCATGCAAGAGGGCCCCGCCGCCGTCATCGTCTCGGACTCGACCGCGTCGCACTACGACCAGAGCCGCGCGCCGCGCACGGGGTGGGGACAGCGCCTCCGTCGGCACACCGGGATGCCGACGCGCAATCTCGCGATCTCCGGGGCGAGCAGCCGCAGCTTCATCGAGCTCGGTGCACTCGATGCGGCTCTCGACACCCTGGAGCCGGGCGACCTGCTGCTGATCGGGTTCGGCCACAACGATTCGAAGCCGGATGAACGGCACAGCGACGTCTTCACGGAGTTCGAGTCGAACCTCCGCCGTTATCTCATCGGCGCCCGCGCGCGCGGCGGAGTGCCCGTCCTGCTGACCCCCATCGTGCGCCGGCATTTCGTCGACGGCCGCCTGCGCTCGACTCACGGCGGTTACCCGGAGCGCGTGCGCCGGCTCGCCGCCGCGGAGGGTGTCGCCCTGATCGATCTCACGCGGCTGACGGGCAGCCTGGTGCAGGAGCTCGGGCCCGAAGAGAGCAAGCGGCTGTTCCTCTGGCTCGAGCCGCGAGTGTGGCCCGGCTTCCCCGATGGCGAGGCCGACGACACCCATCTGTCCGACGAGGGCGCGGATGCCGTCGCCGCGCTGGTGGCCGAAGGGGTCGCATCCGCGGGCCTGCTCGATGGGGAGCGGCGCGCGCCTGCTCAGCCTGCGCGCAGCTCCTCGTACGCGACGAAGTAGTTCTCGCCGAGGATGCGCTGACCGGATGCCGTCAGGTGCGTGGTGAGGTCGTTGACGTGACCGAACGGCGGCGCCTCGGCATAGCCGGTGTTCGGTACCCGGTTCGGGGTGTTCCGCAGGGCATCCGCCACGCCCTGGTGGTTCGGGTATGCGCGGCGACGCTCCGCCGGGAGCTGACCCACGAGAAAGGGCGCATCGGCCGCGGCCGGCAGCCGTTCCCGGAGCGCCCCGATCAGCTCATCGAGGTCGGCGGCGTAGTCCGCCTCGCTGCGGCCGCCGTCGGTCTCGCCCTGATGCCACAGGATCGCGTCGATCGTCGCGCCGGGACCGGCCGCCTCCAGGGCGGCGGTACTGTGCGCGATCGTGGCGTCGAAGAGATTCGGAGCACCGTCTTTCACCAGGTCCACCTTCCACACGCCGGCGTAACCGCCGTGCGAGCGCATGCCGGTGCTGCCCATCGTGACGGGCACGAGAAGGATCCGGTCCTCCGGCGGAAGCGTCGGAAGGAGCAGCGCGGCGAACGGCCCGCCCGGTCCGAGCCCACCCGGCGGGTGGCCCCCGATGGGCGGAAGCGGCTCGCGCGCGTGCACGATGGTGCCGGCGTCCGGCCCGGAACCGGGGAACACCTCGATCCGCGGGTCGCGCGCGTCGAGCCCGTCGGGCTGATAGTCGGTGTTCGAGCCGTTCGCGTTGGACTGGCCCAGCACGAGGATGAGGTGCCTTCGGCCCGTCACGCGGAGACCTTGGGCCGGAGGCCGTGGACGCCGCCATCGGATTCGATCAGGGGGAGCCCGAACTCGGCGACGCGCACCGGCATCCCGGTGCGGATGGACTCGTTGCCTGAGACGCCGACGATCACGCTGCGCACCCCGTCGAGGTACCCGGCCTGACGCCGGAGGGGGTCCTCCCCCGGTCCACGGAACACGTCGTCGAGCAGCATCCGATCCCCACCGCCGTGCGATCCGACACCTTCCGGAATGGGGATGACGCGGGGCGGCTCCCACAGGCGCTGCAGCACGACGCGCGACCCGTGGGGACGGACGGTCTCCGTCTGCGCGAGGTCGTCGACCTGCGCGCTCGGGTCGACGACGGGAGCGGACTTGCCGTTCGGCCCGAGGCCACTGGTCGCACGGTCGTGGCTGACGGCGCCTCGCTCGACCACCTCCAGCTCCACGCGTCCCTCGGTTCCCGAAATCGCGACGCGATACCCCTCCCAGGGCGAGTGCGCGACAAGGGTGTACGCGAGGGACGCACCGCTCCGGTACCCGACGGCGACGGTCATGTTGTCCTCGATTGTGATGCCGTCCGAGAACACGTCGCGATCGCGCTGGTAGCCGTCCAGCGACTCCGCCTCGAGGAACAGGGCCGACAGCTTGTCGTCTGCGGCGAGGTCCAGGGCGAAAGGATCGCCCGGCAGGTCGCGACCCAGCTCGGCGCGCGGTCCCAGGCCACGACGCGCCGCATTCTCGGGTCCGTAGAATCTGAGCCGCCCGAGTGCGAACACGACATCGGGCACATCGTCGATCCACCAGTTGACCAGGTCGAAGTGATGCGTCGACTTGTGCACCAGGAGCCCACCGGATTTCGACTTCTCCCTGTGCCATCGGCGGAAGTAGTCCGCCCCGTGCACGGTGTCCAGGCACCACTCGAAGTGCACGGAGGTCACATCGCCGATGAGACCATCGGCGATGATCTGCCGGACCAGGGTGTTGCGCGGCGAGTATCGGTAGTTGAAGGTCACGATGAGATTCCCCGTCGAACGGTTCGCCGCGTCGACGATGGCCCGCAGGCTCGGCGCATCGATCGTCATGGGCTTCTCGCAGACGACGTCCAGGCCACGGTCAAGACCCGCCACGATGTACTCGGCGTGCGTGAAGTCCGGCGAGGTGACGATGAGGACATCGGGTTCGGTCTCGGCGAGCATCGTCTCGAACGACTCGGGAGCGAAGTGCCGGATGGCGGCTGCACTGCCGAGTTCTCGAGCCACCCCGTCATAGAACGCCATGCGCCTCTCGTTGGTGTCCAGGAAGGCGACGACCTCGCCGAGGTCGGCGTGAGTGGTCAGCAGGGCCCGCAGGTACATCTCCGAGCGACCGCCCGTCCCGATGATGGCGTAGCGGCGAGTGAAGTCCGTCATTTCAGTCCCGTCGTTGCGATGCCGTTGATGAGGTAGCGCTGTCCGATGAAGAAGAAGGCGATCACCGGCAGCAGGGAGACGACCGACATCGCGAACATCGGACCCCACTGGCTCGAGCCCTCACTCGCCACGAACTGGCGGAGGGCCAGCGGCACGGTGAGCAGCTTCTGGTCGGTCAGGTACAGCAGCGGCCCGAAGAAGTCGTTCCAGCTGCCGATGAAGGTGAAGATGGCGATCGTCGCGAGCGCCGGCTTCGTGAGCGGAAGGATGATGCTCCAAAACGTGCGGAACGCCCCCGCGCCGTCGATCTTGGCGGCATCCTGCAGCTCCATGGGGAGGTTCCTCATGAACTGCACGAGCAGGAACACGAAGAACGCGTTCGAAGCGAGGAACGCCGGCACGGTCAGCGGCAGGAACGTGTTGACCCATCCGAGCTTGGCGAACACGATGTACTGCGGGATCAGCACGACGTGAGCGGGGAGCAGCATCGTGCCCAGCATCGCTGCGAACATCAGCTTGCGACCGCGGAACCGCAGCCGAGCGAAGGCGTAGGCGGCGAGCGAGCATGACAGCAGGTTGCCGATGATGTTGAGGACTGCCAGCAGGAGCGAGTTCCACATGTACAGCTGGAACGGGTACTCCAGTGCGTCCCACCCCTGCGCGTAGTTTCCGAGTTCGATCTCGCTCGGGATGAGACCCGCGTCGTTGAAGACCATGTCACTCGGCTTGAACGACGCCGAGAGCATCCACAGCAGTGGGTAGATCATCACGACGCCGAGACCGATCAGCACGACATGGCGGAGGAAGCGCTGACGGGGACTGCCGGTCAGCTCTTCCTGATGCGTCTCACCGCCGACCTTGCCGGCAAGGCTGCGAAGGCTGGAGCGGCCGCGAAGGCCGGTGCGGATTACCGTGGTGTCAGTCATCGTAGAAGACCCAATACTTCGAGGCGAAGAAGTTGATCGCGGTGAACAGTGCGATCACGACGAACATGACCCACGCCATCGCTGACGCGTAGCCCATGTCGAACCGCTGGAAGCCCTGCTGGTAGAGGTACAGGTTGTAGAACAGGGTGGACTCGGCGGGACCGCCGGTGCCGCCGCTGAAGACGAAGGCCTGCGTGAAGGTCTGCAGCGAGCCGATCAGACCGAGCACGAGATTGAAGAAGATGACCGGGCTGAGCAGCGGCAGCGTGATCGCCCGGAACTGCCGCCATCCCCCCGCACCGTCGACGGAGGCCGCCTCGTAGTACGACCGCGGAATCTGACGCAGCCCGGCGAGGAAGATCACCATCGACGCCCCGAAGCCCCAGACCGCGAGGGTGACGAGCGTCACGAGCGCCCAGTCCGGATCCGTCGTCCAGCCTGGCCCATCGATGCCGAAGAAGCCGAGGAACTGGTTGACGATGCCGTTGTACCCGAAGATCGAGCGCCACAGCATGACGATGGCGACGCTCGCGCCGATCAGTGACGGCAGGTAGAAGACGGATCGATAGAAGTTGAGTCCTCGCACACCCCGGTTGAGGAGGACCGCGAGCCCGAGTGCAGCCGCTATCGAGATGGGAACCGCCAGCAGCGTGTACATCAGCGTGACCTGGGTGGCGGTCGCGATCTTCGGATCCTGGAACAGCCGGACGAAGTTCTCGAACCCGATCCACTCGGGCGGCTGCAGCAGGTTGTAGTCCGTGAAGGCGAGCCACAGCGAGACGCCGAAGGGGATGATCGTGAACAGCATCCCGAGGATCCAGGGGATGAGCATCACGTAGGCGACGGCGGTGTCGTCCTTCCCCCCGCGGCTGCGGCGCCACCAGGGACGATCTCGGTCTCGGACGACGCTGCTCAGAACTCCTGGCTCGACCTCGGCGACGGTCTCACTGCCTCCGATAAGGCTGGTCACGGTATCTCCTTCGATCGTGCGGGTGGGAGGGGGCGGGTCCGGCGGACCCGCCCCGGTGGCATCAGCCGGCGTTGGCGAGGATCGACTCCGCCTCGGAGACGAACTTCTCCGCCGCTTCGCGCGGCGTCATCCGGCCGAACTCGACCTCGGTGCCGACCGACACGAGCGCGTTGCCCACCTCTCCGGCGCCTGCGGGCTCGAGGAAGTACGGGGCGAGGTCCTCCTCCTGAAGCCCGAGGACGTAGTCGACGAACGTCTTCGCATCGGGCTCCAGCCCGGCGGCGACCTCTTCGGCGACGGCCGGGTTGATGGGCACTCCGAGCAGCGTGGAGCGAGCCTCGTAGGACTCCGGGTCGTTCGTGAGGAAGTCGATGAGCTTCGCGGCCTCCTCCGGGTGCTTCGACTGAGCCGCTGCCGCCCACAGCAGGGTGGGGGTGACCGCCATGCCGGGCCGCTCGCCCTCCGTCTCGCCGGGGAAGCGCATGAGTGCGAGCTTGCCGTCCAATGCGGACTGGAAGTCCGGGAAGACGTTCGAGGGGATCACCTGCGACGCGATGAAGTCCTTGCCGAGGGGAGACTCCGCGGTCGAGCTGCCCTGATCCTCGAGCGAGCCGGCGGGGGCGAAGCCACCATTCGCGCGCATGTCGACCGTCATCTGGAAGTAGTCCTCGACCGTGTCGACCGAGACGCCGAGTTCGCCGTCCTCGGTGTAGAAGTCCTCTCCGCGCTGGCGCGCGAACGTGGAGATGGCAGGGGTCCAGGGAACGTAGAAGCCGGTGCCGTATACGCCGGTCGCGTCGAAGATCTCCTTGTTGAACGTCTCGAAGTCCTCCCAGGTCCAGGTGGAGTCATCCGGCATCTCCAGGCCCGCCTGCTCGACGATCTCGTTGTTGTACACGAAGCCGATGGCCGTCGATCCCGTCGGCATGCCGTACGTCGCGCCGTCGAGCTGTCCGGATGCGAGGATGCTCTCCGGCAGGTCGTCGAAGTCGATCTCGTCCGAGAACTCGCTCAGGTCGGCGAGTGCCCCGCGCGAGGCGTACTCGGCGAGCCACAGTCCCACCAGGAACATGACGTCCGGCGGGCTTCCGGCGGCGAACTTCGTCGCCAGCTTGTCCTGGTACGAGCCGACGTCCATCCAGTCGAGCTTGACGGTGACGCCGGGGTTCTTCTCCTCGAAGACGTCGAAGACCTCTTCGTAGACCTCGGCCTGAGTGGTGTCGGCCCAGGCCTGGACCGTGAGCGTGACATCTCCCGAGTCCTCGGCAGCCGGGCCGGCGCAGCCCGCAAGCACGACGCCCGCTGCGGCCGCAACCGAGAGAGCCGTGATAGCACGGCGCTTCGTGTGAGTCTTCATTGACGTCCCCTTGTTCGTGGTGAGCTGGTCGAGCGTCGGCACAGCGTGCGCTCAGTAACCGGTTTCTCGACCGGTGCGAGATATGCTACGCCCGAAACGGCGAAAAGGGAAACCGGTTACCCGAATCTTTTCGATCCGTTGGGAACCGGTTTCTGATCGCGCTGAATCGCGATACATTCGACCGGAGCCACGAGCAGGAGGCAGGTCGATGTACGCGGACTTCGTCGCATTCACGCCCCGGGGCGACGCGGTGCGCTGGATCGATGTCGCGGGCGACGGCGATCCCGTCGTGTATCTGCACGGTCTGGGATGCCACGGGGCGGCGTCGTGGGCGGATGCCGCTTCCCGTCTCGGTCGTCGCGCCATCCTGGTCGACCTGCCCGGCCATGGCAGGAGCGATCGCCCGCGGACATACGACTATTCGCTGCCGTTTCTCCGGGATGCCGTGATCGCCGTCGTGGAGACCGTCGCTGACGGGCCGGTCGATCTCGTCGGGCACAGCCTGGGTGGCACCCTTGCGATCCTGATCGCCGCAGCAAGGCCAGACCTGGTGCGTCGGTGCGTAGCCGTCGAGCCCGCGCTGGACCGTCGGGCCATCGGTGCAGGCGATATCGCCGCCTGGAGCGAGCAGGACTTCCTCGACCGCGGCTGGGAGCTCACACTCGCCGGCGACCCCGCGTGGCGACGGGCCGAGGTCCGATTGACCGATCCTGTCGCCTTCCTGCGATGCGCCATCCACACCACGGACGCCCTCGACGACTCGATCACCGACCTCCTGCTCTCCGTTCGGGTGCCGACCACCCTCATCCGCGGTGAGGTCCGCAGCTACGACCGCAGCGACGACATCGCGCGCAGTGGCATCCCCGAGATCGTTCTCGCCGGGGCACAGCACTTCGTCATGCTCGACCGGCCCGAGGCGTTCGGCCGGGAGCTTCGCGCGGCGCTCGCCTGAGCGCACGCCTCCCCCGACATGAAAGGAGCGCCGGTGTCGCCGCAATCTGCACCCCGAGACCTACGAGGGATCGAAGGTCTCGATTCTCTGCTCGATCGCCGGCCGTTCAGCGGTCGTGCACCGGAGGACATCCCCCGCGTCCTGACCGACGTGCTCGGCGTACCGACGATCCCCGCGGCCACCCCAGTCGAGGAGCTGGGCGGGTGGACGCGGAACGGCGTCGACGGTGCGCTGCTGCGGTGGAGCACGGGTTTCGGTCCAGACACGGAGGCGTTCCTGCTGCGGCCGAGCGGCGAGACCGGTCCGCTCCCCGGAATCGTCGCGCTGCACTGCCACGGCGGGATGAAGCGGTACGGCAAGGAGAAGATCGCCGACGGCCCGGACGCCGTTTCCGCTCAGATCCAGGCCTTCCGCGACGAGTGCTATTCGGGTCGGGCGGTGGCGAACGAGTTCGCGCTGGCCGGCAACGTCGTGCTGGTGCATGATGCGTTCGGCTGGGGCAGTCGCCGGGTGCCGGTGGAGAACATGCCCTGGCGAAGCGAGCACATCGCTGGGCTCGAACTGGACGAGCGGCGCCGGGCCGGCGAGCCGCTGAATGAGGCACGGGAATACGACCTGCACGCCGGGCCGCACGAGGACGTCATGGCCAAGACGCTCGGAGTCCTGGGCACATCGTGGGGCGGCGTGATCGTCCGCGACGATCTCATCGCCGCGCAGATCCTCGCCGCGCGACCGGAGGTACGAGACGGGGGCGTCACGGTCGCGGGGCTCTCGGGGGGCGGTGCGCGGGCGGTGCTCGCGACGGCACTGAGCGACGACATCCGCGCAGCAGCCGTCATCGCCATGATGTCGACGATGGATGCGATGCTCGACGGCTATCTCCATTCGCACACCTAAGCCTTCATGAACCCCGGGATCGGTCGCGTCGCCGACTGGCCCGATATCGCCGCGTGCCGCGCACCGCGGCCGCTGTTCGTCGGGTACGCCGAACGGGACGCGCTGTTTCCACTCGAGGGGATGCGTGCCGCAGACGAGGTGATCCGGCGCCACTACGAGAGCAGGAACGCCGGCGAGGCCTATTCCGCGCACTGGGTCGACGCTCCGCACTCCTTCGACGCGGCCACCCAGCGAGCCTTCCTCTCCTGGCTCGCCGAACTCGGGACGCCGTGACCGTCCTCGGCGCCGTGACCTCCTACTGCGCGGCCGCCGCCCCTGAGGTCTCGCCGAACTCGGCAAGCTTGGCGAACATGTCCTCCAGCAGGAACCGCACGTCGATCTGCTCGACGACGAGGATGTCGCCGCCGACGTCCGATGGCTCGTAGTGGCCGTCCAGGGTGAACCTCGTCGGCCCCTGCTTGCGGAAGACCGCGCACCACGGGTCGATCATCAGGGCGATAGCCGGTGAATCACCGAGCGAGCGGGACTCGGTCGCCACCCGGTGATGTGCGGTGTTGAAGTCGACCACTCCCTGTGCGAGGTGAGCCCCGAGCGCGCCGTGCGGCTCGACCTTTCGGCGGAGTTCGGCATAGCTCACGCTCACGAGGCGGTAGATGTCGGACGGCACCTGCCACACGGCGATGCCGGATGCGAAGACGACGTTCGCCGCATGGATGTCGTTGCGCAGGTTGAACTCCGGCCATGTGCCGGAGTATTCGCGATCCCCGTATGGCGGTCCGCCGATCCAGATGACGGTGGTGTCGGTCCGGGCGATGTCCGGGGCCAGCAGCAGCGCGGTCGCCATGTCGGTGAGCGGGCCGAGGAAGGCGATGAAGAGGGGACCGGCATCCGCTCGTCTTGCCTCCTCGATGATCAGGCGCGCACCCGGGCTGTCGACCGGCTCGGTCGCTGACGGCAGCGCGTGCGGGGCGCCGTTCTCGACCCGCACGGCATCCGGTCGCTCCATGAGCTCGAGGATCAGGTCCAGCTCGGCACGGGAGTCGAACATCGACGTCTGCGACCGCGCGCTGCCGAAGTGGGCGGGGATGATGCCACGGATGTCCAGCGTCGGCGACAGGAGCGCGTGGACGACCGCGAACTGGTCGTCGGCCTCGTTCTTGACGTCGGAGTTGATGAGGACGCGCCGGGTGCGCGGGTCGTCGATGATCACGCTTGGCACAGTAGCAAGCGGTTCTCGTGCGCCGCTCAGCGCTGCCGCTTGTCGAAGTTGATGCGCGCCGCGGGAAGGAGGATCCGCCCGAGCAGGTCGGGCATCTGGAAGAACGGCTTGCCCTTGTCGAGCGCCCCGATCGAGGCGACCTCCTCGGGTGCGAGCACGAAGTCGAAGATGTCGATGTTCGCTGCGATGTGTGAGGGGTTGGTCGACCGCGGTATCGCGATGTTCCCCTCCTGAATGTGCCAGCGCAGGATCACCTGAACGGGCGACTTGCCGTGTTTGCGCGCAAGCTCCGCGAAGACGGGTTCGGCGAGCAGCCGTCGGTCGGCGTGCCCGAGCGGATACCAGGCCTCCAGCACCGTGCCGAACGATCGGAGGAAACCCTTCAGCTCGCGTTGCTGATGGTACGGATGACACTCCACCTGGTTCACCGCCGGCACGATGCTCGCGTGGACCGTGAGATCGGTGAAGCGGCGCTCATCGAAGTTGCTCACCCCGAGAGCACGGACCTTTCCCGCCTCGACGGCCTCCTCCATCGCCCGCCACGCACCGTTGTAGTCGCCGTACTGCTGATGCAGCAGCAGGAGGTCGATGTAGTCGGTCGCCAGGCGCCTCAGGGTGCCGTCGATCGCCGCGACCGCCTTCTCGTACGGGTAGTTCGGCGGCCACAGCTTGGACGTGAGGAAGACGTCTTCACGCGGCAGACCGCTGTTTCGGATCGCCTCCCCCACGGCGCGTTCGTTCAGATACGCGTTCGCCGTGTCGACCGAGCGATAGCCGGCCGCGAAGGCCGAAGCCAGCGCGGGCCCGCAGTCGGCGGAGCGAACCTGGTAGACGCCGATGCCGAGTTGCGGCATCCGCGCCCCGCTGTTGAGGGTGATGCTCTCCATCACTGAATTCTCCCGCGCTCGCGCAGCAGAGGGGCCGCCGGGAGCAAGGGAGCACGAGCGTCGGAGAGTGTCGCCTGATTCGGGTGATTGCAGGTGATCCGGCCGATTGAGGCGCGATCCTCCGAGCCTCATGCGAGCCGATGCCGCGGGCGGGGCGTGGCTCCTGACTGCGCTCGCTCAACCACCGGACTGCGCGTCGCCTCGCCGCGGGAGGACGAACTTCGGAGAATGTCGCTCAGTTCGGGTGATTCCGGATGATCGGGACGATCGAGGCGCGATTCGCCGAACCTCATGCGAGCGGATGCCGCGGGCTAGGGCCGCGCGCGGAGCGTTCCACTCGTCGCTGAGCGTCGGTGCCCCGGCCAGAAACCCACACAAGGCGACGCCGCTAGGCGATCCGGGCGGGGGCGCGACGCCCCCGCCCCTGATCGGTCTACTTCTGCACCAACGGCGCCCAGGCCCCCGTCCCCACGGCCGCGGGCTCCGCGTCTGCGCCGAAGCGCTCGAGACGGAACGAGCTGAGCACCGGTGACGGCGCACCTGTCAGGATCTCCTCGGCGGCGAGTTCGCCGAGGATCAGCCCGAGTGTCGCACCCGAGTGGGTGAACAGCGTGTACAGGCCGTCGATGGAGGGCACGGGGCCGACGACCGGCTCGCCGTCGCCGGGGATCGGCTTCAATCCCGCGCCGACGCGCTGCGCGGTCAGGCGGGGGTGGCCGGCGAGCACCTCGGATGCGGCATCCAGCAGGCCCTGGACAGAGTCGTCCGGCACCGTCAGCGATCCATCGTCGGCGACGACGACCGACTGCTCCGCCCAGTCGGCGTCGAGCACGAGGCGGCCGTCGGGCGTCGGGCGCACCGCCACGCGGGGCGTGTTGAGCACCGTCTTCACCTCGACCTCCACCGGATCGGTGAACAGCACGAACGCGGCCGGCGTGGCATCCGGCACGAAGACGCCCAGCGCGGCGAGCTGCGCAGGTACCGCGGGTCCCGTCGCCAGCACCACTTCGTCGGCCGGCACGCGCGTCCCGTCACCGAGGATCACCCCGGTGGCCGTCCCGTCCGTCACCTCGACGCGTGCCTCGCCCGCGTTCTCGATGAGGCGGGCGCCGTCGGTGAGGGCCTCATCGACCAGCGCGGCGATGATGTCCGGCAGGCTCACCCAGCCCTCACCCGGGTTGAAGATCGCGCCCTCGGCGGCGACCGCGTCGGCGTTCACGTCCGGGGCGACCGCGGCGACGTCGGCGCGGTCGACCCAGACGGAGTCATAGCCCCCTGCTCGCTCGAAGGCGAAGGTGTCGCGGAAGCTCTCGCCGGCACCCGCCCACTTCAGAGCGCCGTCGAAGCGCAGGTACGCCGCGCTCTCCGGATGCCGCGCGCTCCACGTGCGGTAGCGGTCGAGCGCGAGCAGGCGCAGGTAGTGGTACTCGGCCGAACGGTCGCCCGAGGAGTTCAGCCAGGCGATGGAGCGACCGGATGCCCCGTCCGCGAGCTCGCCGGCGGTGACGAGTGACACCTGGGCACCGCCGCGCGCAAGATGCGCCGCAGTCGAGGCACCCAGGATGCCGCCGCCGATGACGACGACGTTCTTCGATCCGGTTCTGGTCATGTGTGAGTGATTCCTTCGTGTTCTCGAGTGTTCGGTCAGACGGTGATGCCCGCGGTGGCGTGCGCACGCTCGATGAGCTCGAGCACGTCGACGGCGTCGCGGGGACCGACGGGAAGCGGGCCGCGGCCGCGGAGGGCGACGGCCAGCAGACGGTAGAACTCGCCGTAGTCGCCGCGCCGCGTCGGCACGCGGCGCGCAGCGCCGTCGGTGCCGAGCGTGCCCCAGCGATCCTCGGGCACCTCGCCGAAGCCGGGGTCACCGGGAAGCGCGCCCGCGAGCAGCGACGGCTCCTGCGGGTCGAGGCCCCACGTCGTGTAGCCGGCGCGGGAGCCGAGCACGCGGAACCGCGGCCCTGCCAGCGGCGCGACCGCGCTCATCCACAGGTGCGATGTGACGCCGGAGACGTGCTGAAGGGCGAGGAACGAGTCATCGTCGGCGGCGGTCGCCGGTCGGCGACGGGCGATCTCGGCGTGCAGGCTCGACACGGGGCCGAACAGCTGCACAGCCTGGTCGATGAGGTGCGTCCCGAGGTCGTAGAGGATGCCGCCGGCCTCCCCCGCCGATGTGCTCGTCTTCCAGGAGGTGACGGGCTCGGGCTTCCACCACTCGAAACGGGACTCGAAGCGACGCACCTCGCCCAGCTCCCCCGCCGCGACGAGGTCTCGCACGGTCAGGAAGTCGCCGTCCCACCGCCGGTTCTGGAACACCGTGAGGTGTCGCCCGAGCCGCTCGGCCTTGGCGATCAGCGCCCTTCCCTCGTCGGCGGTCACCGCGAGCGGCTTGTCGATGACGACGTGCAGTCCCGCGTCGAGCGCCGCGTCGGCGAGGTCGACATGCGTGCCGCTCGGCGAGCCGATCACGACGAGGTCGAGCGAATCCGCATCCGCCCAGACATCATCCGGCGACGCGACGGCCCGTGCGCGCGGATGCCGGTCGGCGAGCGCCGCCCGGCGCGACGGGTCGTTCGTCACGACGAGGTCGAGCGAGAAGTCGGGGTTCGCCGCAAGGAAGGGCGCGTGGAAGACGCGACCCGACGTGCCGAAGCCGATGATGGCGGTGCGGAGCGGCCGGTGTGCGGCATCCGTCATCACAGCACCTCCGAGAGGAAGCGCTGCAGGCGCGGGCTCTGCGGCCGGTCGAACAGATCGGCGGGGGCACCGGATTCGACGACGCGTCCTTCATCCATGAAGACGACCTGGTCGGCCACCTTGCGTGCGAAGCCCATCTCGTGCGTGACGACGAGCATCGTCATCCCGCGGTGCGCGAGGCCGGCCATGAGGGTCAGCACGCCCTTGACGAGCTCCGGGTCCAGGGCGCTGGTCGCCTCGTCGAAGAGCATCACCTCCGGCTCCATCGCGAGCGCGCGGGCGATCGCGACGCGCTGCTGCTGGCCGCCCGACAGATCGCGCGGCCGGTGGTCGGAGCGCTCGGCGAGGCCGACCTCGGCGAGGCGCTCGGCGGCGATGCGCCGCGATTCCGGAGCCGAGAGGCCCTTTACGTTGCGCAGCGCGAGGGCGACGTTCTCGAGAGCGGTGTGGTCGGGGAACAGGTTGAAGTGCTGGAAGACCAGGCCGATGCGCTTGCGCACCGCATCCGCCTTCTGCGTCAGCACGCTCTCTCCCGCCAGCAGCACATCGCCGGACTTCGGCTCGTGCAGCCGGTTGACGCCCCGCAACAGAGTCGACTTGCCGGAGCCGGAGGGTCCGATGATGCAGGTGGTCGTTCCCGGCGCGACCTGAAGGCTCACATCGCGCAGCACGTCGATGTCGCCGTAGGCCATCGTGAGGTTGCGCAGCTCGAGGCTGGAACCCGCGTAGATGTGTCCGTTGGAAACGGGCACGGGAGTGGTGTAGGTCATGTGTTCTCTCCGTAGGTGAGGGTCGGAGTCAGGGTGGTCTCTTCGACCTCGTCGAGTCCGCTCTTGGGCGGAGTGGCCTTGCGGCGGCCGGTGCGGAATCGGTTGTCGAAGTAGTTCACGAGGTGCGTGAGGGGCACAGTGATCACGAGGTAGAACAGGCCTGCCATCACGAGCGGCGAGAGGTTGCCGGTCAGCACCGCGGCATCCTGGCCCACCCGGAACAGCTCGCGCTCCGAGACGAGGAGGCCGAGGAAGTACACGAGGCTCGAGTCCTTGACGATGGCGATGAACTGGTTCACCAGGGCGGGCAGCACACGACGGACTCCCTGGGGCACGACGACGAGGCGCATCGCCTTGCCGTAGCTCATGCCGAGGGCGCGGCATGCCTCGAGCTGTCCGCGGTCGACGCTCTGGATGCCGGCGCGGAAGATCTCGCCGATGTAGGCGCTCGCGATGAGGCTCAAGGCGAGGATGCCGAGCGGGTACGGCGACGGACCGAAGATCTGCTGGCTCAACCGGGCGAAGCCCTGACCGATGAGCAGGATCGTGAGGATCGCGGGCAGCCCCCGGAAGATGTCGGTGTAGACACGTGCGGGGATGCGCAGCCACCGAGAGGGCGAGATGCCCATGATCGCGATGACCATGCCGAGGACGATTCCGATGACGGTGGCGGCGCCGGAGATCACCACCGTGTTGACGAGGCCGATGCCGAGCAGCTGCGGGAACACCTGCCACATCGCTTCGAAGTCGAAGAAGGTCTTGACGATGTTGTCGAGCCAGTCCATGGGTTTCTTCTTTCAGAGAAGGCGGTGGCGGTGCGGGCCGCGCGGTCTGCCGTGGGCGGCCCGCACCGCGGATCCGCTCAGTCCGACGCGGTGTCCGTCGGAGCGGGGGTCTGCTGCTCGTCCGAGGGAAGGTACTGGCCGGGCATCGGCGAGCCGGGGAACCACTTCTGGTACAGCTCCTTCCAGGTGCCGTCCTCCATGGCCTCGTGCAGCGCTTCGTTGAGGGCGTCCTTGAAGGCGTCCTTGCCCTTGGCGATGGCGAAGCCGGCGGGGGCATCGAAGGACGGGATGTCGATCGCGTTCTCGAGGCCGTACTGGTCGGCGTACTCCTTCGCCGCCTCGTAGTCGAGGAAGTGCGCGTCGATGGAGCCGCTGTTCACGGCCGAGATGGCGGCGTTGTTGTCGGGGAAGCGGACCAGCTCGGTGTCGGTGAAGTTCTTCACCGCGTAGGCCTCCTGCAGCGTGCCCTGGACGACGCCCAGGCGCTTGCCCGCGAGATCGGCCTCGTCGGCGATGTTCGCGTCGGGGCTGGACATCACGGTGAGGTAGCCGGCGAGGTAGCCGTCGGAGAAGTCCACCGTCTGCTCGCGCTCCTCGGTGATTCCGATGGCGGCGACACCGACGTCGAACTGCCCGTTCGCGACGGCGGCGAGCAGACCGGAGAAGTCCTGACCGGTGAACACGACATCGTCGATGCCCATCCGGTCGGCGACATCGGTGAAGAGCTCGACGTCGAAGCCGGTGAACTCGCCGTTCTCGTCTGTGAAGGTGTAGGGCTTGGAGTCGCCCAGGCTCGCCACCCGGATCTGGCCCGGGGTGATGAGGCCGTACGGGTCGGCGGCCGCGCTGGTCTCGGCCGCGGGAGCGGCCGAGGAGCACGCGGCGAGCGCGAGAACGGTCGCACTGGCGGCGACGGCGCCGACGATGGCGCGTCGGATGGTGGTGAAGGTCACGATGATCCTCTCGGGGATTCAGCTGCGGTTGGGTGTGACGGGGGTTTCCACGCGGGGGGTTTCCACGCGGTGGTGAGTCATGTCGCTTTGGTGATACCGGTCTCAACTGATTAGATTGAGACCGGTCTCAGTTCGTTTTCGAGGACAATACGCGAGACCGGGGCGCAAGTCAAACAAGGAGGGGAAATCACGTGCAGTCACTTGACACCGGCGGGGACGGGCATGACGACACCGGTCGCGAGGTCACGGTCAGCGACGTGGCAGCCGCGGCCGGGGTTGCCAAGGCGACAGCCGCCCGGGCACTCGGTGACTACGGAGCCGTGAGCGAATCGGCACGCGACCGGGTACTTCTCGCCGCAGAGCGGCTGGGCTACCGACCGAACGCGCTCGCCCGCACCATGAGCACCGGTCGCTCCAACACGGTGGGAATCGTGGTGGGCGACATCGAGAACCCGTTCTTCGCGCAGGCCACGAGAGGTGCGGCGGATGTCGCGGCGGCGGCCGGGCTCGATGTGATCCTCTCCAACTCCGACGAGGACGCCGAGATCGAGGCCAAGGCCATCGGGGTGCAGCTCGCCAAACGGGTGGACGGGCTGCTCGTGGCACCCGCATCCTCGATCGATGCGTCGAACCTGCAGACCGTGCTCACCGCCCGGAGGCCCGTGGTGCTCTTCGACCGCGCTCTGCCGGGACTGCCGGTCGACACCGTGATCGCGGCCAACCGGACCGGCGCGGCGGTGCTGACGACGCTCCTGGTCGACGCTGGACATCGCCGCATCGCCTTCATCTCGACGCTCGGTCATCCGGGTCGCTACCACGCAGGCGATGTGCTGTCGACGTCGTCCGTCGCCGAGCGTGTCGAGGGATTCACGAGCGCGCTGGCCCGCGCCGGCGTGCCGGATCCCGCGTCCTTCGTGCATCTCAACGCCCGCGAGGAGGGGGTGGAGCGGCTGACCCGCCGCATCCTCTCGGAGGATCCGGGGATCACGGCCATCGTGAGTTCCGACAGCCTCATCGCGCTGGGGGTCTTCCGGGTCGCCCGCGCGCTGGGCCTCCGCATCCCGGGGGATCTCTCCCTGGTCGCCTTCGACGACGCCGACTGGACGGGCGTCAGCACGCCGGGCATCACCGTGATGGCGCAGCCCATCCATGAGATCGGCGCCGAAGCGGCCCGGCTGCTGGTCCGTCGCATCCGGGGCGACGGTGCTCCTCCGGTGCTGCGGGTGCTCGATCAGCACCTGATCGAACGCGAGTCCGTCGCCCCGCCGCGCGAAACGACGCTGTGACGCCCGGCGGCCGGGACAGTATCTGGTCACGCCTGGAGGTTCGGCAAAGCACCGGGTAACGCCCAGATCGCCTCACTCGTCGCGAAGTGTCAGTGAACTGGGCAGAAACCCACAAAAAGCGACGAGCGAGGCAACCGGGCGGGCGCGGCGCCCGCACCGGTCTGGTCGCGCCTAAGCCGTCGCCGTGCTGAGCAGGATGCTCGTCTCGCTGTCGCGGATCCCCTCGATGCCGCGAAGCGCGCCGAGGGCGCCGTCGAGCGCGGTGAGGCTCGTGCAGCGGAGCTCGGCCACCAGATCCCATCGCCCGTTGGTCGTGTGCAGAGCGGCGATCTCGGGGATGCCGTGCAGGCTCCGGATCGCATCGCGCGCGTCGCGGCTCTCGACCGCGATGAGAGTGATCGCCCGTATCGTCGACCCCTCGGCGGCGTCGTGCACGCGCACTGAGAAGCCGAGGATCGCCCCCGAGTCGAGCAGACGGTTCAGACGCTTGTTCACCGTTGCGCGGGTGACTCCGAGGCGCGCGGCGAGCGTCACGACCGGGTCCCGCGCGTTGTCGCGAAGCAGCGCGAGGAGCCGGCGATCGAGGTCGTCGAGTATGGGCTCCATGCACATAATGTACATCCGGGATGCACATTCCGCATATGCACGGGTCGAGAACGCGCAGTCCGGCGATTGATCGTGCACCCGGGTCGTCCCTACGCTGAGATAGTTGCCGCGGCAGCCGTGCGCTCCCGCCGGGCGCGATTCCCTCACTCCCTGGAGCGCCCCTTGTTCGAGACAGACGCACCCGCGCGCATGCACGCCCTCACCGACGAGACGCACGACGTGATCGAGGCGGTGCTGGACTACGCACGCAACCGTGTGCTCTATAAAGACATCCCGCTCGATCACCCGGTCACGCCCGAGGAGCTCTCCAAGACCGCCTCCGGCTCCATCGGCCCCGCGGGATTGGGCGCCGAGCAGGCGATCAGCCTCTTCGAGAATGTGCTGGCGCCCGCGTGCCTTTCGACCGACCATCCGGGATACCTGTCATTCATCCCGTCGGCACCGAGCAAGGCGGCGATCGCCTTCGATCTCGTGGTGTCGGCGTCGGCGATCTACGGCGGCTCGTGGGTCGAGGGTGCGGGCGCGGTCTTCGCCGAGAACGAGGTGCTGCACTGGCTGGCGCGCGAGTTCGGACTCCCCGCGACTGCCGGCGGCGTGTTCGTGCAGGGCGGCACGATCGGCAATCTGTCGGCGCTCGTGACGGCTCGGGATGCCGCCCGCCGCCGCAATCGCGAGAACGGCGTCGCCGATCCCGCCCGCTGGGTCGTGCTGTGCAGCGCCGAGGCGCACTCCTCGATCGCCTCGGCCGCCGCCGTGATGGACATCGACGTCGTCGCGGCCGCCCCGGATGACGGCGGTCGTCTTCGCGGCGACGCCATGGCCCGGGCGCTCGACGAGCACGGCGCCGCCGTGTTCGCGGTCGTCGCCACTGGCGGAACCACCAACTTCGGCATCGTCGACCACATCGCCTCGATCGCCGAGGTCACCCGCTCGCGCGGCGTATGGCTGCACATCGACGGCGCGTACGGCCTGGCGGCGATGCTGGTGGAGCGGATGCGACCGACGTTCGCCGGCGTCGAGCACGCCGACTCGGTGATCGTCGACCCGCACAAGTGGCTGTTCGCCCCCTTCGATGTCTGCGCGCTGCTGTACCGCGATCCCGACCTGGCGCGTCTCGCGCACACTCAGAAGGCGGAGTACCTCGACACCCTCACCGAGACGGCCGACTGGAACCCCTCGGATCTCGGTGTGCAGCTCACCCGTCGCTCCCGTGGCCTGCCGCTGTGGTTCTCGCTCGCGGCGCACGGCACGGAGCAGTACCGATCGGCGATCGACCACGGCATCACGCTGGCCCGCACGATCGCCGACGAGATCGCCGAGCGTCCGCATCTGTCACTCGTGCGCGAGCCGGAGCTCTCGGTGGTGGTCTTCCGCCGGGAGGGCTGGTCGGCCCGCGACTACCAGGCGTGGTCCGACAAGCTGCTCGCCGAGCAGAAGGCCTTCGTGGTGCCCAGCTCGCACGCGGGAGAGCCGGTGCTGCGCTTCGCGATCATCAGCCCCCTCACGACGATCGAACTGCTCACCTCGATCCTCGACACGCTGGCGTGATCACGCCGCGCGCCCACGCGGAGCCCGAACGCCGGAGCAGCGTCTAGGGCATCCGGTCGATGAGCGCCCCCGACGACAGCCCGAGCATCGATTCCACCGACCGCATCAGCAGCTCCGTACGCTCGCGCGGGCGCTGCCACCCGACCAGGGAATGGGCGTTCAGCCCGTCGATCATCCCGAGCACCTGTCCCGCGATGGCGATCGGGTCGTCGAATCGGAACTCCCCCGCTCGGCGCCCCTCCGCGAGCAGGCCGGCGAGGAACGCCCGCCACCGGTCCATCTGCTCGCGGACGCTTTCGGCCAGGGCGGGATTGCGGCCGCCGAGCGCCCAGCTCTGCACCCAGATCAGCGTCACGTCCGCGCGGTCCTCGTCGAGCATGCTGCCGAGCATCGAGACGAGTGCGGCGGAATGCCCGTCTTGGGCGTTCGCAACCTGCTGCAGCTCCGTCAGCTCGGCGCCGACGATCGTGGCGAACGTCTCGGCCACCAGGTCGTTCATGCTGGGCGCATAGTGCGCGACGAGCGCCGAGGCGACCCCCATGTGCTGCGCCACCCCGCGGAGAGTGACGGCGCTCAGGCCGGACTGGAGCGCGATCGCCCGAGCGGCGTCGCCGATTTCGGCGACGCGCTCGCTCGCGGATCTTCGTGTGCGTGTTGACGACATCACCCCGATTCTGTACCGTGAGGTCGAATTGATCAAGTGATCAACTTGTAAGGGAAGGTGCCACGGATGGCTTGGCGAATGCCCTCGGAGACGAGGCCCCACGAGCGGACGTGGATGGCGTTCCCCCGCGCCGGACAGACGATCGGCGACACCGAGCAGGAGCGCGAGGAGTGCTACGCCGCCTGGACGGCGACCGCGCACGCCGTCGCGGAATTCGAGCCCCTCTCGATGGTCGTCGACCCCACCGAGATCGCCAGGGCGCGCCGCATGCTCTCGGGCGACATCGAGATCGTCGAAGCTCCGCTCGACGAGTTCTGGATGCGCGACTTCGGGCCGACCTTCGTGGTCGACGATGAGCGACCCGGAGCGCTCGGCGCGGTGGACTGGGTCTTCAACGGCTGGGGTGCCCCCGCGTGGGCGGAGTGGGAGCTCTCGGCTCGGATCGGCGCCTTCGTCGCCGACCTCGTCGGGGCCGAGACGATCCCCTCCGAACTCGTCAACGAGGGCGGCGGCATCCACGTCGATGGAGAGGGGACCGTGCTGCTCACCGAGACGGTGCAGCTCGACCCTCGGCGCAATCCGGGGCTCACGCGCGGGCAGGTCGAGGCCGAGCTCGCCCGCACGATCGGCACCCGCCACGCGATCTGGCTTCCGCGCGGCCTGACGCGCGATTACGACGACTTCGGCACGAACGGGCATGTCGACATCGTCGCGACCATCCCCGCCCCGGGTCGCGTGCTGCTGCACGCGCAGAACGACGCGGGCCACCCCGACCACACCGTGTCCACGCAGCTGCGCGCTCTCCTTGACGCAGAGGTGGATGCCGCGGGCCGGTCGCTCGAGGTTGTCGACGTGCCCGCCCCGTCGACGCTGCGGGACGACGAGGGGTTCGTCGACTGGAGCTACATCAATCATCTGGTCGTCAACGACGGCGTGATCGCGTGCGCGTTCGGGGACGAGCCGGCGGATGCCGCGGCGCGGGGCATCCTCGAAGACGCCTACCCAGGACGGCGGGTTGTCGGCGTCGATGCGAGGCCGATCTTCGCGCGCGGGGGTGGCGTACACTGCATCACCCAGCAGCAGCCTCGAGTGGACGGAGCGGCGGGATGACGGGCACCGACGGCGCGACCGAGATCGACGTCGTCGAGGCGAGCATCGCCGACCTGCGCCGGGCGCTCGAGTCCGGCGGGACGACGAGCGTCGACCTCGTGCACGCCTACCAGCGGCGGATCGCGGCGTACGACGCTCCGCACACGCCGACGGCCCTGAACGCCGTCATCGTGGCCAACCCCGACGCGATCGCCGAAGCCGCGGCATCCGATGCCCGGCGGGCGGCAGGGCGCGTGCTCGGCCCGCTCGACGGCATCCCGTACACCGCGAAGGACAGCTACCTCGTGCGCGGGCTCACCGCCGCCGCCGGCAGCCCGGCGTTCGCCGAGCTCGTGGCGCAGGGAGATGCGTTCACTATCGAGCGGCTCCGCGCGGGCGGCGCCATCTGTCTCGGACTCACGAACATGCCGCCGATGGCGAACGGCGGCATGCAGCGCGGCCTCTACGGACGCGCCGAGAGCCCCTACAACGCCGACTACCTGACAGCGCCCTTCGCCTCGGGCTCGTCCAACGGGTCGGGCACGGCCACCGCGGCCAGCTTCGGTGCGTTCGGGCTCGGCGAGGAGACCTGGTCGAGCGGCCGGGGGCCGGCATCCAACAACGCCCTGTGTGCCTACACACCCTCCCGCGGCGTGATCTCGGTGCGGGGCAACTGGCCCCTCGTGCCCACGATGGACGTCGTCGTGCCGCACACCCGCACCATGTCCGATCTGCTGGCCGTGCTCGACGCCGTCGTGGCGGACGACCCGGAGACGCGCGGCGACTTCTGGCGCGTGCAGCCCTGGGTGCCCATTCCCGCCGCGTCGACGCGGCGTCCGGACTCGTACGCCGCGCTCGCGGTCACCGACGCGGATACCGCCCGACGCGCGCTGGCCGGCCGGCGCATCGGCATCCCGCGCATGTACATCAACGCCGACGAGCTGGCCGGCACCGCACCCTCCCCCGGCATCGGCGGGCCGACCGGCACCCGCATCGACACCCGGCCGTCGGTTCTCGACCTCTGGGACGCCGCCCGCCGCGACCTGGAGGAGGCGGGGGCAACCGTCGTCGAGGTCGACTTCCCTGTCGTGTCGAACTACGAGGGAGACAGACCAGGCGCGCCGACGATCGCGACGCGCGGACTGGTGACGCCCGATTACCTGGCGCGCGAGATCCGTGACCTCTCGGCATGGGCGTGGGAGGACTTCCTCGCCGCGAACGGCGACCCCGCGCTGTCGACCCTCGCCGACGTCGACGGCAGCCGCATCTTCCCCCACCCGGGAGGAGCGGCCCTCGACCGCTACACCGGCTTCGACGACGACATCGCGGAGTACCCGGACTGGGTGCGCACGCACCCGGACGCGACCTGGGCGGACTTCGCCGATCTCGAGGCGGGTGTCATCGGCCTCGAGCAGACGCGCCGCCTCGACCTCGAGGAGTGGATGGACGGCCTGAGCCTGGATGCCGTGGTGTTCCCGGCCGTCGCCGATGTCGGCCCCGCCGACATGGACGTCAACCCGGACTCCGCCGACCTCGGCTGGCGCAACGGGGTCTGGGTGGCCAACGGCAACCTGGCGATCCGGCACCTCGGCATCCCGACCGTCACGGTCCCGATGGGGCTGATGGACGACATCCGGATGCCGGTGGGACTGACGTTCGCGGGACGCGCCTACGATGACGTGGCCCTGCTGCGGCTGGCGAGCGCCTTCGAGGCGATCCGGCCGCGTCGGGTGGCTCCGCCGAGCACTCCCCCGCTGTCCTGACGACCGCGCGCCGGAACGCAGGTCGCGCGAGGTTCGGCCCACACGCCGCGAGGGCACGCCCGGATGGACGTGCCCCTCGTGGTCCTGGCGACGGAAGGCCGCCGGACGCGAATCCGATGCCGGTCAGGCGGCGGCGCGCAGCACCTCGC
Source organism: Micromonospora sp. DT81.3 (assembly GCF_049847225.1). Taxonomy (NCBI): domain Bacteria; kingdom Bacillati; phylum Actinomycetota; class Actinomycetes; order Micromonosporales; family Micromonosporaceae; genus Micromonospora; species Micromonospora sp. DT81.3. The sequence continues at coordinate 626,121 of NZ_JBNCNY010000001.1, forward strand.
GCAGCGCGTCGTACTGGGCCTTCGGGTTGTTGTGCGTGTCGTACAGCAGGCCCGCGCCCTGGCCGGTGAACCAGCCGGGGATCCACGAGTTCGCGTCCGATACCCCCCACACGGTGAACGAGTTGCATGCCTCCACCGCGAGGCAGGCTTCCAGCGTCCGGGCCCACCAGTCGATCTGCTCGGCCTCCTCCGCCGGATCGGCGGGGGTGTTGGTGTAGGTGCCGTTGTTCTTCTGCGTCACGAAGGTGCGGATGTCGACCTCGGTGAGCGCGACCTCGAGGCCGAGGTCGGCGAAGCGCTGCAGGTTGTTCTGCAGGTCCGGGTATCCGTACTGGGTGTCGAGGTGTCCCTGGAAGCCGACGCCCTCGATCGGCACCCCTGCGGCGAGCAGCTCCTGCACGAACGCGTACGCGGCGTTGCTCTTCGGGCCGGTGAACTCGAGGTTGTAGTCGTTGTAGAACAGCAGCGCCTCCGGGTCGGCCTCGTTCGCCCAGCGGAACACATCCGCCACGTACTGCTCGCCCGGAAGGCCCAGCTCCTCGTACGCCTGGTACCAGATGGTCTCGCGGAAGCTTCCTTCAGCGTCGTCGTTGAAGATCTCGTTCACGACGTCCCACTGCTGGATGCGACCGGCGAAGTGTCCGGCGACCGTCCGAACGTGGTTCTCAAGGATCGCGCGCAGCTCCTCGGCGCTGTAGTCGCCGGTGGTCAGCCACGTCGGCAGCTGGTTGTGCCACACGAGCGTGTGCCCGCGCACCACCTGGCCGTTCGCCTCGGCGTTGGCGATCAGCGCTTCGGCCGCCGCCCAGTCATAAACTCCGGGCGCGGGGTTCAGCGCTTCCCACTTCATGACGTTCTCGGCCGTCACGCTCGAGTACTGGGTGTTGACGATGTTGCGGTACTTGCCGTTCTTAGCCAGCAGGTCGGTGTTGACGGCGACACCGATCTCGATGCCAGCCTCTTCGGCGAGCGCGCGCAGGGTGTTCTCGCCGATGACGGCCGAGTGCTTCGACGCATTCGGGTTGGCCGGCGGGGCCGGATCGGCGGCGAAGGCTGTGCCCGGGGCAACGACGAAGGCCGTAGCCAGCGCGCCGACGAGCAGGGGACGGGAAATGCGCATGGAAATGCTCCTTTGCATGGGGTGGTGAAGGATGGTTCGATAACGTTTTCCATCCGGCGACCATGCTAAGCACGATAAGTTCTTGTCGTCAACTTATTTCGAAAACGGTGACCAAGGAGCCTTTGACCTTCGCTGGTGCCGCAGAAATGGGTTGCCGACGGAGAAGCTCCGCCGGCAACCCACTTCACGTACTGACTACTGCTGCTGCCAGTATCCGAGGTTGGAGAGCAGTTGATTCGCGATGACGAGCAGCCCTGCCGCCTCTTCTTCTGTGAGCTTTCCATTGCTCTCGAACGCGTTGACCTGAGCGACGAAGCCGTTCAGCACATCGACCGCGCCGCCGTTCTCGTCCTTCGGCACGAGCTTGAGCGCCTGATCGAGCTTCACGGTGAGCGCGTTGCGGTTCCCCTTATTGAGGCCCGTGTCCGCGACGGCGTCCTTGAGCGTGGTGACCTCATCAAGGATGAACGCCTCCGGGTGCCACAGGTAGTCCCTCGCCCAGATGGTGAACAGCTGGTTCCAGGCGTTGAAGTCGTGGGCACCGGCGACGACCACGTTCTCGACGAAGGCAACCTGATCCAGAGCGGCGACGGTGTTCGCATTGGGCAGACCGAAGTCCCACCGACCGCCGCCGTACAGGATGTAGGGCTTATCGATGTTCGGTACAGTGGCAAGCACTGCCTGTGCGCCTCCACTCCAGGGACCGTAGTACCCGAACCTCAGAGTGTCGTAGCGCATGAGATTCTGCGTGACGAAGGAACCCGCCGACAGGCCCGCGAACGCGCGGTCGATCGCGTCGGTGGAGACGTTGTAGTTCGCCTCGACGAACGGGATCACGACGTTGCGCAGGTTGGGGTAGCCCTCGTTGGGCGCGCCGAGGTAATTCGTGTTCGTCGTGATGACGATCGCGGGCTCGGTGGTGCCGTCCTGGAGGAGGTTGTCCATGATGACGGGGACGTCACCCATGTTCATCCAGTCGGACTGATCCTGCCCGCCGCCGTGCTGCATGTAGATCGTCTTGTACGGCTCGGCCCGGTTCGGGTCGTAGTTCGGCGGCAGGTAGACGCCCATGGTGCGCGTCGTGCCGTTGACCTCGAACGGCACATAGCTCCAGGTGCCCTTGGGCGAGTCGGCCCGGGGGTTCTCGATCTCGCGTGCAGCAAGCGGTGCGTAGTTCTGCTTCACCGGATCGTACGGCACGTGCACCTTGTTGAACGCGCGCCGGGCGGTGCCTTGGATGCCGTCCGGAGCGAAGATCGGTGAGTTCGCGGGATCCGGAACCCAGTAGCTCGTGTCGTTGTCGACGTAGAACCAGTACTGGTTGGCGCCCGCGGCGAGCGGCACATCGGTGACCCAGTAGCCGTCGGCCACCTCTGTCATCTCCACGTCGTATCCACCGCCTCCGCGCATCAGGCCCGGCCGGTACTCGAACGGCGAGTAGACGGTCGTGTCGGTGGGGTCCGCCCAGTTGCGCAGCATGATGTCGGCGACGAATCGCACGCTGGTCGCGGTCGGGTTGTAGTACACGAAGTGGCCGGTGTAGCCGGTCGGCGAGTTCGGATCCTGGGTGACGGTCGGCCCAGGGGTGAGATTCACCTCGTCGGCCCGCGCCGACACGGCCGACATGCTCAGCACCATCGCCAACGCGAGCGCCAAAGCCGTCATCAGCTTCAGGAGTGGCGCCTGGACGGCACTGCCCCGCACCCCTCCGGTCTGCCTACTCGATTGCAAAGCTCCCATTACTGTTCCTCCTTGAACGGCCACTGAGCGCCGGAAGGCTGCTCGCCGCGGCCAGGCTAACCGAAGGTTTACTACGTTGTAAAGCAAATCTTTACGACGTTGTAAATGAAGGATGCAACGGGTGGTCGGGCGGCGCCGTGGATTCCCGCACCACGAGCGTCGGGGCCAGGTCTATGCGGGTCGTCGCCGGCTCCTCGCCGCCCCGCATCCGCAGCAGCAGGCGCGTCGCTTCCTCGGCCATGCGTCGGAGAGGCTGATGAACGGTTGTCAGGCGCGGAGTGCTGATGCTCGCGAGCGGGATGTCGTCGTACCCCACGATGGAGAGGTCGCGCGGCACGTCGAGCCCGCGCAGACGGGCTGCGCGAACGACCCCCATCGCCTGCAGATCACTGCCGGCGAAGATCGCGGTGGGAGTCTCCGGCATCGCCAGAACCTCCCCGGCGATCTGCTCGCCGCTCTCGACATTCACCTCGCCGAATCGTTCCCACTCGGGGTGGACCTCCAGACTCGCCGAGCTCATCGCGGAGCGGAACCCGTCGATGCGCGCCAGCGAGGACATCATGTCGTCCGGGCCCATGATCGCCCCGATCACACGGTGACCGAGTTCGATCAGATGGCGGGTGGCGAGCACTCCGCCCTGCCAGTTGGCCGATCCGATTCCTGGTACGTCCGGAGCCGGGTCGCCGGTGGGGTCGAGGATCACGAATGGGATGCCGCGCGCCTGCAGCGTGCGGCGGGCCGAGGGCGGCAGGCCGGCGAACACCAGCACGACACCGATCGGACGCCGACGGACGACGTCGATGATCCACCCTTCGGTCGGCGCGTAGCGGTCGCCGTTGACGGATAGCGAGATCGTCCGACCAGAAGACGCTGCGACGTCGCGCACCCCCTCGATCACCTCGAGTGACCAATTGGAATCGAGTTCATGGAGAACGACCTCTATGAACTCGCTTCTGCTCTCACCGCGTCGCGCGTACCCGAGCCGCTCCAGGTGTTCCTCCACGAGGATCCGGGTCGAGGCCGCGACATCCCCGCGGCCGTTGAGGACCTTCGAGATCGTCGTGACGGACACCCCGGTCGCCGCAGCTATCGTCGCCAGGGTCACGCGGTTCTTCTCAGCCATGCCGCACGAGCGCGGTCACGCCCGCTACCCCAGGGTCAACGCAGTCCACGAAACCGGAGGCAGCTGCAGGGTCACCATGCCGTCCGCGAGGATGGCCGACTGATTGCCGCGCAGACCGACCCGGTCGGGATGCTCCAGGGTGTTGGCCGCGTGGATGTCGTCGTCGTGCAGGGACTGCACCTCCTGCAGCGCGACGCTTCCGAGCTGGCGCACGTCGATGTCGATCGTGACCTCTTCCTCCATGCTTCGGTTCACGACGAAGACCGTCGTCTGGCCGGTCGCCTCATCCCTGGTGGCGACGGCATCGATCACGGGCACCGACCCGAATCGATCCGTGTCGTACGACGGACTGTCGAGCGTGACGTCCAGGGTGACGCCGCGGGCGAGTCGTGATGTCACGGCGAACGGATAGAAGGTCGTCTGGCGCCACGCAGGACCACCCGGCTCGGTCATGATCGGCGCGATGACGTTCACCAGTTGAGCCAGGCTCGCGGCGGTCACTCGATCCGCGTGGCGAAGCAGCGAGATCAGCAGGCTTCCGACCACGACGGCGTCCGCGACAGAGTAGGTGTCCTCGCAGATGCGCGGCGCGACCGGCCAGCTGTCGACTCCTGAGACACGGTCGACCTCGCGATAGCGCGACAGATACCAGACGTTCCACTCGTCGAAGGAGATGTTGATCGTCTTGTCACTGCCGCGCACGGCCTTCACGCCGTCCGCGATCGCGACGACCTTGTCGATGAATCGGTCCATGTCGACGGCTGACGCAAGGAAGCTCTTGAAGTCTCCGTTGAGCGGCTCGTAGTAGGCGTGGCACGAGATGTAATCGATGGCGTCGTACGTCTCCTCGAGCACCGTCCGCTCCCAGGCGCCGAACGTCGGCATCTGGCCGCTCGAGCTGCCGCACACGACAAGCTCCAGGTCGGGGTCGATCTGACGCATCGCACGCGCCGTCTTGGATGCGAGCTCGGCATAGCTCTGAGCGGTGCTGTGACCGAGCTGCCACGGACCGTCCATCTCATTGCCCAGGCACCACATGCGGATGTTGTACGGCTGCGGGGTACCGTGCGCGATGCGCAGATCGCTCAGAGCCGTTCCTGAATTGAGGTTCGCATACTCGAGCACGTCGAGTGCCTCTTCCACCCCGCGGGTGCCGAGGTTGACGGCGTACATCATCTCGCTGCCGACCTTGTCCAGCCAGGTGGCGAACTCGTCGAGGCCGATCTCGTTCGGCTCCGTCGAATGCCATGCCAACTCGAGCCGTCTGGGCCGCTCCGCGCGGGGGCCGACGCCGTCCTCCCACCGATATCCGGAGACGAAGTTTCCCCCCGGATACCGGATGGTCGAGACGCCGAGCTCCCGAACCAACTCGATCACGTCTCGACGGAAGCCGTGCTCGTCCGCGTCGGCGTGGCCGGGCTCATAGATGCCCTCGTACACGGCCCGCCCGAGATGCTCTACGAACGAGCCGAAAAGACGGCGGTTGATCGGTCCGACGACGAAGTGGGGGTCGATTGTCAGATGTGCGGAGATCATGGTCCTCATTGGTGTCGTGATGGTGGTCGCGAAATGTCATTTCAGGCTTCCGATCGAGAGCCCGCCCTGCCAGTAACGCTGAAGGGTGAGGAACGCGATGATCAGGGGGATGACCGAGACCAAGGAGCCGAGGATGATGATGCTCCACAGGGTCTGTCCGCCGGCGGCGCCGTAGGTCGACGCGGTCGAGTTCCACAGGCCGATCCCGACCGTCACGGGGAAGAGCCGGTTGTCCGACAGCATCACGAGCGGGAGGAAGTAGTTGTTCCACGACGCCACGACCGACAGCAGCAGAACGGTCACGATGGCGGGTCGCAGCAGCGGAAGGGCCACCTGCAGGAAAGTCCTGAACTCCCCCGCGCCGTCCACGCGTGCGGCGTCGAGCAGCTCGTCGGGTACCGCGTCGCGGGCGTAGACGTTCATCAGGTACACGCCGAACGGGTTGAGCAGCGTCGGCAGGATCACCGCCCAGATCGTGTTCGTCAACCCGGCCTGGGCGAACAGGACGAAGGTCGGGATCACCAGAGCAGTCGTCGGCACCATGACCGAACCCAGCAGGATCGCGAAGGAGGCACGGCGGCCGAAGAAGCGGTACTTCGCGAAGCCGTAACCCGCCAGCACCGCCAGCACGGTGGCGCCGAGGCCTCCGACGATCGCGTAGAGGGCGGAGTTCGCCAGCCAGCGAGCGTAGATCCCACCGCTGTACGTGAACAGGTCGATCAGATTGCCGATGTAGTCGATGTCGTCGGCGAACCAGAGCGAGCTGTCGCCCCCGAACAGCCCGGCGGCGCTCTTCGAGCTGTTCACGATGAGCCACCAGAACGGGATCAGGAAGTAGATCATCAACAGCGCGAGCACGATGTTCAGGGGGATGCGGCCGCGAGCGCGGGGGGGCCGCCTCCGCTTGGAGGCATCGTCGGGCGCCGAAGGGATGCCCGTGACCTCGACAGGTGTGACGGTCATGAGAGGATGCTCCCTCGCTTGCGGGTGGCGAACAGGAAGATGTAGACGCAGACGAAGACGACCGCGCCCAGCGCGAACGAGATCGCGGCGCCGTAGTTGTAGTTGGCCAGCGAGAACGCCTGCTGATATGCGTACATGTTCGGCGTGAAGTCATTGGGGATGGACCCGGCGGCCAGCTGCTGCAGGATCTGCGGCTCGTTGAAGAACTGCAGGGTGCCGATGAGGGCGAAAACGAGGATCAGCAGGAGCGCCGGGGCGACCAGTGGGATCTTGATCCGCAGTGTGATCTGCCACTGGGATGCGCCGTCGATGCGGGCTGCCTCGTAGAGCGTGGGATCGATCCCCTGCAGCGCCGCGTAGATGACGATCATGTAGTAACCGGCCCATTGCCACGTGACGATGTTGAGCAGGCCGTAGAAGATGAGGCCGGTGCTCAGGAAATCGGGCGCCTGTCGACCCAAGCTCTCGAAGATCTCCGCCAGCGGGCCGAAGTTGTCGCTGTAGAGGAACCCCCACATCAGGGCGCCGATCACGGTCGGGATCGCGTACGGCAGGAAGATCATGAGGCGCGAGAAGCGTGCGAACCGGGTGACCACGATGTCGAGGATCAGCGCGATCGCGAGCGAGACGGCCATCTGCAGCGGGATCAGGACGAGCGAGAACCTGACCACGAACCACACGCCGTCGAGGAACGACGGGTCGCTGAAGGCCTTGGCGTAGTTGCCGAAGAGCACGAACCTCGTCCCGCCGATCAGCGACTTCTGGAACAGGCTCAGGTAGAAGGCGTAGCCGATGGGCAGGACGAGAAGGGCGAGGAAGATGATTCCGAACGGTCCGACGAAGAGCCATCCGAACAGGTTCTGCCGGGCGGCGGTCGATCTGCGAACCTTCGTCTTTGCGGGACTTGCGGTTGTCGCTGTCATGATTTCTCCGGGTATGGAACGGATGACCGAAGGCCGGTCCGCACTGACACGGACCGGCCCTCGTGTCATGTCACTTGACGGTGAACCCTTGCTCCTCTGCGTATGCCACGACGGCTGCCTGGAGCGCATCCGCGGCCTCAGAGCCGGTCGCGGACCCATCGTTGATCCGGGCGATCTGCTCGGTCAGCTGGGAGTAGTAGTACTGTCCGATCGGCGTGTACGTCATACCGGTGTAGGCGTTGGCGGCCGGCACGTACACCTCCTTGTTGGCCTGCTGGCCGTTGAAGAAGGGCACCTCGTAGTTCAGGAACTCCTCCGATTCGAGCACGTTCAGGTTCAGCGGGAAGATGATCTGCTGCTGCCAGCCCTCGTCGAGCGAGGCCTGGTCCGCGTAGACGCCGAAGGCGACCTGCGCTGCGAGCTCGGGATCCGCCGCCTGGCTGCTCACCGCGAACGCGGAGCCGCCCCAGTTGATCGCGATCGGGTTGTCCGGGTTCCACTGCGGCATCGGCGCACTCGCCCACACGCCGGCGTCAGCGCCCTCGCCGACGCCTGCGCCCTGCAGGTAGCCGGGGGCCCAGGCGGCCGACAGGTACGTTGCATAGTCGCCGGCGATGACGCCGGAGATGTACTCGGGCGTGAACTGATCTTCGGTGCCGACCAGACCCTTCTCGACGAGGCCGCTCCAGTAGTCGAGGACCTCCTTGATCTCGTCGCTGTTCAGGTTGATCCCGATCTCGCCCTCGGCGGCGGGGTCGTACTCGAACGGCTCCGCACCGTTCTGGTACATGAGCGCCGTGACCTCGGCGGGCTGATTCGCGGCGAAGCTGGCGAAGACCGGGCCTCCGGCATCCTTCACCGTCTGCGCGGCGGCCTCGAACTCGGTCCACGTCGTGGGCGGAGTGATGCCGTACTCGCTGAAGACGTCGGTGCGATAGATCATGCCCATCGGGCCGCCGTCGATCGGAGCCCCGTAGACGGCATCACCGACCGAGACGTCCTTCCAGGCGCCCTCGCTGAAGTTGTCCTTGACGTCCTCATAGCCGATGTCCGTCAGGTCGACGAGGGCGTCCTGCGCCTGGAACGTCGCGATCCGGTCGGCCTCGACCATCATGACGTCGGGAGCGCCGCTGCCTGCCGAGATGGCGGTCTGGAACTTGTCATAGGCGTCGCCGCCCGCGCCCGCATTCGTCCAGCAGACCTGCACGTCATCGTGCTCCTCATTGAAGTTGTCGACGACGGTCTCGCTGTTCGGATACCAGGCCCACAGCGTCACCACTGGTGCGTCTTCGTTCTTGATCGTGTTGGTGCAGTTGGTCGCGTCGTTTCCGCCGCCGCCGCCGTCCGCATCGTTCTCGCCCGGGGAGCAGGAAACGAGGGCACTCGCCAGCGCGAGCGTGGCTGCTGCAGCGATGACCGGTGTCGTCTTCACTGTGATTCCTTTCGGTGCTGGACATCTTCGTCGAAGCGCCCACGATCGCGGGGTCCCCATTCGACCTGGCGAGCGTGCGCCCACCGAGCAGATCGGGGTGTCTGAATCGTGTTTGCAACGTTGTACATTCAACGTTGGAAATGACTATCCCCGATCACCCGAGTCGTGTCAAGGAATTTCGAAAAGTCCCTGTCCGAAGAGCGGTAATCGCAAGTCTCTTGTCGTGCAGCGGACGGCGGCCGGAACGCGGACCAGGAGCGCCGCTAAGCTTGCCGCACACGCACAGGCCGTGGGAGCCGGCGCAAGGAGGCGACATGAGTGCGACGCTGCACGATGTGGCCCGCGTGGCAGGCGTCTCGATCAAGACCGTGTCCAACGTCATCAACGATTACCCGCACGTGCGGGCGACGACGCGCGATCGAGTGCTCGTAGCCGTCAAGGAACTCGGATACCAGCCCAATCTCTCCGCTCGTGGCCTTCGTTCGGGAAAGACGGGCGTGATCGGGCTCGCGATCCCGTCGGTGCGAGAGGCGTACTTCGCCGAGCTGGCGGACTCGATCATCGTGGCCGCAGAGAAGCGGGGCCTGGGGGTGGTCGTCGATCAGACCAACGAGGTACGCGAGCATGAACTCGATGTCATCGCGGGTCGCCGACTTCGGCTGACAGACGGCATCGTCTTCAGCCCTGTTCATATCGGCGAGATGGATGCCGGGCTGCTCGACGTGCCGTTTCCTCTGGTCATCCTCGGCGAGAGCATCTTCGGCGGCCCCACCGATCACGTCACGATGCACAACGTGTCTTCCGCACAGGCGGCTGTCGAACACCTGCTGGGGCTCGGCCGTCGCCGGATCGCACTCATCGGTGCGGCCGATTCGGAGCCGGCGGATGCGGTGGGTTCGGCGACCCTGCGCGTGCGGGGGTATCGGCAGGCGCTCGCGGCAGCCGGGATCCCCGATGATCCCGACCTCATCCGCTCCGCCGGCAAGTGGCGTCACGAGAACGGCGCAATCGCCACACGCGCCCTGATCGCCTCGGGGACATCGTTCGACGGGCTCTTCGCTCTGAACGACACTCTGGCCATCGGCGCTCTGCGCGCTCTGGGCGAAGCCGGTGTGCGGATACCCGACGACGTCGCCATCATCGGCTTCGACAACACCGATGCGACACGCTTCTCGCTCCCATCCCTATCGAGCGTGGACCCGGGACGCGACGATATCGCCGAGTTTGCGGTCGAGATGCTCGTCGAGCGCATCGCAGAGAAGGGCGAGAGGATGCCGCCCCGGCGCATCAAGCCGAACTTTCGCATCGTGGGCCGGGAGTCGACGGGCTTCCCACACGTCAGCCAGCCTGCGGAGCAGCAGCAGCCGTTCCCTGCGCGCTCGCTTCGACCCGAGGCTTAACGAAAAAAGTGCCGATGCTTCGGCACTTCTTCCGTCACTGTCTCAACACAGTGTGCGCTCGAAGGGACTCGAACCCCCAACCTTCTGATCCGTAGTCAGATGCTCTATCCATTGAGCTACGAGCGCAGTCTCGCCTGGCGCAAGGCGCGCAGGCCAGCGTCCAGAATACCCCACGCGCGAGGATGCCGCGAACCGAGGTCAGATCGGCGAGGGTTCCGGGGCGGCGGGACGCCATCCCCGCACCCAATCCACCTCGCACGACTTCGGCAGCGCGCCCCGCCCGCCGTCGGGCCGCGCGAACGCATACAGGTCGAGCATGAGCATGAGCGGATAGGCGGGCGCGCGTGCGACGGAGCGAACCAGGCGGCCGTCCACGTAGAACCGCGCGCCGTCGGCCGACCACGCGGCGGCATACTCGTGGAATTCGTCTGCACCGGGAACGTCGACCGTCGTGAAGTCGTCGGGCAGGTCCGGATCATGATGCGGATGCACGCCGACGCCGACCTTCATCGTCTGCCCCCGGATGTCGCGGCCGAAGATCTCGGCGACGCAGAGCTCACCGGACTGCTCGGGGCTGTCCTCGATTCCGATCAGCCACAGCGCCGCCATCGCGTCGGGGTCGGGGGTGGCACGCATGCGCACTTCGACGAGGCCCTCGCTCGGGGCGTAGAGCACTTCGCGCTGCTGCTCTTCGCGCACCACCAGGGCATCGGCGAAGCGGTGCTGGCCGTCGCGCGAGCCGAGAGGTCCCGAGCGGACCGCCGTCTGCAGGTTCGACACGTACGTCGTGCCGTCGAACTCCGGCGACCACGGCGCCTGGTCCTCATCGATCCGCAGCGTGAGCACGCTGTTGCGGAGGGAGTAGCGCGGTCTTGTCGCCGCGCGGCTGCTCCACTGCGGCAGATAGGCCGGGATCCACCTGGACGGATCGATGTCGTTCCCGTCGAAGTCGTCTTCGAACTCGAGTTCCCAGCGGCTGCGATCGATGTCGGTCATGCATCGCCTCGCAGGGGAACGACCGGCTCTGCGTCGAGGGCTCGAAGCTGACGCTGATTCGCGACCGAGCGGTACGACGAGTCGACGAGTTCTGCGATCAGCTGCCAGTCCGCCTCCTCATGCGCCGCGATGGCGAGGTAGCCCCAGGCACCGTCGTATGCGGGGACCCACACGTCGTCGCGCTCGAGCAGCGCTTCCCGCTCGTCCGGGTCGACCCGTACGACCACCGCCTGCTCCGGCTGATGGGCGGCGCCGGCGATGGCGAACTGCCGGGTGCCGGCGCGCCAGGTGGCCCGGCCGTGCGCGGCGACCTCCGCGACCTCGGGATACCGGAGGCAGAGCTCCCGCAGGCGGGGGATGAACGCCTCATCCCGCGGGAAGGGCGAGGGCGGCGGCGTGTCCGGCATCCCCCGATTGTGCCAGGAGCGTCCGACGACGTCAGCGCTCTGACGAGTCGCCGGCGGCGGAACTGCCATCCACGCCGGCGGTGTCATCCACGCCGACGTTGTCATCCACGCCGGCGCCGTCATCCGCCCCATCGTCCTCGTCATCAGCGTCCGCGCCGCGAAGCCGGCGCCGGTGCTGCGCGGCTAGGCGCTCGAGGTCGACGAGGCGCAGCGACTGCATCCGCGCCGCACGCATGCGCTCGTAGTCGGGGTCGGACTCGGGGCGCATGCCCTCGACCCTCAGCCGCCGTTCGAGGTTGGACTCGACATCCGCCCACGCCGCCTCGCGCGCGGCCTCGACGAGCTCTGCCAGCGCGTCCGGATCATCGCCCCTTCTGCGGAGCTCCTTCGCGACCCGCAGATACTGACGACCGCGGCGACGCAGGTTCTTCACGTCGCGGTCCCGATAGTCGTGCGTGCCGTCGGGCTGGGAGTACTGACCCCAGGCGGCTTTGCGCTGACGCTTCGCGAGGCTCGCCGCGTCCTCCGCCTCGGTGGCGAGCAGGAGGAGGGCATCTCGCGCCACCGGCACGAACCGCGAGGCCTCGAAGGGTTCGCCGAGCGAGATCGTCCCCACGAGGATGTTGTTCTTCACACTCAGGCGAGCGGCCGCCGTGGCAATCGCGATTCCCTCGGCGACGGCATCCGCATTTCTCCCCACAGCCGCCCACCTCCCTCCCTCAGAGATTAGCGGGCCGACGGCGAGCGCATTCCAGAAGCGCAGCCCGCGCCCGCCGGCCGAGCGGCGCGTGCGCTCAGGAGACGAGCTTCGCGACGATGGAATCGATGCGGCGCTGGCGCGTCTCGGGCGTCTTCGCGCCCTCCACGTTCGTCACGTGCGCCTTGCGCGCGCTCGGCGAGAGCGCCTGGAACGCCTCCTGCGCATCGCCGCCGCGAAGCGCCGCAGCAAGGTCGTCGGGCACCTCGACCGTCCGCGGCGCGGCGTCGAGGGCGAGCTCGACCGTGATGGGGTCGCCGCCGTTCAGCCCCGTTGCGGCCCGCTTGTCCGAGCTGAACGCGATGAGGTAGCGCCCGCCCATCACCGCGACGGTGCTGCGGTATTGGAAGCCGTTGACTTCGACCGTCACCGCCGGCCGCTTGCCTCCGCCGAGCTGCTCGATCACCTCGGGAGGCACCTCGATCCCGGTGTTGTTGCCGGTCTGGAAGAGGGTCGTCTCGAAGCGCATGGGGCGAGTGTGCCACGGATGCCGCCGGCTGGACAGGCGACCTCCGCCAATCCATTCGGCGCGCCGCAACGAATCACACCTGTCGCACGAACCGTCGGGATCTCCCCGGCGGGCGATGACACAAGGGAGTGAATCGTGAAGAAGAACACCAAGCGGGTGCTCGGCGTCGGTGCCGCAGCGCTTGTTGCCATGTCGCTCGGCGCTGCGCCGGCGATGGCGCATGATCCCGAGCCGTCACCGGGGAAGAACGTGGTGCTCACCGCCACTCTCACGGAGCTCAACGGATCGGGGGCCTCGGGGAAGGCGATCGCGGTCGTTCGCGACGAGACGATCCGGGCGATCGGAATCCGCGCGAGGGGCCTCTCACCCAATGCGCCTCACGCCCAGCACATCCACTACGGCGAGCAGGCACTGAACGAGTGTCCCACGCTGGCGCTGGACAGCAACGGTGACGGGCGGCTGAACACCGTCGAAGGCGTTCCGGCCTACGGGCCCGTCGTCGTATCGCTGAACACCAGCGGCGACACGTCGCCGGCCAGTTTTCTGGACGTTACCCGGTTCCCCGTCTCCAAGAACGGAACCTACAACTACTTCCGGCGGAACATCGCGTTCACTGACGTTGCTGGAACCGGCTACCCGGGTGCCGGCGGCACCGGCACCGCTGCACAGATCGCCGAGGCCATCCGCGCGGCTGAGGGCGTCGTCGTGATCCACGGAAACGACTACGACGGCAACGGGGCGTACAACCTCAGCGATCCGGAAGGCGCCAGCGAGCTGGATCCCAGCCTCCCCGCCGAGGCCACCGATCCGGTTGCGTGCGGGCTTCTGCACTGACGGCGGTCTCCTGTCCGAGCTGAGGTCCAGGCGCCGCCTGCCAACGTGCACCGCGCGTGCCAGGCGGTGCCCGGACCCCACCCTCGGGCAGAAGCGCGTTCACCCGTGTGCGCACGGGACTCTCGGCGATGCGGCCGCGGTCGCTCAGTAGATACCTTCACCCGAGGCTGGTGGCGTACCCGTGTCGCTCGGTTAGACTTCCTGAACGATCGGTCACTAATCCGTTCTCGATGAGGAGGACAGCCATGGGCGCGCTGCCGAGCTACACCACCGGGCGGTGGTTCACACCGGATGCCGGGGGCTCCGCCGTCCCCGTCCGCGATTCGTCCACCGGCGCGCTGATCACCGAGGTGAGCGCCGACGGACTCGATCTGGCCGCGGCGGTGGACTATGCGCGCCGCATCGGCCAGGCCAGCCTCGGCGCGCTGACCTTTCACCAGCGCGCCCTCCTCCTGAAGCGGTTCGCACAGGTGCTGTCCGAGCGCAAGGACGAGCTCTACGCGGCATCGGCTCGAGCGGGTGCGACGAAATCCGACGCCTGGGTCGACGTCGACGGGGGTATCGGCGTGCTCTTCACGTACTCGTCCAAGGGCCGGCGCGAACTTCCGAACGCCCAGGTCTACGTCGACGGCCCGTCGGAGTCCCTCTCGAAAGACGGTTCATTCCTCGGCCGGCATATCTACACCCGGCTGCCGGGGGTCGCGGTGCAGATCAACGCGTTCAACTTCCCGGTGTGGGGAGCGCTCGAGAAGTTCGCGCCCGCGTTCCTCGCGGGTATGCCGACCATCGTCAAGCCGGCGACCCCGACCGCGTTCGTCGCCGAGGCGATGGTGCGCATCCTCGTGGAGTCCGGCGAGGTGCCCGACGGCGCGTTGCAACTGGTGTGCGGGAGCGTGCCCGGCCTGCTCGAGAGCCTCGGGCTGGGTGACATCGTCGCGTTCACCGGATCGGCATCGACGGCCGCGATGCTGCGGGCGCGCGTGCCGAACGGCGCCATCTTCCAGGCCGAGACGGACTCGATCAACGCCTCGGTGCTCGGGCTCGACGCCGGCGAGGGGACCCCGGAGTTCGATGCTTACGTGAAGCAGCTCGTGGCGGAGCTGATGGCGAAGTCGGGCCAGCGCTGCACGGCGATCCGGCGGGCGATCGTGCCCGCGGCATCCGTCGATGCCGTTCTCGACGCGGTGCGCGCACGCCTCGAAGAGCGCGCGGTGCTCGGTGATCCGCGCGGCGACGGCGTGACCATGGGGCCTCTGGTGTCCACCGCGCAGCGCGACGAGGTGCTCCGTCAGGTCGCGCGGCTCGTGGAGGCCGGTGGCGAGATCGCGATCGGCTCGACCGACGCCCCCGAGGTGGTGCGGGCCGACGGCACCCGCGGGCCGGCCCAGGACGGCGCGTTCATCACCCCCCTCGTGCTGCGATTCGCGGATGCCCGAACGCCGGCGGTGCACCAGATCGAGGCGTTCGGTCCGGTCGCTGCCATCCTCGGCTACGAGAGCGTGGATGACGCGGCCGACCTGGTCGCGCGAGGCGAGGGGTCCCTTGTGACAAGCGTCGCGACCCACGACCCGGTGTTCGCGGTCGAGCTGACCTCGCGGATCGCCTCGTGCAACGGCCGCGTGCTGCTGCTCGACCGCGACGACGCACGCTCGTCGACCGGGCACGGCTCCCCCATGCCGCACCTCGTGCACGGCGGCCCCGGGCGCGCAGGCGGCGGCGAGGAACTCGGCGGCATCCGTGCCGTGCTGCACCACATGCAGCGCACGGCCATTCAGGGCTCCCCCGACATGCTCACCGCCCTCACCGGGGTGTGGCACCCCGGCGCGAAGGCGCGGAGCGACGAGCGGCATCCGTTCCGCAAGAGCCTGGGCGAACTGCGCATCGGCGACCAGCTGATCTCGGAGTCGCGGCCGGTCACGCTCGATGACATCGAGACCTTCGCGAACTTCACCGGCGACACCTTCTACGCCCACATGGACGAGGATGCCGCGGCGGCGAACCCGTTCTTCCCCGGTCGCGTGGCGCACGGGTACCTGCTGGTGTCGTGGGCGGCGGGCCTCTTCGTCGACCCGGCGCCTGGCCCGGTGCTCGCGAACTACGGGCTCGAGAACCTGCGGTTCGTGACCCCCGTGAGCCCGGACGACGAGATCCGCGTGGAGCTGACCGCGAAGCAGATCACCCCGCGCGAGACCGACGAGTACGGCGAGGTGCGGTGGGACGCCGTGATCCGCAACCAGCGCGACGACCTCGTGGCGACCTACGACGTGCTGACGCTCGTCGCGAAGGAGTAGGTCGCACGGGAGTTCTGGGCGGGCTCGGTGCCGGGTCGCACTTCGGGCCGACCGGGCGCTGACTCACCCGTTGCCCGGGTCCGCCCGGCATCCGCGCTGCACTTTCCTGCACGGGCCGCGCGAATCGACGCAGCGCCGTCCGGATTGTGCAGCGCGAGCGGGTATCGCGCGCATCCCGAACCCAGCGGCGGCCCGGCACGCTCCCGCGCCGCAGCTCGCCCGGCTCGGGCGTTCGCGCTGCACTTTCCTGCGCGGGCCACGCGAATCGACGCAGCGCCGTCCGGATTGTGCAGCGGGAACGGGGTCGGCCTCTCGGGCTCGCGCGCACGCGACCCCGGGGTCAGCGGCGCAGACGTCCCGCGCTCAGCGGCGGCGGAGGCCGTCGAAGACGAGGGCGAGCACGTCGTCGGCGATGTCGGCGGGGCGCTCGGGGCCGGTCGGCCGGTACCACTCGACCAGGGAGTTCACCATTCCGAAGACGAGCCGCGTCGCGATCGCGGGGTCGAGATCCGCTCGCACCGCCCCGTCGGCCTGCGCGGCCCGTACGAGGGCGCTCACGGCCTCGTCGAATCGACGGCGACGCTCGAGCGCCGTCCGCTCCACCTCGGTGTTGCCCCTCAGCCTCAGCAGAAGGGTCACGTACGGCAGCCGCTCGACCAGCACCTCGACGGCCCGGCGCACCACATAGGTCAGGCGGTCGATCGGCTCGCCCGCCGCAGCGCCCGGCTCTTCGAGGACCTGCTCCAGTCCGCCGAGCGCCTCGTCGAGGGCGGCATCCAGCAGGTGCTCCTTGGACGCGAAGTGATGGTAGATCGCCGACTTCGACAGGCCCAGCCGCGTGGCCAGCATGCCCATGGATGTCGCGTCGTAGCCGTGCTCGTTGAACACGCGCGCGGCGACCTCGAGGGCGCCCCGCCGGTCGTAGCCGGGCCGGCCGCGGCGCGGTTCAGGGGTGACGGGCGCGGTAACGGCCTCGCCCCTGTCGGCCTCGGCCACGCCCGCCTCTGCCACGTCG
The DNA here is from genome assembly GCF_049847225.1 of Micromonospora sp. DT81.3. NCBI lineage: Bacteria > Bacillati > Actinomycetota > Actinomycetes > Micromonosporales > Micromonosporaceae > Micromonospora > Micromonospora sp. DT81.3. Next base: position 643,127 of record NZ_JBNCNY010000001.1, read on the forward strand.
CCGGCCACGGGCCCCTCGGTCACCCGCCCGCTCCTGCGGCCGCGGCATCCGCCGGCACGATGGATGGCGGCGCCGGGCGATCCGTGACGACCGCCCGTCCGCGGAACAGCGCCACCACGTCTCCAGCCTCGTCGGTCACCGTGACGTCGTAGACGCCGCGCCGACCCTGTCGCACCCGGCGCTCCGCGGTCGCCCTCAGCAGTTCGCCGCTGACCGTCGAGCGCACGAAGTCGATCTCTGCGCCGACGGCGACGGTGACGCGGTCGTCCTCGTTGCAGGCGATCGCGAACGCCGTGTCGGCGAGCGCGAAGACGAGCCCGCCGTGGGTGATGCCGAAGCCGTTCGTCATGTCGTCGCGCACACGCATCGAGACGACGGCGCGCCCCGGCTCGTCGGTCTCGACGACCATGCCCAGCGCCGCGGAGGCCCGGTCGTTCGCCATCATGTCGCGGCTCGACATCCGACCCCCTCTGTTCGCCCGCATCGTTTGTCCGACCCGCGGCGTGGGCCTATAATAACTGAACGATCGTAAAGTAAAGGTGCTGACGATGACGACACGCGAGCAGGCCCGGTTCGACGAACTGATCGCCGCCGACTCCCGCATCGAGCCGCGGGACTGGATGCCCGACGCCTACCGCAAGACGCTCGTGCGGCAGATGTCGCAGCACGCGCACTCCGAGATCATCGGCATGCAGCCCGAGGGCAACTGGATCTCGCGCGCCCCGAGTCTCAAGCGCAAGGCGATCCTGATGGCCAAGGTGCAGGACGAGGCCGGCCACGGGCTCTATCTCTACTCCGCCGCGCAGACCCTCGGGACCCCGCGCGACGCGATGACCGAGGCGCTGCTCGCAGGCAAGGCCCGATACTCCTCGATCTTCAACTACCCCACTCCGACCTGGGCCGACATGGGCGCGATCGGCTGGCTCGTCGACGGCGCCGCCATCGTGAACCAGGTGCCGCTCTGCCGCGCCTCGTACGGCCCGTACGCCCGCGCGATGGTGCGCATCTGCAAGGAGGAGTCGTTCCACCAGAGGCAGGGATTCGAGATCCTGCTGACGCTCATGAACGGCACGCCCGCGCAGCGGGAGATGGCCCAGGATGCCGTGAACCGCTGGTACTGGCCGAGCCTGATGATGTTCGGGCCGCCGGATGACGAATCGCCGAACTCGGCGCAGTCCATGGCCTGGAACATCAAGCGCTTCGGCAACGATGACCTGCGCAACCGGTTCGTCGCGATGCTCGTGCCTCAGGCCGAAGCGCTCGGCATCACGCTTCCGGACCCCGAACTGCGGCTCGACGACGACGGGAACGTCGTCGCGATGGGACCCATCGACTGGTCGGAGTTCGAGGCCGTGCTGAAGGGCAACGGACCCTGCAACGCGCAGCGGATCCAGCACCGGCGTCAGGCGCACGAGGACGGCGGGTGGGTGCGCGAGGCGGCGGCGGCGTACGCCGAGCGGATGTCGCGGACGGAGGTGGCGGCGTGATGGATGTTGTGCCGACCCGGGTCGCTGAGCCTGTCGAAGCGTCGTCCTCCCACCCCTCGACAAGCTCGGGGACCGGGCCCACCCCGGTCGCTGAGCCTGTCGAAGCGTCGTGGGGACTGTGGGAGGTGTTCGTGCGAGCCAACCGCGGGCTGAGCCACGTGCACGTCGGCTCGCTGCAGGCTCCGGATGCCGAGATGGCGGTGCGCAACGCGCGCGACGTCTACACGCGGCGCAACGAGGGTGTCTCGATCTGGGTCGTGCCCGCGGACGCGATCACGACGAGCGACCCGGATGCGCGCGACGCCTTCTTCGAGAGTCCATCGGGCAAGAACTACCGGCACGCGACGTACTACACCGCGTCCGAGGGGGTGCCGCACCTGTGACGACCCTTCGACAGGCTCAGGGACCGGATGCCGCGGCTCAGGGAGCGCATGCGGGGGCGCAGGGACCGGATGCCGCGACGCACGGACCGGATGCCGCGGCGCAGGGACCGGATGCGGCGGCGCAGGGACCGGATGCGGCTGCGCAGGGGCCGGATGCTCGTACCGCGCACATCGTCGTCGACACGGTCCAGCTCGACGCCGAGCTGATCGGCGACGAGGCCGCCGTCGCGTCCCCCGAGGTCGCCGCGTACGCGCTCGGCCTCGGCGATGACGCCCTGATCCTCGCCCAGCAGCTGGGCTGGTGGATCTCTCGTGCGCCAGAGCTCGAGGAGGACATCGCGCTCGCCAACATCGCCCTCGACCTGCTCGGCCACGCCCGTTCGCTCCTGCACTACGCGGGCAGCGCCGACGGCCGCACCGAGGACGACCTCGCCTACTGGCGCGGCGAGCGCGAGTTCCGCAGCCGGTGGCTGTTCGAGCAGCCGAACGGCGACTTCGCGCACACCATCGTGCGGCAGCTCCTCGCATCCACCTACTTCCACGCACTCTACGCGGAGCTTTCGACATCCGCCGACCCGACCCTCGCCGCGATCGCGGCGAAGGCCGAGAAGGAGGTCGCGTACCACCTCGACCACGCGGAGCAGTGGATGCGCCGCCTGGCGCTCGGCACGGAGGAATCCCGGCGGCGCACGATCGTCGCCCTCGGCGACCTCTGGCCCTACCTCGGCGAGCTTTTCGTCGACGATGAGGCGGCGCTGGCGCTGCCGGGGATCGCCGTACCCCCGTCATCCCTGCGCGACGACGTGGAAGCGGAGCTGACCGGCATCCTGAGCGCCTGCGAGCTCGAGGCACCCCGCGTGCCGTTCTCGTCGGGCGGTGGCCGCGAGGGCCGACCCTCCAGCTACCTCGGCTTTCTGCTCGCCGAGATGCAGGTGCTGGCGCGACAGCATCCGGGGGCGACATGGTGACCGCGACCCGCACCCGTGCCTGGGACATCGCCGCCGCGGTGGTCGACCCGGAGATCCCGGTGCTGACCATCGAGGACCTCGGTGTGCTCCGCTCCGTCGAGGAGGACGGCTCCCGCGTGCGCGTGCGGCTCACCCCGACATACAGCGGATGCCCCGCCCTCGATGCGATGACCGACGACGTGCGTGCGGCCCTGCTCGACGCCGGCTACACCGACGTGCAGGTGCGCACCGTGCTCTCCCCCGCCTGGACGACGGACTGGATGACGGCTGCCGGCAAGGCCAAGCTGGCCGGGTTCGGCATCGCACCGCCCAACGGCCACGCACCCGCCCGCGGGACCCGCGTGCCGGTGACGCTCAGCGTGCGGTGCCCGCAGTGCGGGTCGCTCGACACCCGGGAGCTCTCCCACTTCGGGTCGACATCGTGCAAGGCGCTCTACGAGTGCCGCGCGTGCCTCGAGCCGTTCGACTTCTTCAAGGTGCTGTGAGCACCACGACGCGCCGCCGGGCGCGGTTCCACGAGCTCGAGGTCACGGCGGTCCGTCCGCTGACGGCCGACAGCGTCGAGGTCACGTTCGCCGTACCGTCCGAGCTGCGGGACGACTACGCCTACCTGCCGGGACAGTACGTCGCGCTGCGCGCAACGATCGACGGCCACGAGCTGCGCCGCAGCTACTCGATCTGCCGCGCCCCCGCGCCGGGCGACCCTTCGACGGGCTCAGGGACCGGGGACGGCCGAGGGACCGAAAACGTCTCGGCGAGCCAAGCCGGGACCACCATCTCGGTCGGCATCAAGCGCGACATCGGCGGCGTGTTCTCGGCGTGGGCGAACACCGAGCTGAAACCGGGGGATCGCATCGACGTGATGAGCCCGGAAGGCACGTTCACGACGGGGCTCCCGGACCTCGACGGGGCGCACCTGGCCGGCATCGCCGCCGGCTCGGGCATCACGCCGATGATGGCGCTCGCGGCATCCGTGCTGGCGGCATCCGCTACCGCGCGCTTCTCCCTCGTCTACACGAACCGCGCCACGCAGGATGTGATGTTCCTCGAGGAGCTCGCCGCCCTGAAGGATCGCTACCCCGCGCGGCTGGCGCTGCATCACGTGCTCTCGCGTGAGCAGCGGGCGGCGCCCCTGCTGTCGGGGCGCATCGATGCCGAGAAGCTCGGCCGCATTCTCGACGTGCTCTTACCCCCGGAGGGTGTCACGGAGTGGTTCCTGTGCGGCCCGTTCGAGCTCGTGGCGCTCTGCCGCGACACGCTCGAGCGCCGCGGGGTGCCGGCATCCGACATCCGCTTCGAGCTCTTCACGACGGATGCCGACAGCCCGCGCATCGACCGGGGACGGCCCGTCGAGACCCGCCCCGGCGATGAGACCGTGCAGATCGAGTTCACGCTGGACGGGCTCTCGTCCCGGGTCGAGTCGCCGGTCGCGGCGAACGAGGCGATCCTGGATGCCGCGCTGCGCGTGCGCGCCGACGTGCCGTTCGCGTGCGCCGGCGGAGTGTGCGGCACGTGCCGCGCCCGCCTGGTCGAGGGGAACGTGCGGATGACCCAGAACTACGCCCTCGAGCCGGACGAACTCGCGCGGGGGTACGTCCTTACGTGCCAGTCCCACCCGCAGACCCCTCGCGTCGTCGTCGACTACGACGTCTGAGCGGGAGAGGAGAGGAGCAGGATGATCCACCTGAGCATCGAAGACGACGTCGCCGAAGTGGTGCTGGATGCGCCCGAGCGGCTCAACGCCCTCGGCCCCGGCGACCTTGCCGAGCTCGAGACCGCCTACGCCGACGCCGAGGGCGCCCATGTCCGGGCGCTGCTGCTCCGAGGCGAGGGCAGGGCGTTCTGCGCGGGCCGCGACATCTCGGGCGTCGACCCGCGCACCGACGACGTGATGGGGTACCTCGGCGACCTGGTGGGGCCGCTGCTCCGCCGCATGAGTGCGTTCCCCGCCCCGACCTTCGCCGTCGCGCACGGTGCGTGCCTCGGCGTCGGCCTGGGACTGCTCATCGCGACCGATGTGGTCTACGTCGCCGACAACGCGAAGATCGGCTCCCCGTTCGCGAACCTCGGCGCGACCCTCGACTCGGGCGGGCACGCGCTCTTCTACGAGCGGCTCGGCGCCCACCGGACGCTCGACCTCATCTACACGGGACGGCTGATGTCCGGATCCGAGGCGGTCGAGGCGGGGCTCTTCTCGCGGGTCTTCCCGGCCGACGGCGTGGTGGGCGCTACCAGGGGTGCGGCCCGGACGGCCGCAGCCGGGGCGACACAGGCGTTCCTCGCGTCGAAGGCCCTCGTGCACGCCCTGCGGGACGAGCGCCTCGGGCTCTGGGACTCGCTCGACGCCGAGAACCGCGCGCAGGCGGCGCTGTGCGACACGGATGACTACCGCGAGGGCTTCTCGGCGTTCCAGGAGAAGCGGCGCCCGTCCTTCACGGGCCTCAGCTGAGACGAGGATCAGGCGGGTCCCGGCACGGGCGGACACGGTCACCTTCGTCAGGATCGCGGCACGCCGGCCACCGGCAGGATGATCCGGTCGATCACGTCGATCATGAAGTCCCGGTCGACCCGCTCACGCAGCATCAGCGTGCGGTAAGCGACCATCGCCGGGCCGATCGTGCAGAGCGTCTCGACGTCGCTGTCGGCCGAGATCTCTCCGCGGTCAATCGCGCGCCGGAAGATGATGCGGTTCGCCGCCGCGCGCGGTTCGACCAGCGCTTCGTGGGCCGCGACGGCGAGCTCGGGGTCGCGGGCGATCATGGACACGATTCCCGCCATGACCTTGAGCTTGCGCTCGCTCTCCGCGATGGTCGGCGATTTGACCATCGCGACGAGGTCCCCGCGCAGGGTCCCCGTGTCGGGGGGCGACGTGAGGTCCTGGCCCCTGGACTTCATGCAGGCCACCGCGTCGAGCACGAGCTCGGTCTTCGACGCCCACCGGCGGTAGAGGGTCGCCTTGCCGGCCTTTGCCCGGGCAGCGACCATGTCGATCGTCATGCCGTCGTACCCGGTCTCGGCCAGGACGTCGAGGGCGGCATCCAAGATCTCGGGATCGCGGCTGTGATCGCGCTTGCGGCCCAGTTTGGGCTGCGCATCCACGAGGTCGGTCTGCGTCATCGCGGACTCCCTTCTCTCGTGTCGACATTACCGCGGGGTAAATTTCGGAACCAAGTAGATCCGGAACTCAATAGTACCGTATATAGTGACCAGCATGTCTTCTCACACCCCCACGCCCACCAATCGCGGCCACTGGCTGACGCTGGCCGTGGTCGGCCTCGCCCAGCTCATGGTGGTGCTCGACGCGACCGTGGTGAACATCGCCCTCCCGTCCGCCCAGGCCGACCTCGGCTTCTCGGACGGTCAGCGCCAGTGGATCATCACGGCGTACTCGCTCGCCTTCGGCAGCCTCCTGCTGCTCGGCGGTCGCCTCTCCGACCTGATGGGCCGCAAGCGCACGTTCATCATCGGCCTCGTCGGCTTCGCGGCCGCGTCCGCCCTCGGCGGCGCCTCGGGCACCTTTGAGCTGCTGGTTGCGTCCCGTGCACTGCAGGGCGCCTTCGCGGCGCTGCTGGCACCGACCGCGTTGGCGGTGCTGACAACGACGTTCACGATCCCCAAGGAACGCGCGCAGGCGTTCGGCGTCTTCGGTGCAATCGCCGGCGCCGGCGGCGCGGTCGGCCTGCTGCTCGGCGGCATCCTGACCGAGACGGTCGGCTGGCGCTGGAATCTCTACATCAACGTCGTGATCGCGGCCGTGGCGCTCGTCGGGGCGCTCATCTATCTGCCCCTCCTGCCGCGCACCGGCCCGCGACCGAAGCTCGACGTTCCGGGCACGCTGCTCGTCTCCGGTGGTCTCTTCGGACTCGTCTTCGGCTTTTCGAACGCCGAGACAGACGGCTGGGACTCGCCTTTGACGTGGGGGATGCTGACCGCCGCCGTCATCCTGCTCGCCGCATTCGTCCTGTGGCAGCGCCGGGCGGCGCACCCGCTGCTGCCCCTGTCGATCGTGCTCGACCGCAACCGCGGCGCCGCTTACCTCTCGGTCATGGTCGCCGGCGCCGGCATGTTCGGCATCTTCCTGTTCGTGACCTACTATCTGCAGCTGACGCTGGGGTACTCGCCGATCCAGACGGGCCTCGCCTTCCTGCCGATGATCGGGATGCTGATCCTCGCGGCGCAGCTCGGCACGAACATCTTCATCCCGCGATTCGGGCCGAAGGTGCTCGTGCCGATGGGCATGACGCTCGGCGCGATCGGCATGATCTGGCTGACGTTCCTCGACGAGTCGAGCACGTACGCCGCGCACGTGCTGGCGCCGCTGATGGTCATCGGCTTCGCGATGGGCACGATCATGCCGGCCTCGATGCAGACCGCGACGCTCGGCGTCAACCGAGAGTTCGCGGGCGTCGCGTCGGCGACGGTGAACACCAGCCAACAGGTGGGAGGCTCGATCGGCACCGCGCTGCTCAACACCCTCGCGGCTACCGCGACCGCCGACTTCCTGGTGGCCAACACGCCCACCACGCCCGAGGTGGGGGTTCAGGCGGCGATCGCCGGCTACTCGACCGCGTACTGGTGGGGTGCCGCGTTCTTCGTCGCGGGAGCGATCATGTCGGCGCTGCTCTTCCGCCGGCGCGGCCACGGTCTCTCGCTGGCACAGGAACCCGTGGTCCAGGCGAGCGCCGATCCGGTCATCGCGCGCTAGGACCCTCCGCCGTGGGGAGTGAGGGTTTCGAGCGTTCGAAGCCCCCGCTTCCTACGCCGCGCCGGCCCTGCTCTCCGCTCCTTGCACGAGCTCGACGAGGACGGCCGCCATCGGCGCCGGCTCCCAGGTATGGTTGGCGCCGGGGATGCGCCGCTGCGCGGCGCCGGGGACGGCATCCACGATCGCCTGCGAGGCGTCGATCATCAGCGGCATCGTCTCCTCCCCCACGATCGCCATCACGGGGACGTCGAGACCGCCCAGCAGCTCGGACAGCGGCGCGGACTCCGCCCACGCGAGGGAGTCGGCATCCACCCGGTTCGTCGGTGCGGCGGCGACCATCGCCGGCCAGAACGGCGCCTGCCTCGCCCCCTCGAGCCACTCGGGCGGCATGTCCTTCATGTAGTACTCCAGCGCGCCGACGTTGTCGCCGGCATCCACACGGCGCCCGAACTCCGCCGCCCACGGCGCCGCCTCCTTCGATTCCCCCTCGATCGGCGCTTCCCAGAGCGCGAGCGCCGTGACGGGCAGCCCTCGGGTTGCCGCCGCCAGGGCGATCGTGCAGCCCGACGAATGCCCGCAGAGGGCCGCGCGGCCGCCGACCCGCTCGATCAGCGCGCCGATGGCGTCGACCTCGCGGTCAAGGGTCGCCGGCCCGCCGAGCTCACTCTCACCACGTCCGAGCCGGTCGTAGACGAGGGTGGTGAGGCCGGCGGCAGCGGCCAGTTCGGCGGTCTGCGCGGTCTCCGGCTCTCGGCCGACGGGGCCGGCGCCGGCGATGAAGATCAGCGCCGGTCCTTCGCCTCGCACGTCGAAGGCCACGCGATCGCCGCCAGGAGTGGTCAGAAACTCGGTCATGGATGGACCTCCTTTCGGGCCACGCTAACCGCGCGTCCCGACATCCACGACCTCTTGACAGGCCCGGTCCGCAGCGCCGCCTGCCCGGCTGCCCGGCCAGGGTCGCCGGGGCCATGCGCTCGTGCTGCCGGTGGAAGTGCTTCTATGCTGCGTGCACCCGGGCACAGATCCGTCCGCTTCGGGACCCGATCCTTGCCCAGGCACGCTTATCGCCGTCGATTGTGCTCCCGGGTGCGCGCCCGACGGCAGCCGGGCGGGCGCACCCGTCCCCCGGGCGCCCCGCCCCACCCGCGCCTCAGTTCGGCGCGAGCCAGACCGTGGTCTCTCCCGGCACGATGCCGAGCGGCGCCTCGTCGCTCGCGAGCAGCACGTCGGCGCGGTCGAGCTCGAAGGGCTCCGTGCCGAAGTTCGTCACGACCTGCCAGCCGTTGGGGCGCGCGAAGCGCAGCACATCGGCCCGCCCGGTGTCGATCCAGTCGAGCTCTTCGTCGGTCTGCAGCTCGTGCCGGAGGGCGAGGGCGCGGCGGTACATCGTGAGCGTCGAGTCCGGCCGACCGTCCTCCACGTCGACGGCGTGCAGGGCGAACCACGACGGCTGGGGCAGGTGCGCCCCGCCGTCGCCGAAGCCGAACGACCGGCCCCCCTCGCTCCAGGGCAGCGGCACGCGGCATCCGTCCCGTCCCTTGTCCACACCGGGACTGCGGAAGAAGGTCGGGTCCTGGCGCAGCGCGTCGGGGATCTCCGCCACCTCGTGCAGGCCGAGTTCCTCCCCCTGGTAGAGGTACGCGGAACCGGGCAGGCCCAGCACGAAGAGGGTGGCGGCCCGTGCGCGGCGTAGTCCGCCCACACGGTCGAGCACCGGCTGCATGCCCCCCGACAGCAGCCACTCGTTGCCGTGCTTGCGCGCGGGCCGCCCGTCGGCGTCGCGCTCGGGATGCGGCAGCCCGTAGCGCGTCGGATGGCGCACGACGTCGTGGTTGGAGAGCACCCACGTCGTCGATGAACCCGACAGCTTCGCGAGGGCGAGGTTGTCCCTGACGATGCGCTGGAACTGACCGGCCTCGAAGTCGGCCTCCAGCAGCTCGAAGTTGAACGCCTGGCCGAGGCTCTCGGCGCTCGCGTAGAGCGGCACGCGGGATGAGTCCACCCACGCTTCCGCCACGGCGGTGCGCGGGGGGTCGTACTCGTTGAAGACCCTGCGCCACTCTGCGTACACGTCGTGCACGTCGTCGCGGTCGATGAGCGGGTGCCGGCCGTCGCGCGGCATCGCCTCGAGCTCGGCCTTGGAGGGCAGCGGCTCGGTGAGGTCCTTCGTGAGCATGTGCGCCACGTCGATGCGGAACCCGTCGACGCCGCGGTCCGACCAGAACCGCAGAGTGCGCACAAAATCGGCCCGCACTTCCTGGTTGTCCCAGTTGAGGTCGGGCTGCTCCACCGCGAAGTGGTGCAGGTACCACTGGCCGTCGGGCACGCGCTCCCACGCCGACCCGCCGAACATCGACTCCCAGTCGGTCGGGGGCAGGGCGCCGTCCGGCCCTGTGCCCTCGCGGAAGATGTAACGCTCGCGCGCCGCCGAACCGGGAGCGGAGGCGAGGGCCTCCTCGAACCAGACGTGCCGGTCCGACGTGTGGTTCGGCACGATGTCGACGACGACCCGGATGCCGCGGGCGTGCAGCGCCGCGACGAGGGCATCGAAGTCGGCGAGCGTGCCGAGGCGGGGGTCGACGTTCCGGTAGTCGGCGACGTCGTACCCCCCGTCGGCCAGCTCGGACGGATAGAACGGGCTCAGCCACACCGCGTCGATTCCCAGCTCGGCCAGGTAGTCCGCCTTGGACGCGATGCCCGGGATGTCCCCGAGACCGTCGCCGTCGGCGTCGGCGAAGCTGCGCGGATACACCTGATAGACGGCGGCCTGCCGCCACCACGGCGCCTTCTCGCTGTCGAGCGACGCCTCGGTCTGCAACTGGGTGTTCGGTGCGCTCGTCACGGGAGCGGGTTCCTTTCGTAGGGCGGGATTGATCTGCGGAACGAGGATGCCGGGCGTCAGCCCTTCACAGCACCCTGGGTCACACCTTCCATGACCCAGCGCTGCGCGAACAGATACACGATGATCGCGGGGGCCATGGTCATGAGGTACGACGCGAACGACACGTTGTAGTTGTTGCTGAACTGCGACTGGAACAGGGAATTCACCACGGGGAGGGTCTGCAGGGCCGGGTCGGCGATGATGAGCGAGGGCATCATGAAGTCGTTCCACGCGTACAGGAACGCGAAGATGCCGATCGTCGCGCTCATCGGTGCAAGCAGCGGGAAGATCATGTGCCAGAAGGTCTGCCACGTTGTCGCACCGTCGATGCGCGCACTCTCCTCGAGCTCGAACGGGATCGAGCGGAGGAACGCCGTGAACAGCAGCACGCTGAAGCTCAACTGGAACATGGTCGCGAGGATGATCACGCCGCCGGGGTTGGCCAGCCCGACCAGCCCGGTCAGCTGCACCTGCGGGAGGGCGACGACGGGGAACGGGATGAACATGGCCGCAAGCAGGTAGAAGAACGAGTAGCGGAAGAACTTGCGATCCCAGTTGCGGACGATCGCGTACGAGGCGAACGCCGCGAGGAAGATCGTCAAGAGGACCGTGCCCGCCGTGACGATCACCGACATGGCGGCCCCGACCGGGAAGTTCGTGAGGTTCCACGCCGCGACGAAGCCCTCGACGCTGAACGGGGCCGGAAGCGAGAACGCGTTGCCGTCGACCGCCTGGGCGGTCGTCTTGAACGCCATCGCGACGGTGACGTACAGCGGCAGCAGGACCGTGACCGCGCAGAGGATGAGGATGATGGTGCCGGTCCAGTTGACCCGCTCCATGCCGAATCGGCCCCCCGCCGGTCTGGGGTGAACGCCTTCGAGGGTTTCGGTGGCCTCGACCGTTTCGACGACGAGAGCTGGCTGAACAGACATCAGAGGGCGTTCCTTCCGCGAGTGATGGAGAGTTGGATGACGGCGATGACGACAGTGATCACGAAGAACACCGTCGCGTTCGCCATCTGGAAGGCATAGTCGCCGGTGGTGAGTCCCGAGACGACCGTCATCGCGATGCTGTAGGTCGAGGTGCCGGGGCCGCCGCCGGTGAGACCCTTGATGACGTCGTACGCGTTCAGGAAGCCCTTGAAGCCCAGGATCACGTTGATCACGATGTAGCCGAACATGAGCGGGATCGTGATGCGCGTGAGCTGCTGGGTCTTGCTCGCCCCGTCGATGTCGGCCGCTTCGTACACCTCGCCGGGAATCGACAGGATGCCGGCGATGTAGATGAGGAGCGCCCCCGGGATCGCCTGCCACGCCGTCACGATCACGATCGCCAGCCAGGCCCAGTCCGGTTTGGCCAGGATGCTCTCCTGGAGCCACGTGATGCCGGAGATGGTGCCGAACGCCGGCACCGAGTTCGAGAACAGGAACTTGAAGACGAACGCGATGACGATGGCCGAGATCACCATCGGGATCACGAAGATCGTGCGCAGCGGCGTCTTCAGCCGGATCCGCGAGGTCAGCGCCACCGCGAGGAGCAGGGCGATGATGTTCACCAGGACGACCGTGACGAGCGAGAACCCGAACGTGAACCCGTAACTCTGGATGACCAGCGGGTCGGCGAACAGGGCGACGTAGTTCGTCAGCCCGATGAACTTCCACTCCCCGAGGCCGATGGAGTTCGTGAAGCTGAAGAAGATGCCGATCACAGCGGGGACCGTGATCGCCAGCGTGAACAGGATCAGGGTGGGAACCAGGAACCAGTAGTAGATGGCCTCGACGCGCTTGCGTGGGCGCGCCTGCCCTGCTTGTCGCTTGCCCTGCGTGACGAGAGTTGTCGTTGTTGTCATGAGAAACTCCTTTGTTCCCGGATCACTGCTGACGGAAGGCGAGCCGCGCATAGTCGGCGTCGATGTTGCTGAGGATCCTCTGCGGGTCGCTGCCCAGCATGATGGCCTGCGCGTAGTTCATGATCGGGATCGCTCGTGGCACGAGCTGCGTCGAACCCTGGTACATGTCGCCCGCGTTGATGTACTCCTCAAGACCCTTGATGCGCTCGTCCGACACCGGTGGGGCATCCTTCGTCGGAAGGAAGCCCAGTTGCGACTGGTTGTACTCCTGGATGATCTCCGGCTGGTACAGGTACTCGAGGAACGCCCGTGCCGCTTCCTGGTGCTCCGAGGCCTCCGGAATCCAGGCGGCCAGGTCCATGTTGATGCGGGCCTTGAGGTCGTCGGGGTCATCGGTGACCGGCAGCGGGAACATTCCGAGGTCGAGGTCGGGGGCGGCCTTGGCGATCTCGCCGAGCGCCCAGGGGCCCTGCAGGTACATCGCGGCTTCGCCATTGGCCATCGCCGTGTTGCCGTCGCCGTAGCCGCGGCTGGCGGCGTCGGGGTTGACGTACTGGGACAGCTCGAGCATCTTGTCGACGGGTTCGGCCTGGTCCTTCTGGAACGAGACCGCCGAGTTCGGTCCGACGTTCACACCCTCTTCGGCGAGCTGGTCGAAGAATTCGACCGTGTCGAGCATGCCGCCTACCGTGTAGTCGTACCAGCCCTGCCCGATCGTCCAGTTGTCTGCGAAGGTCGCGTAGAACGGTGTGACCCCTGCCGCCGTGAGTGTCTCGCACACTTGGATGAGCTCGTCCCACGTCTCCGGCACGTCAAGATCGTTCTGCTCGAAGATCTCCTTGTTGTAGATCACCGCGGCGCCCATGATCGAGTACGGAATCGCGCTCGTGCGGCCGGGGCAGACGCCGAACTGCTCCATGAACGGGGTCAGGTCTTCTCGAACGCTCTGCGCCGCCTCCGTGTCGGAGAGATCCGACATGGCGCAGCGCTGGATGAAGCGCGCGGTCTCCTGGTTGTAGTTGTTCAACCCGATGTCGGGTGGATCCCCACGGACGAATCCCGCCGAGAACGCGTCGACGCCGGAGGTGTCGAGAGTCACGTTCACTTCATCCTGCGAGTCGTTGTACTCCTGAACGAGTTCCCTCATGTAGGGAATGGCCTCGGGCTTGGCGAAAGCGAACCGGATGGTCTCCCGGCCGCCAGAGGACGCAGAGCAGGCCGCGAGCGGACCGCCCATGAGGGCGAGCCCCGCCGCGGCCGCGGCCACCCTCATCCATCGTCGTTGTGTCATTGCAGCCACGTCGCTGTCCTTCCACGTGCCATCGTCGGTGATGCGGGATCTGATTGGTTCGGCTAATAGATTTACTACTCGAATCAAATCGGTATCGACCATAATGCAGGGAGCGACCCGAAAGGTCAAGACCCTTGTCCAGCCCGACTGCTCCTGCTTCTCTGCGCCGCGCCAGCCTCGACGCGGTGCTCGCGTACGCCTGGGATATCGGCGTCTTCACGGCGAGCGAAGCGATGTCGGCAGTGGGGCTCACACGCTCCACGACGATCGCCGTGCTCGATGAGCTCGCCGAACTGGGGCTGCTGCGCGAACTGCCCAATGCCCGCGCCGGCGGCCAGTACCAGAAGGGCCGGCCGGCGCGGCGCTTCGAGCTCCGTGCGGATGCCGCGGTCGTCGTCGGCATCGATGCCGGCCGCCTGCACATCACGACATCCGTGGCGGATCTGCGCGGCGCGGAGCTCGCACGGCATCACGTGGAACTCGACGAGGGGCGCGATGCTCCCGATGAGCGCCGCGCAGCCGCCGAGAGGGCGGTGGATGCCGCGCTCGACGCGGCGGCACGCCCTCGGGAGGACGTGCTGGCCATCTGCATCGGCGTGCCGGCCCCCGTGGACCGGGAGGGGAAGTCACCGCCCCACCGCGCAGGATTCTGGCTGCGGATGAACCCCGACTTCGCCGAGCTGTTCGGCGCATGGGTTCCGATCGTCCGGGTCGAGAACGACGCGTCTCTCGCGGCGGTCGCGGAGGGGTCGGTCGGCGCAGCGGTCGGATGCCGCGACTACGTGACGCTGCTCGCCGGTGAGCGCCTCGGCGCCGGGGTCGTCGTGGACGGCACCCTTCTGCGCGGCGCACACGGCGGCGTGGGCGAGATGGTGGCCTTCGATCACGTGATCGGCGTCGAGGGAGCCTGGGGACTGGGCTACCGAGCCGCCCAGTGGGCACGCGAAGCCGCGGCCGCCGGCGAGCTGTCGCCCGGGAGCCCTCTCGCTCGCCTCGACCCCGCCGAGCTGGACGGCCGCGCCGTGCTCCTGGCCGCACGTGCGGGCGATCCTGACGCCCAGCGCATCGTCGATCGGGTGAGCGCGATGCTCGGTGTCGTCGCCGGGATGTTCGGCAGCCTGTTCGATCCCCGCAGGGTCGTGGTCTCCGGAGCGATCTCGGAGGGAGCGGCCGAAGTGGTGGCGGCCGCGAGCGTGTCGCTTCCAGGCGAGCTCGACCTTCCGGCGCCGGAGCTCGTCGCCTCGCAGCTCGGCGGCGACGTCGTGTGCATCGGCGCGGTGGCGGCCGCGCTGGAGGTGGCCCGCGCCGGCGTGCTCGACCTCGCTCAGGGGCTGCGCCCTGCGGTCTGACCCGCGCTTCAGCCGGGGCGGCGGATGCGGAGCCGCCAGCGGCGCTGGGGCGGTGCCTCGCGTGCGTCCTGCTCCGCGGCGCGGCGCGCCGCCGCATCCTGTCGCTCCGACCACTGCGCGACGCGTTCGTCGACGTCCACGGTCGGCGTGACCACCGGCGGTCCGCCCAGCAGCTGCCGCCGCGCCTCGATGACGCGGCGGTTGAAGTCCTCGAGGTACTCCCGCACGTCGCTCTCGCGACGGAGGGCATCGAGCCGCTGGTCCAGTTCGGCGAACTCGGTGCGAAGGGTGAGGGCCGGCGGCCCGAGACCCGTGAGGCGCTCCCGCTCGATCTTGCGGCGGATCCACCAGTCCGGATCGTGGGTCGCGCCGAGCCCGGGGATCGGCTTTCCCGCACCGGGAAGATCCTTGAACTCTCCACGTCGGATCGCCTGTTCGATCGCGACCTCGACGATGGCGGCGCGCTCCTCGTTCGTGAAGCCGCGCGCGGATGCCTCGCCGTCCGCCTCCGGCTCTTCGCCGCGCTCGCGCGCCTCCTTCTCGAGGCGGTATCGCATCGCGGCATCCCTGCTGTCCTGCGCCACGGTTCCCTCCACGCGTCCCTTCGAGGTTAATCGATGGCGCGAGAACGGGCTCCGATTGGTGTCGCGATCGGGTCGCTTCCGCTCGCGCTGCACTTATCGTCGCGCGCGCCGATAAGTGACTACGCGCAAGGCAGATAGTGCAGCGCGAACGAGCCGGCCCGGCCGCGCACCGCGAACCACCCGGCGCTCAGCGGCGGAGCGCGTCGCCCATGGAACGGATCGCCTCTTCGAGAAGCGGCCTCGGCATCGCGAAGACGAGGCGGACGAACCCCTCGGCGCCCGCGCCGCACAGCGCTCCGTCGGTGAGGGCCACCCCGGCGTGCATGCGGAAGAACTCGGCGGGTGAGCCGGGGATGTCGAAGTCGCCGACATCGAGCCACCCGAGGTACGTGGCATCGGGGGCGGTGAAGCGCGCGCCGGGGAGCTCCGAACGCACGAGCGCCTCGAGAGCCTCGCGGCTGGCCTCGAGGTACGCCGTCACGCCGGCGAGCCACTCGCCGCCCGAGGCGTAGGCCGCCGTCGACGCGAGCACCCCCAGCGTGGAGGCCCCGTGCGCGGTGGCGAATCCGAAGCGGCGGTAGCGCTCCTCGTCGGCGTCGTTCGAGGTGATCAGCTGCGCGGCCTTCAGTCCCGGGATGTTCCAGGCCTTCGAGGCGCTCGTGCCGGTCACCGAGTGCGCGGCGGCGGCATCCGACACCGATGCGTACGGAATGTGCCGGCGGCCCCCGAATCGGATCGGGGCGTGGATCTCGTCGGCGAAGACACGGCCGCGGTGCCGCTCGACGATCAGTGAGATGGCCTCCAGCTCGGCGCGCGACAGCATGGTTCCCGTCGGATTATGCGGGTTGCAGAGCACGAGCGTGCGCGCTCCGGCGGCGAATGCGGCATCGATCGCGTCGAGGTCGTGCGCCCAGCGCGCGTCGGTGTGCGTGCCGGGCACCTGCACGACCGGACGCCCGATCGACGGCAGATATGTCAGGAACGGCATGTACGCCGGGGTGGGAACGATCACGGCGGAGCCCTCGGGTGAGAACTCCTCCACCGCCACACGGAGGGCGGCCATGACGTCGCTCACCGGGTGCACGCGGTCGGGATCGACCGTCCAGCCGTACTCGCGCCTCATCCATCCGGCCGTGGCGGCGCCCATCTCGGCGGAGGTCGCCGGCGACAGGTAGCCGAGCGTCTCGTCATCGATCGCGCGATGCAGCGCCTCGGTCACCACCGGCGCGGTGCCGAAGTCCATTTCCGCGACCCACGCACCGATCGTGCCTGGGTGCAGGCTCCACTTGCGGCTGGATGGGCGCTCGAGCTCCGCGCGGCTGCGGCGGTCGAAGGAATGCGTCGCATCGAGCACGCCGCTTCTCACCATGGTCCCCGACATCCGACACCCCCTCGGGCGCACGCCGCACCCTGACCAGGGTGACACGGAGGCCTCGGCCGCCACGAGCCGTGTTACGCCCGGTGTCGCCGCCCCGTGTCGCCGCCTCGGTGTCGCCGCACCGTTTCGCCGCCCGCGCACCGCACTCGCCGGGGGCGCAGTCCTGTGCGCGAAGATGAGGAGGATGTCTCTCCGCTCCCGCACATCCCCGGCCGCCTGGATCGTCGCCGCCGCGATGTTCATGGAGAACCTCGACGCCACCATCCTCGTCACCGCAGCACCGGCCATCGCGGCCGATCTCGGAGTCGCCGCGGAAGACGTCGGCGCGGCGATGACGGTCTACCTCGTCGCCGTGGCCTGCAGCATCCCGCTCTCCGGATGGCTGTCCACCCGCATCGGACCTCGGGTCGTGTTCCTGAGCGCGATCGCCGGCTTCACGGTGTTCTCGGCGCTCTGCGCCATGAGCGACGGACTGCTGGCACTCTGCGTCTTCCGTGCGCTGCAGGGCATCGCGGGCGGGATGATGGTCCCCGTCGGGCGCCTCATCGTGCTGCGATCATCGGCGAAATCCGACCTCATCCGCGCCATCGCGGTCATCACGTGGCCCGCGCTGCTCGCACCCGCCATCGCGCCGGCCGTCGGAGGCCTTATCGTCACCGTGACGACGTGGCACTGGATCTTCCTGATCAACGTTCCGCTCGGCATCCTGGGCCTCGTCCTCGCCTTCGTCTTCGTGCCCAAGACCCGGGAGGAGCCGACGCGGCTCGATGTTCCGGGGCTGCTGCTGACGACCGTCGCCTGCTGCGCCGTGCTGCTCGCCTTCGAGGGCGCGGCGCGACTCGACCTCACCTCGGCGGTGCTGCTGGTCATCGCGGCGCTGTCGCTCGCTGCGCTGCTGCTGTGGCTGCGGCGGACCACGCAGCCGCTGGTCGACCTCGGCATCTTCCGCACCGAGACCTTCCGCACCGGCAACTCCAGCGGGTTCGTGTTCCGCCTCGTGGTGAGCGCGGTGCCGTTCCTGCTCGCCCTCGCGCTGCAGGAAGGCCTCGGCTGGAGCGCCCTGCTGGCGAGCGCTCCCGTCACGGCGCTGTTCCTGGGCAACATCGCGGCGAAGAGCCTCGCGACCGTTCAGCTGCACCGATGGGGCTTCCGCGGTGTGCTGCTCGTCTCGATCGCCGGTTCGCTCGTGCTGCTCGTGGCGCTCGCTCTGCTGGGCGCCGCGTGGCCCATCTGGCTCGTGACCGTGATCGCGTTCGTCAGCGGGTGGTTCCGCTCGACAGGGTTCACCGCGTTCAACACGCTGCAGTTCGCGGATGTCGATGGCGCCGCACTCGCGTCGGCCAACACCGTCTCCTCCGTGCTCGCGCAGCTCGCCCAGGCGGGCGGGATCGCCCTCGCGGCGACGATCGTGCGGATCGTGGCGGATGCGGGCGGCGGCACCGACGCGATGCTGCCGTACAACATCGCCTTCGCCGTCGCTGCGGCCCTGCTGCTCCTGCCGATGGCAGGGGCGCTGCGGCTCAGCCGCGGCGCCGGAGCGCACGTCACCGCTCGACGCACCAAGCGCTGAGCCCCGTCACCTCGGAGCGAGGGTCGCCGGAGCGCGCCCCCGGAGCCGGGATCACCGGACGGGGCGTCAACCGGGCCGGGATCACTGGGCCGGGCGTCACCCGGGCCGGGCGTCAACCGAGCCGGGCGTCACCCGAGCCGGGTGTCACCGGGGCGCGCGACGCGCAGCCAGCGATACCCGTAGGGCGGCAGCTCGATCTCGAAGCGTCTCTTGTCATCCGGGACGAGCGCCTCGGCGCTGAACAGGTCGCGAAGCCGCACGTCATCCGGCTCGTCGTCCAAGACGACCGCGGCCACCGCGGGCACATCCGCGAAGTTGTGCAGGGCGATCATGCGCCCGACATCCGCCCGCAGGCTGTGCACCAGCAGAGCCGGGGCCTCCTGCGGCAGCACCTCGAACTCGCCCCAGCCGATCTCCGGTGACAGCCGGTATCGCGACGCGAGGTGGCGGATGAAGTTCAGCAGCGAGCCGTCGTCGTTGCGCTGGTCGGCGACGTTGACGTGCCGTGGCGCGTAGCCGTCCGCCGGGATGGGCGCGGGGAAGCGCGAGGCGGGGGCGCTGGAGAAGCCGCCCTTGTCATCCGGCGCCCACTGCATGGGCGTGCGCACGGCCAGGCGTCCCTCGATGTCGGCGTTCTCCCCCATCCCGATCTCCTCGCCATAGAAGAGCACGGGCACGCCGGGAAGGGAGAACAGCAGGCTGTAGACCATCCGCACGCGCCGGGGGTCGCCGGCGAGCATGGGCGGCAGCCGCCGCGTGATGCCGCGGTCGTAGACGCGCTGCGAGGGATCGGGCGAGAGCGCCTCGAAGACCTCCTGCTTCTGCTTCTCCGTGAGCTTGTCGAGCGTGAGCTCGTCGTGATTGCGCACGAAATTCGCCCACGCCGTCTCGGGCGGGATGACGGGACGCGAGGTGAGCGTGCGGATCAGCGGCGCGGGGTCGGAGCGAACGAGGGAAAGGTACATCGACTGCATCGAAAGAAAATCGAACTGCAGGTCGAGCTCGCCGCCGCGCGAGCCGCCGAAGTACTCCAGCTGCTCCTTGTAGGGCACGTTCACCTCGCCGAGCACGACAGCCTCGCTGCTGCGGCGCTGCAGGAACCTTTTGATGTCGCGCAGGAACTCGTGCGGGTCGCCCATGTCGACGCCTTCCGGCGGCTCGATGAGGAAGGGCACGGCGTCGACGCGGAACCCCGAGACGCCGAGCTGCAGCCAGAACCCGATGACCTTGGCGATCTCGTCGCGCACGCGCGGGTTGGCGATGTTGAGGTCGGGCTGGTGCGAGTAGAAGCTGTGCAGGAAGTACTGTCCGCTCTTCTCGTCGAGCTCCCAGACGCTGCTCTCCTCGCCGGGGAACACCGTCTCCTGCTGCTTCTTCGGCGGCTCGTCACGCCACACGTAGTAGTCGCGGAACGGCGACGTGCGGCTGCGCTTTGCGGAGACGAACCACGGATGCCGGTCGGAGGTGTGGTTCACGACGAGGTCGATGATGACGCGGATGCCGCGGTCACGGGCCGTCCGGAGCACCTCGACCAGCTCGCCGTGGCTGCCGATCCGCGGGTCGATCCCGTAGAAGTCCGTGATGTCGTAGCCGTCATCGCGGTCGGGGGAAGGGAAGAACGGCATCAGCCACAGGCAGGTGACCCCGAGGTCGGCGAGGTAGTCGATGCGGCGGGCCAGGCCGGCGAGGTCGCCGATCCCGTCGCCGTTCTCGTCCAGAAAGGTCTCGATGTCGAGGCAGTAGACGACGGCGGTCTTCCACCACAGGTCGCCCGTGTCGGTGATCTTCACGGCAGCAGCTCCCGGAGTGCCGGGAGCAGCTCGCGCTGCGCGCGCTCGATGAAGGGACCCTGCTCCTTGCCGACGTGATGGAGATAGATGCGATCGAACCCCGCGTCGGCCCGCTCCACGATCTGGGCGGCCAGGTCGCGTGCGTCCGACGCGATGAGCACCGACTTCAGCAGCGTCTCGTCGTCCACGCCCTCGGCCGCGGCATCGAAGTCCTCGGGCTGCTCGACGTCCCAGAGACGAGGGCCCGTGACCGCAGCGTGCCGCCACTGGTCCCGCACGATCGCCAGAGCCGTCTCCCGGTCCTCCGCGAGCGCCACGTGCGTCTGCAGCGCGAGGGGCCCGCGACCTCCCGCCCCCCGGTAGGCGGCCACCACATCCTCGAGCGCCGCCCGGTCCTGCGCGACGGTGACCAGTCCATCGGCCCACCCGGCGACGTGCGCGGCGGTCTCGGAGGCGACCGCGGCCGCGAACAGCGGCGGCGGCTCGGCCGGCCGGCTCCACAGCCGGGCGCGGTGCACGCGCACCGTCCCCTCGTGCGACACCTCTTCGCCGGCGAGGAGCCGGGAGATGACGTCGTGCGATTCGTCGAGGCGGTCGTCACGGAAGCCCTTCGGCGGCCACGGGTCGCCCGTGACGTGCTCGTTCATCGCCTCGCCGCTGCCGAGGCACGCCCAGAATCGCCCGGGGAACATCTCCTCCAGAGTGCCGATCGCCTGTGCCGCGATGACCGGGTGATATCGCTGCCCCGGCGCCGTCACGACGCCGAAAGAGAAGGATGTGCGCGCCAGCGCCGCCCCCAGCCAGCTCCAGGCATAGCCGGATTCGCCCTGGCGAACCCCCCATGGGGCGAGGTGGTCAGAGCACATCGCGCCGTCGAAGCCTGCGGCCTCGGCGTCCTGGACGGCGGTCAGCAGCGCGCTGGGCGGGAGCTGCTCGTGAGAGGCGTGGTATCCGAGAAAGACCATTGATCGAGTCTTGCCCGGGCCGCCACCGCCAGGCAACGCCTTGCACATGGCGAGGGCATCGGGTACGGCGGACCGGCCGGCCCCCGCTGTCAAGGGCTTCCGGCATCCGCGGTGCCGACCGTAGCCTCGGCCTGACCGGACCGCCACGGCCCGACGAGAGGAAACCGATGATCCGCGCGCTCGCACTCAACTGCACCCTCAAGCCCTCCCCCGAATCCTCCAGCACGGAGCTGCTCGCCACGCAGGTGCTGGAAGCCCTTGCCGCTCGAGGTGCCGAGACGGAGCAGCTCAGGGTGCTGGACTACGACGTCCGGCCGGGCACCGAGACCGACATGGGCGACGGGGACGAGTGGCCCCAGGTGCGCGCCAAGATCCTTGCGGCCGACATCCTCGTGTTCGCCACGCCCACCTGGGTCGGCCACCTGTCGAGCGTCGCCGCGCGGGTCATCGAGCGGCTGGACGCCGAGCTCTCCGAGACGGACGAGGAAGGCCGTCCGATCCTCACCGGCAAGGTGGCCGTCACCGTGGTCGTGGGCAACGAGGACGGCGCCCACAAGATCACCGCGGACCTCTACCAGGCCCTCGGAGATGTGGGCTTCAGCATCCCGTCGCAGGGCGGCACGTACTGGAACGGCGAGGCGATGCACACGGTCGACTACAAGGATCTGGACGAGACGCCCGAGGAGACCGCGAGCGCCACCGAGACGCTCGCGCGCAACGCCGTGCACCTCGCGAAGCTGCTGCAGGACAGCCCGTACCCCGCGCCGTGATCCCCTCGCGGCCCCGGCCGGAGGAGGCGAGCGGGCGATTTTAGCGCCCCTTGCCCTCGTCGGTCCAGGGTCCTGGCTGCTTCGCGGAACCGTCGCAGAGTGGGAGACCCAACCCCGAAGACGGAGGCGCCATGTACTTCCACGTGCAGAGACTCATCAACGAGATCGAGCAGGACGAGCCGGACCCCGCAGCCGCGAACGCGCTGCAGGAGGGCCTCGGCGGTCAGTTCGGCGAGATGCGCACCATGATGCAGTACCTGTTCCAGAGCATCAACTTCCGCGGCCCGTCGGCGAAGCCGTACCGCGACCTGATCCAGGGAATCGGCACCGAGGAGATCAGCCACGTCGAGCTGATCGGCACCACGATCTCCCGCCTCCTGGACGGATCGCCGCAGTACAAGGGCAAGCCGACGGACCCGGTCGACGAGCCGGGCGACGGCGGCGCGACGCCGCTGAACATCGCCCTGGATCACAGCAACATCCACCACTATCTGGTGGGCGCGCAGGGCGCCCTGCCGGTGGATGCCGCCGGCAACCCGTGGCTCGGAAGCTACGTGTACAACTCCGGCAACCTGGTGCTCGACCTGCTGTACAACCTGATGCTCGAGTCGACGGGCCGACTGCAGAAGTGCCGCCTCTACGAGATGACGTCGAACAAGACCGCTCGCTCGACGATCTCCTACCTCATCGTGCGCGACCAGGCGCACGAGAACGCCTTCGCCAAGGCGCTGGAGACGCTCGGGGTGAACTGGCGCACCGCGCTGCCCATCCCGAAGACGAACGCCGAGCAGTTCCCCGAGGTGAAGAAGCTCCTCAACCAGGGTCTGCAGAGCAAGCAGTTCTCGTTCGACCTGACCGCGGCATCCGAAGCCGGAAAGATCTTCCAGGGCCTCTCGCCCTCGAAGGACGGCACCCAGCTCGACGCGTCGCAGCAGGCGCCGGAAGGCTTCCCCCTCACGATCTCACCGGAGCGTCCGGAGGAGTTCTCCCCCGGCGCCGACAAGGACCTGCGCCAGCTGATCGAGGCGACGGCGGCGATGGAGATGGCCGACATCGACGCGACTTTCGGGGCGATGAAGTAGCCCCGCAGCACTACCCGCAACACCGCGCGCTCGCGTTTACACAGACGCCTCCCATTTGGCAAGGGGGTTCAACAGATGCGGGGCCGCGCGTATCAATGTCTACTAAATCCCGGTCGAACGGCCGGTAGTCGAAAGGGGCACCATGTCCGAGAGTTATGGATCGGTCTCAGCCACGAGGCCTGAAGAGTCCACTGAGACCCAGAGCACGATGGATGCAGCCAAGCAGGAGGCCGCTGGCGTGAAGGACACCGCCAAGGCGGAAGCCGGTCACGTTGCCGAGACCGCGAAGGATGAGGCGAAGAACGTCGCATCCGAGGCCAAGTACCAGGCGAAGAATCTCTACGCCCAGGCCAAGAACGAGTTGCAGAGCCAGGCGGGCGCGCAGCAGCAGAAGGCGGCATCGGGTCTTCGCTCCGTGGGCGACGAGCTCCGCTCGCTGGCCAACGGCGAGCAGCCTCAGTCAAGCGGCATCGCCACCGACCTCGTGCGCCAGGCATCCGATCGCGTGTCCAGCGCCGCGGCCTGGATCGGCGATCGCGACCCGGCCGAGCTTCTCGACGAGGTCAAGCGATACGCGCGCCGTCGTCCGGGCGTCTTCATCGGCCTCGCCGCCGTCGCGGGTATCGTCGCCGGCCGCCTGGCACGTGCGCTCACCGAGCACAACGCCGACGAGAAGGCCGACCAGGAGCGCATCTCCCAGAGCGCCGGTTACCGCCCGGCCCCTCCCGTCCCGCCGACGTCGTACGCGGGCGTGGCCGGGGAGACCACCTACCCGGTGACGGGCAGCGACGACCTGGCGGAGACGCCGCTGTACGCGGAGCGCTCCGCGTCGCTGTCCGGCGGACTCGCAGAGGAGGAGGGCGACGGCTATGTCCGACGTGACTCCCTCTGAGGCCAAGGCGGCGAATTCGTCGCTCGGGGAGCTCCTCGCCGAGGTGACCCGCGACCTCTCGACGCTCATGCGTCAGGAGATCGCGCTGGCCAGGGCTGAGCTCACCCAGTCGGCCAAGAAGGCGGGTAAGGGCGCGGGCTTCCTCGGCGGTGCCGGCTATGCCGGTCACCTGACCGTGCTGTTCCTCTCGATCGCCGCGTGGTGGGGACTCGGCTACGCGCTCGACAACAACGCCTGGTCGGCCGTGATCGTCGCGATCGTCTGGGGCATCATCGCCGCCATTCTGTTCGTCGTCGGCCGCAAGAAGTTGAAGGAAGTCCAGGGTGCACCGCAGACCGTCGACACCCTCAAGGAAATACCGGAAGCATTCCAGAGAAATGAGGAGAACCGATGAGCACTACCGATTCACCGGAACAGATCCGCGCCGAGATCGAGGCCACGCGCAGTGAGCTGGGATCGAACGTCGACGCCCTGGCCGACAAGGTGACGCCGTCGAAGATCGTCGACCGCCAGAAGGGCAAGGTCAAGGAGGCCATCGGCAACGTGCGCACCCGCATCATGGGTGCCGCCGATGACGTCCGCTACAGCGCCGGCTCGAGCCTGCAGGACGCCGGTTCCGGCCTCTCCGACGCGAAGGACCGTGTCGTCGACGCGAAGGACCGCGTCGTCGCCAAGGCGGAGGGCAACCCGCTCGCCGTCGGGCTGATCGCGTTCGGCGTCGGCCTGGTGGTGGCATCCCTCATTCCTGCGTCCGAGCGCGAGAAGGACGTCGCCGGCAACGTGCAGGACAGCGCGCAGCCCCTCGTCGACAAGGCGAAGGACGCCGCGCGCGAGGTCGGCGAGCACCTGAAGGAGCCCGCCCAGCAGGCTGCCGCCGCCGTGAAGGACACGGCGACGGATGCCGCGCAGAACGTCAAGGCCGAGACTCAGGGCGCCGCCCAGGAGGTCAAGGGCCAGGCTCAGCAGGCCAAAGAGAACGTCCAGCAGAGCTGACCGAACGACACACTCATCGGCGGGGGGACCGGGAAACCGGCCCCCCGCCTTTCTTCCCCTCAGGTGATGCCATGACCAACGACACTTCTACCCGCTCGAACGACGACGACACCCGAGACGCTCCTCACCCCGAGGATCCGAGAAAGCCCGATTCGCCGGATGACCTCCACAAGCGGTCGTGGAAGTACATCCTGGGAAAGACCATCCGGGAGTTCAGCTCCGACCAGTGCACCGACATCGCGGCGGCGCTGACCTACTTCGGTGTGCTGTCGCTCTTCCCGGCGATGATCGCCATCTTCGCGCTGCTCGGTCTGATCGGCCAAGGGAATGACGCAACCGACGCCATCCTGGGCATCGTGAACTCCCTCGCTCCGGGCGAGAGCGCCGACGCCCTGCGCGGGCCGATCGAAGAGCTCTCCAACTCACCGGCCAAGGGCTTCGCGCTCGTCAGCGGTATCGTGCTGGCCATCTGGTCGGCATCCGGCTACGTCGGCGCTTTCAGCCGGGCCATGAACCGCATCTACGAGATTCCCGAGGGCCGCCCGGTCTGGAAGCTGAAGCCCACTCAGCTGCTCGTCACCGTCATCGCCATCGTCCTCGTGGTGGTAGCCGCCGTCCTGCTCGTGGTCTCCGGTCCCGTAGCCGAGGCCGTCGGGAACGCACTGGGTCTCGGTGACACCGCGACGACCATCTGGAACATCGTCAAGTGGCCCGTGCTCGCCCTGGTCGTCGTGCTGATCATCGCGATCCTCTACTACTTCACGCCGAACGTGAAGCAGCCGAAGTTCCGCTGGCTGAGTCTCGGCTCCGTGCTGGCCATCGTGCTGATCCTGGTGTCGACGCTGCTGTTCGGGCTGTACGTCACCAACTTCTCGAATTACGACCGCACGTACGGGTCGATGGCAGGTGTGATCATCTTCCTGCTCTGGCTGTGGATCGTGAACATCGCGCTTCTGTTCGGCGCGGAGTTCGACGCCGAGATGGAGCGGGGTCGCCAACTGCAGGCGGGCATCGCCGCCGAGGAGACGATCCAGCTGCCTCCTCGCGACACCAAGAAGATCGACAAGGCGGAGGAGAAGGAGCAGAAGGACATCGAGGAGGGCCGGCGCATCCGGACGGAGGCCGCTGCCGACGGCGCGAACGACGGCAGCCCCGACGGCGGCGAGAACGAGGACCGCGACAAGAACGCGACAGCGGTGCCCGCCGACTCCGATGGCAAGCGCACCGGCCGCCGGTCGGATCAGCGCTGAGTGAAGGGCCGGGCGAGCGGAGGCGTCTCCGCTCGCCCGCCCGCGTTCTCATGTTCGCGCCGACGCGAACGCACCCACCGTCTGGGCGGGAACTCGTGCGGCCAGTGCACAGTGACGGTGTGAAATCCCCGCCGCACTCGAAGCAGGTACGACGACGGATCGGTCAGCGGCCGCATCGAGATCGTCATGTCCAGCTCCCGGTCGAGGCCGATCCGGTGATCCCGGCCGAGGTGATACGCGAGGTCCAGGTCGTCGTGCACGAGGATGTCGTGCCGGTGCACCTCGGCTGAGACGGCCTCCCACGCGGAGCGGCGCATCGCGAAGTTTGAGCCGAACAGCGGCGCGTGCCCGAGCGTGGGCGTCAGCACGGCGAAGTAGGACCCGAGGTACACCGCCGACAGCACAGAGCGCAGCACCCGCGGGCCCTCGGCGAAACGCGCCCCGCCCGTCACCGCGGCGAGGTCGGCGTCACGGGCGAAGTCCTGGGCGATCCGCTCCAGCCATCCCTCGCCCGGCAGGCAGTCGGCATCCAGTCTCGCGATGATCTCTCCACGGGCCGCGTCGTAGCCGGCGGCGCTGGCCGCGGGGATGCCGCCGCCCTCCTGCCGCACGACGCGGGCGCCCATCCCTTCGGCCACGAGGGCGCTGGAGTCGCTGGAGTCGTTGTCGACCACGATGATCTCGTCCGCGGCGCGCGTCTGCCGGCCGAGTGCCCGAAGGCACTCCCGCAGCTGCTGTGCGTCGTCCTTCACCGGGATCACGACGGAGATGGATGCGGTGGCCGCGGTCGCCTCGCTCATCGTTCGTGCTCCCCCGTGGTGAAGCCGATCGCCTTGTGCGTGCCGTCGCACCACGGCTTGATGGCCGACACCCCGCAGCGGCAGAGGGCCATCGTGCGGCGGCGCCGCTCGACCGGGTCGCCGTGCTCGTCGATCAGGGTGACGTGCCCGCGGACGATCAGGGGCCCGTTCGGATAGGGGGTGATGGTGGGCCCCGGTTCCGACCGGCGGTGCGGGTGTTCCGCGTGGGTCATGCCGACCTCCTTCGAAGAGAACGGATCGAGGATGCCGCGCGGAAGATGCGTGTGTCACGGTAGCGCACTCCTCCGCGCAACCGGCATCCGAGTGCGATCCAGATGGCGAGGGCGCGCTCCAGCAGCCACACGGGTGCCCACAGCGCCGCGGTCCCGTCGAACACCGCGGCACCGCCGTCGCGTCGCCGTCCGACTTCGGCCAGGCCGATCGCGGCGGCGGCCCCGGCCGCGACGACGCCCGGGCGACGGGCGGACAGCGCCCAGCCGAGGGCCGGGAGGATTGCGAGGTGCAATGCGAGGCGCGCGGGTTGCGCGAAGTCGTCGTAGGCCTGCCGCACGCGCTGATTCCAGAACTGCGCCGGCGTCGGGGGCAGACGCACCACGAAGACGTCGGAGGCGACATCCACCCGTCCGCCGTGCGCGAGCACCGTGCGCTCGAGCTCCAGGTTCTCGAACAGCACGTCGCCGTCATAGCCGCCGCGCGCCAGCACGAACGAGCGCCGAACGCCCAGCGTGCCGGAGTAGTCGCCGCCCCAAACCCGGTTCAGCAGTGTGCGGCCGGTGTCCCAGCGGGCGTGCCAGCGGGAAGGGCGGAAGACGTTCTGGGGACGGACGAGGTCGGCGTCACCGAGCCTGTGCAGCACCGCGGCGATCGTCGCCGCGTCGTAGCGCACATCGTCGTCGGCGATCACGACGCGATCATGGCGCGCCGCCTGGATGCCGGTCATCACGCCGCGCGCCTTGCCGTTCGCCCCGGGCCACGCAGCCGGGGCCAGGTGCCGCACCGCGGCGGGAAACGCGGCGCGGTGGCGCTCGAACAGATCCGCCCGCGAGCCGTCGACCACGGTGACGTCGAGGAGCACGACCAGCTCGGCCAGGTATCCGGTGAGCTCGGGCAGGTCGGCGTCTTCGTCCCAGCGCAGCGGAAGCACGTATTCGGCGCTGTGCTGCGGCGATCTCACGTGGTGGCTCCCCCTGCCTCGGGAACGGGCTGCCGCAGAGACGAGTCCCCCCTGCGCCACGCGTCGAGGATGTGCTCGCCGACCCACCCGTCCACCGCCAGGCAGGCCGCCGCCCCGAAGACGATGTCGGGCAGCAGCACCGGTTCGTCCTCGGCCAGCGCCCCGGCCAGGTCGCGCCCGGCGATCTGCTCGTGCACCGCATCGGCTTCCACGTGCTCGTCGAAGTACTCCGTCGCGTCCACGTCGAACCCGTGGCGCCGGAAGCCGTCGCCGTAGAACCTGTTCGGGATCGACGAGGTCATCTCGAACGCGGCGAGGTGCCCGACGATCGCTCCCCGCAGCCGGCGGTTCAGCCCGAACATCGACATCATGTTCAGTGACGCGAGGGTGACCGCGGGAACGGCGTCGACGTAGGCGCCGTAGGTGTCATCGAGCGCGAGCGCGCGCATGGTCTGGGCGAAGATCGCCGAGTGCATCCGGCTCGGAACCCCACCGCCGTACTCGTCGGACTGTATCTCGACGAGTGCCGCCTTCGCGCGGCCGGTCAGCCGGGGGATCGCCCACGAGTGCGGATCCGCCTCGCGCAGGGTGTAGATGCTGCGCTGGATCAGCAGCTCCCGCAGCTGCTCGCTGGTGGCGGATTTCGCGATGAAGCGGGCGAGGCTCGGGCCGCCCTGCGCGCCCGTCAGGGTGAAGAGGAACCGGGCGACCGCGTCGACGGAGGGATCCGGCAGCGCCGGCGATGGCACCTCGGCGCGCAGCTGTGCCTCGAACGCGCGCTCGAGCACCGCCCGTGTGCGGATCAGTCCCGGGTGCCACTCCCAGTCACCGCCGAACTGATCGAACGATCCGTAGTGCAGGCCGTAGAGGGTGAGCAGCGTCACCTGGATGTCGCCATCGCGCGCGACGTCGGATGCACGCGCGACGGCATCCAGAGCCAGCTCCATCAGGTCGCTGGGCCCTGGGGTGTCCGCGGAGGCGCCCAGCACGGCATGCAGCTCTCGGCTCAGAGGACCCCGAGGCCCGTAGGGAAGGAAGACGTGGCTGGATCGGGATGGCGTGGGCGTGAACACGCTCACGCGATCGCCTTTCTCGCGCGCGGGGGGAAGTGATGGATCGGGATCGGTCGCGTCGAGCGGTCCGAGTCGGCGTGCTCGATGACCGCGTCGGCCGCGTCCAGCGCATCGTTCAGCGTGTCGAAACGACGGGAGGCGTGGCACTCCCGGAACCAGATCACCTCGATGTGCCGATCCACCCTCTCGAAGAACGCGACCAGCCGCCGTGCATCGTCTTCCGGTACCGACGCGTCGCACACGCGCCAGCCGGTCTCACCGATGAACGTCAGTTCGATCCGCCGGTACATCGTGTCGCCCGCCATTGGACTCACTCCTTCTCGTGTCGTGCAGAAACGGTGCGGTGCGGGCTCAATCGTCCGCTTCGATCTGGCTGGCGACGAACCGCCGATCCCGATCGCTGAGGACCATGCCGGCCGGCACGTCTTCGCCGGTCGCCCTCTGGATCTCCGCGATCACGCGGTACTCGAGAGGGCGGTCGCCTGCACGCAGAATGGCGTGCCGGCTGCCGATGGTCAGGTACGGCCACCACTTCTCGATCGGCGGCAGCGCCGCCCGGGTGTCGGTCACGCCCGCTCACCTTCCTGTCGTTGCGGAGCCGACGCTAGCGCCGGCCCCTCTGTGTTCCCCCCGTACTGCTGTGCGCTCACTCGTGCCGAGCGGCCGGCCGGACGTTTCCGCGCCGCGGCACCGATGCCGCGAAGTCGGTCGTGGTGTCGCGCGAGTCTTCGCCGTCGCGCTGCCGGCGGTCGCCCTGCCCGGGGTGCTCCAGCGTCCGCTGCCCACGTGGGTTCGGATCCCGGTAGTCCACCGCCATGTCCTCACCTCCTCGTGCATGTCCGAAATCGGTTCATGACCAACAGCGGGTCATGTCCATTCAAGAGGTTGCCTCGGAATCGGGCACAGGTGAGAGGGGCTTGACGGTCCGCGCACTTCGGGCTAGTGAATCCGCGGTCCTGCCCCTGAACTGCCGGGTAGATTACGCCGACGGGTTCGCCGGCGTCAAGCGTCCTCGGAAGGGGGTGCCGGATTTCTCGGGCTAGCGCGTCAGCGAGTGCAGCCCGTCACGCAACTCGTCGGCGAAGAACCGCAGGAAGGCGTCGGGGTCCGGCCCGACGTTCTGCATCACGAGGTGGTCGAATCCCGCATCGACGTAGGGCTGGGCCGCCTGCAGGTGCTTGGCGACGTCCGGCCCGCACGCGAACGCCTCCTGCACGTCCTCCGGGCGCACGGTCTGCGTCGCGGCGTCGAAGTTCACCGGATTCGGAAGCTCGCTCATGACCTTCCAGCCGGCGAGCGCGAACCGTCCGGTCTCGAGCGCGGAGTCGATCGCGGACTGTTCGTTCACGGCGTACGACAGCGGGACCTCGGCGAACGCCGGGCCCGCCTTGCCGCTCGAGCGGAATGCCGGGACCAGCTCCGGATCCGGCTCGACGGCGAAGATGCCGTCGCCCAGCTCCTGTGCCAGACGAACGGATGCCGGCCCGCTGACGGCGACGCAGATCTCGGGCAGCCGGTCGGGCAGGTCGAACACGCGCGCGTCGTCGAGCTGCAGGTGCGTGCCCTCGAAGGACTGGTACCCGCCCTCCCAGAGCAGCCGGATGATCTGCAGGGCCTCGGTGAGGCGCTCGTGGCGCTTGCTCACCGACGGGAACTCCTGGCCGGTGATGTGCTCGTTCAACCGCTCGCCGGAACCGACGCCCAGGGTGAATCGACTCTCGGAGACGATCTGGAGGGTCGCGGCCATCTGCGCCACGATCGCCGGGTGGTAGCGGAACGACGGGCAGGTGACCCCGGTGACGAGGCCGATCGTCGAGGTCTTCGCCGCGATCATCCCCATCAGCACCCAGGTGTTCGCGCTGTGCTGCTGGCTCGAGAGCCAGGGGTGGAAGTGGTCGCTCATCTCGACGAAGTCGAATCCGGCGCGCTCGGCGGCGACCGCCTGACGCACGATCTCTGTGGGCCCGAAGCCCTCTGTCGACAGCTTGTATCCGATCTGCATGGCGCGAACGTAACAAGTGGCATGGGGTGGCCGAAGCCCCTTGACAAGCCCTCGGCCGCAGAAGCGCGGGACCGCCGACCCGCCGCACGCGCATAGGGTCGAAGGAGGACCCGAAGCTCGGAGGACAGACGTGAGCATCCGATTGACCGTGACGGCGACCACCTGGGTGACGCCGGTGGTGAGGCGCGTGCACTTCCGCTCCGACGACCTCTCGGCCTTCGCCGGCAGCGTCCAGACCGACCGCTACGTCAAGATCGTGTTCCCCAAGCCCGGCGTCGAGTACCCGGAACCGCTCGACATCCGCTCCCTTCGCGGCACCCTCCCGCCCGAGCACATGCCGGATGTGCGCACGTACACCGCGATCTTCCCCGACCTGGATGCAGGGACCGTCGCCATCGACTTCGTCCTGCACGGGGATGAGGGGGTGGCCGGCCCGTGGGCCGCCCGCGCGCAGCCGGGCGACACGCTGCTGGTCAACGGTCCCGGTGGCGGGTACCGGCCCGACCCGGAAGCGGACTGGCACCTGCTCGTCGGAGACGAGTCGGCGATGCCCGCGATCACCGCCGCCCTCCACGTGCTCGATCCCTCAGCGACGGCGCGGGTCGTGCTGCTGGTCGACCGGCCGGGGTACGAACCGGTGCTGCCGCTGCCCGCGAACGGGACCGTGACGCACGTCTACCGCAGCGACGTCGTGGGCGACGAGACCGAAGGACTCCTCGTGCGCGCGCTGCGCGCGATGGAGTGGCCGGACGGACGCGTGCACGCGTTCGTGCACGGCGAGGCGCAGGAGACCATGCACGGCCTCCGCCCCCTCCTGCTGAAGGAGCACGGACTCGCGCGCGACCAGGTCTCCGTGTCGGGATACTGGCGGCGCGGCCGCACGGAGGACGGCTTCCGGGCCTGGAAGTCCGAGCTGGCACAGGCCGAGGCCTCCTGAGCCGACCACCCCGCTCGCTAGCCTGGGACAGCGCCGGGCGCGCACGCCGAGAACGGAGACCCCATGGCCCGATTCACCATCGGAGAGCACGACTTCCTGCTCGACGGAGCGCCGTACCGAGTGCTGTCGGGGGCGATCCACTACTTCCGCGTGCACCCGGATCAGTGGGCGGATCGCATCCGCACCGCGCGGCTGCTGGGGCTCAACACGATCGAGACCTACGTAGCCTGGAACGCCCACTCCCCGGTGCGCGGCGAGTGGGACACGAGCGGCGGCCTGGACCTGGGCCGCTTCCTCGACGCGGTGGCTGCCGAGGGGATGAACGCCATCGTGCGCCCCGGACCCTACATCTGCGCGGAGTGGCACAACGGCGGGCTGCCGGTGTGGCTCACCTCGATGCCGGGGGCCCGGCTGCGCAGCTCCGAGCCGACGTACCTTGCCGAGGTCACCGAGTTCCTGCGCAACGTGTACGCGATCGTCGCCCCGCGGCAGATCGACCGCGGCGGCAATGTCATCCTCGTCCAGATCGAGAACGAGTACGGCGCATACGGCTCCGACAAGGCGTACCTCGCCGAACTGGTCCGCCTGACGCGCGAGCTCGGCGTGACGGTTCCGCTGACGACGGTCGACCAGCCGCAGCCCCAGATGCTGCGCGATGGAAGCCTCCCCGGACTGCACATGACCGGCTCGTTCGGCGCGCGTGCGACCGAGCGCCTGGCCACCCTGCGTGAGCACCAGCCGACCGGCCCGTTGATGTGCTCGGAGTTCTGGGACGGCTGGTTCGACTGGTGGGGCGGCGTGCATCACACGACGGATGTCGCGTCCGCCGCGCAGGAGCTCGACACTCTGCTGGCGGCCGGGGCATCCATCAACATCTACATGGTGCACGGCGGCACCAATTTCGCTCTCACGAACGGCGCGAACGACAAGGGCCGCTACCTGCCGATCGTGACCTCGTACGACTACGACGCACCCATCGATGAGGCCGGTCACCCGACCGAGAAGTTCTTCGCGTTCCGCGACGTGATCGCGAAATATGCGCCGGTGCCCGACGAGCTGCCGCCGTTGGCCGAGCCGGCGCCCACCCCGTCGGCACCGCTGGCGATCGTCTCGGAGTGGCTGGGCGAGGTCGCGCCCGGAACTTCTTCATCGGACGTTCCGCTCTCCTTCGAGGGGCTCGGTCACCTCGGTGCGCTGGTGCGGTACGACGCGGCGCTGGACGCCGGCGCGTTCGGAGATGGCCCCACGGCGTTGCTGGAGTTCGAGGAGGTGCGCGACATCGCGTGGATTTTCGTCGACGATGCGCCCGTCGGGCGCCTGTCGCGCGGGCTGCACGAGCGCACCCTCGCCGTGCCTCGCGGATCGGCGCTGACGGTGCTGGTCGAGGAGCAGGGGCGCGTCAACTACGCGCACCGACTCGGCGAAGAGAAGGGTCTGATCGGGGCGGTGACCCTCGGCGGGTCGCTGCTCGGCGGGTGGACCGCGACCCCCATCGACCTCGATGAGCTGGCGCGCCGCACGGTCTCCCCGGCGACCGCCGGTGGCGGCGGAGAAGGTCCGGCGGCCGGCCCGGTGGCTCTGCGCGGGACCTTCGCGCTCGAGCGACCGGCGGACCTCTTCCTCGATACGGATGCCTGGGGCAAGGGCTTCGCGTTCGTGAACGGATTCTTCCTCGGCCGTTACTGGCGGAACGGCCCCCAGCGGTCGCTGTACGTTCCGGGGCCCGTGACGCGCGCGGGTGAGAACGACGTCGTCGTGCTCGAGCTCGAGGGAATCCGCGAAGCGACGGCCCGGTTCGTGGCCGAGCCGCTGCTCGGCGACCGAGAGGAATAGCCGGCGGCATCCGCTCGGCACTCGCCTTCGCTGCCGGCTCTGCTGCGTGACGCTGCTGCTCTTGCGCGTGACACTTGCGTCCGCGCCGGGCTTGCTGCTGATCCAGCACGCCGCGACGCAGCGGCTCTCGGAGTGCGTCTCGACGTGGTGAGGACGGATTCAGCGGGCGCGGAGCCAGACGCTTCCCGCCGAGATGGAGACGTCGACGGCGTTCTCCGCGGAGGTCGAGCTCTCAAGGTCGTTGCGGACGTTGCCCGCGGACTCGCTGACGCTGACGTCGTAGTCGTCGTCCGGCAGGGTGAGCTCCAGGCTCCCGGCGCTCACGTCGATCGTCGTCTCTGTGGGGGCACTGCCCGTCAGCTCGGCGACCATCGCTCCGGCGCTGATCCGGATGTCGGCGGTTCGCACGTCGGCGATGTCCAGCTCGGCTCGGCCCGCGGAGACCTCAGCCGAGAGCGTCTCGGCGGCACCGTCCAGCCGGAGGTCGCCGGCCGCTACGTCGAGCTCCAGCTCGCCGAAGCCGCCCGCAGTCGTGAGCTTTCCGGCGGCAAGCTCGAGGTGCGCGTCGAGGTCGCCGTCCAGCTCCTGCGGCAGCGTGAGGGTCGCCGTCGTGGGGCCGCTCATCCAGCCTCCGAACCACCAGCCGTCGAACCAGCCGCGGTCAGGTGAGGCGACCACGAGCGTGCCGCCTTGGCGTTCGAAGGTCCAGTCGCCGCGGCCGGGGCCGCTCGTGACGTTCAGCACGGCCTCGTCGACGTCGGCGAAGGAGATGTCCAGCGTGCCGGCGGTCGCCTCGACGCCGAGCTCATCGATGCCTTCGACGTCGAGCGCCCGGGTGACCGTCTCGGTGCTGCCGGAGCCGACGGTGGCGGCGGCCGCGCCGCCGATGGTGACGACCGCGACGAGGCCGCCGAGTGCGGCCGTCAGGATCGCGATGATGCGCCCCGCGGACGGGCCGGATGACGGCGGCACAGAGGTGGACGGGTTCGCGACCGGCACTGCAGCGGACGGTGCGGCGGGCGGTGCGGCGGGCGGCCCTCCTGCCGGCGGAACCGGGGGCAGCGGCGGCCTTGGGGGCGGGGTGAGGTCGTTGGATGACATGTCAAGCTCCTGTCTGCGGCGATCCGCCATGTTCGAGGTGGGCGAGGGCAGCGAGCACCCGCCGGTTCCCGGAGTCGTCCTGCTCGAGGCCGAGCTTTTGGAAGACCGCGGTGATGTGCTTTTCGACGCTGCCCTCGCTGAGGTGCAGGGTGCGGGCGATCGCCTGGTTGGACTTGCCCTCCGCGAGGAGGGCGAGAACGGTCGACTCGCGGGCGGTCAGCCGCTGCATCCGCTCGTCCACCTGTCGACGGCCCAAAAGCTGGGCGACGACCTCGGGGTCGAGCACGGTGCCTCCGGCCGCGATCTGGGCGACGGACTCGAGGAATTCGGTGACGTCGGCCACGCGGTCCTTCAGCAGGTAGCCGAGCGCGCCTCCGCGCCCGCCGATCAGATCGGCGGCGTAGCGCTCCTCGACGTACTGCGAGAGCACCAGCACCGGCAGGTGCGGGTTCGCGGCACGCAGGCGGAGGGCGGCGCGGATGCCCTCGTCGGTGAAGGTCGGCGGCAGCCGCACGTCGAGGATGCAGAGCTCGGGGGCGCCCTGCGCCACGGCGTCATCGAGGGTGGTCGCGTCGGGGATCGCCGCGACCACCTCGTGGCCGGCATCCTCGAGCAGCCGCACCATTCCCTCGCGCAGCAGGACGGAGTCCTCGCAGATCAGGATGCGCACGGGACGCTCACCTCCACCTGGGTCGGTCCGCCCACGGGGCTGTCGAGTCGGAAGGTGCCGCCGGCGGCGATCACCCGGTTCGAGATGCCGTCGAGCCCGCCGCCGGGGGTGAGATGTGCGCCTCCGATGCCGTCGTCCTCGACGCGGGCCCAGAGTGCACCCCCTTCGCGCTCCCGGAGAAGCACCCGGCATTCCGAGGCTCGGGAGTGCTTGGCGGCGTTCGTCAACGACTCCGCGATCACGAAGTAGACGGCGGCTTCCGATACGGCGCTGCACCTGCGGGTAAGGCGGACGTCGAGCTGGACGGGGATGTGGGACCGAGCGGCGAGGGCCGACAGGGCGGCGTCGAGTCCGCGGTCATCCAGCACCGAGGCGTGGATGCCGCGGGCCAGTTGGCGCAGCTCGGTGATCGCCGCCTTCGTCGAGGTGTGGGCCTCGGAGATGAGCGCCTTTGCCGCGTCGGGGTCGTCGTCGACCTTCTGCTGGGCGAGGCCCAGTGTCATTCCGACGGAGACGAGGCGGGGCTGGATGCCGTCGTGCAGGTCGCGCTCGATGCGGGTGCGCTCCACTTCGGCCGCTCGCACCGCGCCGGCGCGCTGCGCGCTGGACGCCTGCGCCGCCTCGGCGTAGTGCTGCTCTCGGGAGGGGATCATCACGGCTCGCGAGATGAGGCCGTGCAGGAGAGCGAGCCCGACGATGGCGGCGAGGGCGAGGAAGGCGGTCGTGACTCCCCCGACGGGGGCCCAGGCGACCGGAAGGGAGAGGTCGGTGCGGCCGAGCGACACGGCCGGGGTGCTGGCGTAGAGCGGGGCGAAGGCGGCTACCAGGCCGGCCGCGGCCAGGGCGAGGGCGGCGAGGGCGATGAGGCCGAGCACCGTGGAGATGATGATGTTGGCGAGAGCGCGCCAGGAGTTCGGGTCTATGAATTGCAGCCAGATGGTGTGGAGGAATCCGGCGAACCCGGTGCGGTGGCTGCGCCGCAGGCGTCGTGGGGGCAGGTCGACGCCGTAGAGTCCCCCGACGCGCGCGGTCTCGAGCCAGCTGAGGCCGAACAGGGCGTAGGCGAAGGCGATGAGTCCGAGGAGGCCGATGCCGAACACGAGCAGGAGAGGGATGGAGGCGGCGAGAAGCGTGAAGAGTGCCCCGAGGACGAGTGGTCCCACCCAGCCGAGCGCGAAGAGGTGCGCCACGGCTCCGGCCAGTGGCAGCGGTCGTGCGATCGGGACGCGCTGCGGCAGCGTTGTTGTCATGGCTCCACGGTAGGTCGCGGGGCTCCTGCGCGCTCCCGAGGGATCCGGAAAGTTTCTTTCGGGTTTTCCCCCGTGGGTTAGCCCCCGGTGAGCCGCCGCGTCCGGACTCCCTACATCTCCTCCCGAAGCCGCGGCCCGCGCCCCGGGTTGCCCTTCCAATCCCCGTTCGGGAGGAGATCCCGAGTCGGGAGGATGGTGCGGGCTGTTCCGGTCCTCCCGAACCCGGATCTCCTCCCGAGGCCGCGGTTTCGGCCTGGGGCAGCCCGCCGAGCCCCGGCTCACTCCACCGTGAGCCCCCCGTTCAGGCGGTGGGCCGGAATTTCGTGGGGTGGGTGTTGTTCGCCCTCACCCCGCCCGATCACCGCCCAGACGTCGCCCCGCGACTCTATGGTGGAAAGCGGGGCACACTGCTGTGCACCGAGGCAACTCAGGGAGTTCTGTGTCGACGACGATCATGGTCCGCGCCGAGCACGCCGCCGGCGAGCGGCGGGTCTCCGCCACCCCGGACAGCGTGAAGAAGCTCACCGCGGCGGGAGCCACGGTGCTGGTCGCGTCCGGCGCTGGAGCGGGTGCGCTCCTGACCGACGCCATGTACGAGGCCGCCGGAGCGCGGATCGTCGCTCCCGACGAACCCCACGCCGCCGACGTGTACTTCCACGTGCGGCCTCTGGAGCCGGCAGAGGTCGCGGCCTTGCCCCGGGGCGCCGTCACAATCGGCACCGCCGACCCCTTCACACATCCCGAGAGCGTCGCGGCGGCCCGCGACCGGGGCGTCACCATGCTCGCCCTCGACCTGCTCCCCCGCATCTCCCGCGCGCAATCCATGGACGTGCTCTCGTCGCAGTCGTTCGTCGCCGGGTACCGGCTGGTGACGATGGCGGCGGATGCCTTCGGCCGCATGTTCCCGATGTCGATGACCGCCGCCGGAACGCTGGCCCCGACCCGCGTGCTCGTGCTCGGCGCCGGTGTCGCCGGGCTGCAGGCGATCGCCACGGCCAAGCGCCTCGGAGCAGTCGTGTCGGCTAACGACGTTCGCGCGGCATCGGCCGACGAGGTGCGCTCCGTCGGCGGCACCTTCATCGACCTCGACCTCGAGACGGCCGACGCCTCCGGGGGCTACGCGAAGGCGCTCGGCGAAGACCGTGCCCGCCGCCAGCAGGAGCTGCTCACCCCGCACCTCGTGACATCCGACATCGTGATCACCACCGCGGCCGTCCCCGGGCGAGCCGCCCCCCGCCTCGTGACAGCGCAGATGCTGGCCGGCATGCGCCCCGGCTCGGTGCTGGTCGACCTCGCCGCGGAATCCGGCGGGAACGTCGAGGGATCCGTGCCGGGCGAACGCCGTGCGGTCGAGGTGGCCGGCGGAACCGCCACACTGATCGGCGCACGCAACATCCACTCCGACCTCCCGGTCGATGCGTCGAAGCTGCTGGGAATGAACTACGCCAACTTCCTCGTCCCGCTGCTCACCGACGGCACCCTCGCCCTCGACTTCTCCGACGAGCTCGTCGCGGGTTGCGCGCTCACCCACGACGGCGCCGTCACGCAGGCCCGCATCGCAGAACTGCTGGAAGGAGCGGCCCGCTGATGGATCCGTTCGCCCTCATCACGATCACCGTGCTCGCGATCTTCCTCGGCTTCGAGGTCGTCTCCAAGGTCTCGAGCACCCTGCACACCCCTCTGATGTCGGAGGCCAATGCGATCCACGGCATCATCCTGCTCGGCGCCATCATGGTGGCGGGGCAGGCGGACGAACCTGTGACGCTGACGCTGTCGATCGTCGCCGTGCTGCTCGCCACGATGAATGTGGTCGGCGGATTCGTGGTCACCGACCGCATGCTCGTCATGTTCTCGGGCGGCCGGAGAGGCTCGTCGACGAAGAAGAAGCCGATGGATGCCGGAGGCGGAATATCTCCTGGTTCGTCTCCGAATGCGGATGCCGTGAGCCTCGAGGAGGCCGCCCAGTGAAGCTCCTCAGCCCCGAGACCGTCACGGCCGTCTACCTCGTCGCGGCGGTGCTGTTCATCCTCGCCCTCAAGGGCCTGAGCAATCCCCGGTCCGCTCGCCGGGCCAACCTGCTCGGCGCCGCCGGCGCGGCTCTCGCGGTGCTCGCCTACGTGTTCAGCACCACGATCCACAACATGGTCTGGATCGCCCTCGCCGTCGCGATCGGATCCGTCATCGCGGTCATCGCGTCGCGACGCGTGCAGATGACCCAGATGCCGCAGCTCGTCGCCGCCTTCAACGGCGTGGGCGGCGGTGCCGCGGCGCTCGTCGCCGTCGTCGAGGTCACGCACAGCGAGAGCGCATGGACCCTCGGCGTCGTGGCCGTCACCACCGTCATCGGCGGCGTCTCGCTCACCGGATCGTTCGTCACCTTCGGCAAGCTCCAGGGCGTGATCACCACGAGGGCGGTCGTCTTCCCCGGCCTGCGCGTGCTGCTGGTGCTCGCTCTGCTCGGGGCGATCGGACTCGGCGTCGCACTCGCCGTCACGGGCGACATCCTCTTCGCCTACGCCCTCCTCGCGGTCGGCATGCTGCTCGGCGTGCTGCTCGTCCTGCCCATCGGCGGCGCAGACGTGCCCATCGTGATCTCGCTGCTGAACGCGTTCACGGGTCTTGCGGTCGCGGCATCCGGTCTCGTACTCGGCAACGTGCTGCTGCTGATCGCGGGCACGCTCGTCGGGGCCAGCGGAACGATCCTCACGATGGCGATGGCCAAGGCAATGGGTCGCACGGTCACAGGCATCGTGTTCGGCGCGTTCACTGCCGTGGCATCGGGCACAAGCGGGGCGGCCGATGACCGGCCGATCCGCACGATGGATGCCGATGACGTGGCGATCCTCTTGGAGTATGCGCAGACGATCGTGATCGTGCCCGGATACGGGCTGGCCGTCGCCCAGGCGCACCACGCGGCGGCCGAGCTCGCCGAGCTGCTGCGAGAGCGGGGCGCCGACGTCGTCTTCGGCATCCATCCTGTCGCGGGCCGAATGCCCGGCCACATGAACGTGCTGCTCGCAGAGGCCAACGTGCCGTATGAATCACTCGTCGAGATGGACGAGATCAACGGGCGGTTCAAGGCGACCGACCTCGTGCTCGTCATCGGCGCGAACGACGTGGTCAATCCCGCCGCCAAGACATCCCCCGGATCGCCGATCTACGGGATGCCGATCCTCGAGGTCGCCGACGCCAGGCAGATCGTGTTCCTCAAGCGCAGCCTGAACCCCGGTTTCGCCGGCATCGAGAACGAGCTCTTCTACGACCCCAAGGTGGCGATCGTGCTGGGCGACGCCAAGGCGACCCTCTCGAAAGTCCTCGCCGGGGTGAAGGCGCCCGCCTGATCGCGGGGCAAGGCGCCCGCCTGATCGCGCGCTGCCCGGCGCCTGCGCGGGGCAACGCGCAGCCTGATCGCGCGACCTCAACCCGCCCGACCAAGATCGCCCGCGGGTGCGTGTAGCTCAGGTGTCCCCGTGAGTCAAGGGTGTGAGGAAGAACCGCCCGTTCTCGCACACTGAGGCAATGAACACGCCACCTTCTCCGCCTCGAAACCTGCCGGACTTGGTCTGCTTCTCGCACCTTCGCTGGGATTTCGTGTACCAACGCCCGCAGCACCTGATGAGCAGATTCGCGCGTGAGCGAAGGGTCCTCTTCATCGAGGAGCCCATGTTCGAGTCCGTGGCGCGGGCCGCCCTCCGCGTCGACCGACGCAGGGACGGTGTGGATGTGATCGTGCCCGTGCTCCCCGAAGGACTCTCGGCCCGCGAGGCCATCCTGGCTCAGGAGTCGCTGATCTCCGACTACCTCGATGCCCGCAGCGAGCGGCCGACATTCTGGTTCCAGACTCCCATGGCGTTCTCGTTCGCCCCGCTCGACCGGGCGGGCGCCGTGATCTACGACTGCATGGACGAACTCAGCGGCTTCAAGGACGCGCCCCCGGCACTCGCCTTCAACGAGAAGCAGCTGCTCGGCCGCGCCGACCTCGTCTTCACCGGCGGCCGGGCCCTGTACGAGGCGAAGCGGCAGAAGCACCCCAGCGTGCACTGCTTCCCGAGCGGCATCGACACGAAGCACTTCGGTCGCGCACGCGATCACCGCCGGAACGCACTTCGGTCGATGCACCGGCCGGCGACCGACCGCCCCCGCGTGGGATTCGCCGGGGTGATCGACGAGCGCATGGATGTCGAGCTGCTCGCCGCCGTGGCCTCGGCGCTGCCCGGAATGGACTTCGACATCGTCGGTCCCGTCGTCAAGATCGACCCCGATCTGCTCCCTGTCGGGGACAACATCCGCTACCTCGGCATGCAGGACTACGCCGTACTGCCCGAACTGATGGCGGAGTGGGACGTGGCGATGATGCCCTTCGCGTGCAACGAGGCCACCCGCTTCATCAGCCCCACCAAGACCCCGGAATACCTCGCCGCCGGTCTGCCCGTCGTCTCCACCAGCATCCGGGATGTCGTCGTCCGGTACGGCGAACCGGGTCTCGTGAGCATCGCCGACGATGCCTCACCCTTCTCTCGCGCGCTGGAGGCCGCCATCGAGACGCGTGACGATCCCGCCCGGCTGCGGGCCGTGGATGTCGCGCTGAAGGACAGCTCCTGGGACGGCATCTGGCAGCGGATGGCCGCACTCGAGCGCCAGGTGCTCAAGACCGCCGCAATATCGAAACCCGCCGCCGAAGCGCGATGACAGGCAACCGGGCAGCCCCCCGCCCGCAGGTCTGGGGAGGGATCGAGTGCACCGTCAATCGCGTGGGCGACTCATGGCACCGCCAGTTCGCGCGGAGCGGACACTACGAACGGCTGGAGCAGGACCTGGAGGCGTGCGCCTCGCTGGGGGTGACCGGACTGCGCTACCCGGTGCTCTGGGAGGAGGTGGAATCGCCCAGCGGCGAGCGGGACTTCACGTATGCCGACCGGGCGATGCGCTACCTCGAGCAGTCCCCGATGACCCCGATCGTCGGTCTGCTGCATCATGGCAGCGGTCCGTCCTCCACCTCGCTGGACGATCCGCAGCTGCCCGAGCGCCTCGGCGACTTCGCCGAAGAGGTGGCGTGCCGGTATCCGTGGGTCTCCGACTGGACGCCGGTGAACGAGCCCCTGACGACGGCCCGCTTCTCCGGCCTGTACGGGCACTGGTATCCGCACGCCAACGATGACCCGGCGTTCGTCGCCATGCTGCTGAACGAGGTGAAGGCGACGATCCTCGCCATGCGGGCCATCCGGCGTATGAACCCCGACGCGCGGCTGATCCAGACCGAGGACTTCGGCCGCACGGGGGGCACCCGGCCGCTGCGCGATCAGATCGCCTTCGACAACGAGCGACGGTGGCTCACTTTCGACCTGCTCAGCGGGCGCGTCGACCGCCGGCATCCGCTGTACGGCTACCTGACCGGCATGGGCGCCGCAGATCCCGCCGAGTTGCAGTGGATCGCCGCGAACGCGTGCCCGCCCGACATCCTGGGACTCAACCACTACCCGCGCAGCAACCGCTGGCTGGACCACCGCCTCGATCAGTTCCACCCCGCCTTCCATGGCGGCAACGGCCGCAAGCGCTACGCGGACGTGGCGGCATGCGATACGCACCTCGCCTCCCAGCCATCGCTGCTCTCGCTGATCGACGAGGCATGGCGCCGCTACGAGACGCCGATCGCCATCACCGAGGTGCATATCTACGACCACTTCGAGGGCCAGGCGGCGTGGTGGCGCGCAGCGCTCGCGGCGGCGGAGGTCGCCGCACACCGCGGCATCCCCGTCGCGGGGGTGACCGTCTGGAGTCTTCTCGGATCATTCGACTGGGACACCCTCTGCACGACCGAGGGCGATGAGGTCACCTATGAGCCCGGCGTCTTCGAGGTGCACAACGGTGAGCGCCTGGAAACGCCGCTCGCGGAGGCGGTGC
Organism: Micromonospora sp. DT81.3; assembly: GCF_049847225.1. Classification (NCBI taxonomy): domain Bacteria; kingdom Bacillati; phylum Actinomycetota; class Actinomycetes; order Micromonosporales; family Micromonosporaceae; genus Micromonospora; species Micromonospora sp. DT81.3. The sequence continues at coordinate 686,076 of NZ_JBNCNY010000001.1, forward strand.
GGGATGCGGCGTACGCGGTCGACCGCGACCGTCCGCACATTCCCTGGCTGGGTTCGGACCTGCCGATCCCCTCGAGCGCTCGGGGCATCGCCGACGAAGCGGCGGCCTGACGGGCCGTCGCGACGCCCGCATCGGTACTCGGCACCTCAGACCGGCAGGAGCGCGACCTCGCGCAGCTCCCCCGCGTCGACCACGGCGGTCATCATCGTGCATACCGGCTGCCGGCGGCGGTCGGTGGGAGATCCGGGGTTGAGCAGGCGCAGGCCACGGGGCGTCGCCGAGTCCCACGGGATGTGGCTGTGCCCGAAGACGACGACGTCGGCGTCGGGAAACTGGGCGTCCATGCGGGCGTGCCGGCGCTTGGCGTCGCCTGTCTCGTGCACCACGGCGAAGCGCAGCCCGTCGATTTCGCGCCGCGCCACCTCGGGCAGACGCCCCGTCAGGTCCGGGCCGTCGTTGTTCCCGTACACCCCCAGCACGTCGCCGTAGGTCAGCAGGTCATCGAGGACGGATGCGCTGACCCAGTCGCCCGCGTGCACGATCAGGTCCGCATGCTCCGCCGCCGCCCGCACGGCATCCGGAAGCGTGCGCGCCCGACCGGGGATGTGGGTGTCCGAGATCAGCAGCAGACGTGTCGTCATGGCGGTGTGCCCGAGCTCACCCCGGAGCCGAGAGCGCGTCGAAGGGCGCCACGGTCACGACGCCCTCGACCCGCCGCGCAAGTTCCTCATCGAGGGTGACGAAGACGTCCGCCTGGAGCTTGGCGACGGCGACGTATTCGGCAACCGCCGTGTCGTCCCAGTCGAACTCCCTCGCGAGCTGCCACGCGACGCCCCGCGAAACCCGGTCGCCGAGGAGGCGCACACGCATCGTCGTGATCCCATCGAGCAGGGAGCGCGCTTCTGCCTCATCCAGGGTCCCGGCACGCACCTCGCGGTAGATGAGCGAGAGCGCCTGCGAGCGCAGAAGGTTCGGCGCGACGAGGGTGCTGCCCTCGGGCACGCTGATCCCCTCGCGAATCATCTGGACGGCGGTGGGGGCGTCGATGGCGAATCTGGTCATGCCGGAATTGTGCGCGCCGCCGCCGACATCCGCTGCCGCGGGTCTACTTCGCCCGCGTCAGCAGGTGCACGGGAACGGCCAGCGCGAGGCTGATGGCGAGGATGCCGCCGATGAAGACCAGTCCCTGCAATGCCGGCAGCGAGAACGCGAACCCGACGAGCCACATCCCGCCCAGCAGAAGTATGAGGGCCAGGGTGTAGGCGATTCCGGTACTCATCTGATTGCGCTCCTGAAGTCGGCCGGCACGAGGGATCTCCAGTTTTGCCGCAATCGCACCGCGTCACAAGCTGAGCGCCCACCCTTGCGGAAAACCAGGTGCGTGCTAGTGGGAAGGCAGCGCACCGATCGCGTCCTCGGCCGCGACCCACGCCAGCATCGCGCACTTCACTCGCGCGACGTAGCGCGAAACCCCACCCAGCACGACGGCGTCGCCGAGCAGCTCCTCGTCGGGCTCGATCTGCCCGCGGGAGCGCATGGCGGTGCGGAAGGACCCGATGCGCTCCGTCAGTTGCGACGTCGTCAGGCCCTCGGCGAGGTCCGCCAGGAGCGATGCGGATGCCTGAGAGATGGCGCAGCCGGAGCCCTCCCAGCGCAGCTCCTCGATCGCGCCGTCGGCGGCGAGGTGCACCTGCAGCGTGACCTCGTCTCCGCAGGTCGGGTTGACCTGGTGCGACTCGGCGGCCGGCCCGCTGCGCAGCCCGAACCCGTGGGGCGTGCGGGAGTGGTCGAGGATCACCTGCTGGTACATCGCCTGCAGTTCACCGGAGCTCATGACCGCACCCCGAAGAACCGCGTGGCCGCGTCGACGCCTTCGATCAGCTGGTCGATCTCGTCGCCGGTCGTGTAGACGTACGAGCTCGCCCTCGTCGAGGAGGTGATGCCGAGCCGGCGGTGCAGGGGCTGCGCGCAGTGGTGCCCGACGCGCGCCGCGATCCCACGATCATCGAGGAACTGCCCGACATCGTGCGAGTGGATGCCGGCGACATCGAAGCTCGCGAGGCCCACCCGGGGGGCGCGGGCATCCGCGCCGAGCACGCGGACACCCGGAAGAGCCGCGAGCCCGTCGACCAGGCGCCGGCCCAGTTCGTGTTCGTGCGCGGCAATCCGGCCCATGCCGACGCCGTCCAGGTAGCCGATGGCGGCGGCGAGCGCGATCGCCTGCGACACGCGCTGGGTGCCGGCCTCGAACCGCTGCGGCGGAGGCATGTACTCGGCGGAGGTCATCGTCACGGTCGTGATCATGGAGCCCCCGGTGAGGAAGGGCGGCAGGGCGGCGAGCAGCTCCCGACGGCCGTACAGCGCACCGATCCCGGTGGGAGCCAGCATCTTGTGCCCGGAGAAGACCGCGAAGTCCACGTCGAGGGCCTTCACGTCGAGCGCAAGATGCGGCGCCGACTGGCACGCGTCGAGCAGCACGAGCGCGCCCACGGCGCGGGCACGACGCACGAGTTGGTCGACGGGATTGATCAGGCCCAGCACGTTGGAGACGTGGGTGAACGCAAGGAGCTTCGTACGGTCGTTGATCACGTCGGCAGCGCTCTCGAGTCGCAGCGAGCCGTCGTCCTCGATCGGGATGAACCGGAGGGTCGCGCCCGTGCGCGCCGCGAGCTCCTGCCACGGCAGGAGGTTCGCGTGGTGCTCCATCTCGGTGACGACGAGCTCGTCGCCCGGGCCGAGCCGGAACCGGCGGGCCTCTTCGCCGCCACGTCCGACGCTCGCGTTCGAGAAGCCGTACGCGACGAGGTTGATGGCTTCGGTCGCGTTGGAGGTCCACACGATCTCGTCCTCGGCCGCGCCGACGAACCGCGCGACCGCGCTCCGGGCGTCTTCGAACAGCTCGGTGGCCTCGGCGGCGAGAGTGTGCGCCCCGCGGTGCACGGCCGCGTTCGCGCCCTCGTAGTACGCACGCTCGGCATCGAGCACGGCGCGGGGCTTCTGGGATGTGGCCGCCGAATCCAGATAGACCAGCGGGTGGCCGCTCATCCGGGTGGCGAGGATCGGGAAGTCCGCGCGGATCCGGTGGACCTCGGCATCCGTGAGGGGGGCATCCGTGATGCGGGCATCGGTGCGGGGAGCGTCCGTGCGGGGAGCATCCGTGCGGGCGGCATCGCCGAGTAGGGCATCCCCGAGGAGGGCGTCCGTGCGGGCCGCGCCTGACAGCGGCCCGGTGCGGGTGCCGGCGGTCGATGCGTTTGTGGTCATGGTGAAAGCCTCTCGGGAACGGCGCGGCAGCAGGTGCGCGCGGCATCCGTTCTTCAAGACAAGCTTCGCAGGGTCGAGGCTATTCCGCCTGGGAGCAGCGCCCGGAGACGGAGCCCGACCGTAGCGCGGCGAACACCACCGCCGACTCGGCGCAAAATGCGGGTGCGGACCTGCGCGACCAGCAGATAGGGACGAGCGAGCCAGGAGAGCGACCCACGAAGCGAAGCCACCAAGCGAAGCCACGAAGCGAAGCCACGAAGCGAAGCCACGAAGCCGAGCAGTGGAAGGCGCGCCAGTGGAGGCCGCGCCAATGGAGGGCGCCGAGGCGGAGGCGCCCGGCGCGGCCAGGGACGCGCCGCTCGGGTCAGTCCCGGCTCAGCGCGACACCCGCCGCGCGCCGAGCAGGGTCGCGAGCCGCTCGAGCTGGGCGGGATCCTCCAGGGCCGAGCCCACCGCCACGACCCTCACGCCCGCGTCGAGGAAGTCCCCCGCGTTGTTCGCATCCATGCCGCCCGTCGCGACGAAGCGCACGTCGGGGAAGGGACCGCGCAGGTGCCGGAACCAGTCGACGCCCAGCCACTGGGCGGGAAAGGCCTTCAGCCACGTCAGACCGAGCGAACGCCCGAGCTGCACGTCGCTCGGCGTCGCCACCCCGGGCAGGATCGGGATGCCGGCGTCCTGGGCCGCGCGCACGATCGCCGGGTCGAGTCCGGGTGAGACCAGATAGCGGGCTCCCGCGCGATTCGCCACGTCGATCTGCTCGACGGAGATGATCGTTCCGGCACCGACGACCTTGCCGCGTTCCGCGCCGACGCGCGCGACCTCGCGGAGCGCCGCCTCGTCCTCCGGCGTCTGGAGGGGAAGCTCCACGGAATCGATGCCGAGATCCCAGGCCGTCCTGGCGAGGGCGACGGAGCGCTCCACCCCCATGCCTCGCAGGATCGCCATGAGAGGAACATCAGCGAATGCCTCGTCGAACCATGCGGTCGTGCTGTCGGTCATCTTCCGATCCTCTCGTCGATGAAGTCTCCCGTGGTCTGCAGTGTGAGGGCCGCCCGGCCATGGCCGGCGCGCAGGCGCTTCTCGTGCGGGGCGCCGGCCAGCACGGCGGCGAGGTACCCGCCGGCGAAGGCGTCGCCCGCGCCGACGACGTCGACGACCTGCACCGAGAACGACGGTTCGAAGATCTCCAGGCCGCCGGCGAAGACCGTGGCGCCCACCTCGCCGTCCTTGACGACGAGTTCGGGGATGTCGGGGAACAGCGCCCGCACGTCCCGCGCTCGTTCGGTCCCCCAGAGTCCCTCGGCCTCATCGCGGCCCACGAAGACGAGGTCGGCCCGTCGCGCGAGTGCGGCGAGCGCTCCGGCCGCGGTGGCGGGGTCCCACAGCGCGCGCCGGTTGTTCACGTCGAAGCTCACCAGCACGCCCGCCTCGCGAGCGCGCCCGATGGCGCTGTCGAGGAAGGACGCCGCCGAGCCGGAGATCGCGGCGGTGATGCCCGAGACGTGCAGGATGTCGATTCCGTCGAGGGCGAGCAGGTCGGCGTCGGCCGGGGAGAGATGCGAGGCCGCCGAATCGGACCGGTAGTAGAGGACTCCGCTGCCCGGGTCCTTGAAGTACACGCCGGTGCGGTGCGCGGCATCCATCACGACCGTGGAGACATCGACTCCCCTTCGCCCCAGCTGCGCCGCGACCCGCCGGCCGAGGGCGTCGTCTCCCAGCCGGCTGAACCATCGCGCCGGATACCCCAGCGCGGCGACGTGGGCGGCGACGTTCGACTCCGCTCCGCCGGCGTCGAGGTGGAAATCCTCGGCGTCGACAAGTCTGTGACCGGTTGCCGGCGTCACGAGCGCCATCGTCTCACCGACCGTGAGGAGCCCGGCGCCAGGGCGAGGTCGGTCCGAGGAATTGCTCGTCATACCGATCACCGTAGGGCGGCGACGGGGGCGGCGTCCATTTCGTCGATCGCCTGTTACCTCCCGCGATCGCCCAGGGGCGCGTCAACCGAGCCGGGCGCGCCACTCGTCGAGAATCCGGGAGATCGCGGCACTCGACGCCCACGGCACCTCCGGCACCTCACGGCGCCCCTCCGCGAGCGCGAGCGACACCGCGTCCGCCTCCGCGGCGAATGGATCGACCGGCTCCACCTCGATCACCCGCTCGCCCGAGTCGCCGCGCACGGTCGCGCGGGCCGGGCTCTCCTCGCGGGATCCCCACACATCGGGCACGGGGATGCTGCCGCGCGTGCCGACGATGGTCGCCTCCTCGGGCATCGCCGTCACGATGGCGGTGCGAAGCATCGCGGTGAAGCCGCCGAAGTCCACGACCGCGACGGCTTCGACATCCACCCCGGTCTCGCCGATGGTGCCCTCCGCAGAGACCAGCACCGGCTCGCCCCGGTCCGCCCACCGGGCGACAGCCACGGCGAGGGATGCGGGGTAGCCGCCGACATCCAGGATCGCCCCACCCGCGAGCGCCGGATCGAAGAGCCGGCCGGTGTGCTCGCCGGCCGCGAATCCGAAAGCCGCTTCCATGCTGACGAGCTCACCGATCTCGCCGCTCTGCACGACGGTCCGCAGCTCCCGGGCGAGCGGCCCGAAGCTGTGCTTGAACGCCTCCACGAACGGCCGGCCCGAGCGTTCGGCCGCCGCGAGCACCTCAGCGGTCGCCGCCGCCGTCGGGGTCACGGGCTTCTCGCAGAGGACCGCCTTGCCTGCTTCCAGCGCCGCGATCGCGAGGGGCGCGTGACCGGTGTGCACCGTGCCGATGTAGACGGCATCCACGTCGTCGCGGGCCAGCACGTCGTCATACGTGCCGTGGACGGGGGCGCCGTATCTGGACGCGAACGCCTCCGCGCGTCCCGCATCCGAACTGCCGACGGCGTGCAGCACGCCGTGCTCCGAACGCGGAAGCGCCCGCGCGAAGAAGCCACTGATCTCACCGGGTCCGAGGACCGCCCACCGAGTTCGTTCCATCGGGCGACGCTATCAGCCCGAGACCGTGTGAATCGTCGAGGCGTACGCGTTTGCCCCTGCTGCGCGTCAGAGCCGGGCGACGCCGGTCCAGATGATGGCGACGCCGATCAGGAGCAGGATGACGGCCGTCACGGACTTCATGTTGCGCGACACCCAGTCCTTCATCGACACGAGCCGCGGCGCCATCTTCTCGGGCTGCGCCATCGTCATGATGATGGGGATCGCCACGGTGGAGCACCCCACGAGGGTGTAGACCAGGATCGGCACGATCGAGCCGGCCGGCGTGAGCCCGTCGCCGCGCAGCGCGAGCGCCGCCGCCATGGCCAGAAGCAGCGCCTTCGGGCGCACGTTCAGCAGCAGGGCCACGCCGAATGCCGCCCATGGCCCGAACGAGTCCACCGCGCTCAGCCACTTCGGCATGGTCGTGGAGGGATGCCGGCGAGCGCGGACCCACTCGAACACGGCGATCGCGATGAGGGCCGCGCCGACGACGATCTCGAGGGTGCCGATGACCGTGTCCGGGCGCCTCGGCGATCGCGACGCGGGCAGAAGCTGGGCGGTCAGGGTGAAGAAGACGAGCACCACCGCGATCCCGATCACCCAGCCGATGAGGAACGGCACAGACGACTGCTGCCTCTTGGGCGAGAGCAGGATGACGATGGTCGCCAGGATCGGCACCGAGCTGAGGGCGACGGCGATCGCGATCGGAAGCATGTGACCGATCGCCTGCAGCATTCGTCGTCCCTCATGTGTGCCCGGCCGCGCACACCACAGCGACTTTCGCCCGGACGGCCGGGTGCGGTTCGTGAGCCCCAACTGTATCGGCGCGAGGGGCGGTGCGGCGAAGGGGCGACCTCGGAGGTTAGGACGCCCTTGGCCGTTCTGCAACCCCCTTCTCGGCTCCGCATCGAGCCGGAAAGATGGATGCATGCTCGAGTTGCACTACACCGGAGACAGGATCCTGATGGCCGACGCCATCGGAGAAGCGGTGATGCGCTACGCCAGCGCGCTTGCCGAGGCGAAGACGTCCGATGTCATCGTGGTGCCCGTCATAGACGACAAAGGCCAGCCCTCGCAGGCGGAGCTGCTGATCGGGCCCGCGAGCCAGCTCTATTCCACCCCCGCTCCCGACGCGGACGAGGTGGGCGCCGACCCGGCGGTGATCGCGGAGCTCGATCGCCGCGCACGCCGGCTTCTGCCGTCGCTGGCGCAGCCGGTCGAGCGTTCGGAGTCCTCGTCGTACTTCGACCCCGACATGGCGTAGCCGGCAGGGGGTCCTCGGGTCTAGACGAGGATGCGCAGCGTCATGCGGTCTCTCCGCTTCTGTGGAGGCGTTCGAAGAGGTCCAGGCTCAGCGCCGCGGTCCAGCTGAACTTCATCGTTCCCCGGGGTTCTCCGGTGTGCGGGTCCACGTACTCCGGAAAGTCGTGACCGAGGCCGAGATCGGCCATCTGGCTGGACAGGTCGCGCGCCGCATCGTCGTAGCCGCGCTCATAGAGCGCTTCGGCGATGAGCCAGGCGGTGTTGAACCACGACGGCCCGCGCCAGTAGCGGGCGGAGTCGAAGGTGGGCGCCGTCAGGTCATGGCTCGGCACGAGGGCTGCCGACCCGAGTCCGAAGTGCGGCGAGTGCAGCGTCTCGAGCAGCCGTTCCGTGCGCGGGAGCTCGGGCACCAGCAGCGGGAGGAGGCCCGAGACGGTGCGAAAGCGCTCATGCCGCCCGGCGATCGCGTCGCGGGCGACATAGCATCCGAGCTGGTCGTCCCACAGGGAGTCGAGCGATTCCCCGAGCGCCCTGGCCCGGCTCCGATGGGGCTGCGGATCCTCGCCGAGCAGCTCCGCGATCCGTGTCATCGCCCACTCCGACCGGATGAAGAGCGCGTTGACGGCGGGGTCCTCGAGCACGAACGGGTAGCCATCGTCGCGGTCATCGCAGTCGTGGTCGCGGTATCGGGCGGCCAGGTAGAGGTACTTGCCGTATTCGGCGTTCGACGGCCGATGGCTCGCGTCGGCATGCGCCAGGTCCGGCCGAGGGATGTCGCCCTCGTAGGACTCGCCGATGCGAGCCAGCGGGCCGTCCCAGAACGGCGAGTTGTCCATCCCGCTCTCCCACGGGTGCACGACGTGCACGAGACCTGACGCTCCGGTGCGACGGTCGGCGAGGTAGTCGTGCCAGGCGCGCAGCGCCGGGTAGGCGCGCTCCAGGAACCGCCGCCGAGCCGAGGTCTCGGGGTCGGCCTCGTGCACGAGCAGCACGGCCAGCGCGTGATTCGGCGGCTGGATCAGGCCGGATGTCGGCACCACGGGGCTGCCCGGGATGCGCTCGCTGTGCCAGAAGGACGGCCCGGGCGAGTACTGGACGTCCAGGCGCGGATTGAAGACGATCTGAGGAAGGCGCCCGTCGTCCCACTGCGCGCTGAGGATCGAATCCAGCTCCTGCTGCGCGCGGCGGGGCGAGATATGACGAAGGCCGATCGCGATGAAGCCCGAGTCCCAGCTCCACTGGTGCGGGTAGAGGCCTGCGGCGGGAACGGTGTACGTACCGCGCCAGTTCTCCGCCAGCACCCGCGTGGCGGCCGCGATCGCCAGATCGTTCATGAGTGCAGCCCGCCGTTCATGCGTACAGCCCGCCGTTCATGAGTGCAGCCCGCCGTTCACTCGTACAGCCCGCTGTGCGCGGACGCAGTCCCCACGCTCACAAGTACCGCCGCAGCAGCACCGGAACCGCGGGGAGCACCTCGTCGGCCGGCCCGGACAGGCGGCTCTCGATCGCGATGGGACCGGTGTAGCCGATCGCCTGCACGGTGGCGCCGAACAGCGCCCAGTCGATGTGGCCGGCGCCGGGTTCGAGCCGATTCGAGTCGCTGGCCTGAACGTGCCCGATCAGCGGACCGGCGTGCATGAGGGCCGCAGCGGGATCTGCCTCCTCGATGTTCATGTGGTACGTGTCCGCACCGATCCGCACGGAGTCGAGGCCGATCAGCCCGATCAGGCGGGCGGCGTCGGCCAGTGTGTTGACCATGTGGTCCTCGTAGCGGTTGAGGGGCTCGAGATAGACGCTCACGCCCTCCTGCTCCGCGACGCGGCCGAGCTCGCCGAGTGAGTCGACGAGCACCTGCGTGTCCTGTTCGGGGGTGCGCGGCGGCTCGAACGGCGGCAGCCGGCGCGAGAACATGCCCCACGATGCGGGAGTCATCGCCCCGCGGCCCCCCAGGGCGGCGACGACGCGCAGCTGATCGGACATCTGGGCGACGGCATCCCGGCGCAGGTCGTCGTCGAACGCGCCGATGAAGTGGCTCATCTCGACGCACACCGTCGGCATGTGCACTCCTGCCCTGACCGCCCGCTGCAGGTCGGGCAGGCGGGCCGAGAGCGCGCGTTCCCCCTGGCCGCGCAGTTCGATGCCGTCGTACCCCCACGACTGTGCGAGGTCCCACTTCTCCTCGAGAGTGTCTCCCTTCAGCACCTGTTCCTGCACGCACACGGCGTTGATAGGGCTCATGAGGGGTCCTCCCGAAGGTCGAGAACGACCTGCAGCGCTTCCTGCGGCGTCTCATCGAGCATCCGGTATGCCTCCGCGACGCCGTCCAGCGTGATGGTGTGGGTGATGAGCGCCGTGACGTCGAGGCGTTCCTCCGCCGCCAGGCGGAGGGCGGTGCGGTTGAGCCGCAGCCTGTCCCATCGATGGCTGAGCGATGGCGACGAGCCGGAGATCTGCGAGCACACGAGCTGCACCCGGTTGTGGTGGAACTCCTCGCCGAGACGCAGGCCGACGGCATCGCCCTGGATGAATCCGGCGACGACGACGCGGGAGTTGTATGCGACGGATCGCACGGCCTCGTGCAGGGCACGGGCGTTGCCGCTGATCTCGATCGCCACGTCCGCACCGCGACCGTCCGTGAGCTCGCGGATCCGCTCGGCGACGCCCTCCCGCGGGTCGAGGGCGAGCTCCGCGCCGAGCGAGAGAGCGAGGTTCCTGCGGCTCTCGATGCCGTCCACGACAACGACACGCCCGCCGTTGAGCCGCGCGAGCTGCGCCACCAGCTGGCCCGGAACGCCCAGGCCGAAGACGGCCACGGTCTCGCCGATGTGGATGTCGGCGTCGAGCACGGCGTTGACCGCCACCGCGCCGATGTGCGAGAAGATGCCGATGCGCGGGTCGGCGTCGGGCGGAAGCACCCGCGCGGCCGCCTGCGCGCCGTCGAGCACGGCGGAGCTGCGGTGCCCCCACGTGCCCCACACGCGATCTCCGACGGCCACCCCATCGTGCGACGTCCCGACCTCCACGACCTCGCCCACCTCTTCGTAGCCGAGGGTCGTCACGGGGAAGGCCGGCTCCGCTGCACCGTCGCTGAAGAGGCGGGATGCCGCATCCCACTGCTTGGTGACATGCGGGCTCGTACCGCGATACGCGGTCAGTTCCGTGCCGGCGGAGATCCCCGAGTACAGCGTGCGTACGCGCACCTCCTCCGCGCCGAGAGCGGGATCGGGGTCTTCGACGACGGACACCCTCCGTGCTTCGGGGAACGTAACGCGCAAGCCCATCGGCTGACCTCTCATCCTGTCGGTCGCCACAGTATGCCCAAAGCGATGTCACCGACAAGCGTTCATCCAGAAATAGGACATAAATAAGGCCCATTCGGTCAGCATGCAAGCCCTGGCGTTTGGATTTAGTCTTGTGGTCGGACATAAAGGGGTGCTTCAATGGCGGCAGCGCTCCATGGTTGTGGATCCGAGTCGGTGATGACCAGGCGTGCTCCGCCCCCGGCGGGACCTCGATCCGGCTACCGAAAGAAGAGACCATGCGCACTGTCCGCGCAGGCGTCATCGCCACCTTCACCGCCACCGCCCTGCTGCTGACCGGCTGTTCCGCCGGCGGCGGCGAGGAGACAGACGACAGCATTCTGATCTGGACCGTCGAAGACGTCGCCGAGCGCGTCCAGGCACAGCAGGCGATCCTCGACGCGTACTCCGAGGAGGCGGGCGTCGAGATCGAACTCGTGGCGCTCGCCGAGGACCAGCTGGCCACCGTGCTGGCTTCGGCCGCGGCATCCAACGAACTGCCCGATGCCATCGCGGCCGTCTCCCTCAACGGGCTCAACCAGCTCGAGACCGACGGGGTGCTCGACGCGAGTGCCGCCGATGACATCGTGGGCGAGCTGGGTGCCGACACCTTCTCACCGCGGGCGCTCGAGCTGACGCAGAACGCCGACGGCGCGCAGCTCGGTGTTCCGAGCGATGGATGGGCCCAGCTGCTCTACTACCGAACAGACCTGTTCGAGCAGGCCGGGCTCGAGGCGCCGACCACCTACGAGACCATTGCCGAAGCGGCGACCACGCTGCAGTCCCCCGCGGTCGCGGGCATCGTCGCCGCCACGGCACCGGCCGACTCCTTCACCGCTCAGACGTTCGAACACTTCGCGCTCGCGAACGACTGCCAGCTGGTCGATGACTCCGGGGAGGTCACGCTCGAGAGCCCGGAGTGCGTCGAGGCGATCGACTTCTATACGAAGCTCATCAGAGACGGGTCGGTGGAGGGCAACCAGGATGCCGACACCACGCGCGCCACGTACTTCAGCGGCGGCGCGGGGATGATCGTGTGGTCCTCGTTCCTGCTCGACGAGCTCGCGGGCCTGCGCAACGACGCCCTGCCGACCTGCCCCGAGTGCACAGACCCCGCCTACCTCGCACAGAACACCGGCATCGTCAGCGCCATCGAGGGTCCGAGTGGCAGCGAGCCCGCATCGTTCGGGGAGATCGTGTCGTGGGCCGTGCTGAGCGGAGCCTCGTCCGAGACCCAGGGCCTCATCGAATACGTGATGGGCGACGGGTACCTCGACTGGCTGGCACTCGCCCCGGAGGGCAAGATGCCGACGCGCCTCGGCACGGCCGACAACCCCTCCGAGTTCACCGACGGCTGGAAGGAGCTCGAGGCGGGCGTCGACACCAAGGCGCTCCTCTCCTCCATCTACGGCGAGGAAGTGCTGCAGACGGTGGTGGACGCGCCCAGCACCTTCAGCCGCTGGGGCCTGCCCCAGGGCCAGGGCGCGCTCGCGGGCGCGGTCGGCGGACAGTTCGTGATGCCCAGCGTGCTCTCGGAGACCATCAACGGCGGCGTGAGCGCCGAGGACGGCGCCCGCCAGGCGGCCGAGCAGGCCAACGCCATCAAGGGAGACCTCGGCCTGTAGCCGGGGTGGGGGGGGGCCGGCGGGGGGCCGCGGGGGCCCCCCGGCGCCCCCCCCGCGCCCCCCCCCCCCCCCCCCCCCCGCCGCCGCCCCCCCCCCCG
>NZ_JBNCNY010000001.1:698607-860094 GCF_049847225.1 Micromonospora sp. DT81.3
CCCCCAGCTCGGCACCCCGGGGGGGGTCGCGGGGGGGGGGGGCGCCCGGCGCTCTCGCCGGGCGCACCGCGGGAGAACAACATGGCAACGCCAAGGAACCTCGAGCCGGCCTCGACCGCCACGACATCGCCCGATCCGGCGGGCCGCAAGCCCGCCGCCCGAACCGCCAGACGGCGGACCCTCACCCAGCGCGACGCCCGCACCGGCGTCTGGCTGATGACCCCGACGCTGGTCATCGTGGTCGCGGTCGTGCTCGTCCCGCTGATCTGGTCGGTGCTGCTCGCGTTCCAGAACGTGAAGCTGATCCAGATCGGCACGGCCAACCCGTTCGGCAACTTCACGCTCGACAACTTCCGGGTCGTCTTCGCGAACGGTGCCCTCTGGGAGAGTCTGTGGACGACGATCGTGTACACCGCGGGATCGGTCGTGCTCGTCATCTTCTTCGGCCTCATCGCGGCGCTCGTCGTTCGGCGGCCGTTCCGTGGCCGCACACTGGTGCGGGCCGCGTTCCTCCTGCCGTACGTCGCGCCGGTGGTCGCCGTCACGTTCGTCTGGCGGATCATGCTGAACCCCGAGTTCGGCATCGTCAACCAGTTCGGGCAGAACGTGCTCGGGTGGGAGCGGCCCATCCCGTTCCTCACCCAGGCCTCGGGCACATGGGACGTCTTCGGCCTCGAGATCCCGGTGCCGACGGCCCTGCTGACGGTCATCGTCTTCGAGGGCTGGCGGTACTTCCCGTTCGCGTTCCTGTTCATCATGGCGAGGCTGGAGGCCCTCTCCAGCGAGCCGGAGGAGGCCGCCCTGGTCGACGGCGCCGGCCCTTTCCAGACGTTCCGCTACATCATCTGGCCGCAGCTCGTTCCGGTGATCGGCGTGCTCGCCGTGCTGCGCACGATCTGGACCTTCAACGAGTTCGACGACATCTTCCTCCTGACCGGCGGTGCCGCCGGCACGGAGGTGGCGAGCGTGCGCATCTTCGAACTGCTCACGGTTCAGCGCAACGTCGGCGCGGCATCCGCGATGTCCATGGTCATGGCCGTGCTGCTCATCCTGATGCTCGCGTTCTATCTGCTGCTCATGCGCCGTAGGGGAGAGAAAGTATGACCGCCACAGCCACCGTCGTCATGGCGGAGGAAGTCGCCGCCCGCGCGCCCAAGCGCCGGCGGCCACCGGGCTCCGGCCGTCAGCGCACGTTCCTCGCCGTCCTGCGCTGGGTCACGATCGCCCTGTTCCTGATCGCCGTGCTGGTGCCCTTCGCGTACATGGCGATCCTGTCGATCCGCCCGATCGAGAGCCTGCTGCGCAACCCGGGGACGTTCTTCCCGCCGTCGCTCAGCGAGCTCACGCTCGACACGTACCGCACGGTCCTGGCTCCCGTCTCGGAGGGGGGCCAGGGGTTCCTGACCTTCCTCGGCAACAGCGCGATCGTCGCCATCTCCTCGGTCATCCTCGCCCTGCTCATCGCGATCCCCGGCTCGTACGCCATCGCGCGGCTGCCGTTCTTCGGCCGCCGCCAGGTGAGCGCCCTGTTCCTGGCGACGTACCTCTTCCCGGCGATCGTCATCGCCATCCCGCTGTTCGTGATCTTCACGCGTCTGGGGCTGCGCGGATCGCTCGTCGGACTGATCCTCGTCTACACGGCGCAGACGGTGCCGGTCGCCATCTACATGCTGCGCAACTACTTCGAGACCGTTCCGGTGTCCATCGAAGAGGCAGGACTGATGGACGGGCTGTCCCGGGTCGGCGTCCTCCGCCGCATCACCCTGCGGCTGGCGACGCCCTCTGTCATGGCGACGGGACTCTTCGTCTTCATGATCGCGTGGAACGAGTTCCTGTTCGCCCTGCTGTTCCTCGTGGACAGGCGCCCCCTCTGGACCGTCTCGCTGGGGCTCGCGCAGCTGTCCGGGAGCATCGAAGTGCCGACTACTGTTCTTATGGCGGGGTCCGTCGTGCTCACCGTCCCGATCATCATCCTGTTCTTCCTGACGGAGCGCCTGCTGACGGGCGGGCTGACGGCCGGAGCCGAGAAGGGCTGAGTGAGCGTGTCACCGACCTCCGCAAGCGCGAGCGCCGGCGAGATCCTGGAGCTCGTGCGGTCGGGCAGGGCCACGACCCGCCGGGACGTGCAGGAGCAGACGGGCCTGTCCCGCTCCACTCTTGCGCTGCGGATGTCGCAGCTCATCGCCGCGGGATTCGTCCGCGAGTCCGGGCAGGCGGCCGCGTCGACGGGGCGCCCCGCCCGCATCCTCTCCTTCGACGAGGCCCGGCAGCTCGTGCTGTCCGTCGACATCGGGGCGACGCACGCCAATCTCGCGCTGCTGGATGCCGGCAGCCAGGTCATCATGAAGGCGCAAGCCGAGATCGACATCTCGCTCCCGCCCGAGGTGACGTTCCGTGGTCTCGCCCGGAAGCTGACGGAGCTCATCCAGCGGTCCGGGCGGCCGCTCGCGGAGGTCGTCGGCGTGGGCGTCGGCATCCCCGCGCCGGTGCGGTTCTCCTCCCAGCGCCCCAACTACCCGCCGCTCATGCCGGCATGGCACGACTTTCCGATCGCCGATGCGCTAGGGGCACACCTGGGCATCCCCGTCTTCGTCGACAACGACGCGAACCTGATGGGGCTCGGCGAAGCCCGCCAGCGGTACCCCGATGCGCCGAGCCTGCTCTTCGTCAAGGTGGGCACGGGCATCGGCGCCGGCATCATCCTGCACGGCCAGCCGGAGCGCGGCATCGCAGGCGGGGCCGGCGACATCGGGCACATCCGCGTCAACGACAGTCCGGATGCCCACCGCTGCACGTGCGGCGCGTACGGCTGCCTCGCCACCGAAGCCAGCGGCGGATCGATCGCCCGCACCCTCCGCGAAGAGGGCCGGGACGTGGCATCCGCCGCCGAAGTGAGCCGTCTCGTCGCCGGCGGCGATCCGCGCGCGGTCGCGCTCACCGAGCGGGCGGGCCGCATGCTCGGCGATGTGCTGGCGACGTCGGTGGCGCTGCTGAACCCTTCCGTCCTGGTGATCGGCGGCATCATGGCGGGCCAGTCGTCCGTGCTCGTGGATGCGGTGCGCGACCGGGTGTTCGAGCGCACCGTGCCGCTCGCGACCCGCGAGCTGTTCATCGCGACGAGCGCCCTCGGCACCGACGCGGCCATCCACGGCGCGACGCACATGGTGATCGACCAGACGTTCTCGGCGCGCGCCGTGGATGCACGTCTGCAGGCGGGCCGGCCGGAGAACGCGGGCGCGATCGCGTAGCGCGTTCGCGCGTCAGCGCAGCCCGCGGCGGCGCTCCCCGACTGACGAGCACAACGGCGGAGATCGCGGGCGACACGCCGGGAGCGGATGCCGCCGCACGGGGTGTCACGGAGAATCCCCGCCGTTGTGCACGCAGAACCCCGGATTCGTGAGTCCGGCTCCGCCGGATCGGCCGGGCAGGCCGACACGGGTCACAACAGCTCCACTCACACCCCTCCCGGGATCAACGAGCACAACGGCGGAGATCGGGGGCGACACGCCGGGAGGGGATGCCACCGCACGGCGTGTCGGGGAGAATCCCCGCCGTTGTGCACGCCGAACTGCGGACTCGTGACTGGTTCTGGGCGATCGGCCGGCGATCGGTGTGGGCCGGCCCACACCTCGCCGAAACCCGGACGCACGCAACTCACGAGCACAACGGCGGACATCGTCGACGACACGCCGGGGACGGATGCCGCGGCGCGGCGTGTCGCGGAGAATCCCCGCCGTTGTGCACGCAGAACCCCGGGAATCCTCCCCGCCGCTGTGCCTCCCGACGTCGGTCCCCAGCGCCCGGCGGGGAAACCAGAAGGCCCCGGTCGATCGACCGGGGCCTTCTGCAGGGAGCTGAGGCTCAGGCCTCGCTCATCGCGAGCTTCTCCGACTGTCCTTTTGCGGCGTAGTACGCGGCGCGTGCGGCGTCGCGGCGGGCCTGCTCGGCCTGTCCGGCATCCAGCACCTCCTGCGACACCTCGAACTGCTCGGTGCGCGGGTTGCCGTGGTACTTCTCGATGTAGGCGTCGAGCTCAGGCCCGGACGTCCACGACGTGATGAGGCAGTACCGGGGCTCCGTGCCGTAGTGCGCGGCCGCGTGCCAGAGGCGCTGCGTGTCGATGATGAGCTGCGCGCCGGCCGGCAGGGCGATGCGGTACTCGATGCTCGGGTCGGTGCGGTTCTCACGCAGGACGAAGAAGCTGTCCTTGTCGTCCGTGAGGTTGAAGAATCCGCGGACCACCCAGCCGGTGCCGTCGGGGTTCAGGCGGTTGTTGTCGTCCTGGTGCAGGTTGTAGAGGCAGTCCGCGTAGGTGTTCGGCTGCAGCTCGATGACCCGGCAGCGACCCACGTCGGAGCCGGGCTCCTGGGCGCGGCGCGTGAGGTTCGGGGCCTTCTCGACCTGCGAGTCGATCCAGACGCCGCCCTTGTCGGTGCGGGGCGGCTTGTGGTTCCAAAAGCCGTTGCACTCGATCTCGCCGGCGAAGCTGGCCAGCGGAGCGAAGCGGGTGTCGCCCGAGGACTTCCAGTCGTTGTACTCGATATCGAGCCATTCCTTGGGGTCGAGCTCCTGGTTGTAGCGGTCGAGGACGACGAAGCCGGTCTCCTCGAGCGCTGCAGACTTGATGTAACCCATGATGCGAATCATGCCTTTCGTAGGGGGGCCAGCACGTTTTAACAGGCCCAACTTAGGTAAGCCTACCTCGGGCCTGCTGCGCGCCCAGGGAACGGCGTCGCTGCGCGGGCCGCAGCGGGCCGCACGGTAAAATCGGAGCCTCCGGCGGTCTTCGGCCGAGTGCGGCGTCGTCTGTGGGATGCTCGCGCGTCACGACACACAGCGTTCCGAGGGGCGAAGCGAGACTATGGCGAGTGCCACGAACATCGACGCGACCGCGGTCAACACGATCGCCTGGCTGTCGGCTGCGGAGACCACGATCGTCGTGCCCGTCTACCAGCGCCAGTACCGCTGGGACATCGGCGGATGCGAGCAGCTGCTCGCCGACATCCGTGCGGTCGCCGACTCGGATGACCGGCACATGCACTTCATCGGATCGGTGCTGTCCACCACGAGCAGCGCCGGGGCCGCTCCGGAGCTCGTGCTCATCGACGGCCAGCAGCGCATCACGACGCTCATGCTGCTGATCGCGGCGCTGCACCACACCGTGAAGGATCACGACGCCGAGCTGGCAGCGCACCTCGAGAAGGTGCTCGTGCACACCGACGGCAACGGCGACGGCAACGACCCGAACGGCGCCGACACGAACGGCACCGGCGACGGCAGCGACACGAACGGCAGCGACACGAACGGCACCGACACGAACAACCCCGGAACCCGCACCAAGCTCCGGCCGCACCGCGCGTGGGCACAGGTCTTCGAGAGCGTCGTGCTCGACCGCCGGGACGCGGGCGACGAGCTGCGCGACTCGCGCTTCGACGACAATTACGCCTTCTTCCGCAGCCAGGTGCTCGCCGATGAGGCCCCCCGCATCTGGCGCGGGCTGCAGAAGCTGGAGCACGTCGCCATCACGCTCGGCGCGGGGGCGAACGCCCAGCAGATCTTCGAGAGCCTGAACTCGACCGGGGAGCCCCTGCGCGATCACGAGCTGATCCACAACTACGTGCTGATGGGACTCTCGCACGCCGAGCAGAGCGAGATCGAGGACTCGTACTGGCTGCCCATCGAGCAGAACACCGGCGAGCAGATCGGCGGCTTCTGGCGTCACTACCTCGTGATGTCGACCGGACGCGAGGTGGCCGTCGCGGGCGAGCACGGCGTTTATGGAGCGTTCCGCCAGCAGTTCCCGCGGCTGGACTTCGAGACGCTGCGCGCGCACGCCGCCGAGTGGCGCGAGTATTCCGCGGTCTACCGCACGCTGCTCGAGCCGTCGACGGCGGATGACGCGGAGATCGGGCGTCAGCTGGCCTATGTCAACACCTTCGGCCGCGGGATGTATCCGCTCGTGATGCGGGCCTACCGCGACCACGCTCGCGGCGCCGAAGACAGGGCCACCCTGATCGGCACCCTCGAGCACGTGCAGGCGCTGCTGCTGCGGCGCACGGTGGTGGGCCTCAGCAACGACCGGCTGGTGGCCCGCATGTGCCGGGCCCGCGAAGAGGGCCCCGAGAGCCTGGCTCGCGCCATCGCGCGCATCACGCCGTCGGACGAGCGCGTGCGCGTGGCCCTCAAGTACGGCGATCTTCCCCACGCCGCCTACGTGCTGGGTCGCCTCGCCGATGTCGAGGCACTCGGCGCGCTCGAGCTCGAGTACGTCTTCCCGCTCGCACCGGCCGACGACTGGAGCCCGGACGGCGAGCGCCGGTGGACGGACTTCACCGACGACGAGCAGAACGCCTTCCGGGCCCTCGCGCAGACCCTTGGCAACGTCGCCCTGCTCGAGCAGCCGCTGGCGGAACGTGCCTTCGACGCCTCGCACCCCGAGAAGCGCGCGGTCTACGTGCGCAGCGCGGTGGGCCCCACCAAGGAGCTCGCCGAGATTCCGGCGTGGAGCACCTCGGCGATCGCCGAGCGCACCGTACGGCTGACTCAGGCCTTCCTGAAGATCTGGGCCCGCCCGGCCGCGGTCGGGATCGACGACGACGGACTGACTCCCATCCTCGACGCGCAGCGCCGCCGAGGATGGCCGCGCGGCTGGGATCGCGAGTTCGAGTACGTCGAGTACCGCGGCGAGCACTGGGAGGTGCACGACGTCAAGGCGCTCTTCAACCGCATCTTCAAGCGCCTCTGGGCCGACGCCCACGAGACGGTCGTCGCCTACAGCGGGCGCCGCGGGGGTCCGATCTATGAAGCCCAGGCCTGGAACGGCCAATGGGATGCCATCGATGACGCCCACTTCATCTACATGGGCTGGGATTCGAAGTACATGCTCACTGCGGTGCAGGGACTGCTCGATGAGGCAGGGCTCGCGCCCGAGGTCTTCGTCAAGTACTCCTACATCGCCGCCGCGATGTAGGACAGCGGATGCCCCTCCAGCGCGCGCCCAGACCACGAGCGGCCGCCGTCGCCGCCTGTACCGTGGAGCGGTGACCGTGAACTACCGGCTGGCCCGGCTCGCCGACATCGATGCCGTCACGCTCTACCGCATCCTGTGGCTGCGCGTGCGGGTGTTCGTCGTCGAGCAGCGAGCGGCCTACGAAGAGCTGGACGGCCGGGACATCGAGCCCGGTGCCCTCCTGATGTGGGCCGAGTCCGACGGCGACGTGATCGGCACGCTGCGCATCCTGACCGACGCGAGCGCCTCGCGCATCGGCCGCGTCGCCACGTCGGAGAGCGCGCGCGGTCGCGGGGTCGGGGTCGAGCTGATGCATCGCGCCGTGGCCCACTGCATCCAAGCGCACCCGGAGCTGCCGATCGACCTCGACGCCCAGCTTCACCTGTCGGCGTGGTACGCCCGCTTCGGCTTCGCAGCCAGCGGTGACGAGTACGTCGAAGACGACATCCCGCACGTTCCCATGCGACGGATGCCGGCGAGCACGGCCGACGGGACCGCCTGAGCGGTGCCTACTCCTGGTCTTTCCAGACCGGTCCCGGCTCGATCGCCCACTCGACGAAGGAATGCGCGCGCCCGTCGTCGGCCAGGCCGATGACCCAGAGGTTGGCGTACACGTCACCGTCGGCGTAGTCGGTGCGGCCCTGCACGATGCCGACCCCGTCGGCGTAGACGAGCGGAACGCCCTCGAAGGTCCACGAGCCGGGCTCGTCGCGGTGGGCGAGCCAGCCCTCCACGATCGCCTCGCGGCCGATCCAGGGCTCGGGATCGAAGGGCCCGCCGGCGTAGGTGGCGTCCTCGGTGAAGAGCGCACGGATGTCGTCGGGGTCGTTCGAGCCCCAGGCGACGAGGTAGCGGTCGAGCCAGTTCTGCACGGATTCGTTCATGATCCACGTCTACCTCCGGCCACCGACACCGGTCAACGGCCTTGCCATCGGCATCCCGCGGTGTCAACCGCCTCCCGGCATCCGGGAAGCCGCACCACGCTTTCTCCGTGACGACACAACACCGCAGGCGCGCGATCGTGACGGGGGCCGATTCGGGCATCGGGCGGGCGACCGCCGTGGCTCTGGCCGCCGACGGCTGCGACGTGGGCTTCACGTGGTACGCCGACGAGAAGGGCGCCCACGAAACCGCCGCCGAGGTGCGCTCGCACGGAGGCGAAGCGGTGCTCGCCCGGCTCGACGCGAGCGATCCCGAGTCGTGCGGGACGGTGATCGACGACCTGATCGCGCGACTCGGCGGCCTGGATGTCTTCGTCAACAATGCGGGCACCGTCGAGAGCCAACGCTTCGTCGATCTCGAACGGGAGCAGTGGCGACGCACCATCGCGATCGACCTCGACGGGGCGTTCGTGTGCCTGCAGCAGGCCGCCCGGCACCTCGTGCAGGGCCGTAATGGCGGCCGGCTCATCGCCGTCACGAGCATCAACGAGTACCAGCCGCGCGTCGGCTTCGCGGCCTACGACGCAGCCAAGCACGGCCTCGGCGGCCTGATGAAGACCCTGGCGCTCGAGCTGGGCCACCACGGCATCACGGCGAACACCGTCGCGCCGGGCGAGATCGCGACGCCGATGACGGGAGCCGAGGACGTGGACACGACGAAGATCGACCGCCCCGGGATCCCGCTCGGCAGACCCGGCGACGCCCGGGAGGTGGCCGCGGTGATCGCCTTCCTCGCGTCACCGTCGGCGTCGTACGTCACAGGAGCGTCATACGTGGTGGACGGCGGCATCCTGCTGATGGGCCCGCACGGCGGCTCGCACCTCACGCAGAACGAGTGGCGCCGCGCGCGCTAGCTGTGCGACTCGCCCGCTCCATCGGGCTCCCAGCGCAGCAGGTCGCCCGGCTGACACTCCAGCACCGCGCACAGCGCCTCGAGGGTCGTGAACCGCACGGCCTTCGCGCGCCCGTTCTTCAGCACCGCGATGTTCGCCGGGCTGAGTCCGACCCGTTCCGCGAGTGTCCCGACGGCCATCTTGCGCCGCGCCAGCATCACGTCGATGTCGACGACGATGGGCATCAGATCACCCCGTCGAGCTCGGTGCGCAGCTGCCGCGCCTCGGTCTCCCGCGCGACCGCCTGTGCGAGCAGCATCCGCATCACGAGCACGAGAAGCGCGATGCCGGCGGTCACGAGCGACGCGCCGCAGATCAAGCCGACGAGGCCGGGCGCCGCGTCACCGGGGGCGAGCAGCACCGCGATCAAGAAGATGACAACGGATGCCGTTGCCACGGCGCCGATGATCACATCGACGTAGCGGAAGGCGGCGGATGAGAACACCGAGCCGCGCCGCACCATCGTCAGCAGTTGCCAGATGCAGACCGCGCTGACCTGCAGGGTCACGATGAACAGCACCAGCAGGACGATGAACGCGATGCGCATCCACTGCTCCGCACCTTCGAGATCGGCCCAGATGACCGGCATCATCACGACCTGCACGAGCAGCGAGCCCGCCAGTGCCAGCGCGATGACGACGCGCAGCGCGAGGATCGTCAGTTTTCCCATCGAGACTCCTAGGTAGTGTTTCGATAGAAAGATATCGATATTCGCTAGGTTCTACAAGTCCGTCGATCACTTCGGGTGTCCAGTCAGCGCACGGCGCCGGCGCCGAGATGGCCTTCGATCGTCTCGCGGATGACCGGCACCGCGGCCACCAGCCGCTCGAGCGGACAGCGGAACGAGACGGCGCTCACGCTGATGGCACCGGAGGGCATGGTCGAGCCCTGCAGGAATACAGGGAGCGCGACACAGTTCACCCCGACCTCGTTCTCCTGATCATCGACGGCGAAGCCCCGAGCGCGGGTGAGCTCGAGCTCCCTGTGCAGCTCGTCCGCCGTGACGAGGGTCGTAGCGGTCTTCCGCTCGAGGGGCAGCTCTCCGAACCACTCCGCCACCTCGGCGAGGGAGCGCAGCCTGCCGCTCAGCAGCGCCTTGCCGACGGCTGTGGAGTACGCGGGATTGCGGCCGCCGACCACCGAGGTGAGGCGCACGGCCCCCCGTGGCGGGTCCATCTTGGCCCGGTACACGATGTCCCCTCCGGCGAGCACGGCGTAGTGCGCCGTCTCGCTGAACCGGTCGGCGAGATCCTGCAGCAGCGGCTGGATGCGGGCGTGCTCGGGGCGGCCGTCGAGGTTGCGGAACGCCAGGCGCAGATACTCGTCGCCCAGCACGTAGACACCCCGCCCCACGAGGTCGGCCAGACCCGCACGGCGGAGGGTCGCAAGGGCGCGGTGCACGGTCGGCTTGGTGCTGCGCAGGATGCCCGCGAGCTCATCGAGGGTGACGCCGGTGGGGTGCTCGGCGAGCTCGGTCAGCACGGCGATCACGCGGTCCGCCCCGACCAGTCGCTCCTCGCCGGGCTCGCTGAGGTTCTCGTTCCCGTTCATGGGGAGTGCGGACGGAGCCGGGGGTCGACATGCACCTTGGGTCCGGCCTTCGCGCCCGCGCCGCGGTGCCCCTCCAAGCGCGACGGCACGTCTTCGAGCGCGATCACCTCGCTCACGATCGGGTCGGGAACGACGGATCCGTCGGCGAAGCTCTCGATCGCCCCCGCCAGTCCCGGCGAGGCCGAGAGGATGCCGATCGCGGAGACGTCCTTGAGCACCAGTTCCCGCGTGTCGAGCACGCTGGGCGTCTCCGACAGCCCGATGAAGACCGTTCGACCCGCGGGCTTGGTCAGCCGGACGGCGAGCGCCGGGCTGGTGGGGAGGCTCGTGGCATCGATGACGGCGTCGAACCTGCTGTCGGGCGAAGAATCGAGCTCATCGAGGCGCGAGGTGTGCGGCACGCCGAGAGTCGCGGCCAGGGCGAGAGAGTCCTCCCGGACCCCTGCGACGTGCACGTCGGCACCGGCGGCGAGGGCGAACTGCGCCGCCAGCAGGCCGATCGTGCCCGAGCCCAGCACCAGCACGGAGTCGCCCCGCCGGAGCGCGGCGGCCTGCACCGCCCGCAGCGAGTTGCCACCGGGCTCGACCAGTGCGGCGGCCGCAACGCTCACATGCTCCGGAACCGCGTGCGCGAAGCGTGTCGGCACCAGCACCTTTTCGGCGAGCGCGCCGGGCCAGCCGTCGCGGATGCCGACCTCGAAGCGGTCGGGGCAGACGTGGTGGACGCCGGCGCTGCAGTACTCGCAGTGGCCGCAGCCCAGCATCGTGTCGCCGGTGACCCGTCGACCGAGCCAGCTCTCGTCGGCGGCCGATCCGGTGCCGATCACCGTGCCGGTCCACTCGTGTCCCAGGCGGACGGGGAAATGCGTGAAGCCCTGCGGGATGTACGCCATCTCGCCCGTGTACAGCTCGACGTCGGTGCCGCAGATGCCGACGCGCTCGACCTGTACGAGCAACTCGCCCTCGCCGGCCACCGGATCGGCGACCTGCTGCACCTCGGCCGCGTGGGGCCCGGTGACGACGAGCGCGCGCATCAGTCCGAGGCGGTCGTGTCCGCGACGACCCGCTGGGTCTGCGTTCCGAGCCGTGTGATGCCGAGCGTCATGGTCTCGCCACCCTTCAGGAAGACCTGCGGCGACTGCCCCATGCCCACACCGGGCGGCGTGCCGGTGTTGATCAGGTCGCCTGGTTCGAGGGTCAGGAACTGGCTGAGGTAGTGCACGATGAACGTCGGGCTGAAGATCATCGTCGCGGTCGAGCCGGTCTGGCGGCGCACTCCGTCGATGTCGAGCCACATATCGAGAGCGAGAACGTCGCCCACCTCGTCGGGCGTCACGAGATACGGCCCCGCCGGGTTGAACGTCGGCGCCGACTTGCCCTTCGACCACTGGCCGTTGCGCTCGATCTGCCACTCCCGCTCGCTGACGTCGTTCACCAGCACGTAGCCCGCGATGGCGGCGGCTGCCTCCGCTTCGTCCGCCAGGTAGGAGGCCCGCGACCCGATCACGATGCCGAGCTCCACCTCCCAGTCCGTCTTGCGCGACCGACGAGGGATCAGCACGTCATCGTCCGGGCCGATCAGAGTGTTCGGCGCCTTCGTGAAGAGGATGGGCTCCGACGGAACCTCCTGACCCGTCTCGGCGGCGTGGTCGCTGTAGTTCAGTCCGATGCAGAGGATCTGATGGGGGCGGGCGATCGGCGCACCGAGGCGGCGCCCCGCAAGCGGCTCCGTGCGGCCGCTCGCCGCGCGATCGGCGACGGCCGACGGGAGCGTGGCCAGCGCCCCCGAGGCGAAGAACGCCTCGTCGAAGTCCCGCACCACGTCGGACAGGTCGACGACCGTGTCGTCGTCGAGGAGCACCCCGGGGATCTCGGAGCCGGCATCTCCCACTCGGACAAGTCTCATGGGCGGGTCTCTCCTCTTTCGTCGGCGTGTGCCATAATTCGAAATGCTATCGTGCCATTCGAGCAGATGGAAACCGAGGATCCGCGTGAACTCTCACCCCAGTGCAGATCTGCCCAGCGCCGATCTCCCCAGTGCCCATCTACGGAGTGCCGACTGGTATGCAGGCGACGACCGCAACGCGTACATCCACCGCGCCTGGATGCGGCGCGGACTGCCGGAGGACGCCCTCGACGCATCCAAGCCGCAGATCGCCATCGCGAACACGGCGTCCGACTACACGCCGTGCAACATGCACCTGAACGAGGTGGCGGATGCGGTGAAGCAGGGCGTCTGGGCCGCCGGCGGAGTCCCCTACAACCTGCCCGTCGTCTCGCTCGGGGAGACGCAGGTGAAGCCCACTGCCATGCTCTGGCGGAACATGGCGGCGATGGCGATGGAGGAGATGTTCCGCGCCAACGCGATCGACGGCCTGGTGCTGCTCGGCGGCTGCGACAAGACCATTCCCGCGCTGCTCATGGCCGCGGCATCCGTCGATCTTCCCGCCATCGTCGTTCCGGGCGGTCCGATGCTGACGGGACACTTCCGCGGCCAGGCGCTCGGCTGCGGCACCGACGTCTGGCGCCTCAGCGAGGAGGCGCGCGCGGGCACGATCTCCGAGGAGCAGTTCCTGCGCTCCGAGCAGTCGATGATCCGCAGCAAGGGCCACTGCAACACCATGGGCACCGCGTCGACGATGGCGGTCGTCGCCGAGGCGCTCGGCATGACGATCCCGGGATTCGCGGGAACTCCGGCGCCGGACTCACGGCTGCTCTCGCTCTCGCACGACACCGGTCGCCTGATCGTGGAGATGGTGGCCCAGGACCGCAAGCCGAGCGACATCCTGACCAGGGACGCGTTCCTCAACGCCATCGTCGCCGTCGCGGCCGTGGGCGGCTCGACCAACTCCGTTGTGCACCTGCTCGCGATCGCGGGACGCGTGGGTGTCGACCTCACGCTCGAGGACTTCGATGCCGCGGGAGCGGGGGTGCCGGTGCTGGCCAACCTGCAGCCCAGCGGCCGATTCCTGATGGACGACCTGTACCGCGCCGGCGGCGTGCTCGCGCTGCTCGAGCAGGTGAAGGACCTGCTCAGCCCTTCGCCGATCACCGTGACCGGCAAGCCCCTGGTGGACTACCTCGACGGTCATCCGGTGTTCGACGACACGGTGATCTTTCCCCGGTCGGCCCCGCTGATGGACGACGCGGGGATCGCCGTGCTGCGCGGCAACCTCGCGCCTCAGGGTGCCATCGTCAAGCCGGCGGCCGCCACCTCGCACCTGCTTCAGCACGTCGGGCCGGCGGTCGTGTTCGAGAGCGTCGAAGACATGCGCGCGAGGATCGATGATCCCGACCTCGACGTGACGGCCGACTCGGTGCTGGTGCTGCGCGGCTGCGGTCCTCGTGGCTACCCGGGCATGCCGGAGGTCGGCAACATGCCGTTGCCCCGCAAGCTGCTCGAGCAGGGGGTGCGCGACATGGTGCGCATCAGCGACGCCCGCATGAGCGGAACCGCGTACGGCACCGTCATCCTGCACGTGGCGCCCGAGGCCGCCGCGGGTGGACCGCTGGGGCTCGTGCGGACGGGAGACCTCATCCGCGTGGATGTCGAAGGCCGCTCGCTGCACATGGAGGTCTCCGATGAGGAGCTGCGGGCGCGCCGTCAGACGCCCGCCGCAAAGGCGGCTTATGCGGCGCCGGTGCGCGGGTGGGCGAAGCTCTACGTCGATCACGTGATGCAGGCCGACACCGGAGCGGATCTCGACTTCCTCGTCGGCTCCAGCGGAGCCCCGGTCAGCCGGGAGTCGCATTGAGGCGCGCGCTGATTACCGGCGGACAGAGCGGCCTCGGGGCCGCCTGTGCGGCTCGGCTGCGCGCCGACGGCGTCGAGGTCGTGACGTTCGACCTCTCGCCCGAGGCCGACGTGCCGCTCGACATCACCGATCCCGCTTCCGTCGCGGTGGCGGTCGCGAAGATCGGGCCGGTCGACATCCTCATCAACAGCGCGGGCATCGTTGGTCCGAACAAGCCGCTCTGGGAGGTGTCGCTCGAGGAGTGGCGTCGCACGTTCGACGTCAACGTGCACGGGCTCTTCACCGTGACCCGGGCCGTCGTGCCGGGGATGATCGAGGCCGGCTGGGGACGTATCGTCAGCATGGCGAGCATGGCCGGCAAGGACGGCAACCCGAACCTGTCGGCGTACTCGGCGAGCAAGGCGGCGGTGATCGGCCTCACCAAGTCCCTCGGCAAGGAGCTGGCGAAGACGGGCGTCCTGGCGAACGCGATCGCTCCGGCCGTCATTCAGACCCCCATGAATTCGACCACCTCCCCTGAGGTGCTCGCGCACATCACGTCGCTCATCCCGATGGGCCGGGTCGGCACGGCCGAAGAGGTCGCCGCGCTCGTCAGCTGGCTCTCGTCGGACGAGTGCAGCTTCTCCACCGGTGCCGTGTACGACATCAGCGGCGGACGCGCCACGTATTGAGCAGAGCGGGCCGACCGGCCCCGGAGAGCAGGCGGAATGACGGAGTTCACGGACCTTGTGGCGATCGTCACGGGCGGCGCTTCGGGCATCGGGGCGGCGATCGTGCGGCGGCTGCGCGCGGATGGCGCGACGGTGGCGGTGCTCGACCGGGACGTGTCGAACACCGCCGACGCCGACCTCGCCGTCGCCGCGGACGTCTCCGACGACGATTCGGTGCGTGCCGCCGTTGCCGCCGTGCTGGAACGGTTCGGCCGCATCGACATCGTCGTCAACAACGCCGGGATCGGCGCCCAGGGCGATGTCGGGGCCAACGACGACGACGAGTGGCATCGCGTCTGGGACATCAACGTGGTCGGCATGGTGCGCGTCACCCGGGCCGCGCTCCCCGCGTTGCGCCTGTCCCCCGCGGCATCCATCGTCAACACCTCGTCGGTCGCCGCCACCGCCGGCCTCCCGCAGCGGGTGCTGTACTCCGCCACGAAGGGCGCGGTGCTCGCGATGACGCGCGCGATGGCGGCCGACCACCTGCGGGAGGGCATCCGGGTGAACGCCGTCAATCCGGGCACCGCCGACACGCCGTGGATCGGCCGGCTGCTCGATTCCGCATCCGATCCGGATGCCGAGCGCCGGGCCCTCGAGGCCCGGCAGCCGCACGGCCGCCTGGTGAGCGCCGACGAGGTCGCCGGCGCCGTCGCGTACCTGGCCAGTCCGCGCTCCGGTTCGACGACGGGCACGTCGATAGCCGTCGACGGCGGGATGCAGGAGCTTCGCCTCCGGCCGGAGTAGGCCAACCGGTGCGGCTCTCTACGGCTGCGCGGGCTGCCGGTCGAGCGCCTGGAGCGTCTCGGCGACGATGGAATCGACATCCTGATCGATCCCGATCACCACGCCGGCCTCGTCGTTCTCCAGGCGCTCGAGCGTCGCGAGCTGCGATGCCAGCATCCCCGCCGCCATGAAGTGACCGGGTCTCGCCCGCAGTCGGTCCTCCAGCAGTTGAGGGCTGCCGTCCAGGTGCACGCACACGAGGTCGGGCGCGGCGGCGCGCAGCCGGTCGCGGTACGCCCGTCTGAGCGCCGAGCAGGCGACGACCATTCCCGGTTCGCCGGCCCGCGCGAGGACCGCGCCGACGGCATCCAGCCACGGTCGGCGGTCGTCGTCATCGAGAGGGATGCCCGATGCCATCTTCGCCACGTTCGACGGGCTGTGCAGCGTGTCGCCGTCGAGGAACCGGAGCCCCATGGCCGCCGCGAGGGCGGCGCCGACAGTGCTCTTTCCGCATCCGGCGACCCCCATCACGACGATGCGGCGGATCTCCGGCACGCCGCTCACCAGTCGTGCACGGTGCCGTCGAGCAGGCGGTTGTAGGGCAGGTATGCCTGCTCGTACGGGTACTTGCCTGCTTCGTCGACGTTGAGCTCGACGCCGAGACCGGGGTTGTCGCCGGGGTGGAGGTAGCCGTCGGTCCAGGTGAAGGACTGCTCGAAGACCTGGTCGGTCTTGGCGCCGTGCTTCATGTACTCCTGGATGCCGAAATTGTGGATCGACAGCCCGAGGTGCATCGCGGCCGCCATTCCCACCGGCGAGATGTCGGTCGGCCCGTGCATGCCCGACTTGATCTGGTACATCGCCGCGTAGTCGAGCGTCTTCTTCAGCGACGTGATGCCGCCCATGTGGGTGACGGCCCCTCGGACGTAGTCGATGAGCTGGTCGCGGATGATGTCCTTGAAGTCCCAGATCGTGTTGAAGATCTCGCCGATCGCCAGTGGCGTGGTGGTGTGCTGGCGCACCAGCCGGAGCGCCTCCTGGTTCTCGGCCGGTGTGCAGTCCTCGAGCCAGAACAGATCGTACGGCTCCAGGTCCTTGCCGAGCCGGGCAGCCTGTATGGGCGTCATCCGGTGATGGCCATCGTGCAGCAGCGGGATGTCGGGACCGAACTCGTTCCGGACGGCCTCGAACACCCCCGGCAGGTGGTTGAGGTAAGCGCGGGTGTCCCAGTCCTCCTCCACCGGCTTGGCGCCGCGGCGCGCAGGCTCGTGGTCGTACCGGACGGTCGCATCTCCCACATCGGCGCCCTGCGCCGCGATGCCGTAGATCGCCTTGAGGGTCGGGACACCGGTCTGCACCCGGATCGCCTTATAGCCCTGCTCCTGATGCGCCCGGATCGAGTCGAACAATTCGGGCAGCTCCTTGCCGGACGCGTGCCCGTACGCCATGAGGCCGTTGCGCGATGCGCCGCCCAGCAGCTGGTACACCGGCATCCGGGCCGCCTTGCCCTTGATGTCCCAGAGGGCCATGTCCACCGAGGCGATCGCGGCCATCGTGACCGGGCCGCGCCGCCAGTACGCCGAGCGGTACAGGAACTGCCAGGTGTCCTCGATGCGCGACGCATCCGCCCCGATCAGCAGCGGCACCACATGCTCGGTCAGGTAGGTGACCACGGCGAGTTCGCGGCCGTTCAGCGTCGCGTCGCCGAGGCCGGTCAGCCCGTCGTCGGTCGTCAGCTTGAGCGTCACGAAGTTGCGGTCGGGGCTCGTGACGATCACTTCTGCCTTGTCGATGATCATGGGTGTCTCCTTGCAGGTCAGGACGCGACGGCGGCGCCGCGGGGAAGGGATTCGGGACGAGCGGCCGTCGCTGGACGAACGCGATCCATGAACGCACGGGATGCGGCGAGCCGCGGTGAGATGACCTCGACGAGGGCGGTCATCGGATCATCGGATGCCGCCGCGGCGGCGATCTCTGCCGCCCGTGCGTCGGCTTCGGAAGGTCGACCGAGCACCCACTGGATCCACGCCGCGGTCGCCCGAGCAGACGCCTCCGGGCTTCGCCCCGCTTCGATCGAGCGCTCTGACACCGCCGCGAAGCGGAACTGCGCCTTGGTCGTGGCATCTGTCGCGATCTGGCTGAGCCGGTACTCGATGCGGCGGTTGGCGAAGCGCACCACGAGCTGCTCGCGGTAGTCGTCCACTTCGGTGCCCGCGGGCAGACATTGCACGGCTTCGTCCCAGAAGGCGTCGACGAGCGCGCGGCATTCCGGGTGCGCGATCGCCTCGGATACCGTCTGCAGTCCGCGCGTGAGACCGGCGAACGCGAGGATGCTGTGCGCTCCGTTGAGCAGCCACAGCTTGCGGGCCTCCCAAGGTTCGATGTCGTTCACGAATCGGGCGCCCGCGCTCTCCCAGGCCGGCCGGCCGGCCGGAAAGTCTCCGGCCAGCACCCAGTCGGAGAATGGCTCGGTGACGACTTCGCTCCCCGTCGTCTGGGGCGTGATGCGGTCGACCGATGTACTGACGAACGAGACGTTCTCTCGGATCCACGCCGCGAGGTCGCCCGAAATCTGCTCGGCGAACCGCAGAAGTCCTCGCGCGAGGAACGGCCCGTTTCCCGGCACGTTGTCGCAGGGCACGAGCGCGATGGGCCCGGCGCCGGCGCGACGGCGAGCGTCCAGTGCGGCGATCAGCCGGCCGAGCACCGTGTGCGCGCCAAACGTGCCGGTGCGAAGGCCGTGGAGATCCCCGCTCACCTCCGGGTCCTCCATGTCGGGCTTCCCTTCAGCGTCCAGCCCGTAGCCGGCCTCCGTCACCGTCAGGGTGATCACCGCCACCTCGGGGCGCGAGACATAGTCGCACAGGGCGTCGACATCCGAACCATCGTGCGCTGCCACGACACTATCGATGCGCTCCTCCGTGTCGACCTCGGGCCCGCGCACTGTCAGTGTGTACACGCAGTCCTGCGCCGCCAACTCCGCCGCTGCCCGGGGACTGCGGACCGTGAAGGCGGCGATCCCCCAGCTCCCGGCATCCGCTGCCCTGGCGGTGTACCACGCTTGATGCGCACGGAAGAACCGTCCCAGGCCGATGTGCACGATCCGCACGGGGCGCCGTGGGGCTGTGCGGGGCGCAGCAATGGTCGCGTCGGTCACAGCTTGAACACCTCTCGAGGGATGGTCCCCACCAGGTCGCGTGCGATCCGGCGCGCGGTCGTCATCGAGACGCGCCCTTCCGCGACCAGACGGGCCAGGTAGGAGGCGTCCAGACGACGCGCGGTGTCGTGACGTGCGGGGATGGAGAGGAAGGCCCGCGTGTCGTCGATGAACCCGCTCGACCGGTAGAAGCCGGCGGTCTCGGTGACGGCAGAGCGCCAGCGCAGGATCGCGTCGGGCGCGTCGAGGAACCACCACGGCGCGCCGATGTAGACGCTCGGGTAGAAGCCCGCGAGAGGCGCGATCTCCCGGGAGTAGACCGTCTCATCGACGGCGAACAGCACGAAGTGAAACCCCGGCGCGGTGCCGAAGGCATCCAGGAGAGGCCGCAGATTCTCCGTGTACTCGGTCCGCACCGGGATGTCGTGACCGGTGTCGGCCCCGTAGCGCCGGAAGGTCGGCGCGTGGTGGTTGCGGCGCACTCCGGCGTGGACGGTCATCACGAGACCGTCTTCGACGCTCATCCGTGCCATCTGGAACAGCATATGGCCGCGGAAGAGGCGGACGCCGGCAGGGTCGAGCGTGCCGGTCAGGGCCTGCTGGAACAGCCCTTCCGCGGTGGTCGGGGCCAGATCGCTCGTGAAGGGTTCGAGCACGCCGTGGTCCGCCGAGACCGCCCCCCGCGCCAGGAAGTGCGCGCGACGCGCAGCGAGCGCGCCGAGATAACCGGCGAACGAGGTGCTCTCTCCGGTAGCGGCCAGAAGCTTCGTCACGTTCTCGGTGAACGCCGCCGAATCGGGGTCGACGTAGGCGTCTGGACGGAAGGTGGGGAGCACTCGTCCGTGGAATGAGCGGTCCGCGCCGAGAAGGCGGTGCGTTTCCAGGTCGTCGAGTGGGTCGTCGGTGGTGGCGAGAACCTCGATGCGGAACTGCTCGAACAGAGCGCGCGGACGGAACTCCGGCTCGGTGAGCGCGACCGCTACGCGATCGTAGATGCGATCGGCCGAACTCTCGTCGAGCTCTTCGTCCACGCCGAACAGGGACGAAAGCTCGTGCGTCAGCCAGTATCCGCTGGCTGTGCCGGCGAACCGGTGCCAGTTCTCCGCCAATCGTCGCCAGGCACTTCGTGGATCCACCGGCCGGCTTGGATCCAGCCCCAGCTCCCAGAGGTCCACTCCCGCGGAATGGAGGAGACGGGTCACGTAGTGGTCACGAGTGATGAGAAGCTCGGCCGGGTCCTGGAAGGGAGTGTCGTCCGCCAGCAGCCTGGGATCGACATGCCCGTGCGGAGAGATGATCGGCGCACCCGCGACCTCGGAGTAGAGGTCGCGGGCGATGTCGCGCGTGCGTTGATCGGCGGGGAGGAGTGCGTCGGATGACGCGACGCCGGCCCGCTCAGCCGCGGGTGCAGGGTGGGCATCACGCATGGCTCAGACCCCTTCGGAGGCGGTGCGCCACCGATCCCGCAGCAGGAAGGCGGCCGCCTTCGGACGCCGGTCGCGGGTGAAGACGCCCTTCTTGTTGCCGTCCACTCGGATGATGCCCTGCGAGGTCTGGAAGTCGGCGAAGTTCCAGACCTGCTCCCCGATGACGGCGTCGATGCGGTCGAAGACCTCGTGGTAGGTGCGCAGCAGCGCAACCTGGTACTCCTCGCTCCACACCTGTGTTCCGACGGCGTGGAGTCCGGCGAGCGTGTCGGCGCCGTATTCCGTGATGATGATCGGCTTGCCGAACGCCGACTCCCAGCCGCGCAGTTCCGCCTCGAGCTTGAGAGCCGCGGAATCGAGGTCTGCCGTCTCGTTGTACCAGCCGTAGTAGCGGTTCAGGCAGATCACGTCGAACAGGTCGGCTAGGCGGTCATTGTGGAAGGTGCCCCGGTACTCGTTCGCGTAAGTGAGCGGGCGGGAGGGGTCGAGCTCCCGCGCGAGCTCGACGAGCGGCCGGAAGTACTCTCGAGCGCCTTCCTCGACCGACTCCGGCTCGTTGGCGATCGACCACATCACGACGCTCGGGTGGTTCTTGTCGCGGTCTATCAGTTCGCGGATGCCCTCGGCGTGGGCCGCCTGGGTCTTGTCGTTGAACATCGTCGGCGAGAAGGAGAGCTCGCTGACCGCCCCGTGGAATCCGCCGCCGATGCCGAGGTTGAGGCCCACCGCCGCCGTCTCGTCGATCACCACGATCCCGTGGCGGTCGGCGTAGTCGAGGAACTCCTCGGCATACGGGTAGTGCGACGTCCGGAACGAGTTGGCGCCGATCCACTCCATCAGGGAAAAGTCGTGCACCATGACGACGTTGTCGAACCCGCGGCCGCGGAACGCGCTGTCCTCGTGCTTGCCGAAACCGCGGAAGTAGAACGGCTCGCCGTTTATGAGGAACCGTGTACCATCGACGCGGACCGAGCGGATGCCGACCGGCAGCTCGTATACGTCGGCGACGCTTCCGCCCTGGAGCGCTTCCACCCGCAGCTCGTACAGATAGCCGCGGCCGGGTCGCCAGAGTTCGGCATCCGCCACGGTGATCTCTCCCGACGCGCCGTCCGCAGCCGCGACCTCGGTGCCGTCGGCGTCGGAGAGGACGACGCGGACCTCGGCGTCGCCGGAGGTTTCCACGCGGTACTCCACGACACCCGTCGCGCCATCGATGTCGGTCGTCACAGTGACGTCGGTCACCCGGGTCGCGGGAGTCGAGTAGAGGATAACCGAGCGGGCCAGTCCCGCGTAGTTGTAGAAGTCATGGCGGTAGGCCTGCTTGCGGCGGCCCGCCTCGGTCGTCGAGATCGTGCCCGGCGGGATCGTCTCGTTCGTCAGTTCGTTGTTCACGCCGATCGTGATCCGCACCTCCTCGCCCGCCGGGGCGAGGTCGGTCACATCCGCTTCGAACGGCGTGTACCCGCCGACA
This sequence comes from Micromonospora sp. DT81.3, assembly GCF_049847225.1. Taxonomy (NCBI): domain Bacteria; kingdom Bacillati; phylum Actinomycetota; class Actinomycetes; order Micromonosporales; family Micromonosporaceae; genus Micromonospora; species Micromonospora sp. DT81.3. The sequence continues at coordinate 720,248 of NZ_JBNCNY010000001.1, forward strand.
TGCTCGGCAACCTTGGTGTCGTCGACGTAGACGACCCCCTCGTGGGTGGCGGCGTCCACGCGCAGCACGACCCGCTCGCCGGCCCACCCACGGGGGACACGCACCGTCTGCTGGTACCAGACCCAGCCGACGTGGTCGCGGATCGTCTGGTCGGCGAAGACGTCGTTGTAGCTGGCCGGAACCGGAGCCTCCAGGGCGGTCTCGAGGTGACCTGCCCAGGGCTCGGCGATCGCCGCGTCGTCAAGCGCGAAGCGCCAGAGACCGTCCAGGCGGACCAATTCGCGAGTAGGGGTGGAGATGGGCTTGAGCACGGCTTCTCTTTCTCGTTCGGTGGAGATATCAGGCTGCGTCGGGCGCTGCCTTGAGTGCGAGGCGCTGCTCGCGGCGGGCGCGCTGCTCGGCGGCATTCGGCACCGGCGAGGCCAGGAGCAGCTGTTGGGTGTATGGGTGCTGAGGTGTGCGGGTGACCTCGGCCGCCGGACCGTCTTCGACGATCTGGCCTTTGTAGAGCACCGCGACGTCGTGGCTGACGTGGTGAACCACATCCAGGTCGTGCGAGATGAACAGGTAGGCCACCCCGGTGTCCTGCTGAATCTCGAGCAGCAGGTCGAGAACGCGGGCCTGAGTGGTCAGGTCCAGGGCGCTCACCGGCTCGTCGCACACGATCAGCTTGGGGTCGAGTGCGAGCGCCCGGGCGATCGCGATGCGTTGGCGCTGTCCGCCCGAGAATTCGTACGGCTGACGGTCGATCGCGTTCGAAGGGAGGCCGACCCGATCGAGGAGTGTCTCCACGCGCTTCCGCGCCGCGTCGCGGGCGACGCCCTGCACACCGAGGGGTTCGGCCAGGATGTCGCCGACGTCCATCGCGGGATTGAGGGACGTGTACGGATCCTGGAAGATCACCTGCAGGTCGCCGCTGAACTTGCGGCGGTCCCGACGGCTGATGCGGGTGATGTCCTGGCTCTCGAAGGCGATCGCGCCTGAGGCGATGGGCGCGAGGCCCAGGATCGCGCGACCGATCGTCGTCTTGCCCGAGCCCGACTCGCCGACGAGCCCGAGCGTGCGGCCTTCGGCGACGCTCAGCGAAACTCCATGCAGGGCGCGGAGGGGCTTGGCGCGCAGCTTCTTCGGCTTGTACTCCACGACCAGGTCGCGTACCTCCAACAGGTCGCTCATCAGATGTCCTCTCGCAGCATTGTCTCGGCGGCTGACGAGAGCGGCTGCTGCATGTCGGCCTGATCAATCGCCAGCTCGCCGGCATCCTCGTCGTAGCTGGTCTCGCCTCCCGTGGTGGGCCCCGAGAGACCGAGCGGGGTGAGCGGCGTCTTGCCGACGAGCATGCTGGCCATGAGCGACCGGGTGTACGGGTGTGAGGGGTTCTCGAGGATTTCCTCGACCTGCCCGGTCTCAACGATCTCTCCCTGGCGCATGACCGCCACGCGGTCGGCGATGTCGGCGATCACACCGATGTTGTGGGTGACCAGAAGCACCGCGACGCCGAGCTCTTGCTGCATCTTTCGGATCACGTCGAGCACCTCGGCCTGGACCGTCACATCCAGCGCTGTCGTCGGTTCGTCGGCGACGATGAGATCGGGTTCGCATGTCAGAGCACCTGCGATCAGCACGCGCTGCGCCATTCCGCCCGAGATCTCGTGCGCATACCCTTTCATGACTCGCTCGGGATCGGTGATCCCCACCCTCTCGAGCAGGTTCCGCGCGCGTTCGCGGGCCTCCTTCTTCGAGATGCCGAGGAGCTTGACCATGGGACGCGTGAGCTGGTGCCCGATCGTGAAGGCCGGGTCGAGGTTCGACATCGGCTCCTGCGGAATGTAGGCGATGCGTCGCCCACGGATGGCGAGCACGGCCTTCGCGTCGACCTCGCCGTCACGGACGAGCATGGTCTCTTGGAAGCGGATAGAGCCCGACAGGATGCGCGCGTTCTGCGGCAGCAGGCCGAGGATGGAGAACGCTGTCTGCGACTTGCCCGACCCCGACTCGCCGACCAGACCCAGCACCTCACCGGGCCGGATCGTGAGCGATACGTCGCGGACCACGCGGGTGTACTCGCCGTCGGCGTTCGGATAGCCGACGCTCAGCCCCGCGACCTGGAGGATCGCCTCGGCGTCGTCGACCGCGGCCGGCTCGTCTGCAGGGAGAGGGGTCTGTATGGCCGGGCGTCGCGGAGCCTTGATCTCGCGGCGGTCTTCCAGCGCGTCACGGATCGCGTTGCCGAGCAGCACGAGCGTACCGATCGTGATACCGATCGCCAGCGCCGGCCAGAGCATGAGCAGAGGTTGGATGTAGATGTTGCTGAAGCCGTCGCTGAGCATCGCACCCCAGGAGACCTCGGTGGGGTCACCGAGCCCGAGGAACTGCAGTCCGCTCTGCACCGCGATCGCGACTCCGCAGATGAGGGCGGTCTGGATGATCAGCGGTGCGCGAACGACCGAGAGAACGTGCCGCGAGATGATGCGGGCATCGCTCAGACCGACGACTCGGGCCGCGTCCACATATAGCTCATTGCGCACCGACTGCACCGCGGTGCGGGTCAGCCGGAAATAGGCGGGACTGATGAGGATGCCGAATGCGATCATCGCGTACCACGTCGATGGCCCGAGCGCCGCACGCACCGACAGCAGGATGATGATGGCCGGCAGCGCCATGAGCATGTTCGAGAACCAATTCGACGTACTGTCGAACGGTCCGCCGTAGAACCCGGCGATGAGTCCCGCCGGGAGGCCGATCGCGATCGCGACTGCCGCGCACAGGAGAGCCGAGAGCAAGGTCAGTCGAGCGCCGTAGACCAGTCGGGAGAGGACATCGCGGCCGTTGCTGTCGGTGCCGAGCAGATTCTGCCCACCCGGGTCGGCGAGGGTGTTTCCGACGTCGGCGTACGCCGGGTCGAACGGCGCGATCAGCGGCGCGAAGACCGCCGCCAGCACGATGATCGTGAGCATCGAGAGCGAGATGATACCCAGGGGGTTGCGCAGCATCCGGCGGAGGGTGCCGCGACGGGGGCGCTTGGGTACGGACGGGGTCTTGATGACGCTGGTCATGAGAGCCGAACCTTCGGGTTGAGGGCGCCTTGGGCGATATCCACGGCCAGATTCACGATGATCACCAAGATGACCGAGACGATCACCACCCCCATGACGAGCGGGATGTCGCTCAGAACGGTCGCGTTGACGGCGAGGGCGCCGAAGCCGGGGATCGCGAATATCTGCTCGAGGATGACCACGCCGCCGAGGAGTCCGATGAACTGCAGGCTCAGTACGGTGAGACCGGCCGGCGCCGCACTGCGCAGGACGTTCTTCAGAACGATCTCACGCTCACCGAGGCCGCGGCTGCGGAGCGTGCGCACGTAGTCCTTGTCGAGCTCCTTGATCACCGCGCTGCGGATCTGCTGCGCGCTGGATGTCACGTAGTTGACCACGATGGCGATGACGGGGAGTGTCAGGGACACGATCCACGCCTCGGCCCCTGCCCCTGGTCGGATGGTGGCCACCGCGGGGAACCAGCCGAGGTTCACCGCGAAGATCGTGACGAGGAAGATGGCGAGCACGAAGCCGGGAATGGCGTCTCCGACCACGGCGCCGACCTGTATCGCCTGATCCACCCCGCCGCGGCGGACGGCGGCGAGGACTCCGAGGGCGGTGGCGATGAGCGCCACCAGGACGATGGAGACGAACATCAGCACGAGGGTGACAGGCAGGCGACCCTGGATGGTCTCGGTGACGGGCTCGCCGTTGAACCAGGACTGGCCGAGGTCACCCCGCAGCGCTGCGCCGGCCCAGTCGAAGTAGCGAACCAAGAGGGGCTGGTCGAGGCCGAGCTCGGCCTCTTTGAGAGCGATCTGCTCGGGTGTGGCCTGATCGCCGAGGATGTTGCGGGCGATACTCGAGCTCGAGAAGAAGAGCAGGGTGTACGTCAGAATCGAGATGACGATGAGCAGCCCGACCCCTGAGACGAGTCGCCGCAGAGTGAAAGTAAGCATGAGAGATGTCTCCGGGTTGGGAGGCGGGGGCGGCTGACGCGGTGCGCGCGCCGCCCCCACCCCTGTCCGAGTGCGGCCTACTCCGCCGGAGCGAAGTTGTACAGCGCGGGCATGGCCGACTGGATCTGCGCTTCCACCGTGATCGCGTCGGGATTGTAGACGCTGATCTGATCGATGCGATACAGCGGCATGAACCAGGCGTTCTCGGTGACGTACCGGTTGATGTCCTGTGCGGCGGCCTCGCTGTCGTCGCCGCCCTGCTGGACCACGGGTATCAGTTCCTCCAGCTCAGGAGACGTCGTCTGGAACGGGTTGTAGGTGGCCGTCGGCGCGATGATCTGGTTGATCGCGACCCACGCCTCGCCCTGGAACAGGTTGAAGTTGAAGGCTTCGAACTTCTGCTGGACGGCGTCTGCGACGTAGTTGGCCGGAACGGCGGCCACCTGGTTGACGGTGATCCCCACGTCGCTCAGCTGCTGGGCGACCGCGGTGATCTGCGTCGCGAATCCGTCGATCACAGGGAGAGTGATCTCAAGTCCATCCTCATAGCCCGCCTCGCTCAACAGCTCCCGCGCCATCTCAGGGTCGTAAGGGTAATAGTCCTCGAGATCGTCGACGAACGCTCCGCTTTCAGGACCGAACACCTGGCTCGTCGCCGAGCCACGGCCGAGCTGCAACTGCTCGAGGAGAGTCTCACGGTCGATGGCATAGTTCATGGCCTGGCGTACGCGCACGTCGGCGAGCGCCGGGTTGATGACGCCGTCACGATCGAAGAACGTCACACCCGTCCAGTCCACCTGATAGTCGGGAATGATCTCCAGCCCGGCGTCCTCGGCCTGTCCGGCGGTCCTTGCGTCCAGAGTGGTCCAGTCGACCTGCCCCGAGATGATCGCGTTCGCCCGTGCAGAGAGGTCTTCGAGGATGCGCAGTTCGACCGAGTCGAACTTCTGCAGGTCGGGGTTCCAGTAGTCCTCCTTCGCCGTGAAGATCGACTGAGAGTCGCGCACGGAGTTCGCCTTGTCGTACGTGTACGGGCCGGTGCCGACGGGATCGGTCTCAAGGGTCCCCGCCTCGATCGCCGCGGGGCTTGCCATGAGGCCCGCCGCCTGACTGAGGTAGTACTCCATCGCCGGGTCGGGCTGAGCGAGGGTGATCTCGACGGTGTCCTCATCAACCGCGGTCGCGGACTCGAACTGCGTCAGCTGAACCGCCTGGCGACCGTTCCCGGACTTGAAGTGCTCGAGGTTGGCCACCACCGCCTCGGCGTCGAACGGCTCGCCGTCTGAGAATGAGACGTCGGTGCGCAGATCCACCGTGAGTACGGTCCGGTCGTCGTTGTAGCTCCACTCCGTGGCGAGCATGGGGCTGAGCTCCCCGTCCGGCTCACGAAGGATGAGCGTGTCATAGGGGAGCTGGTACGGCACGAGAGCGTGTCCGACATGGGCCTGCGCCGGATCCCACGAGGCGACGTCTCCGAGCTGGCCGATCTTGAGTGTGCCGCCCCGGCCCGCGGCGTCGCCGCTGGCGGATTCCTGGGCGGAAGGGGCGCCGGCGCCGCATCCGGCGAGGAAGAGGGCTCCCACCGCGAGAACCCCGATCTTGCTGCTGATGGACTTCATTGTTCATACCTTCTATACGTCATCGGATTTGGCGAAGGTGTGGTCGCCGTTGCATCCATGAGAACGCCTGTGGCACGACCCGTCAACAAGTTGCCAAGTGTTTCCATGCGTGCATAGCGTTCACGCCGCGTCAATGGGCGAAAAAGTTGGCGCCCCGAGCGAAGCGCGCGCTGGGTTCACCGGGAAATTCGGCGACCATCCCAGGCGCGTCCGGTTAGTCTGGCAATGGATAGAATATTGCCAAGTGTTGTCGAGCAAGGGATGTCAATGGTCAGTGCGAACAGGGTCACAGCTCGGGACGTAGCCGCCCGAGCGGGCGTCGCCGCCTCCACGGTCTCGCGCGCTTTCAGCACGCCGGGCCGGATCAACGAGGCCACGCGCCAGCAGATCATGGACGCGGCGCGGGAACTGGGATACACAGCCATCCCGCGCGCCACGCAGCGACGAGGACTCGTGGCTCTGCTCGTGCCGGACGTGACGAACCCGTTCTACTTCGACATCATCCGTTCGACGCAGGAGCAGCTGCGCGGTGCCGGCTACATGCAGCTGCTCATCGACACCAGCGAGTCCGGACGCACCGAATCCGAGACCCTCGAGCAGTTGGTGAATGTCGTCGATGGCGTCATCCTCTCTGCACCCCGGCTGGACTCGGACGCGTTGCGGACGGCGGCAGCCCGACTGCCGCTCACTGTGATCAACCGCCGGCACGACGACATCCCGAGTGTCTTGATCGACATCCGCATGGGCTTGACGCAGGCCGTCGACCACCTCAAGGCGCTCGGCCACCGCACCGTGGCCTTCGTGTCGGGCCCACCCGAGTCGTGGCAGAATCGCTGGCGCTGGAAGGAGTTCGAGGAGCAGATTCTCCTGCAGGAGATGATGCCGATCCTCGTGGGGCCCCACCCTCCCACTCGCGCGGGCGGGGTCGGAGCTGCGGATGCGCTCCTTTTGACCGAAGCCACCGCCTGCGTCGCGTACAACGATCTCCTGGCGATCGGGATGCTGCAGCGCCTTCGCAGTCGAGGGGTCTCCGTGCCCGGCCAACTCAGTGTCATCGGGTGTGATGACATCTTCGGGGCGGACTTCTGCGATCCACCGCTGACCACCATCGCAGGGGATACGGAGCAGGCGGGACGAGTGGCCGCCACCCGGCTGCTCGCCGCGCTGAACGGCGAGCGCGCCGTCGGAAACGCGACATCGCTGATCCCGACGCACCTGCTGATCCGTGAGTCCACGGGACCCGCACCGGCCCGGGTCTGATCCCCACGCACCTGCTGATCCGTGAGTCCACGGGACCCGGACCAGCCCGGGTCTGAGCCCGGCCTCCTGTCCCGCCCGGTGCGTCTGACCTGCCGACCTTCCCTGACCTGTCGATCGGCGCCGGCCGAACTCGTCATGTCCGTGAGGACGCCGCCGGTGCGTCCCGGATCGGAGTGGGCATGTCGACCATCACTGTCTTCGAGAGCGTCAGCCTCGACGGCGTCATGCAGGCGCCGGGTCGCGCCGACGAGGACACGAGGAACGGATTCGCCCACGGCGGCTGGAGCAACGGCTACCAGGACGATATCTCCATGGGCTTTGCGGCGGAAGGCATGACCCAGGACGGTGCGCTCCTCTTCGGCAGGCGGACGTACGAGGATCTGCTGGGCTTCTGGTCGGCGGCATCCTTCGAGAACCCGTTCAGCGACGTCCTCACCCGGAAGACGAAGTATGTCGTGTCGAGGGATGCCTCGACGAAGCCGGTGTATCCGAACAGCCACCTGCTGGCGGGCGATGCTCCGGCGACGGTCAAACGACTCCGCGACGGCGTCGACCTCGATCTGACGATCCTGGGCAGTGGGGAGCTGGTCCGGAGCCTGCACGCGGCCGGCCTCATCGACCGGTACATCCTGCTGATCCACCCGATCGTCCTCGGTTCGGGCACCAGCCTGTTCGGACCGGCGGATCGCGTCGATCTCGACCTGGAGCGGGCGCTCCCGACGACGACGGGCGTCGTGATCGCGTCGTACCGCGTGCGCGGCTGACGGGCTGGACGAGCGGGCAGGACGCCGGAAGGATCGACCCATGCGCTACACGCTGCTGCTGCACTACCCGGAGGAGACCGCGGAGTCCCTCGGCCCGGAGGCCATTGAGGCGGGCATGGAGGCGTTCGCCGCCTACGCCTCAGCGCTGCACGGCGCCGGCGTGCTGATCGCCGCGGAAGTCCTTCAGCCATCGGAGAGCACCACGACCCTGACGATGGCCGACGGAGTGCTGAGGATTCAGGACGGCCCCTTCGCCGACACCAAGGAGCAGCTGGGTGGGACGTTCGTGATCGACGTGCCGAACCTCGACGAGGCGATCTCCTGGGCCGCGAAGGCGCCGCCGGTGCGGTGGGGCGCCGTGGAGATTCGACCGGGAGCCACGTACACGAGCGACGGCGTGTGGGTGCCGAACGGATGACGGCCGCCGAGGCCAACGCGGAGCCGAACGCGGCAGCGGACGCGGCGGACGCGGCGGCACACGCGGCGGCCGAGCGCGCCGCGCGCGCCTCGTACGGCCGGCTCGTCGCCCTGCTGGCCGCCGCTGACGGCGACATCGCCCACGCCGAGGATGCCCTCGGCGACGCGTTCGCACAGGCGCTCGACCGCTGGGCGCGGCAGGGCGTGCCCGACAACCCGGAGGGATGGCTGCTGACCGTGGCCCGCAACAGGCAGCGCGACTCGTGGAAGTCGGCCGCAATGCGCACGAGGGCGGTGTGGGATGCCGCGACGGAGCACGCGGCGGGATCGACCAACCCGCTCGATGAAGTGCAACCCGATGCGATCGGCGACCGGCGCCTGGAACTGCTGTTCGTCTGCGCGCATCCAGCGATCGACCCGTCGGTGCGCACACCGCTCATGCTGCAGACGGTGCTCGGCTTCGACGCGACCCAGATCGGGCGGGTGTTCGCCGTCCCGCCGGCGACGATGGCGCAACGGCTCGTCCGCGCGAAGCGGCGCATCCGCGACGCCCGCATCCCTTTCGTCGTCCCCGAGCCGGCTCTTCGTCGCGAACGGCTCCCTGCCGTGTTCGAGGCGGTCTACGGATGCTTTGCGGCCAGCTGGGACGATGCGGACGGCATCTCGCACCGCGCTCCCGAGTCGATGCCAGGCGAAGCGCTGTACCTGGCGACCACGCTCGCCTCTCTGCTGGGGGACGACGCCGAGGCGTGGTCGCTCGCGGCGCTGATCGCGCTCTCGCTATCCCGGGCCGCCGCCCGCCGCGGCCCCTTCATCCCGCTCGACGAGCAGGACACGCGGGCCTGGGACCGTGGCCTGATCGCGGAAGGCGAGCGCTCCCTTCGCCGGGCGGCCGCCGTCACGTCCGGGCCACCCGGACGGCTGCAGCTCGAAGCAGCCATGCAGGCGGTGCACGCCGCCCGCGCGCGTACGGGGGCGACGGACTGGGCGGCGCTCGAGACCCTGTCCAGGGCTCTGGTGACCGTCGCGCCGACGCTCGGCGCACGCGTCGCGCACGCCGCGATCGTGGGAAGGACTCTCGGCCCGGAGGCCGGCCTCGCCGAACTCGCTCGCATCGAGCTGCCGGCATCCGTCTTCCAGCCGTACCTCGCCACCCGGGCCGATCTGCTGGCGCGCGCGGGCGACGCCGACGCGTCCGCCGCCTATGCCGCGGCCGCCGCCGCCTCGCACGGCCGCGTCGCCGACTATCTCCGTGCGAGGTCCGAGGCCTTTCGGGGAGGCAGCGTCTCGTGAGCTACCTCGCTCCTGCGCCGCGGTCAACCCGCTACCGCGGACAGCGGCACGCCGCGAACCTCGAAGAGGGCGGGTTCCCGCCCCGCACAAGCGCCGAGGGCGGGATCGCCCGTCCCGCACGAAGGAGGACAACATGAGCACCGCGAACCCGGCTCCCGGCGGTCCGGGAGAGATCCCTCCCGGGCCGGATCAGATTCCCACCCCCGGCGGGAACCCGTCGGGGCCCACCGTGCCCGAACGGGCGCACGCTCCTAGCTCGGAATCCAGTCCGACCATGCCTGCCCCGGACGAGCCCCTCAGCCCTGTGCCGGACGAGCCGGCCACCCCGCACCCAGACGAGCCGCTCGCGCCCAGTCCGGACGAGCCGACGTTCCCGACGCCATCGGAGCCGACCCCCGGCGCACCGGAGGCGTGAAGCGCGCCACCCCCGCGACGACCCGCGTCGTCCGGCAATCGGCCTACCCGGTCACCCTTTCCAGGAGCTTCGGCCGAACCGCTCCCACCGGTCCACGATCCGCGGAGTCCGGTCCTGGTCGTCGGTGGGCTCCACGACCGCCCGGCCGTTGATGAACACCTGCTCGACCTCCGACTCGATGGCCAGCGGGTCTCCTGACCACACCACGATGTCGGCATCCCGGCCCTCCGCCAGGGCGCCGACGCGCGAGTCCAGCCGGAGGATCGATGCGGGGTTGACCGTCAGCGCCTCGACCGCCGTCTTCGCGGGCAGCCCCTCCCGGACGGCCAGGATCGCCTGCAGGCGAAGCTGCTCGATGGGCACGACCGGGTGATCGGTCGTGATCGCGACCTTCACGCCCGCCGCCGCGATGAGAGCGAGGTTGCCGATCGCCCGGTCACGCAGCTCCACCTTGGAGCGCGAGGTGAGCATGGGGCCGAAGATGACCGGGATGCCCTTCTCTGCCAGCACATCGGCGATCTTGTGGCCCTCGGTGCCGTGGTTGACCACCAGTGTGTAGCCAAACTCCTGGGCGATGCGGATGGCGGTGGCGATGTCGTCGTGGCGGTGGCAGTGCTGGTCCCAGACGAGGTCGCCGTCCAGGACGGCGGCCAGGGTCTCGTCGGTGAGGTCGCGCTCGAACGGCTCTCCCTTGGTGACCGAGGCGGCGCGCTTCTCGGCGTAGTTGCGCGCGCTCACGAACGCCTCTCGCAGCACCGCGGCGACGCCGAGGCGGGTGGATGGCGTCTGCTTCTTGTCGCCGTACACGCGCTTCGGGTTCTCGCCGAGCGCGGACTTGACCGAGACATCGAGCGAGAGCACCTGCTCGTCGACGGTGCGTCCGCCCCAGGTCTTGATGGCGACGGTCCGGCCGCCGATGGGGTTGCCGGACCCCGGCTTGATGACCGCGGTCGTGACTCCTCCCCGAAGGGCGTCGCGGAAGCCGACCTCTTCGATGTCGATGCCGTCCAGCGCGCGGAATCGCGCGCCGTTCGGATCCGTCATCTCGTTGGTGTCGTTGCCCGACCACCCTTCGCCGTCCTCGTGCACACCGAGGTGGCCGTGCGCCTCGACGAAGCCGGGCAGCACCCAGCTGCCCGAGACCTCGACGATCCGGGCGCCGTCCGGAATCGGGGTGTCCGGTCCGCCGACGGCCGAGATGACTCCGTCCGCGACGACCACGGTTCCGTTCTCTATCGGATCGCCGCTCACGGGAACGACGTAGCCACCGGTGATCGCCAGGAAGTCAGTCATCCATCCACCCTAGGGCGACGTCGTGGACCGGTCGCGGCGCAGCTGTCTCCGCCTCGGCAGGCCGTTCGCGAACGTCCTGTCCTCACGCGAGTCCCGTTGTCCCCGGGGTCTTCCTGCGGCACAGTGGCCTCATGACGGAGAACGGCACTGAGGAGGCGAACAGCGGCGGGGAGTGGACGGTCGCGCGTCACCTCGCCGGCCAGCCCGATTTCGCCGTCGACCTGTTCCGGCGGTTCATCGCCATCGTGGAGGGCATCGGGCCTTTCACGTATGCGGTCAGCAAGACGACGGTCACGCTCAAGGGCTCGCGTCGCGGCTTCGCCGGTGCGAGACCCGACCGATCCGGGCTGCGGGGCTATCTCGACCTGCAGCGCGACGTCCGCGATCCGCGGATCACCTCCGTCTCTCCGTACACCGAGCGGCTGTTCGTCCATCGCTTCCGGGTGACGGCGGCCGACCAGCTCGATGCACAGTTCGCCGAATGGGTCGGCGAGGCATATGCCGTCGGGGCGGGCGCTCACCTGCGGTGACACGCCTCTCGTCGCGGCAGGCGTCTTTCAGACCGGAAGTTGCTGCGGCAGTGAGGCAACTCGATCACGAAGATCGAGGAGGCCCAGAACCATCCTGGCGAACGCGATGCTCACTGGCTGCCCGCTTCGCTGCTCGATGAACAGGAACTGACCCTGTGGATTGCATTCCAGGAAGTACACCCGGCCATCCCGCGCCTGTACGAGGTCGAGAACGCAGTAATAGAGCCCGGACGCTTCGCGAAAATCTAGGCACAGCCTCGCCAACGCCGAAGGAAGCTCGACCAGCACGGCACCGCGTCCCGCACCCGGACGCCAGTCCAACGCGTCGGATTCGATGCGGAACGCCATGATCTCATCGAGGAAGACATTCACGCGATAGTGGCACTCGGCGTCGATACGCTGTTGCACGAGCAGGGGAGCCGCCGCCAATGCATCGTCGTCAGCCAACATGGTCGGGGTCACGGCCAGCGTGAGCAGGCTCCGGTGATGCGTGCCACGCAGCTTCTTCACGATGGCGTGACCGCCCATGCTCTCGACCGCAGATCGGATGTCGGCGGGGCTGTTGCTGCAGACGGTGTCGGGGATATCGAACCCGAGCACCGGTGCAATGTGCAGCTGCCAGAGTTTCGATTCCGCGCGGCGCTCGGCCAGGATCGGATTGACGACCACCTGATCCTCACCCGCCCCCAGGCAGAAGCCTTCGATGGCCGCCTGGGATTCGGAGTTCGCGTAGGCGCTCGCCTCCCCTCCGTCGCTCGGCGCGCCGCGTTGAGGCATCCGGAGTCGTCTCGCCCAAATGAGGTCGTAGTCATCTGCGCTGAGGCGCGCCGTGCCGACGGGCAGTGCTCCGCCGGTCGAGAAGAGGGTGATGCCTTTCCCTCCGGCGATGTCGTCGACGGCGACGATGTCGACCTCGACCCCGGTGTGGTCGCGGAGGAGCTTGGCGACCACGGCGGTATGGAGGTCATTGCGGTGGCTGAGGAACAGACACCGCACGGCCACGCCCTGCAGCGCGATCAGTCGACGTCGCAGTCGTTTCCGCTATCAGTGCATGTGCCGCCGGATGAGAGGATGTCCTCCGCTCCGAGCCGGACACCACTCCACTTGGATATGCGCTCTTCCCAAGAGGCGAGGTCTTCCTTGGCATCAACTTCCAGCAGGCGATTGACCTGCGGCTGATAGAAGATCACGGTGGGAAGTGCGGGAACCTTCACGTCTGCTGACCCGCGATCGTACGACATTATGACCTCCAGCTATCGGTCGAGAGTCCCCCTCGGTCGAAACCTAGCTGATACGCCGCCTTCGCGCTAGTGGTCGACTCCAGCCTTCGCCAGGCACTCCCGGCACCTCACGCGATGCGCGTGATTTCATCGTCCGGCGCGGCGTCAGGCGGGAACGCCCCGCCAGCGGTCCGCGCTCGTCAGCGGCACGAGCGGCGGGACCGCCGGGACGCTCTGCACCTGCACGCGCTGCCCGCCGGCGTTCGCCGACTCCGTGAGCCCGACCATGATCTCGAGCACATGCAGACCGATGGAGCCGCTCGCTCTCCCGTCGCCGTTCGCCGACTCCAGCATGTCGAGCAGCCCGATCCCCCGGCCGGAGTCGGCGTAGCCCGCCGAGGCCGGGACGGTCCGCCACTCCGAGCCGTTGCGCGCGAACACCCGCACATCGCCGTGGAAGTGGTTGGGATCGGGCGCCGCCAGGGTGCCGCCGGTGCCGTGCACCTCGATCGGCGCGGCGAGGGTCGCGGAGCCGTCGAAGCTGGTCGTGATCGTGCTCAGCGCTCCACCGTGGTGCTCGAGGATGCCGGCGATGTGGGTGTCGATCTCGACCCGGATCCGCTCCCCCGCCCGCGGCCCGGATTCGATGAGTCGTTCCTCCAGGGGCCGGACCGACGCCCCGATCACCGATCGGACGGGTCCGAGCAGGTGCACGAGCGAGGAGACGTAATACGGGCCCATGTCGAAGAGCGGTCCGCCCCCGGCGCGGTAGTAGAAGTCTGGCTGCGGGTGCCACCGTTCGTGCCCGGCCGTGATCATCACAGCCGACGCGGCGGTCGGCGTGCCGATGGATCCGTCCTCGAGGGCGGCGCGCGCGGTCTGGATGCCGGTCCCGAGCACGGTGTCGGGGGCGGTGCCCAGCGAGACGCCGGCGGCGGCCGCGGCATCCACGATCGCCCTCCCCTCCTCGAGCGTGACCGCAAGCGGCTTCTCGCCATACACGTGCTTGCCGTGCGCGATGGCGGCGAGCGCGACCTCGGCATGCGCCGCCGGGATCGTGAGGTTCAGGACGGTGGTCACCTCGTCGTCGGCGAGCAGCTCGGCGACGGTCACGGCTCGCGCGCTCGGCAGCGCCGCGGCGACCGCCTCGGCACGCGCGGCATCCAGGTCGGCGACCGCCGCAACGGTGATCGAGGGAATGCCGTTCAGGGTCTCGAGGTAGGCCGCCGAGATGTTGCCCAGTCCGATGATCCCTACTTTGTGCGGGCCGCCCACAGCATTCCCCTCTCGATGATCGTGCGTACGTTGGTGTCGTCGAGCACCGACGGCTCGTGCCCGGGGGTCGCGACGACGATACGGCCGGCTCCCCAGCCCCGCGTCCAGACCGCCGGCACGGTGATGGGCCGGTGCCACGGCCGGGTCTCGTCGGTGGGAATGGTGGTGGTGGCGAGCACGTCGTTGAGGTCGTCGCTGAGAACCCAGTACTGCTCGGTGGTCAGTTCGAAGTCGTCGAGCCCGGCGGTGATCGGGTGCTCGCGCCCGGCATCCGTCATCTCCACCCGATAGGTCGGGTGCGCGTACTCGCCTTCCGGTGAGCCCAGCACGCTGGGGTGGGCGGCGAACTGGCCGCCGACGAGCTGGAGGTAGTCGGCGGAGGCGCGGAACGAGTCCGCGATGCCGCCGTGCCAGCCGACGAACCCGGTGCCGGCCGCGATGGCACGCTGCAGACCGGCGACGGCCTCGCCGCTCGCCTGCGACATCGTCACGCACTGGACGACCAGATCGACGCCGCCCATCTGCACTTCGTCGGCATAGATCTCCGGCGAGTCCTCGATGCGCAGGGTGAATCCGCTCTTCTCGAGGAATGGGACAAACCGTTCGGTCGCCGCGACCGGGTGGTGTTGGTCCCAGCCTCCTCGAACGATCAGGGCCGTGCGTTGTGTCATGTACTTCCTCCGGAATGACTGGACTGACGGGACGCCCTGACGAGGCTCGCAGATATCGGGCCGAGCCGCCACTTATTGCGCAATGGTGGTCTCATGCGAACTTCTGGCGCGAGCCGCGGTCGGCGATCGCTGCCTGACGGGGTGCCGGCTGCCTGGCGATGCCTGGCGCAAGACCGCAGACTAGCCCCATGAGCGCGGACCGCCGTCGATGGGTGCTGCACGTCGACCTCGACCAGTTCATCGCCGCGGTCGAGGTGCTGCGACGGCCGGAGCTCGCCGGCAAGCCGGTGATCGTCGGCGGCCGGGGGGATCCCACCGAGCGCGCGGTCGTGTCGACGGCGTCGTACGAGGCGCGCGAGTTCGGCGTCGGCTCCGGGATGCCGCTGCGCATCGCAGCGCGCAAGGTCCCGGATGCCGTGATCCTGCCCGTCGATGCCGAGGCCTACACCGTGGCGTCCGAGCAGGTCATGTCGGCGCTGAGGGCGCAGCCGGGCGCCACCGTGCAGGTGCTCGGCTGGGACGAGGCCTTTCTCGGCATCGAGACCGACGAGCCCGAGGCGTATGCCCGTTCCGTGCAGGCGGCGGTGCTGGAGCGCACCGCGCTGCACTGCAGCGTCGGCATCGGCGACACCCTGGTGCGGGCGAAGGTGGCGACCGGGTTCGGTAAGCCGCGCGGAGTCTTCCGGCTGACCGCGGAGAACTGGCTGGACGTGATGGGCGCACGCCCCACGATCGACCTGTGGGGAGTCGGCTCCAAGATCTCCAAGCGCCTGGCCGGTCTCGGCATCCGCACCGTGGCAGAGTTGGCGGCCGTCGAGGACGAAGACCTCGTGGCCGAGTTCGGTCCGCGGATGGGACCCTGGTACGCGCAGCTCGGACGTGGCGAGGGTGCGACGGTGGTGGATGACACCCCGTGGGTGGCCCGGGGGCACAGCCGGGAGACGACCTACCAGCAGAACCTCGTGGAGCGGGTTGCTGTCGAGGCGGCCGCCCTCGAGCTGCTCGCGCAGGTGCTCGAGGACGTGGCGGCGGACGGTCGGCCGGTCGTCGGGCTGGGGCTCAAGGTGCGCTACGCGCCGTTCATCACCAAGACCTTCACCAAGAAGATCGCCTCGACGTTCGACCGGGAGACTGTGCTCGCGAAGACGATGGAGCTGGTCGAGAAGATCGAGGACCGACCGATCCGGCTGCTCGGCGTGCGGGCCGAGATGGCGATGCCCGACGACGCCCGGCAGGGGCACACGCCGACCCGCGGCGGGTGGTGACGCCGGCGACGGTCGGCTGCCGGCTCGAGAGCCCTTTTGCCGGCTTCCCTACCACCGATTAAAACGTTGCAATTTTTCCTTGACCTCGTGCTCGGCCCGGGCTTAGCCTGCCAAAACCGACCGGCCGCGCCGCGGCCCGCGAGCCTCAAAGGAGAGGGAACCCAATGGCGAGCACGAGTCCCCGTCACGCCCCGCAACGCAATACCCGGTGGATGGGGGTGGCGTCGATCACGGTCGCCCTCCTCGCCTCCACCCTCGCCGTCCAGCCGGCTTCGGCCGCGGAGACCGACTGCGCGACCGTCCCCTGGATGGACGCATCCGCCACACCCGAAGCGCGCGCGGAGGCGCTTCTGAAGGCGAGCACACAGCACCAGAAGTACCGCTGGCTCGTCGAGCAGCCCGCCGTCTCGCCGGAGCGCACGGAGTGGAACCCCGGCTTTCCGGGCGAGGACCCCGTGACCTATCCCGTCCAGGTGTCCTGCACGCCCACCATCGTCTACACCGACGGCCCGGAGGCCGTACGAGCCGCTGGCGTCACGGACTTTCCTGCGCAGATCGCACTGGCCTCGACGTGGGACCTCGATCTGGCGTACGACAAGGGCGTGGTCCAAGCGGAGGAAGCCTTCGCGAAGGGACGCAACGTCATCCTGGCGCCCGGACTCGCAAACGGCCGCACGCCGCTCGCGGGCCGCACCCCGGAGTACTTCGGTGAGGACGCGATCCTGAACGGTCTTTTCGCGGCGTCGCACGCGGAGGGCATCGAGGCTGACGGCAAGGTCATCTCCGACCTGAAGCACTTCACCGCGAACGAGCAGGAGCTCGACCGTCAGACCAGCTCGTCGAACATGGACGAGCGCACGCTGCGCGAGGTCTACGCGCTGCCGTACGACATCGCGGTGGATCGGGGGAGCCCTGAGAGCGTGATGTGCGCGTTCAATCAGGTGAACGGCGTGTACATCTGCGAGAGCCCGCTCATGCAGGATGTGCTGAAGGACGATTACGGCTTCGACGGCTTCATCATGTCGGACTTCGGTTCTGTGCACTCCACCGGCGCTTCATTGATGAACGGACTCGATCAGGAGCTCAACCGCCCCAAGTGGTTCACGCCCGCCCGGCTGGATGCGGCCCTGGCGGCCGGTGAGATCACGCAGGAGCGCATCGACGAAGCGGCGTTCCGCGTCATCCGGTCCTACATCCGCGGTGGCCTCTTCGACAACCCGCTCCCGGCCGAGCCCGCCGAGGAGGCGTCGACGCCGGCGAACGAAGCGGTCGCTCGGCAGATCGCCGAGCAGGGCAGTGTTCTCCTGAAGAACGAGGGCACCCTGCCCCTCACCCCCTCTGAGGGGCAGACGATCGCGCTCTTCGGGCCGACCGCCTCGAGCACGCCGACTGACCTCGGCGGGGTGCCGACGAGCGCCGTCTCGGTGTGCAGCCTCACCCTGCGCTTCCGCCCGGATCAGCCGCCACGCAACACGCTTCCGTGCGAGGACGTCGTCTCCGCCGAGACCGCGCTGACCGAGCGTGCGGCCCAGGCCGGCGCAACGGTGACGTGGAACAACGGTCAGGACGTCGCGGCGGCTGCGGCTCAGGCTGCCGCCGCCGATGTCGCCGTGGTCTTCGGCTATCAGCGGATGGGAGAGTTCAGCGACCTGACCGACCTGAGGCTGCAAGGCAACGGTGATGCGCTGATCTCGGCGATCGAGCAGGCCAACCCGAACACGGTCGTCGTGCTGCAGACCGGCAGTGCCGTGGAGATGCCCTGGCTGGACGGCGTTCAGGCGGTGCTGGAGAACTGGTACGGAGGCGAACAGCAGGGCCCGGCGATCGCGTCGCTGCTGTTCGGCGACGTCGCGCCGGCGGGAAAGCTGCCGATGACCTTCCCGGCGTCGCTCGCGGACACTCCGACCAACACCCCGGAGCAGTACCCCGGCGTGTTCGCCGATGGGTCGACGACGCGCCCGGAAGGGTCGACCGAGATCCGTCAGGTGAACTACACCGAGGGTCTGCAGGTCGGGTACAAATGGTACGAGGCGCAGGGCATCGAGCCGCGGTTCGCGTTCGGCCACGGCCTGTCGTACACGCAGTTCGAGTACTCGCAGCTCAAGGTGAAGGCGACCGCGGACAAAGCGGCGGCATCCGGGACGGCGACCGTCAGCTTCACGGTCGAGAACACCGGTGAGGTCGCCGGTACCGAGATCCCGCAGGTCTACCTGACGTTCCCGGAGGCCGCCGCCGAGCCCGGCAAACGGCTGATCGGGTTCG
This sequence comes from Micromonospora sp. DT81.3, assembly GCF_049847225.1. Classification (NCBI taxonomy): domain Bacteria; kingdom Bacillati; phylum Actinomycetota; class Actinomycetes; order Micromonosporales; family Micromonosporaceae; genus Micromonospora; species Micromonospora sp. DT81.3. The sequence continues at coordinate 738,526 of NZ_JBNCNY010000001.1, forward strand.
ATCGCATCGAACTCGCTCCCGGAGAGAAGCGCACGGTCGAGATCGTCGTGGACTCGGAAGACAGCAGCCACCCCCTCTCGATCTGGGATGCCGACGCCGACGAGTGGAGGATCGTCGATGGCGAGTACACCGTCTGGGCCGGTTCCTCGTCGGGTGATCTGCCGCTCTCGAAGACGGTCGAGATCGATGCGAACGGCCCCGTCGCGACGACGCCGCCGAGCATCCAGGGAGACGTGGCACTCGGCAAGAAGCTGACCGCCGACCCGGGCGTCTGGAGCGAGGACGGTCTCGCCTTCTCGTACCAGTGGCTGCGCGACGGCGAGCCGATCCAGGGTGCGAAGAAGGCGGCCTACCGGGTGACCCCCGCCGACCAGGGCACGTCGCTCAGCGTCACCGTCACCGCGAAGCCGAAGTCAGGGCCTTCCGGCGCAGCGACCAGCGCGGCAGTCTTCGTGAAGACCTCTGCCGTCATCGTGGCTGTGCCGAACAGGCTCGTGGGAACCACCACGACCGAGTTCACCCTGTCCGTTCGGGTCACCCCCCTCGCGAACGGCGTGACCCCGGAAGGCGATGTCACGGCTGTGGTCGACGGCAAGTCCTTCACCGGCACTCTCGCCGGCGGAAAGGCCACCATCCCGATCGGCACGTTCGAGCGCGGCATCCACCCGATCACGTTGTCGTATGCCGGGAGCGACACCGTCCATCCGGCCTACGGGGTCTCGCTGATCACAGTCAGACGCTGAGGACGCGGAAGACACCCGCGAAGGAGGGGGTGGTGGGCCGCCTGCCCGCCACCCCCTCCTGGTGCGCCGTCGTGAGCCCGATCAGGTGCCGTAGAACTACCATCCCCCTATGACTCGCCTTCCCCCGACTCGCCTTCCCCCGGTGCGCGCGGCCGATCACGACGCACCGCCCACGGTGCACGACGTGGCCCGCGTCGCAGGGGTATCGCTGAGCACCGTGTCGAACGTGCTGAACCATCCGCAGCGGGTGAAGGTCGCGACGCGGCAGCGCGTGGAGTCGGCCGTCGCCGAACTCGGGTTCGTGCGCAACCAGAACGCCCGCGCGCTCGTGGTGGGCGCCACCCACACCATCGGTCTCGTGGTGTTCGATCTTCGCAACTCGCTGTTCGTGGATATCGCGAGCGGCGCCCAGCGGGCGGCGCGGGCGCGGCGGTACAGCCTGCAGCTCGGCAGCAGCGAGAGCGACGTCGAGCAGGAAGCGGAGCACCTCGCGTTCTTCGACAGCTCGCGCGTCTCGGGGGTGCTGCTCGCGCCGATGTACGAGGCCGCGGAGAGCGTCGAGCGGCTCCGCCGCCACGGTCATCCGGTCGTCATCGTCAATCACGAGCCCTCGCGCACCGATGCGTGCTGTGTGCTCGTGGACAACCGCGAGGCGGGCCGCATCGCCACCGGCCATCTCATCAACCGCGGCGCACGTCGGATCGCCGTGGTCGTCGGGCGCCGGGACTACCAGCCGGTCTCCCACCGGCTCGAGGGGGTGGCGCGCGCGGCCGCGGAGGCCGCGGAGGCGGTGGAGGCCGCGGAGGCGGTACAGGTGATGGAGCTCGACATCGAGGGTCTGGAGGTCGGAGCCGGCATCATCGCCGCCGACCGGATCGCCGACCTCGGGTCGGAGGATCGGCCGGATGCGGTGCTCGCAGTCACCGATCTGCTCGCGATGGCGATCATCAACCGGCTCACCGCGCTCGGCATCCGTGTGCCGCAGGACATGCTCGTCATGGGCTGTGACCACAACACCGCGGCGTGGGGCGGCGCCATCCCGCTTTCGTCGGTCTCGCTGAGCGGCGAGACGCTGGGTGAGCACGCGATCGAGCTGCTTGTGGAGGAGATCGAGAAGCCCGGTGACCACGTGCACCGGACCATGACGGTGGCCCCGACCCTGATGGCTCGCGAGAGCACTCTGGGGCGGGCGATTGCCGGGCCCTCAGCGAGCGAGTCCTCCTGATGCGGCCGCGCCGGTGGCCATCAGGGCGATGATCTCCCACGCCGTGTGCGCCGCCGCGAGGCCCGTCACGCCGGCGTGATCGTACGCCGGCGCGACCTCGACGACGTCGGCGCCGACCACGTCGAGCCCGACCAGCCCGCGGATGGCGCCGAAGAGTTCGCGGCTCGTGAGGCCGGCGGGTTCCGGCGTACCGGTGCCGGGGGCGAACGCGGGATCGAGCACGTCGATGTCGACGGAGAGGTAGACGGGACCGGCGCCGACACGGTCGCGGATGCGGGAGACGACGTCGGCGATCGACTGCGCTTGAAAGTCGTCCGCCCGGATGACCTGGAAGCCGAGGACCCCGTCGGCCTCCAGCTCGCCTTTGTCGTAGACGCCGCCTCTCAGCCCGACGTGGACGCAGCGGGTGCGATCCAGCAGCCCCTCCTCTGCGGCGCGCCGGAAGGGTGAGCCGTGCCACAGGCTGGCTCCCATATGGGTGTCCCAGGTGTCGAGGTGCGCGTCGAAGTGGATGACGGCGACAGGCCCGTTCCTCTTCGCGACGGCGCGCAGCAGCGGAAGAGCGATGGTGTGGTCGCCGCCGAGCACGACCAGTCGGGTCCCTCGCTCGTTGTATTCGGAGGCGGCGAACTCGATGGAGGACACCGCCGCCGCGATGTCGTAGGGGGTCACCCCGAGGTCGCCGGCATCCGCCACCTGCTGCACCGCGAACGGATGCACGTCGTGGGTCTGGTGATACGGATGCAGCTGCCTCGAGCACTCGCGGATGTGCGCCGGGCCGAACCGCGCGCCTGGGCGGTAGCTGGTGCCCGCGTCGAACGGAATTCCGAGCACCGCGACGTCTGCGTGCGGCACATCCTCGATCCGAGGAAGAAGGGCGAAGGTCGCGATCCCCGCGTAGCGGGGGTGACCGGGGATGTCGCGCTGGCCCATCGGCCCGTCGCTGTTGCTCATGCGCTGAGGTTAGCGACTCGGGGTGTTCAGAACGGGGCATCGTCGTCGGGTTGGGCGCGGAAGACGGGTACGCGGCGTTCCGGTTGGACGATGTAGCGGCGTCCTGTCGGGGATACCCATTGGATGGCGCCGCCGCTGCCCTCGATCTGGGTGACGCTCCATCCGCCGTGATGTTTCACGATGTGGTGCCCTTTGCAAAGCGGAGCGTGATTGTCGAGCGTGGTCGTGCCTCCGTCCTGCCAGGCGATGGTGTGGTCGATCTCGCATCGAGAGGCGGGGACTGCGCATCCGGGTGCCATGCACCGGTCCGCTCGCCAGCGGACCAGTCTTCGCAACCCGGGCGGTGGCCGATACTGCTCCCGGCCGACGGAGAGGACCATTCCGGTCTCCGGATGGGTCAGGATTCGCATCCACCCCTCGGCGCCCCCGCACAATTCCCTGGCACGGGACAGCGGGATCGGCCCGATACCCTCCACGGTCGGCGGATCTCCGCGCCCGCCGGCTGGGCCGCTCTCGCCGGTCGCGCCGCTTGTGCCCGGAGAGCCGGGTGGTCCGCCCTCGCCGGTTGCTCCGGCCCCGCCGGTTGCGCCGGTTGCGCCGGTTGCGCCAGTCGTGCCGGTTGTGCCCGTTGCGCCAGTTGTGCCGGTTGCGCCACTTGTGCCAGCCAACCCCCGTGTGTCGTTCTCGAGCAGCGAGAGGACGGGGATGGTGACGGCAACGGTGGCGCGGATGCCGCGCGCCTCGGGCGGATGCGCCACGGTCTCCCCCTCGATCAGGAGGTCGGCGAATACGTCGGCGCGCAGCTGGTCCAGGGTGCGGGTCTCCTCGTCCCTGCCGCCGAGAACCTTGGCGATCGTCGTCACCCGACCCATCGCGGCGTGCGCCTCCACCGCAGGGATCAGAGCCGAGAACCAGGCCATCCCGTCCTCTGCCGGTTCCACGATCACCCGGCGCCGTTGCAGAGCCGCCGTGTTCCGTTCTTCCAATGTCGCTGCGCGCACGCTCTCCACCAGCGTCCGCAGCTTCCGGCGAAACGTGCCCACCGGTTGCGACTCTGCCAGCACGATCCCAGGCCCCACGATCCGGTCCCGGAACTCCGGCTCCACTGCATCCAGCGCGTCCACCAGCAGCTGTGCGTGACGCTCGGTCATCCCCGCGACCGCGAACGAATCCAGCACCGCCGCCGGATACCGGTGCACCAACGCCTCTCCAAGAGAGAGGAGCCCGTCGGCGGCATGCTCGGTGATCCGCAACGCCGCCGCGATCTCCAGCCGCACCGAACGCTCCACCACCTCCACCAGACCCCGCCCATGCCGCGCCGCGTCCGCCAGCGCCTCGCGCCGCGCCAGATCGATCCCGATCAGCCGCTGCGCCGCGTGCATCGTGATCATGTCCGCGATCTCCACCACATGATCCAAGGTGTCCGGGGCGTTCAACGCCGCCGCCGCCCGTGCAGCCACTACCGACTCATCTTCCGACGCGCCCCCCAGCTCGGCGTCGTTGCCGGCCGCGTCTGGGGTCATCTCGGGCTCAAAGAACATGCTCGAAGTCTAGAACGTAGGTACGACACTCAGACGAGGGCGGTGGCGTGATGTGGATAACTGAGGCCCGACACGCGAGGGGGAGGAACGAAGCGGGAAAGAAGGAAAGGAACGCTGACGAGCGTCCACGCGTGACCCGAATCGGAGAAGCCCGGAGACGCGCACATATCAATACGCTCCTGCAACATCCGTCCTGTTGAACTGGTCGAACGAAACCGGCGCTTCCCGCCGGCGAAAGGCGGACCCATGTCGCAGAGCTCCCCCGTGAACGGCCACCGGAGCGGCCGGCTCCTGGCCGCGGTCGTCGCCGTCGCGGCCGTCGCCACGCTCACGCTCGGTCCCCGCGCTCTCGTCGCGCCAGCGCGCGTTGCTTTCATGCGATCGATGGATGTCGTTCCCGCCCCGCTGCTGGCCTGGATCTCGACCGCGGACGCCGAACGGCTGCTGAACACGGTGATGTTCGTCCCGCTAGGCGCGACGATCGCACTGTTGCTGCACCGTCGGCTATGGCCTCTCGCGATCCTCGCGGGCTTCGCGATGTCGGCCGCGGTCGAATACGCGCAGGCAACGATTCCGGGCCGGGTCCCCGACTCCGCCGACGTGTTCTGGAACACCGCGGGCGCCGCGATCGGGGTCGTCATCGTGACCAGCATCCGCCTCGTGAACCGCCGGCTTCGCCGCGTCAGGCGCTAAGGGGTGGCAACCCAGCAGCGTGACGGGCATCCGCCTGGTGACCCGCTGGCTTCGCCAGGACAGGGCCCGAGGGATGCCCAGACCGGCATCGTGACCGGCATCCGCCTCGTGACCCGGCGGCTTCGCCGCGTCAGGCGCTGAAGGAGGCCTCGCCCGGCAGCGTCACGCGCACCTGAAGTCCGCCTTCCGCGCGCGGGGAGACATCGAGTGCGCCGTCATGGGTCCGCACGATCGACGCCACGACCGCCAGTCCGAGCCCGGCGCCGTGATGCCCCGTCCGCACGCGCCCCGCACCGCGCACGAAGGGCTCGACGAGGGTCGCCACGACCGAGGGATCGATCACCGGCCCGGTGTTGCTCACGGTGAGCACCGCACCGGAGGGACCCCGGCTCGTCGTGACCGACACCGCGCCGCCGCGCACGTTGTGCACCACCGCGTTCTGCAGGAGATTCGCCGCGAGGCGGTGCAGAAGCGTCGGATGGCCCCACATCGGCGCGGGATCGAGCGCGGCATCGATCCGGATGCCGGAGGCCTCGGCATCCGCCTGCACCTCGGCGATAGCCTCGGCGACGACCGCCGCAAGGTCCACCCGCTCCTTCTCGAGCCCGGCATCGCGACCCGCGCGCGCCAGGGCGAGCAGCGCCTCGGTGGTGGCGATGGCGCGGTCGTTCGTAGCCGCGATCCGCTCGAGGAGCGTGTCGACGTCGCGCCCTTCCCGATCCGCCTGCGCGACCTCGACCATGGTGCGGATGATCGCGTGGGGTGTTCGCAGCTCGTGCGAGGCGTTCGCCGCGAAACGGCGCTCCTCGTCGAGCGTGTGCTGCATCCTGGCGAGCATCGCATCGAACGCATCGGCGAGATCGGTGAGCTCGTCGCGGCGTCCCGGAAGCGAGACCCGGTGATCGAGCGACCCGGCTGCGACCCGGCGGGCCACCTCGGTGATGCGGTCGAGGGGTCGCAGCACGAACCCGGCGAGCACCCATCCACCGACGAGCCCGAAGATCACGAGGAGAACGAGCGCCCACGAGGCGTAGCGGACGAACACTTCGATGAGGTTTGTGCGGTTGGGGGCGAAGCCCCCGCCCACGACCTGCACGTTGCCCTCGGGAACGAATCGCAGCAGCAGGAAGCCGACGACGAACAGGGCCGCGCCGGCGACCACGAGGAAGCCGGCGTAGCTCAGTGCGAGCTTGACCCGCACCGAGAGCCCGGCCGGGCGACCCGCCTCAGACGGAGTCATGGGACTCGGCATCCGCCACCCCGCTCATGCGGTAGCCGACCCCCGCCACCGTCTCGATCACCCACGGTTCGCCGAGGCGCTTGCGCAGCGTCGAGATGGTGATGCGCACGGCGTTGGTGAAGGGGTCCGCGTTCTCGTCCCATGCGCGTTCGAGAAGGTCCTCGGCGCTCACGACGCCGCCGCGCGCCGTGACCAGCACCTCCAGCACGGCGAACTGCTTGCGTGTCAGCGCGACGTAGCGGCCATCCCGGTACACCTCGCGGCGGAACGGATCGAGACGAACGCCGCCGACCTCCTCGATGGGCGGCCGTCCTCGCGCCGGCCGGCGGCCCAGCGCCCGCAGGCGCAGGGTGAGCTCCCGCAGCGCGAAGGGCTTCGTAAGGTAGTCGTCGGCACCGCTCTCGAAGCCGGTCTCCTTGTCGTCGAGCCGATCCGCGGCCGTCAGCATCAGGATGCGAGGGCTCGTCGGCTCGGCCGCGAGCCGACGAGCGACCTCGTCCCCGTTCGGTCCGGGGATGTCACGGTCGAGCACGACGACGTCGTACTCGTTGACCGCGAGCTGCTCCAGGGCGGTGTCCCCGTCCCCCGCGATGTCGGCCGCGATCGCTTCGAGGCGCAGGCCGTCGCGTATGGCTTCGGCGAGGTAGAGCTCGTCCTCGACGATCAGCACGCGCATGCGCTCAGCTTAGGTGGGGGCGCATATCGCGGACGTATCCGATTCCGCTTACGCCCTCGCAACGCGCGCCCGCGTGAGATCGACGCATGTTCTCTGCATCTGTCGTCGGCAGCTCGTCCCCGGCGCGCCCGGTCGTGTTCGTGATGATCGGCGCAGCAGCGGCGGCGGTCGTCGCGGCGGTGATCCTGGCGGCCGTATCCCTCTGGAGCCCCGTTCATGCACTGTCGGCACCCTTCGCTCCGAGCGAGGCGAGCGGTCATATCGAGGATGCCGCATCGCTCGCCGACGCCGAGCTGCCGGCGATCGCCCTGCTCGACCCCGCGCTGCTCTCGGCGATGCGGGATGCCGCGACCGCGGCCGGCGCCGACGGCGTCGCATTCGAGGTGACGAGCGGCTGGCGCAGCCGGGCGTATCAGCAGTGGCTGCTCGACGACGCGATCGTGGAGTACGGGAGCGAGGAGATCGCGCGCCAGTTCGTCGCGACGCCAGATCGGTCCAGACACGTCACGGGCCACGCGATCGACATCGGCGGGCTGGATGCGCAGTCGTGGCTCATCCAGCACGGCGCGCAGTGGGGCATCTGCCAGATCTACGCGAACGAACGATGGCACTTCGAGCTCGGCACCGAGCCGGGCGGGGTGTGCCCCGACCTGCTTCCGGATGCCGGGGGCTGATCGCGGCCCGATACCGAACCCAACCGGGTGTCAGACGGGCGGATACCTGTCGCTGACCACCTGGGCCCGCAGGCCGAAGCGGGCGACGATCAAGGCGGCGCTCTCGGACGCCGCGCTCCGGTCGGTGAGGATCTCGAGGTCGACCGGAGGCTGCTCGACGTCCGCAGTGCCGTGCTCGCGCAACCGGTGGAGCGTCCCGACATCGCTGAGCTTGTGGAACTCCCGGCGGTCGGCGTTCCCGATCCGCCGCTCCTGCTCCTCGTCCGTGACGGTGAGCCGCACGAAGCACACCCGGCCGCCCGCCTCCTCGACGACCTGGCGCACGCGCTCCGCGAAGCCGGCGGTCACCGTCGACTCCGGCGCGAACGTGAACGTCAGCGAGCGGCCGATGCCGGCAGCCTCCGCGAAGACCTTCAGCCAGAACTCCTCGCGGAGCCGCACGAACGGCTCGGTTCCGAAGGGGAACACCGCCGTGAGCGCGTCGACGATGAGGTGGTTGTGGAAGACCGGATACCCGACCAGCCGCTCCAGCTCGCGGGCGGTGGTCAGCTTTCCCGCGGCCGCCGCGCCATGCAGGAGGACGAGTCGCATCCGGTCATTCTGCCCGACCGCAACGGTGTCCGCGGGCGGGTCTAGCGTTGTGCCGTGACCGATCTTGTGGTGATCGCGGGCGCCTCGAGCGAGATCGGGCGGGCGATCGCCGTGTCGTTCGCCGGGCGCGGCATGCACGTGCGTCTGTGGGGACGCGATGTCGCCCGACTGGATGCCGCGGCCTCGGCGTGCATGGACGCCGGTGCGGCATCCGCACAGCCGACCGTCGTCGACGTACGGGACGGCGCAGCGCTGCACGCCGCCGCCGACGGTGTGCTGAAAGAAGGGGGCCGCCTCACCGCCGTCGTCTGGGCGGCCGGCGTGTTCCAGTGGGGAAGGTTCGACACCGTGGACGAGTCGCTGATGAACGACGTGCTGTCCACGACGTTCACCGCCGCTGCCACCACCGCGCGCCTGTTCCTTCCCGCACTCGTCGCTCACGCGCCGAGCACGTTCGTCTTCGTCGGATCCGGTGCCGGACGCCAGGCATACCCCGACAACGCCGCCTATGTCGCCGCGAAGCACGGTCTGCGCGGGCTCGCCGAGGCGCTGCACCTGGACGTGTGCGACGAGGGTGTCACGGTGTCGGTGATCAGCGCGGGGCTCGTCAACGCCGGAGCGGGGAGCCTCGCGCCGGCGGCCCGGACACACGCGTCCGCGCTCCTCCGGCCGGAGGACATCGCCCGGGCAGTCGAGTTCGTCGTGGACTCCCCGGCGAATGTGTGTCCGACCGAGATCGTGCTGCGACCGGCGACGCGCCACGCCTGACGAGCCCGCCGCCCGCGGGCGTCGTGATCGCTGGTCCGGCGGCGGTGCCGTCAGCCGAGGGTGCCGAGCACCACCGGGTAGGCCGGGTCGTCGTTCTCGAACGTGACCCACACCTCGGTACCGAGCGGCAACGGCTCCGAAGCCGGCGCGACTCCGAGCGGAAAGACCGGCAGCGCCCACGACAGCGGTTCGGTGCTGATCGCGGGCACCAGCACCTGCAATCGCCCGGAGCCCGTCGGGTCGAGGTTGCTGATGACAGTCCCACGGTGAATCGTCACGGCGCCAGAGTACCGCGAGACACGAGCGACAGCGTCAGTCGTTCAGCCAGCTGGACTTCGGAGGGGTGAGCCGGCCGAGCTCCGCCCAGAGGTCATCGGGAATCTCCTGCGCGGCCAAGGAGAGGGTCTGATCGATCCGCTCGGGTGACGAAACCCCGACGACGGTGGACGCGATCCGTTCGTCGCGCAGGGAGAACTGCAGCGCGGCAGCGGCCAGCGGCACGCCATGACGCTCGCACGCCGCCTGCATCCGCTCCGCCGCGGCGCGCGCGTCGCCTCGCTCCGCGTACGCGTACTTCGATGTCGACGCCGGACCCCTCGCGAGCAGTCCCCCACCGTACGGCGCCGCGTTGAGGACACCGAGGCCGCGAGCGCTCGCTTCGGCGATCAGCTCCTCTGCCGAGCGGTCGAGAAGGGTGTAGCGATTGTGGGTCAGCACGACATCGAAGACCCCCGTGTCGACCAGCGGCCGCAGCACGCTCAGCGCGCCGCCGGCGACGCCGATCCAGTCGACCCGCCCCTCGGCCTTCAGCTGTCGCAGCGCCTCGACGGGGCCTCCCGGTGCCAGCGACGCCTCGACCCCGATCCGCTCGGGGTCGTGCAGATGCAGAAGGGGAACTCGCTCCACTCCGAGCCGCTCCAGGCTCTCGCGATACGACTCGCGCACCCGGGCGCCGGAGAAGTCCGAAGACCCCGGACGGGGATCGACTTTCGTCGCCAGGACGAAGCCCTCTGGAATCCCGCCCGATTCACGAAGGGCCTCGCCGATCCTCGACTCCGACTCGCCGTGCGCGCCGTAGCCGTTGGAGGTGTCGAGGAAGCGGATGGGGCTGCCCAGCGCTGCGCGCACGGTGGCGACGGCTCGAGCCTCATCGACCTCGTAGCCGTAGAGGCCCGGCATGCTGGCGAGCGGACTGGTACCGACGCACAGGGCGGTGACGCGCAGGCCGGTGCCGCCGAGTTCTCGATCTTGCATGCGTCTCATTATCCCGACTCCTCCGGCTTCCGGCCCGGTCAGGGGTGCGCGGTGTCCCACCAGTCCAGCACGCGGGTGCCGATCAGCGTCAGCCAGCGGGACGGTTCGCCCTCGGGGACGTCGACGTCGAACCACGTGCGCCCGGCGAGCGGCGTCGTCTGCAGCCATGTTCCATCGGGCTGCCGGGCTGCGCGCACGACCTCCACCGCCTCGGCGAGCCGTGGATCGGGTCGCGTGCCGTCGAACAGCGAGGCACCGCGGAAGTGGTCCAGGGCCGAGAGCGCGCTGTAGCGGTGACGGTTCGGATACACGAAGCGCATCACGAAGTCGCCGACGAGCTCACCGGTGCTGGCCCGGTACATCAGGCGCCGGGTCAGCAGGTACTCCTCGCCGCCGTGGCGGGCCTCGCGCACGCCGGTGTCGCCGGTGATCCTCTCGTACGCGAGGAGGCCGCGGACGGCGTTCAGGGTGGAATGGAACGATGACCGCGTCGACTCACCCTCCTCGGCCTCGCAGTTCCAGCCGCCGTCGGCCAGGCGATGCGCGGGAAACCACGAGGCGAGCCGCGAGACATCGGCGCCCAGCCATGCGCCGTTCGCGAGGGTGTAGGAGTTGATGCAGACGTCGACCTCGCCACCCCAGTACGGCAGGTCGTCGTATTCCCAGCGGCTGTTCGCCGCGAGCTTCTCCGCGGTCCCCGCCAGCGCCGCCGCATCGACCCCCCAATCCCGCAGATCGTTCAGCGCCCAGGTGGTGGCGACCCACGGCTGCCCCGGTTCGTCCGCTTCCGCGCTGCCGAAGAACCCGGCCGGGAAGAATGCACCGCCCGCCCACTGGCCATCCGGATCCTGATGGGACAGCAGCCGGGCCCCGAACCCCTCGGTGGCGACGCGGGCCCGCGTGGCTTCCCAGAACTCGGGCGGAGCGCCGGCCAGGTCCCGCTCGACCTGCCAGAGGAGGGCAGGGTCGGAATCGAGCAACCAGTCGAGGACGCGGGCGTCGGTGGCCATGCATGCACGCTACCGACCGGCGCCGACAAGGCGAAGCAGACGTTGTTCTGCACGTCGAATGCGCCCGGGCTCGCTACGCGAGCATCTGGTCGTGCACCGCCGAACTGAGGGTCGTGCCGTTCATCTCGGCGTAGAGCTGGCGCTCCGTGATCGAGAGCGTGACCGTGTTGCGGCGTTCGAGGGCGGCGGCGGCAGCGTCGATGAATCCCGGGTCGAAGCTGTGCAGCGCGATCGCCTGTGCGTCATAAATGGGCTTGCCGGCCCAGAGTGGGATCAACTTGGCCGGATCGCGATGCGTGTAGACGGCGGTGCGGTCGGCGAGCTTGCTGCCGTAGTGGAGGCGCGCGGCATCCGGGGCGCCCACTTCGATCCATGCCGTGACCCTGCCGGTGCGATCGCGCACGAGCACCGCGGGCTCATCCGTCGATGAGATGCCTTCGCTGAACGAGATCCCGTCCTCGAACTCGAGGCAGTAGGCCAGCACCCGCGTCACCATGAAGGCGTCGGTCTCGGAGGACTGGCGCGCGACACGAAGGGTCAGCTCCTCGTACACGCCGCGGTCCACATCGGCCAGCTGCACCGTGAAGGTGTGGATCGTTGCGCCGATGGCCATAGCGCCCGAGCCTACGCCCAGGAGGCGGCCCACCCTGGACGTGGTCCCACGGGGCGTTCCCGCTCGACAGGCAGCCGGCACGGGAGCATATTGGGTGCCGAAAAGCGGATGCACCTGAGCAGCCGCAGCGAGAGGAGGAGATGAACATGTCCATTGACTCGGCAAGGATGTCGACCGAAGCGACCAAGCGCACGATGGACTCGTACCTGGAGGCGCTCCTGAGTGGGAGCGATTTCGCCCAGCACTTCTCGGACGATGTCCGGTGGATCACCATGGAATCGGGCGATCAGATCGTCGGTCGGGAAGCCGTGCGGGACTTCATCGGCTCAATGCACACCACGCTGTTCGATGCGCACCCCGAAGTCAGGAAGCTCGTCATCGGGGAGGGCGTCGTCGCCGGTGAGTTCGATTTCGTCGGTACGAACACCGGCGAATTCGAAGGCGTGGCAGCCACCGGCCAGCAGCTCCGAGTTCCGTATGTCGTGTTCTACGACGTCGCCGAAGAGTTCATCACGGAGCTGCGAGCGTATCTGCCGGCGAAGAAGATCATGGCCGTGTTCCGCGCGCCGTAGGCGGGCAGCGGGAAGGGCCGGCTTTACGCGGTATCCGGGACAGGAATCACCGCGATGCTGGTTCCGGGCGTGAGCAGGAGATAGGCGGGGCGCTCCTCGCCTTCTCCGTCGTTCACCTGCATCCACCCACCGCCGGCCGGGGCGGTGGCCACCTCCGCGATGTGACGTTCGCTCCCCCTAAGACGCTTCGTGAACGTCGCGCGCCTTGAGGGTCCGGAAGGTGGAGACCGGGTGCGTGGCGACCACCACTTTCCCCCGGGCATGGAGGCGTGCGAGGTCGGCATACGCCTCGACGATGTCGGTGAGGGGATAGACGCCCGACGCGAGCAGGGTGAAGGCTCGAACGCGCGCGAGCTCGCTCGCTCGGCGGAGCAGATCGGTGCCGGCCGCGACAGACTCGAGGTCATCGCCGAGCAGTTGCAGCTCGAGGTCCCGGCGGTCCGCACTGGAGCGGTAGCGCTGCATCGGAACACCGAGCTCGATGGCGAGATCGCGGCCGTCTTTGCCGAAGTTGTCGATCATGGCCGTGACCGGCCCACCGGCGACGCGGCGGATCCTCTCCGCGATGCCCTCTCCGTATTGGATCGGCGTGATGCCGATCTGGCGCAGGTAATCGAAGTTGCGAACGCCGCACGTGCCGATGACCCGGGCGCCGCGGTACTTCGCCACCTGCGCCTCGATGCTGCCCACGGCACCGGCGGCGGCCGAGATGACGACGGTGTCGCCCACGCCGATGCGGAGCTGATCGAGCGTGGCCAAGGCGGTGGCGCCGGCGAGGTAGAGGCCTCCCGCGACCTCCCAGCTCACCTCTCGCGGCTTCAGGACTAGCACGCCGTGGTCGACGTTGAGGAACGTCGCGTGCGCGCCGCTGGAGACGTGCCCGATGACGGATGATCCGACCGGGAAGCGGGTGACCTCGTCTCCGCGTGCGATGACCACGCCGGCGAAGTCGCTGCCGGAGCGCCGGGGCCACTCCTCCGTCCACTCCTCCTCGCGACCGTCCCGGATGAAGCCGTCGATGTGGTTCAGCGCCGACGAGATGACTTCGACGGTGACTTCTCGTGACTGCGGCGCCGGCAGGTCCCGCTTTCGCGCCTGCAGCACACCGGCATCTCCGTAGGTGTCGTATTCGAACACGGTCGTCTGGCTGGGCATCTTCATGGCGAGACCTCGCATCGTCGCGATCGGGCGACCCTCGACCAGGATTCGCCGCTGAAGTGTTATTCGGCTTGCGGCGTGGGTTTGGATGCAGCGGCCCAGAGCGCGACCACGTCAGGGGTAGCTGTGCGGCACCTGTGCATCTGCTCAGGTCGGACAGCCGGAGAGGTCCGAAGAGTATGGTCGCTTGTTATCCCGACTCTCGAACTCTCGAGTCGCAGCGGCAGATGCTCGGGCCGGAGCGGTCCGCGAGGAGCAGCCGATGCAGGTGAGCAAGGTCCGATTCGACGGACAGACATTTCTCCTGGATCCAGGTCAGGACGTCGATGAGACCAAGCAAGCCATCGTCGCTGCCGCACGTGACGGGTCCGATTTCGTCGACTTCCGAACCGTCGGCCACGGCACCATCTCCGTGTTGGTCACTCCCAACATGCCGGTCCGCTTCGAGATCATCGAGCGCACCGAGGAGGAGCTGGAGGCCATCGAGGCCGATCCTCCGCCGATCGACCACACCCCATGGCCGGATTACGACTTCTGAGTCAGCGCCCGTGATTCAGGGCCGCTCAGTCAGGGCCCCACACTGAGAGTTCACCAGGCGTACTCCGCGGGTGCCTCCCGACCGGGGCCGGGCCAGATCGCGTCGAGCTCTGCCAGGACGGCCGGCTCGAGCCGTACACCGCATCCGCCCAGCCGGGGCCGAAGGATGCTGGCGCGCACCGGCCCACTGAATGCAGACTTGTCGCGAGTGTCCATCGACTCGGGCACCGGATGGGATGGGAGAGCGTCATGACGGATGAGCAGGGCTTCACGGGCGAGGGCCCACCGCAGCCGGCCGAGCCGAACCCCGACCTGCAGAGCCTCGCACCGCTGATCGGCACCTGGAGCGTGACGGGCGAGGCGGAGGGCACGGTCACCTACGAGTGGACCCCCGGCGGCTTCTTCCTCCTCCAGCACGTCGAGTTGGGCGGCAACCGAGGTCTCGAGATCATCGGACACGAACGCAAGTACGGCGAGGAGCCCAGCACCGACATCCGATCCCGGTACTACGGGTTCTCCGAAGGGGAGACCCTCGACTACACCTACGAGATCATAGGTGACACGCTCACCATCTGGAGCGGCGAGAGGGGCTCGCCGGCGTACTACGAAGGCACCTTCAGCGAAGACGGCAACACCCTCACCGGCGCCTGGCACTACCCCGGCGGGGGCGGGTACACGACGGTGTCGACGCGGACAGCGGGCGGCTGAACGCCGCGAGCCTGCGCAGCGGCGGAATCACGGCGCGGACGACGCCATGGGCCACTGTGGCCCACGCCGTGGACTACGCAGTCGCCGACACGGTGCCGACGCGAACGAGATTCCCGCTCCGGTCGACGAGCGCGAACTCGCGCATGCCGTACTCGGTGTCCGAAGGTGGAATCAGCCGACTGCCTGTTTCAGGGTCATCCACGACGACGTCGGACCAGGCACGGAACAGCTCGTCGGCGTTATCGACGAACAGGTAGCACGTACCAGCCGTCGCGAGGGGATCGACGTCTTCGTCCCGGACGAAGTGAAGCTCGATCCCTCCCCGGCCGACGATGAGGTAATCCCACTCGTCCGGGGCGGCCCCACGATTCTCGAATCCGAGGGACGCGTAGAACTCGAGCGTCTGCTCGAGGTCGCGACTGGGCAGGATGGGGACGGCGCGCTCGCTCACGGCTGCAGGCTACCCGGGCGGACCCGCCGCGGCAACGGCGTCGGAGCGCATCATCCACGGCCGTTCTGGCGGCTTCGCGGTCCGTACGGCGAGACTCTCACGCCCCCGTGCGGGAACGTTGCCGCCCACCGATGTGTGGATCGGTGGGCGGCAACGTCTGCTTTCAGCGTCGAACCGCCGTTCCTAGCCTCGGATGAGCTCCCGCGCCTGCTGGACCAGCTCGCGGATCTCTTCTTCGGTGACGGGAATGTTGGCGTTGTCAAGGCGAGCGCGGAGGATCTCCTCGAGGTCGGCCCGCGGGTGCAGCTTCAGCCAGGCGATGACCTTCAGAAGGATGGCCCGGATCCGCTTGTCGATCCCGCTGTCCACCACCTTCACGGTGCCGACCTGCTCGACCTCAGCCGCCGAGGTCCCCAGGTAGACGGCGACATCTCCTGTCGGCACGACCCACTTGTCGGCGTCGGAGTTCCAGTACGAGAAGTCCCGCCGGTCCAGCGTGATCTTCACCTGTTCGCCGGTTCCCGCGTCGAGCTCCACCTTGGCGTAGCCGGCGAGCTTGAGCGGCGGGGAATCGACACCGGGAAGTGCGCCCAGGTACACCTGCACCACCTCGGTCCCCGTACGATCTCCGACGTTGTCCAGACGCAGCTGCACATCGACCGTGTCCTTTCCCCCGGTGGTGCGGATGGACTTGCCGACCTTGACCTGGTCGGCCGAGAAATCGGTGTAGGACAGACCGTGCCCGAAGGCGAACAGCGGATCCACCCCCGCGGCGAGGTAGCCGCGGTAGCCGACGTTGACACCCTCCGAGAACTCGACGTCCAGGTTGTCGATTCCCGCCCACGGGTTCTCCACCCCGAGCGGCAGTTCGCTCTCGCTGCGCGGGTACGAGATCGGGAGGTGACCGGACGGATCCTCGTCACCGAACAGGATCGAGGTGAGCGCGTTGCCCTCCTCCTGTCCGCCGAAGTAGCTCTGCAGCACCGCCGGGGCCTGGTCGAGCCATGGCATGGTCACGCCTCCGCCGGTCGCGAGCACGACGACGGTGTTCGGGTTGACCGCAGTGACAGCACTGATGAGCTGGTCGGCGCTCTGAGGGAGCTTCAAGGAGACACGGTCGCGCTCCTCACCCTCGAGCGTGCGCACGTACACCACCGCGACGTCGGAACTCGCCGCCGCCTCGACCGCGAGTTGCGCGGACGGCGACAGGGCGCCTTCCGGCGTTGACCACTGCAGCAGGAACGTGCCCGGCTGAAGACCCACCAGAGGACGTGTCTGCGAGTACTCCACCCGCAGGTCGTACTCTTCGCCGGCCGTCAGCTCCAGAGGTGCCGAGCGCACGTCGCGACGACCGTTCTCGCCCGTCATATCGATGATCAACTCGTCGTTCATGTAAACGCGCGCGTCACCCCAGCCGGTGGCGCCCAGCACGTACGTGCCACTGGTCGGGGGCGCGAGCGTGCCGGTGTAGCGCACCGACTGATCCCCGCCCCCGGCGGGACCGCCGAGTGACGGCGTGGGCTCGACTTGAGACGCGTACAGGCTGGCGAAGGCCGGCCCGCCACCGAGGAACCCGACGTCGTACGCGACCTGCCGCTCTGTACGCTCCACACCGGCCGGGCCGCTCCAATCGGCAGTCGGGTAGTAGCGCGCGGTGAGACCGTTACCGTCCCCGACCTCGGGCCGAAGCACCGAAGAGGGTACGGCCGTCATATCCGCCGTCTCGATCATGTTGGCAGGGGTGACCGGGTCATTGCCAGGCTCGTAGCGCACCTCGGCGCCAGTCGCCGCACCGCGAGCGGTGAGCGCATCGACAAGGGACACGGTGTACGTCGGCTGAACGTATGCCGAGCCGGAGAGCGCCGAGGGAATGTTGGCGTCGCCACCGATCACCGCGACCGAGCCGACAGCCGGGTCCAGGGGCAGCACACCGTCCTCGTTCTGCAGCAGGGTGATCGCATCCTCCTCCACCTCGCGGGCGATCGCCCCGTGCTCCTCGACCGGAATCGCCGTGGGGGTGTAGTCGTTGTCGAAGACCCCGATGGCGAACATCGTGCGCAGGATGCGCAGCACCGACCGATCGACCAGCGACACCGGCACCTCGCCGGACTGCACCGCGGCAAGCAGTGCGCCGTCGTAGAAGGCGGCCGTGCCGGTCTCCATGTCGGTGCCGGCGACGATGGAGGGGACTGTGGAGTGGATGGCGCCGAAGTCCGTGATCACGAACCCGGTGAAGCCCAGCTGATCGCGCAGCACCGTGTCGAGCGCGTACTCGTCTTCACAGGCGTACACGCCGTTGATCTTGTTGAACGAGCACATGACCGACCCGAGGTCGGCCTCGCGAATCGCGTTCTCGTACGCGTACGTGTGCACCTCGTGAAGCGCCCGCTCGTCGATGATCGAGTTCTGGCCGAGCCCTCGGTTCACCTCCTGCGTGTAGCCGGTGTAGTGCTTCAGGTTGGCGATGACGTTCCGCTCCTGCACCGTCTGCACGAACGGCACGACCATCGAGGAATTGAGGTCCGGGTCCTCGCTCGCCGTCTCGGCCTGGCGACCCCAGAACGGGTTGCGGGTCGGGTCCGAGTTGGGTCCCAGGAGCATCTCGTGGCCCGTCTGGCGGGCCTCGTCCGCGACCACGCCCGCGTAATCACGAGCGCGGTCCGGGTCCCAGGTGGCGGCCAGCGCCTGGTTGGCCGGGAGCGCCGTCGCTGTGTCCCCTGTCCCGGGCAGCGTCCATCCGCGGGATGCGATACCCGCGGTGGCATCCGCCATTCGAAGTTCGGGGATGCCCAACCGGTCGATCGGGCCGTTGTAGAAGGCGGACGGGGCTTCGCCCTGGTCCCCCGTCATCAGCTCGACCTTCTCCTCCAGCGTCATCTCCTGCAGGACGAGCGCTGCGCGCTCATCCGGAGACAGCGCTGTGTTCATCCACGCAGGATCCTGCGCAAAGGCGGCCTGCGCCGGTAGAACGCTGATCGTGAGAGCGGCTGCCGCTACTCCGACCAGGACGCGTGCGCGGGTGCTTCCCGCGAACACGCTCGTAGATTTCTTCATTGAAGCCCAATCGATGTGGGGATGGGCCGCGGCGTTCCATCGTCGGACCGCTGCGGTGTGGAGTCCCGGGTCTATCCGAGTTCAGAAAGGCGGAGCAAGGGGTAGACGCGGAGGTGGCCGAGGTGGGATAAGCGCTCTTTTTGGACCGGCGCCGCGTGGGTACTCAGGGCCGAGCGCGGTCCGGTGAGGAATGTGCGGTCACGGCTCCCGTTGCATTTCCTGCCACACGCGGCTCAGGTTTGCGCGGCGCGCGGCAAGAACTGCAGCGCGGGCGCGCTGCGCGGGCCAGGCAGCGTCAGGTACAGGGCACCGATGTCCCCACCGGGTGCAAGCCCTAGCCGAGCTCGTCCCTGCGGCGCGCGAGATACGCGATCTCGGCGGTGTTGCCGGTGAGCGCGATGGCCCTGTCGTAGGCGGTGCGCGACTCGCCGTCGCGCCCCAGTCTGCGCAGCAGCTCCGCGCGGGCGGCGTGCAGCGCGTGGTACCCGTTCAGCGCGTCACCGAGGCGGTCGATCTCAGCGAGCCCCTCCTGCGAACCCCGCAGCTCCGCGATCGCGATCGCCCTGTTGAGAGCGACGATCGGTGACGGGTCGAGGCGGACCATCCGGTCGTAGAGGGCGAGTACCTGCGACCAGTCGGTGGCGCGGGCATCCCGCGCGTCGGTGTGCACCGCGTTGATCGCGGCCAGCAGCTGGTACCGCCCGGGAGCCACCCCCGCACCCAGGCGCTCGCGCACGAGGGTATGGCCCTCCTCGATCAGCGCGCGATCCCATGCGTCGCGGTCCTGGTCGCCGAGGGCAACCAGCTCCCCCTCGGGCGAGATCCGCGCCGGGCGACGAGCCTCGATGAGAAGCATGAGGGCCAGCAGGCCGGCCGCCTCGCCGTCCTCGGGCAGCAGCGTGCGGATCAGGCGAGCGAGCCGGATCGCCTCGGCCGTGAGGTCGGGACGCACGGGGTCCTCACCCGGGCCGGTGGCGAGGTAGCCCTCGTTGAAGATGAGGTACAGCACCGCGAGCACCCCGCTGATGCGCAGCGGCAGATCACGAGCGGCCGGCACCCTGTAGGGGATGCGGGCGGCCGCGATCTTGCGCTTGGCCCGGGTGATCCGCTGCCCGATGGTGCCCTCCTGCACGAGGAAGGCGGCGGCGATCTCCGGCACCGTCAGACCACCCACCATGCGCAGCGTGAGCGCCACCCGCGCCTCCATCGCCAGCGCCGGATGAGCGCAGGTGAACATGAGCCGCAGACGGTCGTCGTCGATGACCCCGAGCGGCTCGGGCGGCTCTCGGTCGGAGAGCATCAGCGCCTCCCGATGTTTCTCGTCGCGCCGGCTCTCGCGCCGGATCCTGTCGATGGCCTTGCGGTGCGCGGTCGTGGTGAGCCACGCACCGGGATTGGGCGGAACGCCGTCGACCGGCCACCGCTCGACGGCGGTCGCGAAGGCCTCGGCCGCCGCCTCTTCGGCGATGTCGAGATCGCCGAAGCGCTTGGCGAGCGAGGCGACCACCCGGGCCCACTCCTGATGGTGGACTCGGGTGATCGCGTCGCGCGCGTCGATCAGGCCCCCACCCCCAGGAACGGGCGCACCTCGACCCGCCGATTGCACGCCCTGGAGCCATCCGTCATGAGCGCGAGTGCGACGTCGAGGTCGGGGGCGTCGATGATCCAGAAGCCGGCCATGTGCTCCTTCGACTCCAGGAAGGGGCCGTCCGTGAACACGGGCTCCTCGCCGCGTCCGTCGATGACCGTCGCCGTGCTCGGGTCTGCGAGGCCGCCGGCGAACACCCAGTGACCGCCGGCTCGAAGGCGGTCGTTGAAGTCGTCGATCGCCACCATCTCCTCCGCCGTGCCGGAGTTCGTCTTGTCATCGATCACGGATACCAGATACTGCATCTCGCACCTTTCGGGACGTGGTTGTGGATCGTACCGCTATGCATACCGGGGACGACCGGCGGGGCGGTAGGTCTGTGCGAGGATGCCGGTCGCGAACCGGCGCGAATCCACCAGTTCGAGCGAGAAGTCCTTGCCCGCCTCGGGAAACAGACGCGTGCCGGCACCGACGATCACGGGGCACACGATCAGCGTCATCTCATCGACGAGTTCGCGTTCGAGCAGCCAGCGGATGAGCCGGCCGCTGCCGTGCACCTGCAGCTCGCCGCCCGGCTTCTCCTTCAGCGCACGGATGCCGGACTCGAGGTCTCCGGAGAGCACCGTCGTGTCGGCCCACTGCGGGTCGGTGAGAGTGTTCGATGCGACGAACTTGGGTCGTGAGTTCAGGGCGCTCACGAACGGGTTGTCGAAGTCGTCCCGCACCCCCCAGTACCCGGCGAAGAGCTCGTAGGTGCGCCGGCCGAACAGGAACGCGTCCGCCCGCTGATAGCACTCGCCGATGTAGCCGGTAGACTCCTCATCCCCCACCGGCAGGGCCCAGCCACCGCGGTCGAATCCGGGGTCGAGCGTCGGGTTGTTGCCCCCGTTGGCCTGCATCACGCCGTCGACGGTGATCTGCGTGTTGGTGACGAGCTTCATGATGGGCATCCTCCTCTGGGCCGCCCCGCGGGCGACCTCTCACCCTTACTACGAACGGCGGCGCGCCCATCCGACACGTCGTCGGAAACCCGTGAGGCGGGGTCGTACGAAAACACCGACCGCGGGCGTTCCACCCCGGCACGGGAGATCGGCTTACTGGGTGGAACGGCCGTTGATCGCCCTCCTGCCCCCGCTTAGATTCGCACCAGCCGGGGGTCGAATGCACCCCCGCCGCTCGGTCGGGTACCGCAGACCGCATCGCCGCACCGGAGGATGTCGCCCCGGCACTGCCGAGCCACACCAGGAACGATCGAAGGAGATCACGTGAGATCGTCAATACGCTCCGCCGTCGGCCTCGTCGCCGCGGCAGCGCTCGGCGCAGGAATGATGCTTGCGGGAACGGCCGCCGGCAACGGGAATGGCAACGGCAACGGGCTGGGTGGACAGCCGGCGACGGCCAGCCAGATCTATCTGGACGAGATCAAGGACTACGGCGTCTGCCGCGGCCTCGACCCCGCGTGCTACAACGAGTGGGGCAACGGCTGGGTGGAGGGTGAGCAGAAGCGCATCCTCATCTGGAGCCGCACGGCGGGTCCGCGCCACGCCCATCTCGGCACACCGCTGGCGCCGGGGCTCAACCCGCCGCTGAACGCCGACAACGTCGCGCAGGCCGGTCTCAAGGCGTGGGCGGAAGAGCGCGGCATCGCCGTCGACTACACCGAGGACCTCGCCTCGTTCTCGCGGCTGAACAACTACCAGGCCGTCGTCTTCCTCAGCTCCAACCGCGACACCCTCGACGACACGGCTCAGACGAACCTGATGCAGTACGTCCGCGGCGGCGGCGGTTTCGTCGGCATCCACAACGCATTCGGTGCCGAATACCACTGGGAGTACTACGAGGGCCTGCTGGGCGGCGCGAACTTCTACAACCACGGCCCCAATCGCGACGGAACGGTCGAGACGATCAACGGCAGGGACGTGTCGACCTCCTTCCTGCCCGAGACGTGGGCGTTCAAGGACGAGTGGTACAACCTGACGCCCTACCCGAGCTTCGTCAACGTGCTGCTCGAGGTCGACCGGGCCACGAGCGAGGCCACCGTCGCCGGCCACGGCGAATCGCACCCCGTGAGCTGGTGCCAGTACTACGACGGCGGCAAGGCGTGGCTGACCACGCTCGGCCACGACGCCGCGGCCTGGACCGCCGCTCCGTTGCCGGGCGACGAGTTCTTCAAGCGGCACGTGATGGAGGGCCTGGAGAGCGCCATGGGCATCAAGCCCTTCTGCGCGGCCTGATCTTTCCCGCGTCACGGCGAGTCATGAGGGGCCCGGGGCCGGCATCGCCGGTTCCGGGCCCATTCGTCGGGCCCAGAACGAGACGCATCCTCCCACGACAGAGATGATTCGTCCGCCCAGAAGGACACGTCCCGATGCCGCCGGTTCCACTGGATGGGACGGATGCGGCATCGGCTCTGCGTTTCCTTGCCGTTGCCCGAACGCCCCCGCATACTGCACTCATGCGAACCGCTCAATGGAGCGAGCCGGTGTCCGTGCTCGACCGGATCATCGCCGTCCTCGAGGCGGTTCGCGAGTCGCACGGCTCGACGACGATCACGCAGATCGCGCGTGCGACGGGCATCCCGAAGTCCACCGTCTCGCGCCTGGTCGCCGATCTCGTGCGCCAGCGCTACCTCTCGCGGACCGACGACGGCGTGGGGATCGGGCTGCGCCTCTTCGAACTCGGTGCGCGCACGAGCACCCCTCGCCGCCTGACCGTCGCCGCCCTTCCGGTGCTGGCGGAGCTGTTCAACGCCACCGGCGAGCACCTGAACGTGGCCGTGCGCGACGGACGCGACATGCTCTCAGTGATCTCCGTTCGAGGCCGGCTCCGACCCGCGCCCTCGCGCGCGGGCGTTCGCGTCCCCTCGGCGACGACGGCCCTCGGCAAGGCCGTGCTGGCGTTCACCACGGAGGAGTCCGTGCTGCGCAGGATCACGACGGGGCTCGACCCGCGGGCCCGCCACGCTCTCGAGCGCGAGCTCGCGGAAGTACGCACATCGTCGGTCGCGATCGATCGCTGTCAGACGTTCCCCGGCGTGGTCGGCGTGGCCAGCCCCATCCTCTCTCCGGAGCACCAGCCGGTCGCGGCGATCTCGGTGGCGGGGCCGGTCGCCGACATGGATGCGGAGCGGATGGTGCCGCTGGTGCGCCGTGCCGCTCTGGCGCTGACGCACCGGCTGGCGCTGCAGGTGGCATGACGGATGCCGCTCCCGACGCGCTCGGAGTCCTCGACCGGATCACGGCCGTCTTCGAGGCCTTCGATGGCGATGATCGCGGTCTCGGCATCTCCGAGCTCGCACTGCGCGCTGGCCTGCCCAAGTCCACCGTTTCCCGCATCGTCGCCGGCCTGGTGCGTCAGCGCTACCTCGAGCGGGACGGAGCCCTCATCCACCTGGGCCTGCGGCTGTTCGAACTCGGCCAGCTCGCGGAGATGCCGCAGGAGCTGCGGATCGCGGCCCTCCCCGTCATGGCGGAGCTCCGCAACGCGACCGGCGAATCGGTGCAGCTCGCCATACGCGACGGGGCGGAGATGATGTGCATCGCGGTCATGCGCGCGCGAGCGCCCGCTCCATCCGCCTCGCGCATCGGCGAACGTGCTCCCCTCCACGCGACCGCTCTCGGGAAGGTGCTGCTCGCCCATTCGCCCGCCAACGAGATCGAGAAGATCCTCCCTGGGATGCCGACAGAGTGGGCACCCGACGCGACGGCCGAGCTGGGGCGGCTGAAGCGCGAGCTGGCCGAGATCCAGCGCACGGGGGTCGCCCTCGAGAGCGTGGAGTCCGGTCACGACATCGCGGGTGTCGCGAGCCCCGTGGTCTTCCCGTCGTGGGGTGCGATCGCGGCGCTCGGACTGCGAGGGCCTACTGAGCGATTCGATCCGGCGCGTGCGGCATCGGCGGTCCGCGAGGCCGCGCACAGTGTGGAGTGCCGTCTCAGTGCGAACCGAGGTCGGTAGGCCGATCCGTCATCGTCGCCACGATCATGTCTCCGATGAGCCGACGGTGCGAGTGCTGCAGCGCCGGCTCGAGCATGTCCCTCTTGAAGATCGCGGCGAAGGTATGCCGGTTCGCGACATGGAAGCACGCGTAGGCGCTGATCATCATGTGCACGTCGAGGGCGTCGATGTCGTCCCGGAAGACGCCGTCCCGCACTCCCCGATCGATGACCTGCTCGAGCACCGTGATGGCCGTCGCGTTCTCCCGCAGGATCGTCTCGGAACGCCGCAGATGCTCCGCGCGGTGGATGTTCTCGATGCTGACGAGCTGGATGAACTCCTCGTGCGTGGTGTGGTGGTCGTACGTCGCCTCCGCGAGCCTGCGGAGGGCATCCTCCGGCGAGAGCTCGTCGATCTGGATGCCGCGCTCGACGCGGCGGATCTGCGCATAGACCCGTTCCAGCACGGTGAGGTAGAGACCTTCCTTCGACCCGAAGTAGTAGTAGATCATCCGCTTCGTCGTCCGCGTGCGTGCGGCGATCTCATCGACCCGGGCGCCCGCGTATCCGTTCGCGGCGAACTCCGCCGTCGCCACCTCGAGGATGTCCTCGCGGGTGCGCGCAGCGCGTCTTGTCTGCCCGATGTCGCTGGCCTCGCTCAGCCGATCGGTCATCGGGGGCTCCCTCCGCCGCCGTGCGCCCCGCACTCTCGCATCATCGCCGGCGCCGAGGCGGGATCCGGGCGTACGCAGCCCGTCATCCCGGTCTTCCCGACCGCTCCTCCACCTCGACGAGGGTGCGGAAATGCCGTTCCATCCGATCGCGATCGGGTCGTCGGCCCGTGATGATGTGCAGACTAGCGTATGCCTGGCCGACGGCCATCCGGCCTCCATCCAGCACGGGGTGGCCGCGCTCGGCGGCCTGCCGGATCAGCTCCGTCTCGAGCGGCCGGTAGACCACATCCGAGACCCACGAGCCCGGCGGCAGCAGACCGACGTCGAACGCGACCCCCTGGTGGTGCAGCATCCCCAGCGGCGTGGCGTGCACGACTCCCTCCGCGTGCGCGATGGCTCCGGCGAGCCCGTCGGTGGGCACGGTGGCGATCGTCTGCGCCGGGAAGAGGCGGCGCATGCGCGCCGCCAGATCTTCGGCTCGTCGATCGTCCACGTCCGACAGGTCCAGCCGGGCGGTGCCGCACGACAGCAGAGCGTACGCGGTGGCCGCACCCGCGCCTCCGCATCCCACCTGCACGACGCGTTCGAACGACGCCCCCGGCAGCCCCGCGATCAGCCCGTCGCGGTAGCCCATCCAATCGGTGTTGTACCCGATCATGCGTCCGCCGTCGAAGACGACGAGGTTGACGGCACCGAGGCGCTCGGCATCCGGATCGAGCTGATCGACGATGCCGAGCACCAGCTGCTTGCAGGGGTGGGTGATGTTCATCGCCGCGTACCCGACGCTCTGCGCGTCGCGCAGGAGGACGCCGACGTCCGTGGCCTCCTTGCCGAGCTGCAGGAGGTCGAGGATGCGGTATTCGTACTCGATGCCGAGGGCGGCGGCCTCCACCTCGTGCATCGCCGGAGAGAGGGATGCGGTGATGCCTTCGCCGATCAGTCCGACCAGGTATCCGGTGCCGGGCGGATGCGGGGAGAGGCCCGTGCTCCGCTCGCCCGGTGTCACGAGGCGTCCGGCATCTCGAAGTCGACGGTCGCGAGCGAGGTCTTCACGGGTGCGGAGATGCGGAGCACCTCGGCGTGCGCCGGGTGCCGCGTGTAGGCCTCGAGGCCCTCGAGGTCGGCGAAGTCCGCGACGAGAGCGAGCTCGTACGACGCGGGTCCGCCGTGTACGTCGGTGCCCACGCTCATGCTGAGCAGCTCGGGGATCTGCGCGGGGAGGGCGCGCAGCAGCGACATCCAGTGCTCCCGCTGCTCTGCGGTGAACGCCGGCGAGAACCGGAAGACGGCGACATGGCGGATCATGCGGGCACCCGCTTCGTGGCCTCGCCGCGCTGCTGATACTGGGCGGCCAGGCGGACGGGCGCGTTCAGCGCCCCGTAGCCCTCGTAGCGTCCCCGCCGCTCCACGACCTCGAGGAAGACCGTGCCGATCGGGCGCGTGTAGAAGTGCAGGAACTCCCCCGCCTCGTCGCGGTCGTACAGAACGTTCAGCTCCTTCAGTTCGGACAGCAGCGAAGGGTCGATGTCGTACCGCGCTTCGATGTCGTCGTAGTAGTTGGCCGGGATCTCGAGGGGGTGGAATCCCCGCGCCCTCGCCGATCGCGCCAGTGCGAGGACGTCGGATGCCGCGAACGCGATGTGCTGGGGAAGGATGGCGTCCCGATCGGCACCCGATGGCACGAGGTTGAGAGCGATTCGGACGGTGCCGTCCGCGCTCTTGAGCACCTGGCTGCGCACGAGACCCACGGGCGCCGCGACCTCCATCGACGGCTGTGTGCGCAGGTCGAGCACGGAGTGGAAGAAGAGCACGCCCGCGTCGAAGTGCTGCCACGGCTGCGCGAGGTTCACGTGATCCACGGAGAGGATTCCGCCCACTCCGTCGCCGTCGGGCGCACCGAACTCGCTCACCCATCGCGGCTCGGCATCCGTCGCGGCACCGAAGAAGACCTCCGAGCCGTCGGGCGCGCGCACGCCCACCAGCGGCTCGTCGCCGGCACCCTCCTCGCGGGGGATCTCCGGCGCGAAGAGCTCCGTCGCCCGCAGCAGGGCGGCTGAGGGATCCCGCACGGAGAGCCCGATGCCGGCGACGGTCGGCTGCGGGCGGTCGGACCCCGGGGCGCCGAGCACGATGCGGGCGGCGCCCTGCGACCACAGCTCGACGGTCTTCGTGCGGTGACGACCATGGGCGCGAAACCCCAGCTGGGCGAGCAGCGCCCGCATGTCGTCGGTGTCGTCGGGGCGCAGCTCGACGTAGCTGAGTCCGGCCGGCGGATCGACCGCGGGCAGCGCGGATGGGGCCATCCCCGCGGCGCGCCCGCCCGCGGACGCGCCGAGCCACGATGCCGTCTCGTGCTCGAGCCATCGGAGGGACCGCCGCGCGTCGATCGCGGTGGTCAACGGGTCGGACTGACGGAAGGTGTCGTTGAAGATCTCGAGCGAGACGGGGCCGTCATATCCGGTGCGTGCCAGGTGGCCCATGAACGCCCCGAGGTCGAAGCCGCCCTCGCCGGGGAACAGCCGGTGGTGACGGCTCCACGACAGCACGTCCATCGAGAGCAGCGGCGCGTCGGCGAGCTGCACGAAGAAGATCTTGTCGGCCGGGATCGTCTCGATCGCCTCGGGGTTGTGACCCTTGGAGAGGATGTGGAAGCTGTCGAGGCACACCCCGATGCGGGGGTGATCTGCCAGGCGCACGATGCGCGCCGCCTGCTCGTAGCTGTCGACGAACCGCCCCCAGGCCAGGGCCTCGTATGCCACGCGCACGCCGAATCGCTCCGCGAGATCACCCAGTTCGCGCAGCTGCACGGCGGCAAGCTGCTCGTCGCCGCTGCGCGCGGTGCCCACGTTGCTGCAGAGCAGCATCGTGTCGATGCCTAAGCGGTTCATGAGCGCGAACTTCGCCCCCGCGCGTCGCAGGTTCTGGGCGAGCAGGTCGGGGCCGACTCCTTCGAAGTCCCGGAAGGGCTGGTAGAGGTCGAGCGAGAGCCCGAGCTCCGTCGCGCGATCGCGGATGGTCTCCGGCGAGTACGGCGACGCGACGAGGTCCGGCTCGAAGATCTCCACACCGTCGAACCCCGCAGCGCGCGCGGCGACGAGCTTCTCATCGAGCGTTCCGCTGAGGCACACCGTGGCGACCGACGTTCGCATGACACCTCCCGTAGGCACCGTCCTTGGCGCCTGCATCGTTCCCGTAACGAGCATTGCATCAAAACGTACTAACTAGTACGTTCGATCGCAGATGGGCGATCGATGACGATTCAACCCGGTGGAAGGGGATCCTCGATGACGAGTCTCGCCGAATGGAACAGGTCGCCCGCCCGCTCGGCCTCGGTGCTCGACCGCATCTTCGCGATCCTCGACGCGGTGCAGGACTCGGGTGGATCGAGCTCGATCACCGAGTTGGCGGCGCACACCGGACTGCCGAAATCCACCGTCTCGCGACTCGTCGCCGCGCTCGTCGAGCAGCGGTACCTGGAGCGCACGGCGGAAGGGGTGACTCTCGGGCTGCGCCTGTTCGAACTGGGCGCGCGAGCCAGTCTCCCCCGGCGCCTCATCGCTGCCGCCGCCCCCGTGATCAGGAACCTCTGGGACCTCACGGGAGAACGGGTCGGGCTGTGGGTCCACCACGGCACGGACATGGTGTCGATCGCGGCCGTGGCCGGCCGGCTGCCGATGCTGCCGACCCGCGCAGGGATGCGCTCACCCGTGCTCACGACGGCGAGCGGAAAGGCGTACCTCGCGTTCTGCGCCGACCAGAGCGTGGTGGATCGCGTCAGCGCGCGGCTGGTCGCCGACGAGGCCGTGCGCTTCAAGGAGGAGCTCGGCCGCATCCGCTCGTCGGTGATCGCCACGGACCGAGAGGTCTCGTACCCGGGCATCCTCGCCGTGGCCAGCCCGGTGCTCTCGGCCGACTCCGCCGTGCTCGGCGCCATCTCGATCGCGGGTCCGAGCGGGGTGATGGATGCCGAACGCGTCGCGCCGCTCGTCCGCGCCGCCGGCGCCAGCGTGACCCGTCGCCTCACGGCGGCATAGGCGACCGTGAGAACCGCCGACTGGACCGAATCGGTCAGCGTCCTCGACCGCATCACGGCGGTCTTCGAGGCCTTCGGGGAGGATGACGAGGGGCTCGGGGTCTCGGAGCTGGCCCGGCGCGCGAACCTGCCCAAGTCGACGGTGTCGCGGATCGCGAACGACCTCGTGGGGCAGCGACTGCTCGATCGAGAAGGGGACAAGCTCTATCTCGGCGTCCGCCTGTTCGAGATGGGTCAGACGGTCGAGCAGCCGCGCAGGCTGCGCCACTTCGCCCTTCCCGTGATGACCGAGCTCCGCAACCTCACGGGTCAGACCGTCCACCTCGCGGTGCTCGAAGGAACGGACGTGGTGTTCCTCTCGGTCGTGCGGGGCCGGCCGACGCAGGCGCCCGTGGCGCGTGTCGGGACGCGACTGCCCGGCTCTGCCACAGCGCTCGGAAAGGCCATCCTCGCGTTCACGCCGCCCGAGGTCGCCGAACGCATCGTGAACGCCGACCTTCGCCGGCTCCCCTCGCGCACGACCGGCGATGCTTCCGCGCTCCTCGCGGAGCTGGCCGAGGCCCGCCGCAGCGGGTTCGCCTCGGAGCACGGCGAGTCGGCGGCCGGTCGCTGCTGCATCGCCGGCCCCATCCTCGGCTCCGGCACCGTTCCGATCGCGGCGATCTCCGTCACAGGCACGAGCGAAGAGCTGGATCCGGAGCGCGCCGCCCCCGCCGTCCGCGCGGCCGCGATGACCCTCACCCGTCGACTCGCTGCCGGCCGAGTGGGTGCCGGTCGAGTTCTCTGAACCCGAACCCGACTCCTGAACCGCACAACGCGCAACGGGGCGGGTGCAAACTTCGCACCCACCCCGCTCGCTCGTCGGCTGCGATCAGCCGGCCATCTCCCGGATCGCCTGGTAGACCTCGAGGGTCTCCCCGGTGAAGTAGTTCTCGAAGTAGGCCTCGGCCTTATCGATGAAGGCGTCCATGTCGATGTCCTCCTGCTCGATCACCGTGAAGCTCTCGTCGGCGCGGTACTCGTCGAGGATCTCCTCGGTGGCCTCGTCGACGCACTCCGCGTTCTCCGAGCGGATCCCGTGGATCGTCTCCTCGAGCAGTGCGGCCTGCTCGTCGTTCATCTTCTCGTAGGTCTTGTCGCTGACCAGGATCCAGTGGATGCCGACGTTGTGGTTGTTCAGGATCGCGGTGTTGAGCACCTCGTCGTAGCTCGACGAGCGGGTCGCGACGATCGGGTTCTCCTGGCCGACGGCGATGCCCTGCTGCAGCGCCGTGTAGACCTCTTCCACCGCCACGGATACCGGATTGGTGACGCCGAGGGCCTCGGCGTTCGCCAGGAACGCCGGCGAGTTCGGGAACCGGATCGGCACGCCCTCGAGGTCGTCGGGGCTCGTGACCTCGACGTCCTTCGTCGTGAACGTGCGGTTGCCGAAGAACCACCCGTCGACGATGCTCACGCCGGTGGCTTCCTTGAACTGCCCGAAGAGGTCCTCCGAGCCCTCGTCGATCCACTCGAACGCGTGGTCGACGTCATCGAACGCGTAGGCCGCGTCGACGACGCCGATCGGCTCGAACGTCGAGCTGAGCGCGGACGCGCCCTGCAGGTCGATGTCGATGTCGCCGGCCTGCACGAGCGGGAAGCGGTCGGCATCGGGGCCGAGCTGGCTCGCCGGATACAGCTCGACAGTGAAGCCCATATCGGCTTCCTCGAGGCGCTCCTTCAGCAGCTCGACGCCACAGTAGTAGTTCGGCGTCTGCTCGTTCTGGCTCGTCGCGACGGTGAGGGTCACGGGTTCGTTCGCCGTGGCGCTCTCGGTGGCGTCGCCTTCGGGGGCGGCGCCACCACCGGCGCAGCCGGTGACGACGAGGGTGGTTGCTGCAAGCACCGACGCGGCTATGCGGCCTCGGCGCGTCGAGCGGGCTGTGCCCATGGGACTCTCCTCTTTTGTGCGCACGTCCTGGTGCGGGCGCTGATGTGTCAATCGGTGGCCGAGACGGCGACATCCGGTCGACGAGGTTCCTGCAGTTCACAAGGGCATCGTCGACCACGCTGTCAATGAAACGGCCCGGTGGCAGTGCCGACTCTCGCCCACTGCGTGCGGTTCGCAAAGCGATGTCCCGGCGAGTGGAACATGCCGCGTGGGACCGCTGGACACCCGGTGTCCCCGCTGAATGGGACGGATCCCGCACGTCGTCCCATGGTGGCATACGCTCGGGTCCATCACCCGCCCGGACTCCAGAAGAGGGGTGCGCATGACCGGCCCACAGCCTCCTGCCCTCCGCATGGGCATCGTCGGCGTCGGCTTCATGGGACGACAGCATGTCGAGCTGATCGAGGCGTCATCCCGCGCCGAGCTGTGCGCCGTCGCCGATCCCGCGGCCACCGACACCGCCTTCGGCTGCCCGGCGTATCGCGATGCCGGCGACATGCTCCGGGCCGAGAGCCTCGATGCGGTGATCATCGCGAACCCCAGCGGCCTCCACGTCGACACGGCGATCCAGTGCCTCGAGGCCGGCGTCGCGGTGCTGCTGGAGAAGCCGGTTGCCGTGGACTACGCCGAGTCCCTCCGGCTCGTCCAGGCCGTTGCGCGGCTCGACGCGCGCCTGCTGGTGGGCCACCATCGTCGCCATCACCCCGCGGTCGCCGAGGCCCGCAGCGCATTGGAGAGGGGCGTGATCGGCGACGTCGTCGCCGTCAGCGGCCTGTGGTCCGCCCGCAAGGAGGACGCGTACTTCACCGAGATCCCGTGGCACCGGGAGCGCGGCGGCGGCGTGATGCTGATCAACCTCGTGCACGACCTCGACCTGCTGCGCCACCTCCTCGGCGAGGTCGCGGAGGTTCAGGCGATGGTCAGCTCGCACGCGAGGAACCTCGACGTCGAGGACACGGTGTCGATCAACCTCCGGTTCGAAAGCGGTGCGATCGGCGGCTTCCTGGCCTCCGACGCCGGCGTCTCGCCGTGGGGCTGGGACCAGTCGACGAACGACACCCCGGCGTTCCCCTTCGTGCCCGACGGCACGGCCTACCAGCTCGTCGGCACTCGCGGTGCTCTGTCCGTGCCGAACCTCGCGACGTACGCCTACGATCCGTCGGTGTCGCCCGACTGGCACTCACCGCTCTCCCGCACCTACCTCCCGGTCCCCGCGGGCGGAGCATTCCCGGCCCAGCTCGAGCACTTCACCGACGTCGCCCGAGGAACCGCCCAGCCGCTCGTGTCGGCCGAGGACGCGTCGCGGACCCTCGCCCTCGTCGAGGCGGCCGCCCTGGCCGCGCGCAGCGGCGAAACGGTCGATGTCGCGAAGTTCCGGGCCGAAGAGCTGGACCCCCGCTGATCACCGCGTGAGGCGGTCGGCCGCGCGGATCGCCAGCTCGTACCCGAACACGCCGGCCCCCGCGATCACGGCGCGGGCGACGGATGAGACGAGTGAGTGCTGGTGCGCGGCGTCGCGGGCGTGGATGTTGGTGATGTGGATCTCGACGATCGGTGCCTCCAGCATCCGCAGCGCGTCGAGAACCGGCACCGAGCGGAAGCTGAACCCTGCCGGGTTGATCACCACCGTCGCCTTCTCGCGGAACGCGTCATGCAGCCAGTCCACGATCTGGTGCTCGGCGTTGGACTGCGCGAAGAAGAGATCGAAGTCGAGTTCTCCGGCCACGCGCGCGCAGTCGTCCCGCACATCGTCGAGCGTCGCGCTGCCGTACAGCTCGGGCTCGCGCTGGCCGAGCATGTCGAGGTTCGGGCCGTTCAGCACGTAGAGCTTCCTGGTCACGGGTGTTCCTTTCCGGGGGTCGTCACATCAAGCCGAGCAGGATGGGCACGATCGTGACGATCGGCGGGAAGAGCGTCAGCAGGATCAGCACGACGCCGAGGGGGATGAGGAAGGGCAGGATGCCGCGGAAGAGCTCGCCCATCGGTCTGCGCGTGATCGAGCCGACGACGAACAGCACGGCGCCCACCGGAGGCGTCAGCGAGCCGATCATCAGGTTGAGGATCATGATGACGCCGAGCTGGACGGGGTCGATCCCGTAGGCGGCCACGATGGGCATGAGAATCGGGACCAGCACCAGGATGACCGGCGGCGCCTCTAAGAAAATACCCAGCAGGATCAGCAGCACGTTGAGCAGCAGCAGGAAGACGACCGGGTTGTCGGTCAGGTTCGCGAGCCACTCTCCGAGGTTGCGCGAGACCTGCTCGCGGGCGAGCACCTGCCCATGAGGTTCGACGCGCCGAGGATCAGCAGGATGCCGCCGGAGATGACCACGGTCTCCTTGGCCGCGCGCCAGAAGACCCGCAGGTTCAGCGTGCGGTAGATCGCCCCGAGCAGGAGCATGTAGGCGGCCGCGATGCCGGCGCTCTCCGTCGGGGTGAACAGCCCGCTGAAGATTCCGCCGAGGATGATGACCGGCAGCAGCATCGGGCCGAGCACCCTGACCGTCGCCTTGCGGAGCATCGCGCCGTCGAAGCGGCGGCTCGTCGAGACCTCGGGGTGCAGGCGCACCCAGATGAAGACGTAGACCGCGAGGCCGATGGCCATGAGGAGTGCCGGCAGGATCGAGCCGGCGAAAAGAGCTCCGGTCGAGATCGTGGCGGTCGCGGCGAAGAGCACCGCCGGGATGCTCGGCGGCATCACCGTGCTCATCAGGGAACCGGATGCCGTGAGGCCGGCCGAGAAGCCGTAGGGGTAGCCGGCCTTCAGCATCTGGGGGATCTGCACCTTGCTCGTGGACGCGGCGTCGGCGAGCGCTGAGCCACTGATCCACGAGAAGCCGATCGCGGTCCCGAGATTGACGTAGGCGAGATTGCCGGGGAGCCGGGGAAGCAGCGCCTTCGCGAAGTCGTACAGCCGCGTTGCGATGCCGAGGTGGTTCGCGATCGTGCCGACGAAGATGAACAGGGGCACGGCGAGCAGCGGGAAGCTGTTGATGCCGTTCACGATCGACGAGATCGCGTAGCCCGACGAGAGCCCGTGGCTGTAGAAGTACAGCATGCTGGGCGCGATCATCGCGAAGGCGACGGGCACCCGGAGGAGCAGGAAGACGACGAGCAGCAGGATGTAGAGCCAGAGATCCACGCGGATCAGCCCTCCATCTCGGAGATGTCGAGCTTGTGCTCCGGGCGGTTGGCATACGGAATCTTCATCGCCGAGTGCACGGCGGCGGAGAGGAAGCCGACGAGGGCGAAGATGTAGAGCACCCCGAGCGGGATGTGCATGGCGGCGCTCGCCCGGATCCACTCCGTCTCGATCTTGACGAACGCCTCATAGGCGAGCGCCAAGCTCGTGGCGACCATGATGACGGCGGAGATCACGCGCAGCGCCACGAACAGCTTCGTGCCGGCCAGCAGCTGGTCGAACACTTCGATCACGATGTGCCCGTTGCGACCCACCAGGTAGCCGGTCGTGATGAACGTCATGGCGACCATGGAGAGGAGGGCGAGCTCGCCGGCACCGACCCAGCCGATCCCGGGCAGGTAGCGACCAACCACCTGGTACATGACGCCGATGAAGAGGAGGGCGAACAGCGCGACGCCGATCGCGAGCTCCACGGCCGAGAGGATGCGGATGAACCTCGGGTCCGGCGGCACCCCCTGGTTCAGCTTGGGCGCCGTGTAGAAGGTGTCGGTGTGCCCGTAGATCGACTCGCGAAGTTCCTCGGGCACCGCGCGCTCTGCCGGCTCACTCGGCTCTTCCGGCTCCCTCGACTCCCCGGGGTCCTTGTCAGGCACCATGGCCAGCCTCTCTGTAGGTGCGGTGGGGCCGCGCGCGTGCGCGCGACCGCCTCTGCGACTCTGGATCGTGGAACCGACCTCTGCAAAGTCGAGTCTCGCCGAATGGGACACGGCGGCCGCTCGGCGCGCGGACGCCCGCCCCCGCCGACCGCTCCCCGCGGGTGCGGGGAGCGGTGACGGAGGCGGACGGGAATGCCGGCGACCGGCCTACTTCACGACCGTCACGGTCGCGGTCGACGTGAGCTGCTTCTGCACGCCGCCCTGCAGGACCCTCGCCACGACGGTGAGGCTGACCTCCCCCGTGGGCACGTTGTTGTCGACATCCGCCTTCTCGAACTGCACGATCAGCCGGTTCTTGTTGGCCGTCACCTTCTCGGCCGGGATCGGCGTCTGCGAGAGCGGAGTGAGCAGTGCGGCTCCGCCGTCGTACACGGCGCCCGCCGGCAGTTCGAAGTGCGCCGTGACCTTGCCGTCGACACCCGTGAAGATGCCCGTCTCCGATCGCAGATTCAGCGTGCCCGGCGTGAACCGCAGCGACCCCGGCTGGTCCTCGGGCGTGAGGTAGACCTCGATCCTTCCGGTGGGCCGCGGGTCTGTGCAGTCGTTGAAGAAGTAGTCGCCGGCACGATCGAACGTGTGCTCGTAGCTCTCCCCCGGCTGCAGCGTGGCGTTGAACTCCCCCTCGAAGAACTGCGTGGCGCAGTGGGGCAGCAGGTTCGGGAAGTTCGGGAACGTCTCCGCACCCGGGTTTCGGAAGGTCACCGTCGTCCCCACGGGCACCCGCAGGTGGGTCGGCTGCATCGAGCTCTGGGTGGTCGCGTCCCGCGCGACCGCTGTGTCGGCGGTTCGGCTGCTCCGGGCGAGGAGGACGGTGTTGCCCACCGTCGCACCCTCGACCGCGGCACCGCTGACCGGGCGACGGATCGAGAGGGGCGCCGTGTCCGGTCCCTCCTGGCTGCCCGATTCCGTGGTGTACGAACCGCCGAGCTTGAACGCCCACAGCGAGTCGCCCTGCGTCACCGATCCGCCGTAGGGGTTGGTGGAGCCCGCGGCGAAGACCGCGACATACTGCTCGCCGCCGACCTCGTAGGTCACCGGTGCGGCTGCGATCCCGAAGCCCGTCTGGAACTCCCACAGCACATCGCCGGTGCCGGCATCCATCGCCAGCGCACGCCCGTCGATCTGCCCGACGAAGAGCAGGTCGGATGCCGTGACCAGCGGTCCCTGACCGTGCGACATGTCGGTGCCGAGGTGGTTCTTCCATGCCACCTCGCCGGTCGACGCGTCATAGGCGAGGATTCCGCCGGTCTGGTACTGCCCGATCGCGCGCTGACCGTTGGCGGCCGCCCCGTTCCAGTGCGCCACCGGATTCGTGCCGTATGGGTAGTAGACGAGGTTCGTGCTGTGGCTGTACGCGTTGTTCGACCAGTCGGCCCCGCCGTTCTGGCTGGTGGTCGAGAGGATCGGCAGATCCCACTGCGGGTCGTACATGCAGCCCTCGCGGTGGTCGGGTGCGCCCTCGGGGTAGGTGAGGAACGGCTCGTCGGCCGCGACGTAGCTGTCGGGGTTGAAGACCAGGTTCCCGTCCGCGTCGGGCTGATAGCCGTTGTAGTTCGGCACGGCACGCCACGGGTCGCCCGGGATGTTCTCCTGGTCGAGCTTCTCCCACACCACGCACTCCGGCAGGAGGCGGCTCTCGGGGAAGGGCTGCGTCGGCGAGTGCGCCTGCCGCGAGTCGGTGATCATCGGCTTCTCGGTGACGGGCAGGACGGGCTCGCCGTTGGTGCGATCGAGCACGAACTGGTGACCCGACTTGCTGCCGTAGAAGACGACCTTCCGTTCGGCGCCCTCGACCTCGATGTCGGCGAGGGTCGGCGGGTGCACGTTGTCCATGTCCCACACGTCGTGGTGGATGGACTGGTAGTGCCACTTGTACTCGCCGCTCGAGGCGTCGACGGCGACCATCGTGCTCGAGAAGAGGTTGTCTCCCGGCCGCAGCGACCCGTTCTGCGATGAGGTGCAGCTGCGGGCGTTGCCGAAGGTCATGTAGTACATGTTCAGCTCGGGGTCCACGGCGCCGTGGATCCACGACGTCGCCCCGCCCTCCTCGGCGCAGTCCGTGCCGTCGGGGAGCACGGGACCCCAGGTCGCAGAGGCGTCGAACGGCACGCCGTCGACGCCGGTGAATACCTGGCCGCGCTTCGGTCCGCCGAAGAAGTGCCACAGGTACGATCCGTCGCTCGCGTCGAGCGCGACGACCGCGCCGCGGTCGCCGTCGGCCGCGTGGGCGTAGACGATGCCGTCGTAGTACACGGTCGCGACCTTGCCGACGCGTCCGAGGTCCTCGCCGTTCGGGCCGGCAGCCGGCACGGCCCAGACCTCTGCCCCCGTGGCGTCGTCCAGCGCGACGACGCGGTTGCCGCCCGCGAGCGTGAAGATCTTCCCGTCGCCGGCCGAGACGCCGCGCCGCGTGCCGGACAGGCCGTAGACGTCGTTCTCCCACTTCCAGACGGGATCACCGCTGGCGCCGTCCACCGCGATCACCCCACCGCTCGGCGTGTCGAGGTAGATGACGCCGTCCACGACGATGGGGGTCGTCTGCTGCCCGACATCATCGCTCGCGGGCGCGACGGCGGAGACGTGGGTGCGCCACGCGGGGGCCAGTTGATCGAGATTGTCCTTGCCGATCTGCGTCAGCCCGGAGTAGTGCTGGTTGCCGAGGTTGCCGCCGACCGTCGGCATGTCGGCGCCCGTCGGTTCCAGACCCGTCAGCCCCGCGGGCGGGACGGCTTCGGTGGGCCTTGCAAGGCCGTAGGCGGGTGGGGCCGTGAGCGCCAGCACCACCAGCGCCCCGAGCCCCACGGTCCCCATCCTCTTCATCAGACGTCTGCGCATCCTCGACTCCTTGATCGTCCTCGATCTCGTCTCCGGCGTGCCACCGCGCGCCCGAGTCCACCCGTGGGGTGGGCCGGCCGGCCCTATCCATTCGATGGATCGGTTCGGCCATCCGGCGCCTGGACGCTAACCGTCGCTCGCGAGGGGAGGCAAGGCTCCGGCCCACCGAGTGGTACACGAAGGGATGCGGCCCGCCGAGTGGTACACGAAGGGATGTAGAGAACCGTCCCGTCAGCGACCGATGCCGCGCGGGACAAGCGGATCGAAGTCGTCGCTCAGGATGCCCCCGCGAGCAGGTCGTCCACTTCCTCCGCCGTCGGGACGGACGCCTGCGCGCCCGCCTTTCCTACGGCGAGGGCGGCCGCCGCACCGGCGAGGCGCGCTGCTTCCGCGATCCCGTCGATCGTGAGCGGGCCCTGCCCGGCCGCAAGGTGCGCGGCCAGCACGCCGCAATACGTATCGCCGGCGCCCGTCGTGTCGACCGGCTCGACGGGGAACGCGGGAACGCTCCTGCGCTCCGCACCCACCGCGATGATCGATCCGTCCGCCCCGAGCGTCACGACGAGAGCGCCGACGCGCTCCGCCAGTTGGTCGATCGCGGCATCCACCGTCCCCGTCTGGGTTCGCGCAATGTCGCGCAGCTCGTGCTCGTTCACCACGACGACGTCGACCGCGGAGAGGAGCGTGCGCGCCACACCCTCCTCGGCGAGAGGCGATGACGGGGAGGCGTTGAGCACGAACAGCGCACCGGGCTTTCGCAGGCCCGACGCCTGCAGCACCCGAGTCGGTGGAATCTCCAGCTGTGCGACGAGAACGTCGGCGGTCGAGATCAGCGCCCGTTGACGCCCCGACAGGGGCGCATCCACGGCATTGGCGCCGGAGATCACGACGATCGCGTTCTCGCCGTCGTCGGCGACCGAGATCAGCGCAACGCCTGTGGCCGCGCCGATGGACTCCAGCCCCGTAACGTCGATCCCGTCCCGCTGCAGCGCGGCGCGGAGCGCCTGCCCGTCGCCGTCCTCGCCCACCGAGCCGATGAACGCGACGAGTGCGCCGCCGGCCCGGGCCGCGGCAACCGCCTGATTGGCCCCCTTCCCACCGCCGCCGCGCGACGAGCTGCGGGCAAGGAGCGTCTCCCCCGGTGCGGGGATGTGCGGGACCCGGGCGACGACGTCCAGATTGATGCTTCCGACCACCGCTACCTTCACCGAAAACTTCCTTTCTGCCAGCCCCCGCGTGCGCGCGCGGGTTCAACGAGGGCTGGCGGTACCCCTTGCATCCTTTC
This sequence comes from Micromonospora sp. DT81.3, assembly GCF_049847225.1. Classification (NCBI taxonomy): domain Bacteria; kingdom Bacillati; phylum Actinomycetota; class Actinomycetes; order Micromonosporales; family Micromonosporaceae; genus Micromonospora; species Micromonospora sp. DT81.3. The sequence goes on from NZ_JBNCNY010000001.1 coordinate 777,123, forward strand.
AGCCGCTCTGCCACCCGCAGCTGTGTGGCGAAAACTTTCCATCGACGGCCCGGCCACGGACCGGAACTCGTGCTGGCGGTGGCCGAGCTGATCCGGGAGCCGATCGCACCCTAGTGCCAGGAGCGCCGCACACCGCCCTGGCCCGCGATGCGGGCGGATGGCATGCTGAGCGCATGAGCGGCGGGAATGGCGTGGAGGTCGCCCGCGCCTACTACCTGGAGGTCGTGAGACCGCTCCTCCTCGAGCGATTTCCCGGCATGCCGCACGCGGCAGGACGACTGGGAGCGGGCTCTGACGTGCTGGGGCTCGATGACGAGACCTCGCGAGATCACGACTGGGGGCTGCGTCTGAATCTGCTCGTTCCACCGGGCGACGTCGTCGCCGTCGACGAGGAGCTGGAACGATCGCTGCCGCCGGAGTTCCGTGATCTGCCCGTGAGGTTCGCGTTCACGGGGCGGAGCGCTCAACGGCATCACGTCGATGTGAGCTCGGCGCACGACTTCCTGATCGCGCACCTCGGCTTCGATCCTCGCGACGGGGCGTCCCCGCGGGACTGGCTGGCTGTGTCCGGTCAAGCCGTGCTCGAGGTGACCGCCGGCCCGCTCTTCACCGATGAGATCGGAGAGATCAGCGCCGCGCGGCGAACGCTGGAGTGGTATCCGGATGACGTGTGGCGCTACGTCCTCGCCGCCGATTGGATCCGCCTCGAGCAGGAGATGCCGCTGATGGGCCGCGCCGGCGATGTCGGCGACGAACGAGGCTCGCGGATCATCGCCGCACGGCTCACCCAGGTGGTGATGCACCTGGCATTCCTGCTGGAGCGGCGCTTCCCGCCCTACCCGAAGTGGTTCGGCACCCTCTTCGACCGGCTGCCGTGCGCGAGCGAGCTCGGCCCGATCATCGACCGCGTGCAGACGGCGGCCGGCTGGCAGGACCGCCAGAGTGCTCTCGCCGAGGGACTGCAGCTTCTGCTGCGGATGCAGAACGACGCCGGGCTGACCGACATCCCGAACGCGACCATCCCGTTCTGGGATCGCCCGTTCCTGCATCCGGAACCGTCGATCGAGGCGAGCCTGCTCGATGCGGTGAGCGACGAGGACGTCCGCGGACTGCCGCGAGGGCTCGGGTCGATCGAGCAGCGCACGGACCTCGTGGACATCCTCGTCGACCCGCAGGAGCGCCGACGCGTCATCTTCCCCTAGGGCGAGGCCGGCCGCGCCCTGCCGGCGCCTCCGGTCAGCCGATCGCGTCCACGGCCGCCTGGATCGCCGCGAGGGTCGCCTCGGGCTGCGACACCATCGACACGTGGGAGGCGGCGACCTCGCTGATCGTGGCGCCGGCGCGCTCGGCCATCCGGCGCTGCAGGCCGATGGGGATGACCAGGTCGTCGGTGCCCAGCACCGCCCAGCTGGGGATGGTCTTCCACGCCGGGGCGCCCGAGGGGGTGACGTTCGCCACGAAGGATGCCGGTCGCTGCGTCGCCACGATGGTCCAGCGGTCCGCCTCGGGCAGGTCTTGCGCGAAGGCGGTGTGCACGGTGTCGGGTTTGAGGAAGGCCTCGGCGGCGCCCTCCGGCGCGCCGGGGTAGCCCGCGACATCGAGCACGGTCGTCGGGTCCGCCACGTCGAGCGCCGACCCCGAACCGGCGAGAAGGCTCACCACGGTGTCCCCCTCGTCGGGGATGAACGCGTCCACGTAGACCAGGGCTTTCACGTCGCCGCCTCGTGCACCGGCATTCGTGATGACCGCGCCGCCGTAGGAGTGCCCGACGAGCACCACCGGCCCGGTCGTGCGCTGGGCGAGGAAGGACGCGACGTAGGCGGCGTCCGACTGCAGGCCGCGCAGCTCATTCGGCGGTGCGAGAACGGTGTATCCCTGCGACTGCAGGGACCTGGTCACGGCGTCCCAGCTGGACGCGTCGGCCCATGCTCCGTGGACGAGGACGATGGTGGGCTTGCTCTCAGACATGCGACTTCTTTCTGTGGGGGCGCCGAAGGGCGAGGTGAGGCTGCGGTGGTGGAGCTGCGAGGGAACTCGGGGTGCCGGAGGAGAGCCTTCTCGCACACCATAGGGTGCGCGCGGCGCACCCCGCCAGGGTTTTCGACAGCCCGGACGTTCGGATCGCCGATCTCGGGGCGGGGCGGTGTCAGGTGGTGGTCAGAACGACCTTGCCGGTGTTCCTGCGCTCCTCGATGTATGTGTGTGCGGCTCCGGCATCCGCGAGCGGGAACGTCCGGTCCACATGGGGACGCACCCACCCCTCCGCCACGCCATCGAGCAGGGCTTGCATCCAGCCCGCGATCATGCCGGTCTCGTGCCACATGTGCCCGAGGTTCACGCCGAAGACCGATCGGTTCGAATTCATCAGCGACACCGGATGGAAGAACGGCATTCCGAGCGCGACCCGCCCCAGTCCCAGCGGCCCGGGCAGTCTGGAGGCAGTCGCGGCGGAGATCCCGAACATCCCGAGCCTGCCGCCCGAACGGAGGGCGTTGTAGCTCTTCTTCGCGTTCTTCCCGCCCAGAGGATCGATGATGAGCGACACTCCCCTGCCACCGGTCAGTCGGTCCACCTCGACGGCCCAGTCCGTCGTCCTGTAGTCGATGGCCTCGTGCACGCCGCGTTCGAGCAGGAACGCGTGCTTGGCGGCGCTTGCAGTGCCGTAGATCGTCGCCCCGAGATGGTTCGCGACGTCGATCGCGGCCAGCCCGACGCCGCCCCCGGCGTTGTGGATCAGCACTGTTTCGCCAGGCTTGAGCGAACCCATGACCACCAGGAGCTGCCATGCCGTGAGGTACGCCACCGGAAGGGACGCCGCCTGCTCGTGCGAGAGCGCAGCGGGCTTGCGGAAGACCTGGCCCGCCGGCACCGAGATGACGTCGGAGTAGCCCCCGAAGCGCGTCAGAGCCACGACCTCCTCGCCCGTCAAGGCGTCGCCGACCCCGGCGCCGACCCGATCCACCACGCCGGAGACCTCGTAGCCGACCACAGCCGGGAGGCGCGGGGCATCGGGATAAAGACCCTTGCGCGCCAGGATGTCGGCGAAGTTGATGCCGCTGGCCCGAACCCGGATCCGCACCTCACCGTGCTTCGGCTCGGTGTCGGGCGCCTCTCGCACCTGCAGCTGTTCGGGGCCACCCTTGCCGACGATCACGACCCGCTTCATGATTCAGGCCTGCCGCAGGACCTTCTCCATCGCCTTGCCGCGCGCGAGCTCGTCGACGAGCTTGTCGAGGTAGCGGATCTTCTGCATCAGGGGATCCTCGATCTGCTCGACACGCATGCCGCAGATCACGCCGGTGATCAGCGAGGCCTTGGGATTGACGTGCGCGTCCGCGAAGAACTCCTCGAAGGTCGCACCATCATCGAGCTGTCGTTTCAGCGTCGGCTCATCGAACCCGGTCAGCCATTGGATCACCTCGTCGAGTTCGTGCTGCGAGCGCCCCTTCTTCTCGAGCTTCGTGACGTACAGGGGGTAGACCGATGCCACGCTGGTGCGGAAGATTCTATGCACGGGGCTAGCGTACTTCGCGGCGCCGTGGTGCGAAGGGTGAGTCGATGGCTGAGACCAACCAGCGCGTTCTCTGGATCATGCGCATCCTCAGCGCCGTCCTGCTTTTCGTGGCGGGCGGGATCCACCTCTACCTGGTCTTCAACGGCGTCGGCGGCATCCTGGGCGTGGCATTCACCCTCAACGCGGTTGCGGCACTCGTTCTGGCGATCGCGATGCTGGTTCTGCACGGCCGCCTCCTTCAGCTGGCGACCGTGCTGAGCCTGCTGTTCCTGATCGCCACCCTGCTCGCGCTCGTCCTCGCGCTCACCGTCGGATTGTTCGGCATTTCGCAGACCTGGGACTTCACGCTCGTCCCGCAGACCGTCATCCTCGAAGCGATCGGCATCGTGGTGCTCGCCATCACCACCGCCCTCGTCTTCCGCACGCCCCGCACGCTCAACCGCTGAACGCTTCGACGAACCGGTCGCGGAACCGGTCCATCCGCCACACCGGCGCGTCGGGGGACGGGCGTGGTCCGTCCTCCCATCGCCATGACGCGATGCTCGCGAAGACCTGGGGGTCCTTCGAGATGATCGTGACCGGCACATCGCCGTCCGCCTCGGAGCCGCTGACGATCCGTGCGGGCTGGTGGTCGCCGAGCACCACGAGCACGAGATCCTGGTCGCCGTAGGTCTCCAGGAACGAGAAGATCGTGCGCAGCGCGTACTCGACCGAGCGGCCGTAGAGCACCCGGGCTCGATCCGGGTCGGCCCACGCGATGACCGGCGACTCCGCTTCCGCCGCCTGGCCGGCGAACACCGACCCGTTCCCCACCCGCGTCCAGGGCACCAGACTCGGCAGGGGTGTCCACGGTGTGTGCGACGAGACCAGATCGATCTCGGCCATCACCGGCTGGCGACCGTTGCCGAGCTCCCGGTCGGAAAAGACCTGCCAGGTGTACTGGTCGGGCATGCGCGCGTATCCGAAGGCCGGGCCGCGGTAGCCCATGTTGCGGGAGTCGAGCACGGTGTCGAAGCCGTAGAACGACGCGCCCGCCTCCCACGGCCGCGTGTTGGACGGGACGACCGCAACCGTCCGCCATCCGGCGCGCGCGAACGCGCCGCTGAGGGTCTGCCGGTCCCCCGCCATCAGCCGGTCGTACTTCGCCTGTGAGTCGACCCAGACACCGCTCTGCAGCGTCGCGTGGGCGAGCCAGCTCACGCCGCCGAACGTGGGCGAGGCGAGGAACGCGCTCCGGGACGAATACCCTTCTCGCTCGAGGAGGCTGCCACCCTCGTCGAGCGCGCGTGCGATGCCGTCCGTGAACGCGGAGTCCTCGACGGCGACACGTCCATAGCTCTCCACGAAGGCGACGACCACATCCTTGCCCGCGAGGGCGGCGAGCAGCTCCTGCGCCGGCACCCCGTCGAGACGGTCCGATTCGAGCGCCCGCTCGAACGCGCGCTGATCCCGGATGCTGGTGAGCGCGCGCGCCGATGAGTCGATGAGGGTGTCCTCGACCCGGGATGCCGCTACGGGCGTGCCCGGCAGCACCTGGAGCCCCGCCAGCGAGCCGACGAGCCACGCCACCGTCACGGCCGCCACGGCGATCCCCCCTCGTCTGCCCGCGCCCGCAGCGGCTCCCCCGACGCGCAGCGCGGCGCGTGCGAGGGCCACGGCAGCGGCGGCCGCCAGCGCGGCGAGCAGCAGCACCGTCAGAATCGCGTTGCCCGTGCCGGCCGCATCCCGCACGACGCCCCAGGCGCTCAGCACCGCTCCACCGTCCTCGACGAGGTTGAACGGGCGGTCGATCATCGCCCGGAAGCCGAGGTCGAGCACCGCCACGAGGATCGCCGACACGACGACCGCCCCGAACACACCCGCGGCTGTCGCACGCACGGGCCGCGCCACGACGATGAGGAGCACGAGCACGATCGCCAACGACTCGGCCGGCACGCCCAGCAATGCGGCGGGCGTTCCGGTCGTCAGCGCACCGGGGACGAGAGGGACGACGAGGAGTGCGGCGCACGCGGCGACCGTGGAGATGCGAGCGCCGCGCGAGAGGCGGTCACCCTCCCCGAACCGGGCGTCACGATCGGCGGTCACGGTCCCGCAGGGGAGGTCCCGCGGACAACGCCTCCCCCGCACCCTCATCGCATCCGTCGAGGTTCTCGCGCGGGTCGCCGTCCTCGAGCTGGTCGAGGCGATCGAAGGAAGGGCGCCGGCCGTGCCGGCCTAGCTCGTCGATGGCGTCTGCTCCCGGGAACCGGTCAGACAGTGCGTAGCGCAGAAGCACCACGTCGGCGATGCGACGGGTGTCGGCCAGCCGGGCACGTCTCGTGGCCGTCCACGGGAAGCGGCCGGCCTCGACGAAGCGGGGTGCACGGGAATCGCCGACGAAGAAGGGAGCGACCACGAGCTGCAGCTCGTCGACGATGTCTTCGACGAGGAACTGCGTGTGCAGCCGGCCACCTCCCTCGACCATGAGCCGCCGGACTCCGCGGCCGGCGAGGTCGGCCGCGACATCCCTCATTGTGACCTCCTCACCCAGCCCGACCACCGTGGCTGCGCCGCTCAGCCGGTTCGCGATCCGCTCGCGCGCTCCCCGCGGGCAGTAGACGAGCTTGTCGCCATCGCCGACGGTGAAGAACGACGACTCCACGGGGAGGTCGCCGGTGGCGGTGATCGTGACCTTCGCCGGTGACGCCGGCCGCCCCGCGGCGAGGCGAAGCAGCCGCCGCTCTTCGCTGCGCACGAGCAGGCGCGGGTTGTCGCGGCGGACCGTGGATGCGCCGACCATGATCGCGTCGCTGTCCGCGCGCAGCTGATCCACCCGGTCGAAATCCTCGGAGTTCGACATCGCAAGGCGACGGGGAACGGCGCTGTCCAGATAGCCGTCGATCGACATCGCGCAGCTCAGAGTGACGTAGGGCAGGGTCATCGCGTCCACCCGCCGGCATCGATCGACGCCACGCCGCGGCGACGACGGTGGAAGGATGCCGCGAGCACGAGCGCACCGGGGGCGACGGCGATCATCGCGAGCACGCCGTACGTGGTCGAAGCGGCGATGCCGGTCGCCGCGCCGAGCCCCGCGACGGCGAACGCCCACGAGGCGACGCCCTCGCGAGGACCCCATCCGCCGATGCTCAGCGGGATGGCGGACGCCAGCACCGCGAGAACGGCCGCTGCCGTAATCTGCCCGGGAGTCGCGTCGACGCCCACCGCCGCGCACGCCACGACGAAGGTTCCCACATGTGCCGCGACCACGATGGTCGAGGCCGCGACCAATCGGACGACCGTGCTCGCGGAGCTGAACGCACCCCGCAGGATCGCGAGCTCGTGCGCGAGCGCCGCGCGGGCGCGACGGCTTGCCAGGGCGACGGCGACCGCCGCGCCGACGACGAGAACGACGCCGAGAACGACTCCGAGCACAGGCCCCACAGCCGGAGCGTAGGCCGAGAATCCGATCGATGCCAGCACCACCGCGGCGAGCACGAGCTGCACCCCCTGGCCGACGGCTCGCTCGGCGGCCACCGCGCGCGCCGCCTGCGCGACCTGTTCGACGCTTCGCCCGTGCTCCACGGCTCGATGGACGTCACCGACGACCCCCCCGGGAAGCACCGTGTTGAGGAACTGCGAGCGGTAGTACGCCGAAACGGACTCGCCCCACCCGAGCTCGAGCCCCAGACGGGACGCGAGCAGGCGCCATCGCCACGCGGCGGCCGCCGTGGCCACGGCGGTGAGCGCGAACGCCGTGGCGATGGCCCACGGCGAGACCGACGCCAGCCCTCGCAGGAACGGCTCGGCCCCGACCTGGATGAGGATCGCCGCGAGGATTCCCGCTCCAACGGTCACCTGCGCCCAACGTCGCCACCGCGGCGGCGATACGGCCGCCTCCGGCGAGCGCTCGCGGACCACCGCGGTCATGGCGGCCACGCCAAGAGGTCCTGGTGATGCACGAGAACGCGCAACCCGCCCCGGGCAATGCGGGCTGCACGCATCGCCGCGTATTCCGCCGCCGGCTTCCGCAGGGACGGGCGCTGCTCCACGGCGGCCGCGACCCAGCCGCGCATCCACTCCTCGACGAGTTCGCGGTCCTCCGAGTCGAGCACCCACGGCGTTTCCGCTACGCGCACCGACCACCCGGCGGTCCCGAAGAGGTCTGTCGCCACTCCCGCGGCATCCGGGCCCAGCAGGCGCCGGCCGTGGACGGACCGGCGCTGGTGATCGTTGAACGCCGTCTGGAACGCGTGATCTCGCGCGTCGGCCGGTTCGAACTCCACCCCTCCCGTCACGCTGAGACCGAACAGCGCGGGCGCGCCCGCCTCCACGCACGCCCGCACCATCGCTTCGATCTCCTCGCGGGCCAGCACGTCGAGCAGGGCGGAGGTGGTCACGAGCGATGCCCCCGCGAGCGCACTCGCGCGCAGCCGGCCGAGCCCGTCGACATTCGTCCGCACCGAGACGAGAACCCCTTCGCCGTCGCGAGCCGGCTGTGCAGCCGCCTGTTCGAGGAGGGCGCGGTTCCAGTCATGCAGCACCCACGTCTGGGGTCCGGGGAGAAGCGGCGCCAGCCATCGCATCATCGAGCCCGTGCCGCTCCCGAGATCGTGCACCGTCAGGGGCGCCCTCACCATCTCGGCTGCCCGCAGCGCGAGCGCGCGTGAGCGCGACCGCGCATCCACGTCCTCCCGCAGCGTCAGCCACTCGGCCGAGACCGGGATGACGACGCTCACGAAAGGCCCGCCAGGGTCGCATCGATCGTGTCTACGGTGTCGCTCCACCGGGGACGACGCGTTCTGGTTCTGCGCGCCTCATCGGTCAGGCGCGCACGAAGCGTGGGATCGATGATCCACCGTCGCAGGGCGTCGCTCAGCGCATCCGGCCGATCCGGTGGCACGAGGACCGCGGCGACACCCGGACGCACCGCCTCGGGGATCCCGCCGACGCGGCTGGCGAGCACCGGGACGCCGCGCCGCAGCGCCTCCGCCACGGCTATTCCGTAGCTCTCCGTGCGCGACGGCGCGACCAGCAGGTCCGCGCGGGCGTACTCGGCGTCGAGCTCGATCGGGGTCAGCACACCGGCCCAGGTGATCCGCTCCGACAGACCGGCGCCCTCCGCTCGCGCCGCGACACGGCCCGCGAACCCGGGGTCCACCGCCACGGATCCGGCGATCGTGCAGGTCCACGGCATCCTCGAGCCCAGCTGCACCAGTGCGTCGACCAGCGTGTCCTGTCCCTTGTGCGGGGCGACGACCCCGATGCACAGCAGGGCCCCGCCGGTCGCTGTCCCGCGGGCCTCCGGCGCGTCGTCCGACCCGGGCATCGCCACGACGACGCGCTCCGGCGCGACACGCCCTCGTTCGACGAATTCCGAACGCACCCACTCGCTCGGGACGATGACGCGGCGGGCGCAGCTCAGCACCCGCGCCTCGCCCTCGATGTCCCGCGCATCCGCGCCCGCGAACGCGCCGACGACCATGTGAGCCAGCACGACGATGCGCAGCCGCCCCGCGGCGGCCTCGATGACGCCGGCGGCCCGCATCGCCACCAGACCGTCGACAAGCACGACGGCTTCCGTCGGAACGCGCGAGAGCTCCTCGGCGAGCCTCGTCCCCGGATCCGGCTCGACCTCCACCGCCCGCACCTGCCAGCCTCGGTCCCTCAGCCCTTCCCGCACCCGCTGGTCGAAGACGTTGCCGCCGCTCACCCTGGTCGGATCGTCGACCCCCTGCGGGACGACGAGCCACAGCATCCCGTCGGCGCCGCTCACAGCATCACCTCGAACGACGCCCACGCGATGTGCGACTCGCGGAGCGTGACCTCGATCGCCGTCAGCGGCGCGCCGCCGAGCGCGCCGGACCGCGCCGCCTCGACCAGCCGCTCCGCGACCACGCTGCACAGCCGCTCGGTGGTGGTGTTGACCCCGGCGAACTCGGGCTCGTCGTCGAGGTTGCGGTACGTCAGGGCCGACAGGATGCCGCGCAGCGTGTCGGACGCACGCCCGATGTCGACCACCACGCCGTCCGCGTCGAGACCGGCCGCACGGAAGGTGGCGTCCACGATGAAGGTGGCCCCGTGCAGGCGCTGCGCGGGACCGAAGACCTCGCCCGAGAAGCTGTGCGCGATCATCATGTGGTCACGGACCGTGAGGGAGTACGTCATCCGGCGTCCTTCCAATCGATGGTGTGGCAGAGGCCGGGCGCGGTTCCTCCCGCGATGCCCGCGAGGACATCCGGAAGATCCCGCCACGGGGAGTCGCCCGTGAGCAGTTCGTCGAACGCCGGATCCTGCAGCAGGCGGAGCGCAAGAGCGAGCCGGTCGGCCGTCGTCCGGTTGCCTCGCCGACGCGGCGCTACCATTCCGACCTGGCTCGACCGGATGGTGAGACGGCGGGAATGGAAGTCGCCGCCGAGCCGCAGGCTCACGGGCGAATCGCCGTACCAGCTGGCCTCGATGATCACGCCCTCCGTGGCGGCAGACTGCAGGGCGAGCTGCAGCCCGCCCCCGGATCCGCTGCAGTGCACGACAAGATCGCGGTCCCTCGGCGCATCGTCAGGGTGGGCGTACGCGACGCCGAGGCGCCCGCAGACCTCTGCCTTGGCGGCGTCGACGTCGACCAGCGTGACGTCGACCCCGAGGATGCCGCGGGCCAGCCGCGCGACGGCGCATCCGATCATGCCCGCACCGATCACATTGATGCGATCCCCCACGAGGGGGGCGGCATCCCACAGGATGTTGACCGCCGTCTCGACCGCACCCGCGAGCACCGCCCGTCGGGCGGGGACACCGTCGGGGACGAGCGAGATCGCCGACTCCGCGACGACGAACGCCGACTGGTGCGGGAAGAGAGTGAAGACGGTGCGGCCGACGACGTCGGGGGCGCCCTGCTCCACCACGCCCACGTTCAGGTAGCCGTACTTGACGGGGCCGGGAAAATCGCCCTCCTGGAACGGGGCGCGCATCCGGTCCCGCTCCGAGGCAGGAACCTCGCCGCGGAACACGAGCGACTCCGTCCCCCGGCTGATGCCGGTGTGGAGCGTCCGCACCAGCACCTCGCCGGGCGCCGGCTCGCGGAGCTGCTCGTTCCGAAGCGATCCCGCGCCGGGCCCATCCACCCAGAACGCCGTCGCGCGCATCAGGCGGGCTTCTTCTCGAATCGAACGCGAGACGACCCGAGCAGCGTGCTCCGAATGGTATCCATGAGGAGGAAACGGAGCGCCCCGTGTCGAAGGTTCATCTTGCTCCGCTCTCGTCGATCGGCGTGGGCGCGGTCGGCCTGTTCGCCGTCGACCGTGTCTCCGCGCTGTCGGTGGCGGGATGGACCGCCGGACTCCTCTACCTTGTCGTGTCCAACGCCCTGCTGACCAGGGGGTTGAACCGCAGGACGACAATTCCGTTCGGCTGGGCCAACGGGGTGACCGCCCTGCGCTCGACGATGGTGGGCGTCGTCACAGGACTTGTGGCGACGTCATTCACGGCGTCGGTTTCGGTGCCGTTGCTGGTGTGGTTGGCGGGCATCGCCCTCGCGCTGGACGCGGTGGACGGCTGGATCGCACGGATCACGAACACGGTGAGCGAGCTGGGGGCCCGGTTCGACATGGAGGTGGATGCCTTCTTCCTGCTCGTCCTCAGCGCCTACCTCGCCCCGAGCATGGGCTGGTGGGTGCTGACCATCGGCCTGCTGCGCTACGTCTTCGTCGCGGCCGGGTGGCTTCTGCCATGGATGCGGAGGACGCTGCCGCATCGCTACTCCCGCAAGGTGGTGACGGCGGTCGCGGGCATCGCGCTGGTTCTCGCCGCCTCGACTCTCACGCCGGCGTGGGCGGGACTCGCCGGGGTGCTGGTCGCTCTCACGCTGCTGCTGGAATCCTTCGGTCGCGACACGGTATGGCTCATCCGTCGACGGGGAAGCGCGCCGGGCGCCGAGGAGGGCGCGAAGACCGCGGCGGGAACCGGCCGCGAGGCCTAGCGCGATCTCGCCCACCATGTATCTTTCGCCGCGGAGGCGACTCCACTAACTTGCTAGGCACGTGAGGCGCGGCTGGGCCGCGCGAGGCGCTCCTGAGGGAGAGGGTCACATGGGAAATCGACAGCGCGACCGCGAAGGCGGCTGAAGCGGCCATGGCTCGGACGTGGGACGCTTTTCTCTCCTATTCGCGGGGCGCGTCCGGCCCGCTCGCCGTGGCTCTGGAGCGTGGAATCGAGCAGTTCGCCCGCCCTTGGAACCGCCTTCGGGCGTGCAACGTGTTCCGCGACGACTCGTCGATGTCGGCCAACCCTGCGTTGTGGGGCACGATCGAGAACGCGCTCCGAGAGGCCGAGCACCTGATCCTGCTCGCCACACCCGAGGCGGCGCAGTCGGCCTACGTCGACCGAGAGGTCGGCTGGTGGGTGGAGCACAAGGGCGTCGGGGGAATCCTGCTCGTCGTGCAGCAGGGCAGCATGGCATGGGACGCGACGAGCCGGTCATTCACCCCGGAGAGCCCGATCCCACCGTCACTTCGCGGCGCCTTCCCGGAGGAGCCGCGGTGGGTTGACGCGGCCTGGTTCGTCACCGAAGCGACCGACCCGACGGCGGGCGCGCGATTCCAGGACCTCGTCGCAGATCTCGCCGCACCCATCCGCGGCATCCCTCGAGATGAACTCATCGGCGACGACGTCGCCCAGCACCGCAAGACGCGGCGGCTCACACGCGCAGCGATCGCCACCCTCTCCGTCCTCCTCGTGGCCGCGGTCGGAGCCGCGATCATCGCCCTGATTCAGAGCAACGAAGTGGCCAGGCAGGCAGAGAAGGTCGCCCGTCAGGCGGAAGAAGTCGCGCGGCAGTCAGAGGAGATCGGCGAGCAGGCGACATCCATCGCCGCGCGTCAGTTGAGCGCGCTGGCATCGGCACTTCTCCCCACCGATCTCCGCCTGGCCTCGCTGCTCGCCGCAGGGGGCATCGAGATGGAAGACAGTTCGCTCGCGCGCACCGTCCTTCTCGAGGCGACCGTGAGCACCCCCAACCTCGACCACTTCAGGACTTTCCCGTCAGACATCACGGTGGTCGCGCCTGACGGCGGTTCGACGGTGGCCGTGGGAACACGAGACGGGACGGTCTACACGCTGGGCACAGCCCCGGGCGCCGCGCCCGCCGAGCGGCTCGACCTCGGTGAGCCGGTCGAGCGTGTGGCCATCGCGGCATCCGCCGATGTGGTGCTCGCGCGAGGGCAGTCCCGGGTCGGTGTGGCCCAGGGTGGGCAGGACCCGGTCTACATCGACATGCCCGAGGGAAGTGCCCTGTGGGGACTCGCGGTCGCGCCCGACGGTGCGAGGTGGGCGCTTTCCGCCACGCTTTACCGTGTCGGCAGCGAGCCGTCGTCCGCCATCCAGTTGTATTCCACGGGCGACCTGGATCCGGACACCACCCTCGAGGATCCCCTGTTCACAGCCGGCGGCGACTTCCAGCACTCGACGCAGGACATGTCGTTCGTCGATGACACGACGCTCCGCGTGATGTCGCTCCGGTCGACGTGGACCACCATCGACCTGAGCGATGACGCGTCTGCAGAGCCGATGAGCGTGCCGTGGAATCCCTGGACGGATCTCTTCGACACGCCGCCCACGCTCGACGTCGTGATCCGGGCCGCCCAGACCGACGCGTCGCGCGTCGACATCTGGCCGACGGCCCAGGCGCCGGGGAACGATGCCCCCTTGTTCGCCGACGTGGCACTGGCTTCGCCGAGCTGGCTGACGCTCAGCCCCGATCGGAGCAGACTCCTCGCCGTCGACTCGACCGGCATCTATCTGGTGCCGGTCGAAGACTCCGAGGGTGCCGCGGAGGGCGTCGCACGTCGGCTCTCCGGTGTCGCAGACGTGACCGACGGCGCGTTTCTCGCCGACTCGCAGAGCTTCGTCCTTGCCGCAGACGACGCATTGTCGGTCTGGCATGTCCAATCGCTCGGCAGGGCGGTCGATGCGAGCGCCATTCGCCCGCTGGACGAGTGCACCGCTATTCCGTACTTCAATGACTGCCGAGCTTCGGCGATTGGTGTCTCTGCGACAGGGCAGAGCATGTACACCTACGATCTCGAGTCGCGGACGCTGGAGGTGGCAGCCGTGCCCGGCTCCTCTGGGGAACGACCCTCGATGACCTGGACCATGCCCGGCGATGAGTTCGCCTTGCGCAATCCGGCCTGGGTCTCCGGTAAACCGCCCGCCCCCCTCGTCTGGCTCGACGATGCGACTCTGGCGACGATATGGCCCGGACAGCCGCCCGACGCTTCCCAGGTCCCCGCAGGCATCGTCGCGTGGGGGCTAGGACTGCCCCGGGACGGAGCGGATGCGATCGAACTGCTGGAAGCGCACCTGAACGAGGACGGAACCGTCTCCGTGGCCGCCAGCGACGGCCGAATCCTCGTCCTCGATGCGGCGACCGGTGGGGCCGTCGAGGCCATCGAGCTGAGCGCGGCAGACGGGGAGAGCGGCTACGACAGCGCACGGTTCTCCAACGACGGCATCACTGTCACGCTCACCGACCCGGGCGAGTACGACGTGGCGACGGTCACCGCCGGTCCCGACAAGGTCCGCATCTTCGAGGTCTCCACCCGGCAGTTGATGACCGAGTTGGAGGTGCCCGCCGGTATGGTGCTCATCGACGCCACGGTCGTGGACGGCACGCTCGTCGTGGTCTTCGACGGGGGGCCGGTCTGGCTGATCGACGAGTCCGGCGCGGGTGAAACCCGCACGGTGTCATCCACCGCAGCGAGGAATCTCGGGGGGCTGCAGGACAGTCGCCTCATCATCCGCGACGACGGCATCGTCGGCATCCCGACCGCCAACGGCCTGGAGCTCGTGGATGTCACCACGGCCACCCGCGTCAACAGCATCCCGCTGCCATACGGATACGAGAGCGCCGTGCGAGCGTACGCGTTCGAACCGAACGGAGGCGCGCTCATCACGACCCTCTACGGCGCAAGTCCGGAGGCCACCATCGCGACCCGCTTGGAGCTCGACCCTGCCGTGCAGGTGGACGTTGCCTGCGCTACGGCGGGCTCAGTCGTGACCGCCGGCGAGTGGGAGACGCTCATCGGTGTGCTGACACCGGCGGACCCGCCGTGCTCGTAGAGCGAGCGGGGCGCGTGGCGCCGGCTCGACACTCTGGCGGCACGTCGTGCTGAGGCGGATCGCGATCGCCATCGCGGCCGCGGCGTGCATCGCGGTAGGAGCCCTCCTCGTCATCGCGGCACTGACACCATTCGGCTCGCCCGTAGGAGTCTGGTCCCCGTTCTGGGACCCGCAGTCGTGGCAGGTTGTGACGCTGGCGGTTGCGCTGGCGCTGGCACTCGGGGTGCTCGTCTTTCCACGGGGCCACAGGCAGCACAGCGCTCGGCCTCTCGCGGGGATCCTCCTGATCGGCACAGCAGCGGTCGGGCTCGGGCTCGCCGCTTACTCCACGTGCGCCAGCGAGTCCGTCGCCTTCTGGAGCCCCCTCACCTGGGCGTTCGGGCTGTTCGTCGGCAGCGCACCCGAGGTCTTCGGCAGCGTCAGCGGATGCCCCGCGGACCCCCCGCTCGCGCTGACGGTTGCCCGACTCCTCGCGATTGCGACCGTGGGTCTCGGTTTCGCTCTCGCGGCGGCCGTCGTCTTCCGGACGCAGCTGGATGTGCTCCGGATGCGACGTGCGCGATCACGCGTGGTCGTGGACGGCCCGCTGGACGTGACGCTGGCTGCCGCTTCCGCGATCCGCAGGCGGACGGCCCCTGGCACTCTCATCATCGTCCGAGCGGAGGCCATTGATCCACCCCCGCCCTTGCAGCGCCAGGCAGGCATCGTCGTGCTGCGGTGGGGGGACTCGGCCGACGGCGCGCTGCGCTCGTTCTCCCTGCGGCGGGGCCGGATCGCGCTCGATGCCCTTTACCTCCTCAGCCCCGACACGGGCACGAACATGCTGCGGTTCGAGCGGCTGTCTCAGCACCTCGATGCGATCCGTGGCGATCGGCACGTGCGTGTCGTCGTGCGCATCGATGACGCGTGGGTCGCGGAGTATTGGCGGCGCCGCCAAGTCGACCGGCCGTTGTGGGCGGTGGACGCGGTGGGCCTCAACGAGGCGACCGCTCAAAGGCTCGTCACCCGCTGGATGGACGACGGCCACGATCTGGTCGCCGTGCACGGCGAGTCCGGTCTTGTGCTCGCAATCGCCGCCGAGGTCGCGCAGCGCAGCCGCGAATTGAAGGCACTCAGGTCGGCGGAAGGACCCCGTCCCCCTCGCATCGCGATCGTCGGTCGGGATGCCGAGGCGCTGGTTCGGCAGCATGCGCTCCACCAGCGCGCCTTCGGGAACGCGGCGGACGACGTCGACGCCTTCCCGTGTGACGACCCCACCTCGGGTTTCACCGAGGCGCTCGCGAGCGCCCGGTCACCAGCGGTCATGACCGCCCCGGGCTCGAAACGCCCCAGACTGAGTCCTACCGAACTGGCGGCGTCACGTCCTGGGTGGCCGGTGTACGCGCAGGTCGCCGACGACGGTGCGATCCCTGAAGAGCCCGTGATGGAGGGGCTCTACCCCTTCGCGCTGAGCTTCTCGGACTTCGGCGGCGCCCCCGATCGCTGGGAAAGGGTGGCGCGTATCGCGCACACCAACTTCCTCGCGGATTACGGAGAAGACGCCGCTGTTCCGGCGCGGCGGAGGTGGGATGCGGGACTGCCCGCGTTCTATAAGGAGAGCAACGTCCGGCTCATCCGTGCGACGCTCGCATCGGCCGTCGCGGTCGGCCGATCGTGGGGGCCTGCCACGGGCGATGGCGACCCGGGGGATGTGCTGCCGACCGAGGAGCAGCTGGAGATCATGACGCAGCGAGAGCACGAGTCGTGGCGGGCCCACTACCTCGCTGCAGGATGGCGGTTCGGTCAGCGGCGGGACGATGCCCGGCGCCGACACCCCGGGCTCATCGAGTGGTCGGACCTGGATGAGGCGAATCGAGAGAAGTCGCGCCGCTCCGTCCGGGATGCGTTGGCGCTGTTGCGCACCCTGGGCTACGTCTCCCGGCCGGTGCGTGATGCCGCAGGCACATGGGGGCGCTATCGGCGGTTGGGAGAGGTGACGGCCGAGCTGCTGACGAACGGTTGGACCTGGGAGACGGCGCGAGGCAGCACGATGGAGGCGCACCGGGGCGACTGGCGCGTGCACGATGGCGAACGGATGTGGTCCGTCCGCGCCCCCGAGTTCGAGGCCACCTATGAACCGGCGGGGGAAGGTCGGTGGCGGCGGCGGGGAGTCGTCCGCGCGATGCAGGCTCGCACGACGACGATCGTCCAAACGCTCGAGGGGACCGCCCGCGCCGAGCCCGGGGACTGGGTGGTCGAGGGACAGGGCGGTGAGCGCTGGGTCGTCCCATCCGAGCACTTCCAGCGGACCTACGCACCCGAGCAGTGACCCCGGCGATCCGGCATGGGGGAAGTGGATTCTCTACTGTCTTTGCGGCTGACCCCGGGTCTAGACTCCCCGGCTATGGACATGCTCGGTGGCGGACAGATCGCCGCAGCCAACCTGACCGAATGGCGCAAGCTCGCCCAGGGGCTGCACGCCCGGTACGTCGTCGACGACTTCGGAACCGGGGCACGGTTCGTCGTCGCGGTGGGCGAGGCGGGTGACGCGCTCGGCCACCACCCGCGCGTGTCGATGGGCAAGGGATACGTCGATCTCAAGCTGACCAGCGACGACGCCGTGTACCGCGACGACGAGGGCACCGAACACGCCGTCGAGTGGGTGACCCAGCGGGACGTCGATCTCGCGCGACGGATCACCGAGATCGCCTCCGATCACGGGATCACCGCCGACCCGGCCTCGGTCAGCCACATCGAGCTCGGCCTCGAGACGGCCGACTCCGCGACCATCGCGCCCGTGTGGGCCGCCCTGCTGACCGGCAGCGCCGAGTCACAGGGGCGCGGGTCTCCCAGCGACGAGATCCGGGACGCCACGGCGCGGGTGCCGAACCTGTGGTTCGGCGAAGCCGGCGAGGAAGGAGCTCCGCGTCAGCGGCTCCACATCGAGGTCTATGTGGCGCCCGAGGTGGCCGAGCAGCGGATCGCCGCCGCCATCGCCGCGGGTGGGACCGTCGTGGACGCCACTGACGCGCCATCGCTCACGGTGATCGCCGACCAGGACGGCAACGAGGGCGTCGTCTGCGTCGATGTCTCCGCCGTCAAGAAGGATTGAGCAGCGGACTCGGGCTACCCCCGCGTCACGCGCAGTGTCATCAGCTGGAACGGTCGCATATCCACCGTGACTTCGCGTGCCCCTGCAGTCAGCACGGATGCCGCGACTTCGCGCTCGAAGAGGTCGGTCTCGCGCACGGTGGCGAAGGGGAACCCGAAGCGGATCGTGGCGGTCGACCGCGCGCCTCGAGCTTCGTACAGGCGGATGACGACGTCGCCGGTGCGGTCCTCGGCGAGTTTGACCGTCTCGACGACGACGTTCTCGCGATCGCTCCGCGCCAGGGGCGCCGTGCGGTCGGAAGCCACGCCCACGACCTCTCGAACCGGAATGTTGAGGCGGTATCCCTGCCGCATCGCCTCACCGATGTCGCCGACGACGATCGCGGTGCGGAGGGTGTGCTCGCCCTGATCGGCCTCCGGATCCGGAAAGAGGGGCGCCCGCAGGAGTGTCTGGCGCACGACCGAGTACGTGCCACCTCCCGATCGTGCATGGCGGGTGATGTCGTGCCCGTAGGTGGAGTCATTCGCCACTCCCACCCCGAAGCCCTCTTCACCCACGTGCACCCATCGGTGCGCCGGTGTCTCGAAGCGCGCGAGATCCCAGCTCGTGTTCGTGTGCGTCGGCCGCACGATGTGACCGAACTGGATCTCCGACGCCGCCGCGTCGGCGTGGACATCCACCGGAAAGGCGAGCTTCAGCATCCGCTGCCGTTCGCGCCAGTCGATGCGCGTCTCATAGTCGACCGCATTGCTGCCCGCACCCAGGCTTATCGTCTGTGCGATCACGGTCGAGGAGCCGACGGTCCGGATCGTGCGGAGCGCGGAGGTCCCATCGGCGAGCGTGACGATCGACACCGAGTCGGTGTCGATCAGGTCGCTCCCCGACGCGCGGTACGAGACGTCGATGTCCCACGCGTCCCACGTCGTGGGGGTGTCCTGGAAGAGCTGCAGGATGCCGAGTCTCTGTCCCGGCGGAACGACCTCGCGGTCGGCGGCGACGTCGAGAAGCGATGTGACGAGCCCCGCGGAGTCCAGGACGACACGGAGCACGCCGTTGTCGATCGTGTATCCGGTGTCCGTCTCGATGATCGGCACCGGCGTATGATCCGGCATCGGAGCGAAACCGAACGCCGGCACGCCGTCGACGGGAACGGGCGCGCCGTTGAGGCGCAGCTCCGCGCCGTCGAGGCGCAGCTCCTCGGAAGACCCGTCCTCGCCGGTCAGTACGGCGATGGCCGTCGTGATGATCCCTTCGAGAGCATCGGCGATCCGTTCGTAGTTCTGCACGGCCTGGTCATGGACCCACCCGATCGATGACCCGGGAAGGATGTCGTGGAACTGCTGCAACAGCACCAGTCGCCACGCCGCTTCGAGCTGTTCATAGGGATAGTCTGCGCCGGTGCGCACCGTGGCGGTCGCCGCCCACAGCTCCGCCTCGTGCAGCAGGTGCTCACTGCGCCGGTTCCCCCGCTTGGTGCGGGCCTGCGACGTGTAGGTCCCCCGATGGAACTCGAGGTACAGCTCTCCCACCCACACCGCGGGAACTGCGAGCTCGCGCTTGGCATCGTCGAAGAACGCCGAAGGCGTGCTGAGCAGCACCCGCGGCGAACCCTCCAAGGACCTCGTCCGTCTCGCCGCCGCGATCATCTCCCGGGTCGGGCCTCCCCCGCCGTCCCCGAACCCGAAGGGCACGAGGGAGGTGTTCGCGTGCCCCTTGTCGCGGAAGTTCCGCTCGGCGTGTGCGAGTTCCCCGCCCGAGAGCACGGCGCTGTACGTGTCGACGGGCGGGAAGTGGGTGAAGATCCGCGTGCCGTCGATGCCTTCCCAGAGGAAGGTGTGGTGCGGGAACTGGTTCACCTCGTTCCACGACAGCTTCTGGGTCAGGAAAGAGTCCGCTCCGGCGGCCCTGGCGATCTGCGGCAGCGCGCCGGAGTGTCCGAAGGAGTCGGGCAGCCACACCTCCCGGCATTCGAGGCCGAACTCGTCGAAGAAGAACCGGTGGCCCTCGATGAATTGCCGCACGAGGGCCTCTCCCCCGGGCATGTTGGTGTCCGACTCGACCCACATGCCACCGACCGGGATGAACCTTCCTTCCAGGACCCGTGCGCGGACCCGTTCGAAAAGCTTCGGGTAGCCGTCCCTGATCCAGGCGAACTGCTGGGCAGAGGAGCACGCGAACGTGAAGTCGGGATCCTGTTCCATCAGGTCCAGGACGTTGGAGAAGGTGCGCGCGCACTTGCGGATCGTCTCTCGGACCGGCCACAGCCACGCCGAGTCGATGTGCGCATGACCCACCGCGTACACGGTGTGCGCCGTCGCCGCCGCGGGCGACGCGAGGGCACCGGCGAGGGCAGCGCGCCCGGTCGAGGCCGTGCCGGACACGTCGGTCGGGTCGACGACGTCCACCATCTCGTCCAGCGCCGTCAGGATCGCGGCCCGCCGGGGTGAGCCTTCGGGAAGCTCCTTCGCGAGGCCGCGCAGCGTCCAGACGTCGGCGATCAGCTCGCCGACCTCAGGATCCCGGTGCAGCAGCTCGACCTGGCGCAGGGCATAGAGCGCATCGGAGGAAGCGGCCGACTTCCGGCCCAGGCCCGAGGGGCGGAAGTCGATGAAGCCGGCCCCGATGTCGGGGTTCGACGCGGCTTCGACGTACACCCGGAACGGGTCTCCGGGCCGCACGCCGAGGCGCACGTAGTCGTTGAACGGCTCGAGCGCCTTGAGGATCACTCCCTCGGGGGACCAGACGAGGCCTTCCGCCTGGAAACCGGGTTGCGTGAGGGAGAAGCCGAGGTCCATCTTCAGTTCGATGTCCTCGGCGCCGGCATCCCAATCGACGGGAACGGTCCCCGAGACCTCGAACCAGGTCGTGCCCCACGGCTTGCCCCACGAAGTGCCGACCCGGAAGGGGGTGAAGGCGTCGTGCGGCACCTCCTCGAAGGGCACCGGCTCATCGGGCGCTTCCCAGGCCGCGAGCGCGACGGATGCCGTGGCCACCACGGAAGCAGGCTGCAGACGTTCGCGCACGAATCGGTCCACGCGCAGCTCGATCCGGTGTGAATCCCTGTCTGGCACGCTGGCAGCCCTCCTGACGGTGATAGGAGCAGTCGAAACGGGACGGCCGCGCTGACATGCCCCATGGTGGGTATGGCGCGGAGTCCTCGTCGTCGCTCGTCGCTACGACCGTTGCACGGCATCGAGCGGGTGCCTAGTCCCGCCTCCGTGTTTCGTTCACATGACCTTCAGCGAGGAGTCTCACCACCCGGCCGCTGGTGCGCGACCTTTCAAGCCCCTCGTCTCCGCAGGGCGACTCGGACTCATGGGCTCACTCCCCCCACCTGCAGCAGCGCATCGCGCCCGAGACGACGTACTGCGAATACGAGCGGGTGAACGTCGGCGACAGCGCGAAAGTGCAAGGACCGTTGTCCGTGACGGATACGGTCGCCGACCTTCGGGGGTTGATCGAGCGGCTCGGTCTCGCCACGCCTGTCGTGCTCGTCGGCGGGTCGTTCGGCGGATTGATCGCCTACACCTACGCCGGGACGCATCCAGAGGATGTCGCGGGCGTCGTCCTCCTGGATCCGACCCTCCCGTCCGAAGACGAGATCGAGCGGGCCCTCCTGCCCGAGAGCATGTGGCTGCCCCCGACGCATGGGAGGCCACGCGCGAGCAGATCGACGGCCTCGGCGCGTACCCCATCGCCCGCGTCGCGCTCAACCGCATTCCGGCGGTGCCGGGCACGATCTTCGTGACCGAATCCCTCGAAGCGCCAGACCCCGAAAGCGCGGAACAGTTTGTCTCCGGCATCCGGCACATGCAGGCCGATCTCATCGCACACTTCGACCCATCCCAGATGATCACCGTTGACACCCCGCATGGGATGCTGCCCGTCGTGCCGGACCAGATCGCCGCTGAGGTGACCGCGATCGTGGAGTCGGCGCGCTGAACACTTCTCTGTCTCAGGCGAGCCAGGCCCAAGGCTGCCCCGGCCAACGGGGCGTGGCGTCTGGGCGACATGCCTGTTGACGGCACTTGGCGCACGAGGCGGTCTTTTTGGACGGACCCCGGTCGGCCCCCCGGGGTGCAGCTGTGACTGCATCCCGGGGGATCCTCCGGATTCCTGGATGTCCCGCGCCCCAGCGCCGGACATCCCTTCCAGATTCGAGGATCGCGGTCGACTCCCCAGCGCCGCGTCTTCGTGATCGAGGTTACGTTGTCCCCCTTAAGGGGGACAAGACCGGATCCTCAGGTTTGCCCAAAGAAGTTGGCCCGAAGCCCCGTGACGATCGATCAATCCCACAGATACGCGCGTAGGCGGATCCGCCTCGGCCTGTCGAGGCCGAGAAGGCGCATCGGAGTTGAGCGAAGCTCTCAGCTTGGGCCGTCGGGACGCTACCTCCTCCTCGGCCGCGGCGACACGGCACCCGTGGTGCGCGAGATCCTCCGAGCGAACGACAGCGACCCGATGGACCGGCCCGTCATACACGTCGGAGGCTGACCCCCGTGCTCCACGCACCTTTCATGCCTGCGTCAGCGTGGGGTGGATCGGAGGTGCGTCTCGAGGTCGATCGGGGCCCTGCCGGTGATGTCCTCGATGGCTGAGCTGACGGGAGCCATGATGTTGCTGCGGATGGCGGTGTAGGTGGTGACCCAGGCATCGACCTGCCAGCCGGGCGCGCCGTAGCTTGCGCGGGAGGCGTAGGCCTCCTCGGTCGTTTCGTCGTGGAAGGTGACGTCGCGTCCGCGGATGCGGCCGATGGTGGCGGCCACCTCGGCCAGGGTGAGCGCCACCGGACCGGTGAGGTCGTAGACGCGGCCGGCGCGCGCGGAGGGGTCGAGGATCGTTGCTGCTGCTGTGCGGCCGACATCCGCGCGGGCGACGAAAGAAGTGCGCCCTTGCCCGGCCGGACCGCGGATGACTCCGTCGTCACCGACGAGGGCCTCCATGAAGTCGAGGTAGAAGCTGTCGCGGAGGAACGTCCACGTGAGCCCTGAGGCCCGGATGTATTGCTCCGTCGCCCAGTGGTCGCGGGCGAGGGTGAACGTCGCATCGGGTGCCGCTGCGGCGAAGGATGTGTAGACGATGTGCGTCACCCCAGCCGAGACCGCGGCGTCGACGAATGACCTGTGCTGGTCGATGCGGTCGGGGCTCTCGTGTGCCGACACCATGAAAAGAGTGTCGACCCCCTCGAGCGCAGAGCGGGCTGCGTCCTGGTCGCTGTAGCTGGATCGGAAGACGGGCGCCGCCGGGAGCTGACGGGCCGTGTCGGGCGTTCGGACCAGGAGACGCTGAGGCACGCCTCGGTGGGCGAGCTCTCGTGCGACGTGGCCGCCGACGACGCCGGTAGCTCCGGTGATGGCGATGGTCGGTGCGCTGCTCATGAGTTCCCCTTCACGGTCTCGCGTGGTGCGACGAGGTCGCGGTGGTCTTCTCCGGATGAATTCGCGGGCCGGCTCGGGGCGCCTGGTGCTCGTTCGCGCGTCTCCTCGTCGTCGATAACCGGTTCGCGCTCACGTGCGGCGGCGCGGGCGAGGGCGATGTGGCGGGCGTGCCAGATCTCGAGAGGGGGGATCATGTCAGCACCACCGCCTTGCCGCCCACGGTTCCCTCTTCCATGTCGTGGTGGGCCCGCGCGATCTCGTGCATCCTGTAGACGCGTCCGATCGGCACGGTCGCGCGGCCGGCAGGCTCGATGCGGCGCACTCGGGAGGCGATATCCCCGTCATCGATGAGCACGTGGTCGGCGCCTGTCACTTCCAGCAGCGGGCGGGCAGCGTCGCGGCGGGTGGTGGCGTACACCGTCATCCCTCGCAGCTTCGCCAGCACAGTGGCGGCCAGCCCGATGGATGACGTGCCGCCGCGGATCAGGACGCTCTGCCCCTCGCGCGCGTCCAGTCCGGCGGTCAGCGACCCGTTGGCGGTCTGCAGCATCTCCGGAACGGCACCGACAACGTGCCACGGCAGATCGCTGGTGAAGGCGATCACCTGGCGCGCGGGGACGAGGACGTACTCCGCATACCCTCCGTCGAAGTCGCGACCCATCCCGCCCATCATCGTGACGACCTGCGTGCCCCGTGGGAACTCGCCACCCGGCGCCTCTTCCACCACACCGGCGGCCTCGATACCGGGGATGCGGGGGAAGCTTCCGCTGTACGCGACCCCCTGGCGGAAGTGCAGCTCCGAGCGGTTCAAGCCGAACGCCGCGACCCGGATCAGGACCTGACCCTCCGCGGCGGTCGGCTTAGGGACCTCGCGGACTCGCAACGCCTCCGGCGGCCCCGGCTGGTCCACGACGACGGCGCGCATCGACGCGCTCATGCCGCGCCCGCCTTCTTATACTCGTCCAGCCTGGACTGCAGAGCCGCAATGGCGGACAACGCACTTCGCTCGGCGTCAGGATCGATGACGGCCCCGAGAACGGTGTCCCGCACATCGGCGGCCGCGTGCAGTGCGCGCGTGCCGTCGGCGGTCAACGCGATCAAGGATGACCGTCGATCGTCCGGATTGGGGCTGCGCACGGCGAGCCCATCCCGCTCCAGACGGTCGACCAGCTTGCTCGCCGCCCCGACCGTGATCCCGATCTCCCCGCTGATGTCGTGCACCCGGCCGGCACCGGCGTGTTCCGCGAGAACGCTGACCGCCTGCAATCGGGCCAAGCCGATCTGACCCTGACTCCGCAGGGCGTCCTCGATGGCGTTCCACAGGTCGATCTCGTAGCGAACAAGCGAAGTGAAGAAGTCCATGATCTATAAAAACTGCATCACCGGGAACTATATTCCCTGGAATCTAAGAGCGCGTCAGTAAAGGCTCTCGCCGCGTTTCAGCATCTCGACGTATTCGGCGACGCGTGCCGCTCGCGAAGCCGGTCGCTTGAGGTTCGCCACGCGGAAGGCCATCGCGAATCGGTTCTGCGCCGACTGGGACGCGAAGGCCTTGGCGACCTCCGGGTTCGCGTCCAGTGCTTCCTGCAGTTCCACGGGGAGCTCGCCGTCGCGTTGGCGATAAGCGCGGTCCCATCGCCCGTCCGCCTTCGCCCGTTCGATCTCGAGCTGGCCTTGCGGCCGCATGCGACCTTCGTCGATCAGCCGGGTCACGTGACCGATGTTGACCTTCGACCAGATGCTTCGCGGTCGCCGCGGCGTGAAGGTCTGGAGGAAGTAGTCGGCATCAAGGGAGTGCGACTGCCCATCGATCCACCCGAAGCACAGCGCGATATCGAGGGCCTCGGCGTACGTGATCCCGGGTTGGGTCGTCGCCTTCTTCCGCAGTCGCAGCCGGACCCCGACCGGGTCCGGGTCCGAGTCCAACCACGCTTCCCAGTCCGCGACCGTGTCCACATGCAACTCGGGCTTGTCGGCGTGGCTGACCATGACGGGAGGATAGCTCTCATCCCGCGAGCGCGTGAGGCCCGACGCCCGCGTGGGCCGGATGCGTGTCGCATCGTTCCCTGCAGTCAGGACGCCACGAGATGCCGGTGGTCGATGAGGACCAGCGCGACCTCACGGAGCCGTCGGAGGTACCGCGTGCCATGGTGAGCGCAGTAGGCGACCGAGAGTCCCGAGGGAAGCTCGGCGAACACGAACGCTTCGACGTGGGCGCCGGTGCCGGCGCAGGCGTCGCAGTACTCGCGGGCTTCGCTCGCGACGTCGGTACGGTGTCGGTCGACGATGTCGACGGGTGGCTCGTCCATGAGTCACACCCTTTCGCGGGATGGGGCGGGATCCGTCCGGGCGTTCGAGGTGGAAGGCTCCATCTGGAGCGCGTGAGCGGATTCCCTGTTGTTGATGTGGAGACTGCGGACCACGAAGGTGGATCGAACTCGGTCCTCTGAGTTCCTTGCGCCTCGTGCTTGTACACAGAGAGAGGGCGACCGGTGCCCTCTTGATACGGTCACGAATCACGTCACATCGCCACCGCCCGCTGAGCACACGTCCGGCGGTGTCCGCTAGGCCGTTCCTGGCTGACCGCGGCGGGTCTATTGTGCCGTCATGGGTGAAGACGTCGCGCCGCAGGAGTTCACTCGTGCCGACCGGACCCGCCACCGGGAGAAGGTGCGGCGCAACCTGGACGTGTTCGCGCGGATGCTGCGGGAGGCGCGATTCGACACCGACGACCCGCTGACCGGACTCGAGGTCGAGCTGAACCTCATCGACGATGTCGGCGACCCGGCGATGCGAAACGCCGAGGCCCTGCAGGCCATCGCCGATCCGGCTTTCCAGACCGAGTTGGGTCGCTTCAACATCGAGATCAACGTGCCGCCGGCGCGGCTTCGCGATGGCGGGCTCTCCACTTTCGAAGACACGCTGCGAGCCAGCCTGAACAACGCCGAGGAGCGCTCTTCGACCGTCGGGGCCCACCAGGTCATGATCGGCATCCTGCCGACGCTCGCGCAGAAGCATCTCGGACGGAACAGCATCAGCTCCAACCCGCGGTACGCGCTGCTGAACGACCAGATCCTGGATGCGCGCGGCGAGGACATCTCGATCTCCATCGCCGGACGCGAGAAGCTGGTCACGACCGCTGACTCGATCGTGCCCGAGGCTGCCTGCACGAGCACGCAGTTCCACCTGCAGACGTCGCCGGAGTCGTTCGCGGCGTACTGGAACGCATCGCAGGCGATCGCGGGCGTGCAGCTGGCGGTGTCGGCGAACTCGCCCTACCTGCTGGGTCGGGAGCTCTGGCGCGAGACCCGCATCCCGCTGTTCGAGCAGGCAACGGACACCCGCAGCGAGGAGCTGAAGGCACAAGGCGTGCGCCCGCGCGTGTGGTTCGGCGAACGTTGGATCACCTCCGTGTTCGACCTCTTCGAAGAGAACGTCCGGTACTTCCCGGCCCTGCTGCCCATCGTCGACGACGAAGACCCGGTGGAGGTCCTCGAGTCGGGAGGCACGCCGAAGCTCGCCGAGCTTCGGCTGCACAACGGCACCATCTACCGGTGGAACAGACCCGTCTACGACATCTCTCAGGGCGTGCCCCACCTCCGGGTCGAGAACCGGCTGCTTGCGGCCGGCCCGACGGTGGCCGACATCGTGGCGAACGCGGCCTTCTACTTCGGACTCGTGCGCTCGCTGGCTCACAGCGGGCGACCGCTGTGGTCGCAGATGTCCTTCGCCGCGGCCGAGGAGAACTTCCACACCGCCGCGCGCCACGGGATCGATGCGCAGATCTACTGGCCCGGCGTCGGACAGGTGCCCGTCACCGAGCTGGTCCTGCGCAGACTCCTGCCTCTCGCGCACACGGGCCTCGAGGCGTGGGGAGTTCCGGCATCCGAGCGGGAACGGCTGCTCGGCATCATCGAGCAGCGGTGCCTCACCGGGATCACCGGCGCGGAGTGGTTCGTCGACAGGATGCATCGCCGCTCGCGCATGGAGCGTTACGACGCCCTGCGAGCCACCCTGCTGGAGTACCGGGAAGGGATGCACACGAACCAGCCCGTGCACACCTGGGGCTGACCGACCACATCCGCCTCGGACCCCGAGAGCGAGGGGCGATGTCAAGGCCTCGTTGGGGCGAGGCGGCCCGGGTATTGTCGCAAACGGCCCAACCTCGCCACATCCAATCGCGCCACATCCATTCTGAAAGGCTGCACATGAGCATCAACGACGACGACATCACGACCACCGGCACACCCGGCGAGGGGCCGGCGGACGGCGGGGCGAACCCGAGCGGTCATGACGGCGGTGCCGACGGATCCGCGGACGCAGGCGAAGGACCAGCGGACGGCGGCGCCAACGCCGACGGTCACGACGGCGGTGCCGACGGATCCGCGGACGCAGGCGAAGGACCCGCGGACGGCGGCGCGAACACCGGTGGTCATGACGGCGGTGCCGACGGATCGGCTTGAGCGAGGTCGCCTCGCGCGGACCGGGTGATCGACCCGCGCTCGCGCGCCTCACCGCGATTCCCACGGCGGAGTTCGGCCGTGACTACTGGGGGGAGCAGCCGCTCCTCACCCCCGGCGCAGCCGGGTTCGGCGACCTGTTCAGCGCGAGGGCGGTCGACGAGCTCGTAGCCGAGAGGGGCCTTCGCACACCGTTCGCGCGGATGGCCTCTGAGGGCACGGTGCTGGCGTCGTCGCTGTTCACGGGGTCCGGCGGATTCGGCGCAGAGATCGGAGACCAGCTCGACTCGTCGAAGGTGCTCGAGCAGTTCGCCGGCGGCGCGACGCTGGTGCTGCAGGGACTGCACCGCACGTGGGAGCCGATCGCCGCATTCACCCGGCAGCTGGTCACAGATCTCGGTCACCCCGTGCAGGTCAACGCGTACGTCACTCCGGCGTCGTCGCGCGGGTTCGACCCGCACTACGACACGCACGACGTGTTCGTGATCCAGATCGCGGGCGCGAAGCGCTGGACGATCCATGAACCGGTGCACCGGCATCCGCTCGCCGACCAACCGTGGACGGATCACCGGGAGGCGGTGGCCGAACGCGCGCGCACGCAGCCTCGGATCGATGCGGTCTTCGAGCCCGGAGACGTGCTGTATCTGCCCCGCGGATGGATCCACTCGGCGGTGGCGCAGGGCGGAACATCCATCCACCTGACGATCGGAGTGCGGGCGACGACGCGCCACGACCTGCTCTCCCGCCTGCTCGCGCACGCGGGAGACGACGCGGCGTTGCGACATCCACTGCCGCTCGGCATCGACTATGCGGACCCCTCTTCGCTCGATGCAGACCTGGCGGCCACCGTCGCCGCCGCTCACGCGATCCTCGACGCGGCCTCGGGCGCCGGCCCGATCGCCGCGGCGCTGCGGCGTGCATTCCACGAGGCGGTCCGTCCGGAACCGGTGCGGCCGCTTGCCACGATCGACGTGCTGACAGGCCTCGATCCCGCCGCGAGCCTCGGATGGCGCAACGCCCTCCAGGCGCGCATCGAAGATGACCAGGGGACGGTGCGCATCGTGCTCCCCGACAAGTCCATCGCGCTGCCCGCTGAGGCCTCCTCCGCTGTCCATGCACTCCGCGAGCGCGACCAGCTCGCCGGGGCGCTGCCAGGGCTTGACCCGAATTCGTCGCTCGTGGTGTCGCGCAGACTGCTCCGCGAGGGCGTGCTGGTTCCCCGATGATCGGTCGTCCATGAGCGCGACGGCGCTTCCCGCGACGTTCGAGCCGACCGGCGCGTGGGAGCCGTGCAGCGACCGCTCGCTCGAACGTGACGATCCCCTCGCGGGCACCGGCGGATTCGGCGCTCGCTGGCTGCTCGTCGAGATCGACGGCGCATGGGGTGCGCACGCCTTCTTCCAGTCACGCCTCGATCCGGCGATCGGGCGGGCGCTCGTGCGGCGCGCCGAGGGCGCCGGCATGCGCACCGTCGCGATCCGGCGGTACGGCCGTCGCGCGGACGAGCGCCGTTCCCAGCGGCGGTGGCGGTGGGCGGTGGCCGACGCCCGTACCGGCCTCGAGTCGGTGCGCTGGGGAGTCGTCGAGGACCCGGCCGAACTTCTCGACATCCCGCTCGACGGAACGGCCGGCACAGCATCCGACCGGCCCGTCGTGCTGGTGTGCACGCACGCGCGACACGACCAGTGCTGCGCCGTTCGCGGTCGACCGGTCGCCAAGGCGCTCGCCGGCGCATTCCCCGAGGAGACGTGGGAGAGCTCGCACCTCGGCGGCGATCGCTTCGCCGCGACGATGATCGTCCTGCCTCACGGCTTGTATTACGGGCGAGTGCCGACAGCGGATGCCGTTGCCATCATCGATCGCTACCTCCAAGGCGAACTCGTCGATCAGTACTACCGTGGCCGCAGTTCGCTCAGCAATGTCACGCAGGCAGCCGAATCCTTCGGGCGCTCGCGCAGTGGCGATGCCCGGATCGGAGCGTTCACGCCGCTGCGAGAGGAGCGCACGGCGCAAGGGGGATGGCGGGTGGACCTCGGCCATGGCGGTGACATCGTGACCGTGACGATGCACGAGCGGATGTCGGCGCCGCTGCTCAGCACGTGCGCGGCAACACGTCCGGCCTCCGTCCGTGAGTTCGCTCTCGAGTCGATCTCCCGGCGCCCGGCAGGCACGACAGGCGGCTGACGCCCGGCCGGACCGGCCTTGCCCTGGGCCGGAGCGGGGACCAGACTTGGGCAACCCCGTGACGGTGGAGCGGGCGACGACGCGACGGAGTCCGACATGTCCGATCTCGGCAAACAGCTGCTGCGGCGCAAGCCCATCATCTTCCAGCACCGCCACCATCCGGGCGAGGAGCTCACGCGCAACCTCGGCACGTTCCAGCTCATGATGTTCGGGGTCGGCGCCACGGTCGGCACCGGCATCTTCTTCGTGCTGAGCGAGGCGATCCCGGTCGCTGGCCCAGCCGTGATCTTCTCGTTCCTCCTCGCGGCGATCGCGGCCGGGCTGGCCGCGGTGTGCTACGCCGAGCTCTCGTCATCCATCCCGGTGAGCGGCTCGAGCTACTCGTTCACGTATCACGCGCTCGGCGAGGGCGCGGCGATCCTCGTCGGCGGATGCGTGCTGCTCGAGTACGGCGTGGCCGTCTCCGCGGTCGCCGTCGGATGGAGCGGGTACTTCAACGAACTGCTGCATCAGCTCTTCGGGTTCCAGCTGCCGAGGGAGCTCTCGGCCTCCTTCGTGCCGGGGGATGACGGCGTAGCGACCGGTGGGATCGTGAACCTGCCGGCCGTCGTACTGGTGCTGCTGTGCATGCTGCTCCTCATCCGCGGCGCCTCCGAGTCCGCGACGATCAATGCGGTCATGGTCTGCATCAAGCTCGGCGTGCTGGCCATGTTCATCGTCATCGGGTTCTCCGCCTTCAACGCCGACCACTTCTCGAACTTCTTCGCACAGGCCGCGGGGATCAGTGCGGCGGCCGGCACGATCTTCTTCTCCTTCATAGGACTGGATGCCGTCGCCACGGCGAGCGAGGAGGTGAGGAACCCGCAGAAGGCGATTCCCCGCGCCATCATCGGCGCGCTGCTCATCGTCACCGTCTTCTACGTCCTGGTGTGCATCGCCGGGCTCGCGGCACAGCCCGTCGAGTGGTTCGCCACCCCCGAAGCGGGCGAGGCCGGTCTCGCGAAGATCATGGAGCTCGTCACCGGCACGCCGATCTGGGCGACGATCCTCGCCGCGGGCGCGGTCGTCTCGGTCTTCTCCGTCACCCTCGTGACGCTGTACGGCCAGACCCGCATCCTGTTCTCGATCTCCCGCGACGGCATGGTCTCCAAGAAGTTCCTCGCCGTCAGCGCCAAGCACGGCACACCGGTCTTCAACACCGTCGTGGTCGCGATCGTCGTCGCGCTGGTCGCGGGGTTCGTGCCCTCCGACTATCTGTGGGACAGCGTCTCGTTCGGAACGCTGGTCGCGTTCAGCGTCGTCGCGATCTCGCTGATGGTGCTGCGGCGCCGGCGCCCTGACCTGGAGCGACCGTTCAAGGTCCCGTTCTACCCGGTGGTGCCGATCCTGACGGTCCTGGTGTGCGTCTACGTGCTCACGAGCCTGCGGCCGATCACGTGGATCATCTGCGTCACCTGGCTCGCCATCGTCTTCGCCTTCTATCTGTTCTACGGACGCCGGCACGCCACGCTCAGCCACTACACCTCCGACGAAGAGATCTCGGAGCCGATCCACCCCGAGGCCGAGGTATGACGTACGTCGTCGGCTACGCGCCACACAAGCACGACCGCAGCGCCATCGAGCTCGCCTGCCAACTGGCGAAGTCCCTTCCCCAGCCTGTGGTCGCCGTGTCGGTCGTCCCGCGAGGGTGGGGCACGCCGTTCGCAGCGGGAACCGATCGGGAGTACGAGCAATGGGCGGCCGGCGAAGGGGCGGACAGCGCAGCCCTCGCCGCCGCCGACCTCGCGCAGCATCCGGACATCGACGGGTCTGCGGTCTGGGTGGCCGGCCGGTCGGTGCCCCAGGCGCTCCTCGAAGAGGCGGCGAAAAGGGATGCCGAGATTCTCGTGGTGGCCTCGGGCGACGACGCCGAACCGGGCCGCATCCGCCTGACGTCCAAGACCGACCGGCTGGTCCATTCGTCGACGGTGCCGGTGGCCATCGCGCCGCGGGGACACAACACCTCGAACGGAGTGACGCGGATCACGGTCGCCTTCCGAGACGACGACGCGAGCTGGTCGCTTCTCACACGAGTGGCCGAGATCAGCACGCGCGCGTCGGCGAGACTGCGCGTGGTCACCTTCCTCGTGCGCCCATCACGGCGCCCGGTCACCAGCGCGGTCAGCCATGCCGAGACCCAGGTCATCGACCTGTGGGGGGTGCAGGCCGCCTCGGCGCAGGCCGAGGCAATGGTCCACCTGAATTCGATCGGGGTCACCGGCGACGGTCTGGAGCTGGCGATGGCGGAGGGTTCGGACTGGGGCGAAGCGGTCACTGGGGTCGAGTGGGCCGACGGCGACCTTATGGTGCTGGGGTCGTCGTCGACGCATAGGCTCGCGCAGGTCTTCCTCGGCTCGAGTGCATCCAAGATCGTCCGTCACGCGCCGGTGCCGGTCGTCATCGTTCCGGGTACGGCGATCGGGTAGCGGAGGAGGCTGGAGAAGTGACGACGCCCAGTGTCTCGATGTGGATCGAGTGCTTCGAAGAGGACGCGCGATTCGAGGGCGACGGGCTTGACGCGCTGGTCGAGCAGCTCGTCGCACATGTCCGCGCCACGCACGACGTGCTGTACCCCGAAGACGAGGTGCGGATCTGGGCGCGCAACTTCGCGGAGGCGTCGGTGCGCGAGGACGGCCCCGTCGGGCGGCTTCCGTCGATCGGCTCGGTCGAGGTGCATCCCGTCACCGAGGAACGCATCGATGACTGGCTGCGGTTCTTCGACCGCGAAGCGTTTCCCGACAATCCGGACTGGGGGTCGTGCTATTGCCTGCATCCCCATACCGGCGAAGTTCCTGAGCGACCCTGGCGCGACGTACGCGCGGAGATGATCGAGCGACTGCGATCCGGAGCGACGCTCGGCTACCTCGCCTACGTCGACGGCCGACCGGCCGGCTGGGTCAACGCGTCGCCGCGATCGACCTACGCGAAGTACAGCGGCGTCGATCCTGAGGGCCCCGCGCCCGACACCGTCGTGGGCGTGTCCTGCTTCATCATCGCGCCGCCCTACCGGCGCCACGGCGTGTCATCGGCGCTTCTCGATCGCGTCGTCGCCGACGGGGCCGCACGCGGCGCACGATACGTCGAGGGATACCCGCGCCGGACGGACACCGGCGAGGATTCGACGTCGTTCTGTGGACCGCGGTCACTGTTCGACGCGCGAGGCTTCGCTGCCGCCGAGGAGCGCGATACCTACATCGTCGTGCGCCGGCCCGTCTGACCCGCTGCTGGACCCCGCCCAGCGTTCCCCGACCGCAGGCGATTCTGCACGGTCGGCCTATTCTTCGTCCTCGCTCCGCAGGCCGGACTTCCTGCGCTCGAGCACCCAGTGGCTCGCGTGAGTCTCGGGATGACGCCACTCTCGCAGGCGGTACTCGAATCCCGGCAGCAGCACCAGCGGAATCGGCTCAGGCGATGCGGGAGCCACCGCACCCATGACGATCTTCGCGTCCAGCGGTATGAACGGTGACTGCGCCGGAATCGGAGCGGTCACGATCTCAACCGGGTCTCCATAGGGACGGGGCATGGCCGCAAGGTTACCAGAGAGAACGCTGAAAGAACCACACCGCGGCTTCGTCATGAGTATAGCACTCATATAGAGTGCCTATAGAGGCCGCTGCAACGGAGTGAGCGGCCCACTTATCCAAAGTCGGAAGTTAGGACACACATCAGATGCGTCGCATCAGCAAGGTCGCGCTCATCGCGGCCACCACGACCGCCCTCGCCCTCGGCGGCGCCGGCGCCGCGCAGGCGGCCGTCACGATCGACAGCGCCGGCAGCGGCTTCGTCGGCAAGGGCGACGTGCAGACCGCGCTGGGCCTCAACAACGCCCAGATGCAGGCCCAGGCGAAGAGCCTGAAGTTCACCACCTCGCAGGACGCCATCCAGGCCATGACGCAGGGCGTCACCCAGTCCGGCACGCAGTCGGGCACGCAGTCGGCCGTCCAGTACGGCGTCGAGCTCGGCAAACAGGGCGCCGAGCAGGTCATGATCCAGACGCTCTCCTGCACCAAGACCACCGGCAACAGCGTCCAGCAGGTCCGGACCGGCACCCGCGCGGGTGACCGCACCGCCGAGCGCGTCGGCACTGCGATGGGGACCCGCGAAGGTGTCCGCACGGGCACCGCGACCGGCACCCGCGAGGGCACCCGGGCCGGCGACCTGACCGGCAAGGTCGCCGCGACCGTCGCCTACGACGCGCGTCAGCGCAACCAGATCACCGGCTTCACCCTGACCGGCTTCGCCGCCGGCGACCCGAAGTTCGTGGCTGAGGGCGAACCCGCCTACGGCACCCCGTCGCTCGGCGACTACTCCTTCGGGGAGTACTCCTTCGGTGCGTACGATTTCGAGGCATACGACTTCCAGCCCTACGTCTGGATCGGTGACTTCAACTTCGGCGCCACGACATGGGCCGAGGAGTTCGAGTCCGACCCGAACGCCAACCCCGACGTCTGCGTCGAGGGCAACAAGAACATCGTCCCCGGCAGTGTCAAGAGCGTCATCACCGAGGGCGACGTCACCGTGAGTGAAGACGTCACGATCCTCGCCACCCTCGACGGCAACATCGTCGCCGGCGACATTGTCCCCGGTGACATCATCGATGGCGACCTCGCCTACGGCGACGTGACCCCCGGCGCGGTGACCGCGTCCGGTGCGATCAGCGTGTTCGTCAACGGCGTGGCCCTCTGAGCCACGGCCTCACCCAGCGGCCGTCCCGCTTCCGCGGGGCGGCCCGCTGCGGTCCTCCAGGGCCGATCAGCATCCGCACGGCCCGAGCATGCGGCTGCAGCGAGCAGAGGTCTCGAAGCAGCCAGATCTTCAAGGACACGCCATGGGAACCATGTACTACGGCGGGTCGGCGACGCCGATCCGGATCGAGGATCGCGCGCTCGCCCACCTCAAGGTGGTCGCTGTCACCAAGCTGCGGCGCGGTGAGAGCTTCACGGTGTCCTGGCGTCACACCGACGACGAGCCTCGAGGGCGCTCGACGCTGTGGCTCCATCCGTCGATTCCCATGCGCTTCGTCTTCGACGATCCCGAACCCTCGATGTTGAGCCGTGACTGGATCGAGGAGCTCGCGCAGTCCGCGAACTCCTCGGGTGGCATCGCTCTCGTCGCACAGCACGACACCGGAGCTCAGACCCCGGTCGACACCACGCGTGCGGTCCCGCAGCCGCACGCCTGATCCTGGAGAGACGCATGGCACGGTTCATCTACGACTCGTCGACGACCGCGATCGACATCGAGGAGCGCACGCTCGCTCATCTGCGCATCGTCATCATGAACAAGCTCCGTCGGTCGGAGTCGTTCATGTTCGACGTCGAAGTCGCGGACGGCAGTGGGCACCGGAGCTTCTGGATGAGCCCCTCGGTGCCCCTCCAGTTCCACTTCTTCGGCAGCCGTCCACCACGCATCAATCGGGAATGGGTCGAAGAGCTCATGCTCGTCGCGAGCGGTCCCAACGGGCTGAGCATCGTGCCGGAACCGGCCGAGCAGGGCGCCCCTGCGACGATGTGATCGGCCTACGGCTCGTCCGAGGTCGACGGAGCGGGAACCGGGGTCTCGGGCGATTCCGCATTCGCGAGCTCTTCGATGGCCGTGTGGAAGGCGTTGATCGTGGCGGCATCCACCGCGCCGGTCGGCTCGACTCCCAGCTCAACCTGCAGTGATTGCACCGCCTCGGTCAGAGCCGGTGTCCACATGCCGTCCACGGGGCCGTCCCAGAATCCGAGCAGCTTCAGGGTCTGCTGAACGGCCGCCGTGGTGGCGATGGATTCCTGCGCGGCGGCTCCGCCGAGCGCCAGCAGCTCCGCCTGCAGCGCTTCGGCGGTGGCGTTGTCGACGGTGCCGGTGACCGGCAGGCCGCTGGCTTCCTGCAGCGCCTCGACCGCCCGGACCGTCTCCGGCCCGTACAGCCCGTCGATCGCACCGGCGTAGTACCCCGCCTGGGCGAGCTCCTGCTGCAACGCCGTCGTGTACGCGCTCGCGGCCGCCTGGGCATGCACCGTCTGCTCGTCGGAGACGCAGCCGGCGTCGACGAAGAGCCGCAGCCAGGCGAACTCGAGCGCGACCACGGCGCTGTTGAATTGTTCGGATGCGTCCGTCAAGGGGGTGTCGTCGGTGATCCCGCTCAGCGCGGCGTCGAAATCCGACTCCGCCTGCGTGACCCGTTCGACGGTTGCGGCCGGCGCGAGGGGAGTGGAGGTCGGGTCGGCGGCATCAGGCTCGCCGGGGGCGGCCGAGGCGCCGGAATTCGCCTGCTCCAGTGCGGCACGCGCGTCTTCCAACTCCTGTTCGGCAGTCACGACCTCCCGCTGGGCGTCGACCGCGGCCTCGGCGCCCTCGAACGCATCCTCGCGTGGATCAGTGAGGTCCGCGCCAGCGTCCCTCACGTCGCCGACGGTGGGTGCGGTCTCATTCAGCACGTCCCCATAACGGTCGAGCGCCGCGATGTAGGCCTTGCTCGCCCCACAGAAGGCGTCCGACGCAGCGGTCAGCTGCGCCTGGGCCTCGGTCAGGGCCTTCTCCTTCGCGGCGACCTGCGCCTCCGCCCGATCGACGCTGCTGACGTCACCGGCGCACCCGGCGAGACCGATCGCCACGATGACGGTGCACGTGGCACTCGCACGTCGCAGCCACCGCACCCTGGCAGCGTCGATCTTCATGACCAGCCTCCTTCGGCGCCCGACCTTCGTCCCCATCCTGACAGAGCCCGTCGCCGGAGAAGCACGCGAAAGTCCTGGCACGGACTGCAGCGGGCCGCGCGATCGCGAGAATCGGTAGGGAGATGACCGCAGCTCAGGCACCTCTGCGGCGAGCGCGCGGACCGCTGTGCCCGCCAGGGGCGCCGTCTCCATGGCTGCGGGCGTACCGTCGGACAAGAGGACCTGCTGAGACGCCGTGCGCGAGCACGCTCAGAAGCACGGTGACAGCGACGACGGAGATCGCGGGGCCGACTGTTTCGAACTCGCCCAGTTGCTCGATGGCGAGGATCGCGAACACCACCGAGGCGAGTCCACGCGGTCCGAACCAGCCGATGAAGCCGACGGTCTGCGTGTCCAGTCCTGTTCCGGCCAACCCGACCGCGACCGGAAGCATCCGGATGATCGTGAGGCTGAGCACTGCATAGGCGAGAGTCGCCAACGAGACGTGCTCGAGCGCAAAAGGCACCAGAGCCGCGCCGAAGAGGAACCACACTCCGAGTGCGAGAACCTCTCCCAGCAGTTCGGGCAGCTCCACCACCTCGTCCACCGCTGCGACGTCGGGCGGGAACGCCGCACCGAAGGCCATACCCGCCACGAACGCGGCGATGAACGCGTTCCCGCCGAGGACCTCGGCGAGCGCGAAACTTCCGACGGCCGTGGCGAGGGCACCCAGGCGACGACCGCCGTGGATGACCCAGCCGCGGCGCGACGCGCCGGCGAGCAGCTTCGCGCTCACGAAACCCAGGACCACGCCGATCGCAATGCCGATCACCAGCTCCAGTCCTGCGCCGACGCCGCCGGAGTCCTCACCGGAATGGCCGAGCTGCGTTGCGGCGAGCGCCAGCGCGAACACCACGATCGGTGTGACGATTCCGTCGTTGAGTCCGCTCTCGATGTTGAGGGCACGGCGCACCCGCGCCGGCACACGTTCGTCCTCGATCACCTGAGTGCTCAACGCGGCGTCCGTGGGCGCCAGGGCCGCACCGACGAAGAGCGCCAGCGCCCACGTGAGGTCGTTGAACAAGAGCGCGGCGGCCAGGGTTCCGAGGAGGACCGAGGCCGGAAGACCGATACCGAGGAGCCGAGCCGGTATTCCGACGTCCCGTCGAAGCGTGGGCAGGTTGACTCTCGATGCATCCGAGAACAGCAGGAGTGCCAGTGTCAACTCGACGAGGAGGTGGACCGACGGCGCGTCGACATCGACGGGCACCGGGCCCCACGCCTGATTGCCCAGGAGGAACCCCGCTGCCGACAGGACGACGGGGCCGGTGATGTTCCACCCGGCGAGGCGCCTGGACAGCACGGCCCAACCGAGCACGACAAGACTCAGAACGGCAGGTACGGGCTCCATGATTCGCTCGCTTCTTCAGACCGTCGGCCATGATCCGCTACGGCGACAACCCTCCGGTCCTCCCGAGCGCTGACAGCAATACGGTAGACCCCCGATCCCCGCGGCGCATGCTCTGAACGCAGACGCCTTCCCAACCGACCCCTGCATGGATCATCAGGGTGATCGGGAGAGGACCGTGTCGCACTCGTGAACATCGGCGCCCGCTGTCAACGGAGGAACCCCCACCTCTGCCGAGGTGGGGGGTACTTCGCGGGGCCTTCTCACTCACCCCGCGGGCCGTTGCCGTTCGATGATCTCCGTGAGGTCCGAGGGGAATCGGTGCACCTCCTGCGGCCAGTCCAGTGCAACGGCCAACCGTCCTGCCCAGTAACGCGCGGCGTCATCGTCGGGCACGTCCACGACGGCGAAGCCACCGAGGTGCTCCTTGGTCTCGACGAACGGCCCATCGGTGAAGATCGGCTTACCGTCCTCGCTCACGACACTGAAGATCGCGGTCGAGGCATCGATTCCCCCATCCCCGTAGAGGAAGACGCCCGCCTCTTTCATGTCGTCGAGCACGGCCCCCGACGCCTCGCTCTTGGCGCGCAGTTCGTCGGGGGTGTGCTCGGGCACCCACTCGTCGTTGAATGCAATCAGATACTTCGGCACTGCCGTCTCCTCTCATCGGGACCAGAGCCGGGTCGTGGCTCCTGAGGCGACCCGAAACGGGTCGCACACCTTATCCACGAACGGCGACGCTCGAATACGACACTATTGCTGCGACATCCGATCGCGATCACGCCGACGGCGATGGTCTGGCCGCGCCCGGAGTTCAGGTGGATGCCGGCGGAGTGTGGACGAAGACGTCCACCGTGTCCCCGCGGAGATACAGGCTGACCACGCTGCCGCCCGGAAGCCATTCGCCGAAGCCGTCATTCGACTCCGCCGCGACGTTCAGATGGAGGGCGAGTTCCCTTCCCGGTGGCAGGCACTCGAATTCGAACCGGCCGCTGCCTGCACTGTCCCAAGCGATGAGGCAATTGCTGCCCAGGCTGTTCTCAACGGACCACACGTTGACGTCGTGGTACTGCTCGAACCGGAGGAGTGTGGTGGTGTCCGCAACCTCGCCAAAGCCATCCAGCGTCTGGATCAGTGGGCTATTCGGCGGCTGCACCGCGGTGGGCTGCAGCGTCGCGTCGGGCTGCGGTGCAAGGAGCCGGGCCGCGGCGTAGATGAGGATTGCGATTACCACGGTCGATCCGACGACGAACCATGCGCGGCTCCGCGTCGCGGTGGCGCGCTGCCACAGCGACGGCGACGCCTCGGCCGCACGGCTGCCGACGGATTGTGTGACGGTGACCGGAGCCGGAGCGCCCGCGTGAGCGGCTTCGAGTTCGATCAGCCTCGCCATCGCCGCCGGATCGGCATCGATGTCGGATGCCGGACCGTACGCCCGTGCGCGCAGGTCATTCAACTCGCGTTCGGCGTCCGACAGGCGCGAGTGTGTGATGCGCTGAAACGACTCGGGGTCCGGGTTCGATGCGGAGGGCGATCCATCCACGGTTGCAACGTACACCCGCTCGCCACGCGCGCACAGTGAGCGCCGTTTTCCCGGAAGGCGGCGACCGTCAGCCCGGATTCCCGGATGTGAACCATTCCGTCAGCGCGGACTGGAAGCGTTCCGGCTCGACGTTCGCTTCCCACCCATGCGGGGCGACGGCGGTCTCCACAACGGTGACTTTCGACTGCGCCGCAGCGAACTCCTCCGTCAGTTCGAACGGGATGTCCTCGTCACCCCCGGAGTGCAAAGACGACACCGCCGACGAGTGCGTGGTGCTGGAACGTCTTCCCGAACCACAGTCCGTGGGGCACTTTACCCGGGTCGATTCCCACGGGACGATCGGTTCGGGCATTGTGGGATGATGACCACGCCATCCGTTGTGCACGTCGTCCTCGTCCGCTGGAAGCCGGATGCCGATGCCGCCGCCCTCCAAGAATTGACCGAACTGGCGAGCGCATTCCCGGACACCATCCAGGGAGTACTCGCCGTTCACTGCGGGGCGAACACCAGCCCGGAAGGACTTGCGGGCGGATTCGAGTGGGCGCTCATCGTCAGCTTCGCCAGCAGCGCAGCCCGAGACGACTACCTACCGCATCCGGCGCACCAACCGGTCGCGCAGCTCATTTCTCGGTTTGCGGAACAGGTCGTCGTCTTCGACGTCGATGCGTGACGTCGCCGGTCGGGGCAACTCCGGTGCTCTCCCAAGGGCGCCCCACATAGTGACGCCCATGCCTTCGCTCTCGGAAGCCAGCTTCACCCCTACCCCGCGTCTGGGTCGGCCACAAGCTGGATCAGGCAGTGCCGCACGCATGCGGCGATTCCGTCCATGCCGCTCGTCACGTGTCCCAGCGCAACGAGGCCGTCGTCGGGGACCGCTGATCCATCGGTGAGGAACACGATGATGCTCTGCTCCGAGGCCAGGTAGGCGAGGTCACCAGCCCGGTACTCACTCATGACGGCGCCCCCGTCCATGACCAACGGGAGTCGCAGCTGCGCGAACGCTGCGGTGCCCATCCGGTCGTCGAAGGTCAGCTCGAGTGAAAGCTGGGATGCCAACTGCTCTGCAGCGGCGGAGTCATCGAGGGTGACGCGGACGCTTTGTGGATCGGGTGTGGGGGCTGGCAACGAAGCGGTCAGCAGCACTGCGGCGGCGGCGGCGATCGTGTTGAACAGAGGCTGTGGGAGGAGGGTCACGGCAAGACGCTGGGGCATGAGTCAAGCAAACGGTCTGGAACGGTTACGCGGGAGTTCCTGTCCTGACGTGCCCTTGCAGGGCATCCCAGTGCCGCAGGGCCCCGCCGTACCCTGAGGTCATGGACAACCGTTCCGAGGTCCGCGACTTCCTCATGTCGCGTCGTGCGAGGGTCGAACCCGAGGACGTCGGTGTGGCCCGGGGTACCGACCGTCGCGTGCCCGGTCTGCGGCGAGGCGAGGCCGCCGCTCTCGCGGGGGTGAGCGTCGAGTATTACGCCCGC
The DNA here is from genome assembly GCF_049847225.1 of Micromonospora sp. DT81.3. Lineage (NCBI taxonomy): Bacteria > Bacillati > Actinomycetota > Actinomycetes > Micromonosporales > Micromonosporaceae > Micromonospora > Micromonospora sp. DT81.3. The sequence continues at coordinate 817,944 of NZ_JBNCNY010000001.1, forward strand.
CTCGAGCGGGGCGCGATCGGCGGTGCTTCCGACGCGGTGCTCGATGGACTCGCGAAGGCCCTACAGATGGATGACGCGGAGAAGGAGTACCTGCATCGGCTCGCGCAGCAGGCCGGTGGCATCAAGACCGCAACGCCGCGCGGGGACAAGCCGACGCCGGTCTGGCGGCCATCGCCCAGCATCCGATGGTTCCTCGACTCGATGGAATCCGCCGCGGCGCTGATCGGCAACGGCCGGACGGACCTGCTGGCCTGGAACCCGTTGGGCGGCGCCCTGATGGACGAGGTGATCAACACCGCCACCACGTCCCCGCCGAACTTCGCCCGGTTCATCTTCCTCGAACCGGTCGCCCGCCGGTTCTACCCCGAATGGGACGCGATCGCCGGGATCAATGTGGCGCAACTCCGCACCGAGGCCGGGCGCGACCCCCACAGCAAACAGCTGCACGACCTCGTCGGGGAACTCTCCACCCGCAGCGATCACTTCCGCACCCTCTGGGGCCGCCACGACGTGTGGGAGCACCAGTCCGGCGTGAAGCGATTCCGCCACCATGCCGTCGGTGACCTCACCCTGCACTTCAACGGGTTGGACCTGGTCGGCCAATCCGCCGTCCAGCTCACAGTACTCACCGCCGAGCCGGGATCACCGGACCATCAGGCGCTGCAGCTGCTGGGCAACTGGGCATCGACAGAACGACATCCAGCCGACTCTTCAGCCGTGCTGAAGTCGGAGAGCTCGGCGTAACGGTCAAAACCGATATGTGCTCGCGCGCAGGATGCCCGACAGGCGCGTGTTCTGCCGGATCGGAAACAGCTCCGATTGTGTCTGGTCGAGCGCGGGCAGGCGGATCCATTGGCCGCCTCCCACCTCATCGCCGTTCAGGCGACGTCTGACCCGCCAGTCATCGCCTTCTGGCTCGACCTCCTCGACGGCCAGCCAGCCGGTCCGAGAGCCTCCCGCATCAACTGTCCGAACAGCGAATCCGCGGCCGATCACGTAGAACAAATCTTGTCGCACGCGAGCCACCAAACCGACGCCGTTCCTCTCCGAGGGGAAGGTCTCGGCAAGGTGGCTGCTGCTGACCTCGACCGCTCCATCGCCGAAGAGGCGCTTCGTCGACTTGTCACCGGTGAGCGTGAATCCGCGCATCTCGGCATCCGGATACTGCTCGAGTACTTTCCCCGCCGCGGACAGCAACCGGAACGCGTCGGTGACGTCCGAGTAGTGAGGATCGTCCTTCGCCATGATGTCGAACGCGAAGGGAGCGACGCCCGCCGCCCCCAGCTCACCGACTGCGCGGAACATCTGCTCCACCCCGGTTCGATTGCACTGCATCTCGGGGATGAACAGGATTCCGTCGATCGCGGCGTACTCGCTCGCGATCGCATCGAACGTGCCGAAATAGAGATCCGGTGCGAGGAAGTCGAGCGTCGGCGCGAGCGCACGCCAGATGCTCGCGGTGTGTCGAAGCGGTCCGCCGCTCGGGTACTCACCGGGCCGAACCCCGCCGGCGAGCGCGAACCCGGCCTCTCCGCCATCGCTCTGCGCATTGGCGTCGACCCAGGCATTCACGTAGAGGGGGATGTCGAATTCCGCGCGACCCGCCCGAGCGACCTCATCGATGTACGACGCGTATGCAGCTGCCATGAAGGCCTCGTCCGCCTCCTCTGAGAAGACACCTTCCCAATTGCTGTCCCTCGCCGTGCCGGTCCTCCGAACCGCCCCCAGGAGACGCCCCTCGTCGAGTCGACCCAGCGCGTCGAGCACCGCTGCCGGCACCGGATCCGCCCACTTCTCCTCTGCGAGTCGACTCCGGTCGCGGGAGTCGCCGAGTACTCCGACCTCGTTCTCGACCTGAAGCATCAACACCGTCTCCCCATCGTCGAGCTCTTTCAGATGACGCATCAGCGCGGCGAAGGCGCGGGCATCCGCCTCACAAGCGGAGCGAGAGAACGGGGAGATCGCCTCGATGGGGGTTCCCGCCGATGTGTGGATGCGCGGGAAGCGAGCGGCATCGCGCTTGACCCAGCCGGGCACGTAGTTCGACATCCCGTTCTTCCACGTTCCGAACCAGAGCGGGATGACGTGCAGGGAGTGGGTGCGGGCGGCGCCGATCAGCGCGTCGACGATGCTGAAGTCGAAGACGCCCTCCTCGGGCTCGATCGACTCCCAGGCGACCGGCGCCAGTACGGTATTGACACCCATGAGGGCGGCCGCATCCAGCGACTCCGTGATGGCGGCGCGCGTGCTGCTCCCGGAGTTGTGGAGCTCGCCGCCCACGATGAGGTACGGACGTCCGTGCAGCATGAGACGACCATGCTCGAATCGGCGGTGCAGAAGGCTGTTCATCAGATTCTCCTCGGCGGTGGTGCGCTCAGGACTCGGGTGCCAGGACGACGCGGATCGCGATGTAGGGGCGGGCGGGCAGCTCGACACGCACCTGGCCGGTGTGGTCGCCGGGCAGTGGTTCGATCGTCATCTTCCAGGTGTCGAGGACCTCGATGGTGGCAGTCCGTCCCTCCGGAATGCGCACATCGCGGTAGCGAGGTCGGTGTCCTCCGTAGTACGTCACGATGTACCCGTCGGCGCCGCCGGACGGGAAGTCCCAGTCGCTGGGGAGCGGATCGAGCCGTCCCGTCGGTGACGCGTCGATGATCTGTCGGAGGAATGCGAGCCGCGGCAGGCTGTCGCCCTGCAGCGTGCCGCCCTTCGACCACCACAGCACATCGTCCTCCGAGTAGTACGTCTCGCCGTGCGTGAGGTATCCGCCGTGAAGGGTGGCGTCCCAGAAGCGCCGCACCATCTCTTCTGCGGGAAGGTTGCCCCACCCCTGGTCGATGTCGCCCTCATAGCCGGATTCGTCGACGATGACGGGTTTGTCCCAGGCACGCTTCCACCGGGCGATGGACTTGCCGATCGTGTAGTCACCGCTCTGGATGCTGCAGTGAGTAGCCCAATCGACGGAGTAGTCGAAGACCTCGACCCAGTTGTGGATCGAGAGAGGGTGGCCGTACGGGTCATTCGAGCGGACCAGGCGGGCGAGACGGTCCCAGTCCTCGCGGCCCTTCGTGGTGAGAAGGTCGTATTCGTTCGCCATCGACCACCACACGTGGGGAAATGCAGCAAGGCGTCGAGTGACGTAGGCGACATACCGGTCGTCGGCGGTGGGACCGAGCGTCGCGAAGCCCCACCGGTCGTAGGGGTGGAAGAGGATCAGGTCTGCCTCGACACCCAGCGCGGCCAGCTGGTCCAGTCGCGTCTCCAGGGCGGCGAAGTACTCCGGATCGAAGCGCGTGGTGTCCCAGCCGCCGCCCTCCGCACGGGGGAAGACGAACCGCTCCGGCTCGTTGGCGTTGAACATGAACGATTTCGGGAACAGGCCCATCCGGATCTTGTTGAACGGCGCCTGGGCGAGTGAGCGCAGCGTCTGCTCTTGCAGCGCCTCGTCCTGGTGCGTCCACGCGTAGGCAGTGGTCCCCACCGGCACGTACGCTGTGCCGTCGGCGTATGCGAAGTGCCCGCCGTCGACGGCCCGAACCGGTCCCCGTGCATCGCTCTCGGACACGCTGATCGTGCCGTGGATGCCGTCCAGGGAGCGGGCGTTGGAGGTGGTCGTGAAGCTCCAGCGACCGGCCGAGGGCGGAAGGAATCGAGCCCGGTACGTGCCATCGCCGTCGTAGAAGCCGCCGACGGTGATGTCCTTGCCCACTGTGCGGAAGGTCACGGTCAGCTCGACGTCCACGAACGGGTTGCCGTGGGACGGACCGTGCAGCACGATCTCCGTGCGGCGGTTCGCGCCCGCCCCCCGGGATGCTTCGACCCGTGCGCTTCCCCGTGGCACGGCACCCGACTCGTAGTCGGGAGCCGGGACGATCGGGGCTTCCACCGCCGGACGCGGGCTGAGATCCTCGAACTCGGCGACGCCCTCCATGATCTGCGAGATGCGCGGGTCGTCATCGCCGAGGATGAGGCCCAGAATCGCGGCCGACGGGAAGTCCGCCAATTCGACGACCATCGGGGAATCCAGCACCTCGGGAGCTATGGAGCGGACGACGGCGGCGGCGTCACCGTGCGCGAGCACAGCGGATACGGGCGTGGATCGTTGAATGGTGCGCATAGGGGTTTTCCTTGAGTCGGGATCGAGCCTCGTCGCCCGGCAGGACCGGGGACCACGTTGTCTCTCGTCGAGAGTGTCAAACGGGCCGTTCGGCCGCCAGGACTTGCGCAATTTGCTGGCACCGCCGGCGGTTATTGCGCAACGTCGGTCAGGCCCGCACAGACCGGCACCACACTCTGACCCCGCTCGCACCAGAACCTGGCGTCGACCGCGGTCAGTCGTAGATCGGCCGATAGCTCACGCTCAGCAGGCGCCCACCGGGGTGAGGTGAACCGAGCGCCAGCATCCGGCCCGTGAAACCGGCCGCCACCTCGGTCGAGAAATAGCGACCGTCGAGCCGTGCCAATTTCACGAAGCCGTCACCTGTGTCCACCGACAGGGTGACGTCGTCGGGACCGGCATACCCGAAGGGCACGGGTGCGCTGCGCGGCACGGATGCCTCGAGCCGAAGCGTCACGCGGGGCGTTCTCACAGGGGCGGCAGCCACTTCCTGCCACACGTCTCCGATCCGGAGGATGGCACGGGCCGTTCCGGCATCCACCACAACACCGCACCAGTGACGCTCGTCCAGCCGCAGGCGGAACTCCCCTGCGCGTTCGACCACCGCCTCGGCGACCCAGGCGAAATCACGCACCCGTGCGCACAGCAGATCGGCGGAGGATCGACCCGCCGACGGGAAGTGAAGTCCGCCGTCGGGATCGCGCTCCACCGTGGACGCGGGTTCACCGTCTGCAACGACCCAACGCGGATCCAGCGCCGCCCCCGAGAAGTCATCCTCGAAGGCGGTATCCGGCACTGGGATGTCGAACCTGTACTCGTCGAAGACCGGCCAGCCATCGACCCAGTCGATGCCGGCGAGAAATGTCTCGCGTCCGAGCACGTGGAAGCCGGGGGTGGACCCGCGGGGCCTTGCGCCCAGGTAGACGACCGCCCATCGGCCGTCGGGTCCTTGCACCAAGTCCGCGTGTCCGACGCTCTGCACGGGGTGAGAACTGCTGCGATGGGTGAACACCGGGTTCCACGGGCAGGGTTCGAAGGGACCGGTCGGGCTCGTGCTCCTCGCCGCCGTGACGCAATGGCCGCGCTCGGTTCCGCCCTCGGCCAGCAGGATGTACCAGTGGTCGCCGATGCGATAGAGGTGCGGCCCTTCGGCGGCCTGCATACCGGACCCCTGCCAGATCGGGTAGTGCGGTTCCCGCAGGCGTCCGGTCTCGAGATCCATGCGCGCCTGACGGATCCCCTGTCCCCCGACGGTGAAGTCGAGCACATGCCACGTGAGGTAGCTCTCGCCGTCGTCGTCCCAGCAGAGGTCGGGGTCGATCCCGACTGCCTCGGGCACGAAGACCGGCTCGCTCCACGGTCCGGCGGGGTCGGTGGCATGCACGATCACCTGGCCGGCGGCGAAGTCGCTGACGTTCGTGGTGATGAACCAGAACCGCCCTCCGTGAAACCGCAGCGTCGACCCGTAGATCCCCGTCGATGGACCGGGGGTGGTGAGCCGGAACTGCTCACGCGTCGTCAGGATGCTGCCGATCTGGGTCCACGAGACGAGGTCCGTGCTGTGAAAGATCGGCGCTCCCGGAAAGTACTCGAAGCTCGACGTTGCAAGGTAGTAGTCATCGCCCACGCGGCAGATCGTCGGGTCGGGGTAGAAGCCCGGGAGGATCGGCTGGAATGCGCCGTTTGCCGACGTGTCTGTTATTGCGCGACTCGCCGTGGACGTGTGCTCAGGCACTGGGGGCGCTCCGTTCGAGCGAGGTCGTGCCGGGGGGCGCGGGAATGTAGGGCATGACGTTCCTGACGAGTGTTATCGATGAGTCGGTGGACAGAGAGCGATCACGTCATGCGCCGAGTTCGACCCCCTCCGGTGGCTTTGCGGCCTCGTCGTGCAGCGCCCGCAATCGTGCGGCGCGGCGGGCGCGCTGGCGTGGCGGGTCGGCAACGGGGGCGGACATTTGCAGCCGATGTGTGTACGGATGCTGGGGATTCGCAGCGACTTGGTGCGCGTCGCCGAGCTCCACGATGCGTCCTCCCTGGAGGACGGCGATCCGGTCGCTGATACTGTGCACGACGCCGAGGTCGTGGCTGATGAAGAGGTATGCGACACCCGTGTCCTTCTGCAGATCGCTGAGGAGCTCGAGGACCCGCGCCTGGGTCGTGACGTCCAGGGCGCTGGTCGGCTCGTCGCACACGATCACCGACGGATTCAATGCCAGCGCCCGGGCGATTGCGATGCGCTGCCGCTGACCTCCGGAGAATTCGCGCGGGTAGCGCGACCATGCATCGGCGGGGAGGCCGACAGCATCCAGCAGCTCTCGGACCCTCGCGCGTCCCTCGGTCACCCCGGCGGCACGCAGCGGCTCGACGAGGATGCTCTCGACCGTCATTGAGGGGTTGAGTGACGAATATGGGTCTTGGAAGATGACCTGGATATCGCGGGCAATCTGACGGCGGCGGGCACGGGGGATGTTGCTGATCTCCTGGCCGCGAAAGGAGATGGTTCCGCCGGTGACCGGCGCCAGGCCGAGAATGGCACGACCGATCGTCGTCTTCCCGGACCCCGACTCACCGACGAGGCTCACGGTCTCCCCGGGTGCCAGGTCGAGTGAGACATTCTCGATGACGGTCTTACCGCTCCGCTTGCCGCCGTAGCGGACCACGAGGTTGCTGATCTGCAGCAGTTTCTCAGTCATCTGCGACCTCCATGAGCTCGACCTTGCGAGAGGACTCCAGCAGGTCTCGGGTGTAAGGGTTGGTCGGTGCGGCGAAGAGAGTGTCCACGTCGTTCTGTTCCACGATCAGGCCGCCTCGCATGACGCTCACGGTGTCGCAGATGTCGGCGACAACGCCCAGGTTGTGGGTGACGATGATCATCGCAAGACCGCGTTCGCTGCTGAGTTGGCGCAGCAGTTCGAGAACCTCTGCCTGGACCGTGACATCAAGAGCCGTGGTGGGCTCGTCGGCGACGATGAGATCGGGGTCCGAGGCGATTGCCCCACAGATGAGGACGCGTTGCGCCATCCCGCCGGACATCTCGTGCGGGTAGAGACGCATGACGCGTTCGGCGTCGCGGATCCCGACACGTTGCAACAATTCCAGCAGTTTGGCCCGTGCCGCCTTCTTGGAGACACCGGTCGCTGAGCGCAGACCGTAGATGAGCTGTGCCCCGATGGTGAACGAGGGGTCCAGATTCGACATCGGCTCTTGCGGAACGTAGGCGATCCTGCGGCCGCGGACCTTGCGCATTCGCGCCGGGTCGGCGAGGAGATCCTTCCCGTCGAAGAACACACTGCCGCCCAGCACCACCGCCTCGCGCGGGAGGATGCCGATGATCGAGAAGGCGATCTGCGACTTGCCGGATCCGGACTCGCCGACCAGGCCGTGGATCTCCCCCTTGCGCACGTCGATATCGACGCCATGAACCACCTCCGTGACCTCATTGCTCGAGGACGGGTAGCCGACGCGGAGCCCACGAACCGAGAGAAGGACGTCCTGTCTTGCGGCGTGGTCGTGTTCACCGGCGACGCGCGCATCCTGCGCAGCCGTGTTGAGCGCGCGTCGACGAGAAGGCTTCAGAGCGGCGCTGCGGTTGGATGCCTGGAGCGTGTCTCGGAGGGCGTTGCCGAGGAGGACAAAGGCCAGAATGGTGAGGCTGATCACAAGTGCCGGCCAGATGACGTTGGCCGGGTTCGTGTAGATGTTGTTGAACGCGTCCTGCAGGACACGACCCCACGAGGCCTGAGAGGGATCGCCGAGCCCGATCAGGTCGACGCCGCCCACGATCGCAACGGCCGTCGCGAGCACGAAGGCGCCCTGCACGATCACGGGAGCTCGGACAGCCGAGAGAACGTGGCGGCCGACGATGCGCAGATCTGAGAGACCTACGACCTTGGCGGCGTCGACGTAAAGCTCGGAGCGCACCGAGATGACGACAGACCGCACGAGGCGATACAGCGAAGGCGCGACCATGACCCCGAAGACGGTCATCGAGAGTGGGATGTTCGGACCCGTCAACGCGAAGAACGCGACGATCGTGAGAATGCCGGGAAGCGACTGGAGGACGTCGGATACGAAGTTCGCCACCGCCTCGAGTCGACCGCGATAGAACCCGGCAATCAGGCCGCCGGTCAGGCCGAGCAAGAGCGACACGCCAAGCACGATCACGCAGGCGACGATCGTCTGGCGCGTCCCCCAGATCAGCCTGGAAAGGATGTCGCGCCCCGACGCATCCGCCCCGAGAAGGTGCCCTTCGCTGAAAGGTGCAGCATTGGTCGCAGCCAAGTCGGTCGCGTTCGGCGGATACGGTGCGATCCACGGAGCCAGAATCCCGGCCGCGAAGATGATCGACAGGACGACGATGCCGAACACCGCGAACGGATTCTTCATCAGCGACAGGAACGTCGACCGCCGTACGCGCTTCTTCGTGAGTGCGGCAGTGCCGTCCACGTTCGGGTCGATTTGATGCTGATCGACGGTCATCGGATCCTCGCCTTCGGGTTGAGCAGGCTACCGAGCACGTCGGCGAGCAGGTTGACAACCAGGACGAGGACGATGACGACGACCACTACTCCCATCACCATCGGCACGTCCCCCGCCAGCGCGGCAGAGACGGAAAGCAAGCCGACCCCGGGAAGGGCGAAGATCGCCTCGATGAAAAGCGCCCCTCCGAATAAGCCGAGTGTCGTCAGGCTGAGCACCACCAGCCCGGGGCCGCCGGCATTGCGCAGAACGTGCCGGAACAGCAGCTGCGATTCAGGGATGCCCCGGGACCGCAGGGTGCGCACGTAGTCCTGCGACAGGGCGTCGAGCATCGAACCCCTGAACTGTGCTGCCGCGTTCGCGATCGCACCGACCAGTAGCGCGAGTACCGGCAGTGTGAGCGACCAGAGCCAGCCCTGCACGCTGTCGGTGGCCCGGATGTAGCCGGTCGCGGGGAAGTACGGGATCGCGATCGCGAATGCGAAGATGAGGCCGATCCCGAGGATGTATCCCGGTATTGCGGCGCCGAGCACCGAGATGAACTGCAGCGCGCGGTCGATCCACCCCCCGTAGAGCGCTGAGGTGACGCCGAGCACGACGCTGATGACGGTCGTGAAGATCATCGTCAGGATGATCAGGGAGAGCGTTACGGGCACGCGGGTGGACAGCGCCTCGGTCACCGATTGGCCGGTGAGGAAGGATGCACCCAGGTCGCCCGTGACCAGCCCGGAGAGCCAATCGAGGTACTGCACGATCAGGGGCCGGTCGAGCCCCAGCTCTGCCGCCTTTGCCGCCACCTGCTCGTCGCTCGCGCTGAGTCCGAGCACGCTGCGGGCGATCCCGATCCCGTCGCTGAAGGTGATGCAGAAGGTGAAGAAGCTCACGATGAGCAGCACACCGACAGATCGGAGAAGGAGGATGACAATAGTGCGGAACATAGCCGGGGCCCGTCGGTCGCTGTCTAGTTCTGCTGGAAGTCGCGGAGCAGCGGGTGCAGTGCCGCGAAGTCCGACATGGTGGGGATGGAGATGTCCGGGCTGTAGGCGTAGAAGCCGTCCGGGTACGCCATCGGCACGAACCACGCCTGGTCGATCACGTACTGGTTGATCTCCTGCTGCGCGGCGACCTTCTCCTCGTCGGTGCCGGTGAGGATCGTCTGCCACAGCGCGTCGATCGTCGGGTCAGCCTGGTGCGAGACGTTCCAGATGCCGTCGGTCAGGATGTAGTCCTTGATGTCCTGCAGCGACTCACCATAGTTGCCCAGCTGCCACAGCGGCACAGGGTACGTGCCGCTGAGGAGCTCGGTGTACGCGTCCGGACCGGTCAGGTTGACTTGCTCCACCGTGATGTTCAGCTGACCGAGCTGCTCGGTCACATACGGGAACAGGAGGTCGTGCCCCTGCCCCTCGAAGAACGGGATCTGCAGCGCGAACCCATCGGCGTAGCCGGCCTCCTCCATCAGCGCCTTGGCCGCCTCGACGTCATACGGGTATGGGTCCTCGGTGAGGTCCTCGAGATACGCGGTGCTTCCCTCACGGAAGATCTGGTATGCCGGATCCGCATAGCCGCGGTACAGGTCCTCGGCGATCGCATCCCGGTCGAACACCATGTTCATCGCCTGGCGCACCCGGACATCGCCGAGCGCGGGGATCTTCTCGCCGTTGTGATCCGTGATGAGCAGGCGCGTCGTGACGCCACGCAGCGTGACCACCTCCTTGCCGGAGCTCTTCGCCTCTTCGACGGTGGAGGCGTCAGCGAGGATGCCGTCGATCTGACCGGTCTTGAGCGCGTTCAGGCCGGCGGTGTTGTCGGTGAAGACCTTGAGCTCGAGGTTCTCGAAAGGGTAGGTGTCCGAGTCCCAGTAGTCCGGGTTCTTCTTCAGGACGTAGTTGGAGCCCTGCGTGCTGGCATCGGCATCGTAGAGATACGGACCCGAACCGACGACGGTCGTGTCGAGATTCGCCGACTCGTATGCCTCCGAGGATGAGATGTTGGGCTCGCAGAGAATGACGTCCATCGTCGGGATCGGCTGCGGCCACGTGATGGTGATCGTCTGCGGGTCGGGCGACTCGAATGTGAGGTCCGCGAAGCGATCGTTGACCTCACCGGCCGCGGTGAGGGCGGCCTCGACGTCTGCGGCGTCGAACTCGCTGCCATCCGAGAATTTGACTCCTTCGCGCAGCGTCAGGGTCGCGGCGCTCTGGTCGTCGTTGTACTCCCACTCCGTTGCCAGCTGCGGCGAGGGCTTGCCGAACTCGTCACAGATTAACAGTGAGTCCCAGACGGCATCCGCGAACCAGCCCTGGTAGCTCGGCTGGATGAGAACGCTCAGGCCTGGAAGATCGGCTGTCATGCCGAGCGTGAGGGTGTCTCCTGCCTCGCCCGAGGTTCCGCCGGTGCTGCCCCCAGGGGCGCAGGCGGTGAGGACGGTGACGGCTGCGAGCGCAGGGATTGCCACTGCCGCTATCGCGCCACGTCGTGTGAAACGCATTTCAACTCCTTTGTTGTGATCTCTTGGCGGGGCAAGCTGTGCCCGAAAGTATCCGTTTTCCATTGGGTCGGATCGCTTGCCATGACGCTAGGCAGATAACCCACCGCCGACAACGAAGGCCGGCCTTTTTGCGCAACGTAGACGGCGGTCGAGCCCAGATCGACGACCCGGTGGCTACATCAAGCATGCCCAGTGAGGGCTCCTCCGAGACAGCGCCGACACCGCCGGACAGGCGGAATTTCCGCACCATGTCGGGTACGAGGAGCGCCCTCGCGGCGCGGCCCGTGACTTATCCGCAAAGTGATGGAATGCTTGCGCAAAAGTGATGCTGGGAGGCCCGGCGGTGGTGAAGGACGATGAACTCGTCACGCTTCGGGATGTCGCCGATGCTGCGGGCGTGTCTGTGCCCACGGCATCGAGGGCTCTCTCCGGAAGGGGTGATCTCTCGCGGTCGACTCGAGAACGGGTCGTCGCGGCAGCGGAGGAGCTCGGCTACGACCGGAGCCTGGTGAATCGCGGAAGACCGACGACCCTCGACCCCCGACTGATCGAGTTCGTGCTGGGCAGCTTCGACGACGCGTGGACGGACGCGATGACGACAGGAGCACGCGAGGCAGCCTTCCGGCTGGGGTTCGACCTCGTGCTCACCCTGGAACGCCCCGATCCGAGCGACGACTGGCCAACCCGGGTCGCGACCCGCCGGCCCTCCGGCGTCGTCATCGGAATCATCCGTCCGACCACGAGACAGTTGGACGAGATCCGAGGCCTTCGGATTCCCATTGTGCTGCTCGAGCCTCGTTCGGACCCGGAGGGCGCACTTGCCAGCGTCGGAACGACGGACTGGCAAGGCGGACATGACGCTGGCACGCTGCTGGCGGCGAGCGCTGCGGCGAGGTTCGTGGTCGTGACGGGGGTTCCGCGGTACCGGTTCGGCCGGGCGCGCGAGGAGGGGTTTCGCGCGGCGATCGCGGAGCATCGACCCGAAGCGGAGGTTCTCCGCGTCGACTCGGAGTGGACGGACGCGCCTCTCACCGAGGGGCTGGTCGCCGCGATTCGCACGGCCCCGACGCCCGTGGGCGTGTTCGCGTGCAATGACGAGATGGCGTTCGCCGTGTATCGCGCGGCGGCGCGGATCGGGCTGAAGATCCCCGACGACGTCTCCGTCGTCGGTTTCAACGACGAGCCTCGCGCGGCAAGGGCCGACCCGCCCCTGACCTCTGTGCGACAGCCGCTCCGAGCGATGGCCGCCCGGGCGGTGGAACTCGTGACCCGGTTGCGGCACCACGACGATCAGCGACACGAACGTGTCGAGCTGCCGAGCGAACTCATCGTGAGGGCATCGACGCTACCGACATCCGATTTCTAAGCGTCGTCGGCCCACCGCCCTGCAGTCGTCCAGACCCGAGCGGTCGTGGCACGCCGTAGGGACGGACGGATGCCGGATGCGGCATCCGTCCGCTCCTCGGTCGACTACTCGGTGACGACGACGCGCACGCGATCGATGTTCTGCAGCAGCGCGTACTGCGCGCCGATGTCCCCGTCGCGCTCGGCGGTGACCCGGAGGCTGACGAAGTACGTTCCTGGTTCGGCGAAGCGGTGCGTCGTCCCGATCGCGGCGATCCTCCGCGGTGCGGTGACCTTGCCGGGCACGTACTCGCCGTCGCCCTCGAAGTCCCACTCGGCGGCGATGATCTTGCCCCCGCCGGCCGGTGTGTGCGCGGCCGCAGCGAGAAGAACCGGCTTGCCGACCTTGGCCTTGATCACGCCATCACGAGCTCCGATGTCGACGGTCGGCTGGATGCCGCGTCGCACCAGCGCGAACGGGGACACCTCGATCTGAGCGTTCTTGATCTCGTAGCGGGTGGATGCCGGCGCCGGAACGCCGTCCTCCGCCCAGCGGGCGACATCGCGCAGCGCCTGCTCGACCATGCCGTACCAGTCGACGAGGGTGGGGGCACGCTCTCCCGCAGGCGGGGCATCCTGGTGGTCGGCGTGGTCGGTGAAGTACACGCGGTAGGTGCTGGATGCCGCGGCGCCCAGGCTCTTCTCGACCTGCTTGCGGTACCAGTCGGTGTGCAGCGGCAGCGCGTCGCTGTCGAAGAGGTTGGACACCACGATCATCTTCCCGTTGATCGACCCGTCGAACGCGGTGTTCCCCGACACTGCGCCGGAGAACTTGGGCTCGCCGACCGGGCGCTGAGGATAGAGGGGCGTTCCGTCCGCGTTGCGGAACTGGTCGAGCGCGATCCATCCCTCGCCGGCTGCCGGCAGCTGGTAGCGGTAGGCGAAGCGCTTGGCGATGTTCCAGCGGTGCCCGACGGTGTCGCCCATCTCGGCCAGTTCGGCGCGCACCCGCGCGCCGAGCGGCGAGTCTTCCGTCCCGAGGTAGCCCTCTGCCTTCCAGAAGTCGTCGACGTACGTCGGGTCGTAGGCGAGAGGGTCGTCGGAGTCGAGGCCCGAGCCGAAGTAGGAGGGGTCGTAGCCGAGCAGATAGTCGGAGTTCTCCCAGGCCTTCCAGGGGATGCCCAGCAGATGCAGCTCTGTGAGCATCTCCCGCTCGGCCTCATCGAGCGTGGCGTACGGGTCGCCGCTGCCTCCGGGCAGCAGGGCGTCGCGGATTTGATCGGCCTTGTCGGCGAGGATGAGCTCGGCAGCGGACCGGCCGTTGAAGTTGTAGCTGTTCGGCGCCGGCACCGCCTGGACCATCGGGACGAACCCCTGCCAGACGCCGTCGGTGTTCTCGGCCGCGCCGACCGCCTGGAACGAGCCGCCGCTCGGCCCATAGAGGTAGCCGAAGATCTCCCGGTCGCCGCCGTAGTAGTCGGCGGCCACCTGCTCCGCGAATTTCGCGGCGGCAGCGGCGTGCCGGTACCCGAGTGAGAGGAAGTCGTTCCCCGCCTGCACGGTGTACCCGCCGCTCGCCAGCGCGAATCCGATGGCCCGATCGCTCGCCCGCGACGTGTTCTGGCCGGGAGTGAACGTGGTGGGGTAGGTGTACTGGAAGAATCGACCGTCCCACTTGGCCTTGTCGGCTTGGGGGTGCAGGTAGATGTTGAACTGGATGTTCGTGCCTTCGAAATGACCGGACACTCGGTGGTGCGCGACTGGAGACGCTTCGTCGGTCTCGGCATCGACGATCGGCTGTGTGTACAGCGGATCGATGCATTCGCCGGTGACCTGCATGGCGCCCGCGGCGTCCGTGACGCATTCGACCGGTTCCGCGGCGGCCGGCAGTGCAGGCAGCATCACCGCGCACACCGCCAAGGCGACTCCCAGCGCAAGAGGGGACCTCCGGCGCGAAGGTGCTCGATTCATGGTTCTCCTTCAGCTTCATCGATGAATCCGCATCGACCGTCGATGCGAGCCGGATGCCGCGGCGAGAGAAGAGTGACCGGCAGTCGACAGACGCTGACGCTAAGAGCGTCCGCACCGCGGCGTCAACGGAAGCGACGTTTATTGCGCAAGCGCAGTCACACAACCGCATAATTGCGCAATCGACGAGGTTAGCCGCCAATCGGTGCAAGCCTGGGGATATGCAAGGTGACGGGCCTGGAGTGCAGCTCGCCGCGTCACCCCGCTCTCCCGGACGCCAGAATCCGGGCGTTTGAGGAGACATCGTGGTCGCTATCGACTTCAACACCGGCTGGTCCGTTCAGCCGAACCAGAGCATCTTCGCCCAACTGTCCGGAGGTGTCGGCGCCCAGCCGGTGACATTGCCGCACGACGCAATGCTCGCCCTGCCCCGGACGCCCGATGCACCGAGTGGGGACTCCTCCGGCTACTTCACCGGCGGGTCGGTCGCCTACACGAGGACCCTCGACGTTCCGACGGACTGGCGCAACCAGCGCGTGTCGCTTCGGTTCGATGGCGTGTACCGGGATGCCGCCGTGTATGTGAATGGCGACTATGCCGGTCAGCATCCCAACGGCTACGCCCCCTTCCGCATCGCCCTGGATCCCTTCCTCCGCTACGGCGAACCCAATGAGGTGCGGGTTGAGGCCCGCGCCCATCGCGACTCGCGTTGGTACTCGGGGCTCGGCATCCACCGCGGAGTTCAGCTTGACGTCTCCGGAATGGTCCACTTCGACGGCGATGGTCCTCGCGTCTCAACCCCCGACGTCGACGACGAGCGTGCCGTGGTCGAGATCGTGCATCGCGTGACGAACGAGGGCGTGAGCACGGTCACTGCTCGGGTGGAGACGCGGCTGTTCGATCCCGGCGGGGCACCCGTCGGCGTTTCGAGCTCGCCGGTCACGGTGCGCGCGGGCGACAGCGTCCTGGCGCGGCAGCGCTTGTACGTTCCGCAGCCTCGACGCTGGAGCGTCGACGAGCCCTCGCTTTATCGGGCGCATGGCACCCTCACCGTAGACAGCGTCGCGCCCGACGAGAGCACCACCTCGTTCGGCGTGCGGACTCTCCGCCTCGACCCTCAGCACGGCCTGCGCATCAACGACGAAGTGGTGAAACTGCGGGGCGCCTGCATCCACCATGACAACGGCATGCTCGGGTCGGCCGCGATCCCCCGTGCGGAGGAACGTCGCATCGAGCTGTTGAAGGCAGCCGGCTTCAACGCGGTGCGCGCCGCCCACAACATGATCAGCACGCCCATGCTCGACGCGTGCGACCGGCTCGGGATGCTCGTCATGGACGAGGCCTTCGACATGTGGGCCAAGGGCAAGAACCCCTTCGACTACTCACTCGCCTTCCCGGAATGGTGGGAGCGAGACGTCGAGGCGATGGTCGAGCGAGACTTCTCGCACCCCAGCGTGATCATGTACTCGATCGGCAACGAGGTGCTCGACATCGGCACGCCGCTCGGCGCCGTGACCGGCCGCGCGCTCGCCGAGAAAGTGCGCGAACTCGACTCGACCCGTTACGTCACGAACGGGATCAGCGGCTTCGTCGCGACCATCGCGGACACGCTCACGCAGTTCCAGGGCGAGGTGGCGCAACTGGATTCATCGGGCGGCGTGAACGAATTGATGAGCCAGATGGATGAGCTCATCGACCAGATCAGCCTCTCCGACGCTGTGACGGAGAAGACCGTCGAGGGCCACGCCGTTCTCGACGTCGCCGGGCACAATTACGCCGCGTCCCGCTACGCCGGCGAGCTCGAGCGCTTCCCGGATCGCATCGTCCTCGGCACCGAGACGCTCGCCACGCAGATCGACCGCAACTGGGCCCTGGTGCAGCAATACCCGCACGTTCTCGGCGACTTCACCTGGACTGGATTCGACTATCTCGGCGAGGCCGGACTGGGCGTCACCCGATACGCCGATGCGCCCGACCAGGAGATGCCGATCTCGGCGTATCCCGCGCTCGCCGCGTACTGCGGCGACCTCGATCTGACGGGCTACCGTCGCCCGTCGTCCTACTACCGCGAGATCGTGTTCGGGCTGCGCGCAGAACCGTACATCGCGGTGCGACGGCCCGAATCACATGGCCGCGATCGTCGCGCCCTCGGGTGGGCATGGAGCGACACGGTGTCCAGCTGGACGTGGGACGTCGAGCCGGGAGCGCCCATGATGGTCGAGGTCTACAGCCATGCCGCGTCCGTCGAGCTCTTCCTCAACGGGGAATCCGTCGGGGTGCAGCCGACCGGAGCCGCACACCGCTTCCGTGCGGAGTTCGAGCTCGCCTACCAGCCCGGCGTCCTGCGCGCGGTGGCACACGGAGGCGCTGAGATGTCCGTCGCCAGTGCGAGCGGCGAGCGGATGCTGAGCGCGCGAGCCGACCGCGACGTCATCAGCGCCGACCCGGCCGACCTCGCGTACGTGACTATCGAGATCGTGGACGCCGACGGCACGCTGTTCACATCACGCGATCAGCCGGTGACGGTGGATGTGACCGGACCGGCAGTGCTGCAGGGTCTCGGCAGTGCCCGGCCCATCACCGAGGAGAGCTATCTCGCAGGTTCGCACACCACCTTCGATGGCCGGCTGCTGGCCGTCCTCCGGCCGACGGGCCCCGGGTCGATCGCGCTGACGGCAGCGGGCCGGAGTCTTGGTCCGGTCACCGTGCGCGTAACCGCATCCCGGCCCGGCACCGTCACCGCACTCTGAGGCGCGCCAGAAGCTGCCCTTTCGACACGACCACAACCTCTCGGCCATCCCGTTCGTCGGCTCGCCCCGGCGTCTTCAGAGACGTCCGACGTTCTCGATGTCCTCCCAGAACTCTTGCGCCACCTTGGCCGACACCGTCGCTCGAGTCGCCGATATCGCAGCGACATAGTCCCCCAGGAATGGCCCATCTGGATCGTCGACGCCCGAGCTCACCGCACTCTCCAGGGCGGATTGCGATGCTTTGCGCGCGGCGAATTCGATGTCGGCGGGCGAGAAGCCCTCGGTCATCTCGACGAGCACCTTCACATCGATGTCGACCGCCGCGACGGGGATGTAACGTTCCCAGATCGCGCGCCTCGCCAGCTCGTCGGGGAGGCCGATGGGAATGACATAGTCGAACCTGTCGTGACGGAGGAAAGCGGCATCCAGTGCCCGGATGAAGTTCGCGGCGCAGATCAGCAGACGTCCCGGCTGGTCGCGGAACGCGGGGATGATCTTCAACAGCTCGTTCGTCACGCCCTGCGTCGGCGATGGCGGCTCGCCCTGGCGATGGGAGGCGATCTCTTCCACCTCGTCGATGAACACGACGGCGTGTTCGAGCTCCGAGATCTTGAGGAACGTCTCTCTCAGTGCGCCGGCGAGACCCCCGGGGTTCGCCGCCAACCGAGACGGGAAGACTTCGACGAACGACCACTCCAGGCGCGACGCGATGGCCTTGGCGAAGGTGGTCTTGCCCGTGCCGGGGGGCCCGAACAGCACGATGGCGCGGGGCGGGACGACCCCGAAGCGGTCCGCGAGTTCGGATTGCGCGAGCGGCATCACCACGCCGCTCGAGCAGGTCCTTCTCCGCGGTCATTCCCCCGACGCCGTCCCAGAGTCCGCGCGGAAGGACACGCCCGCCCAGCTCGGCGAGGATCTTCAGCTCCTCGCGCTGCACAGGGACATGCCGCTCGAAGTAATGAAGATCCTGCTTCAACGCGAACCCCTGATGAAGGAATGCCCCCACCCGGGTCTCAGCCGCCGGCATCAGCGCCGACAGCTTCGAGATGCCGGCCGCCGCCATCCGCGCCTCGAGCGCGGCCAGCATGGACGACCCGATGCCGGCTCCGCGAGCGTGCGACGCGGTCGCGAGGAACACCACCCATCCCTGCGCGTGGGCAGCCCGCCCGATCGCCGCGCCGACCACCTCTTCGCCGATCACTGCGACGACCGCGTGGTCCTTGGCGCAGGAGGCGAGGACGTCGGACAGGCCGTAGACGGGCTCGGCGTTGACGGCGAGCATCTGCTCCCACAGTCGCAGGATGCCATCGACGTCGTCAGCGTGATAGTCGCGGATGCGCCACCCGGTCATGGCGTTCGGGGTCCGTCCACGGGAGCGCGCATATCTGAGGCTATCGAGCCGCGGGCATGGCGGCGAGCACCATCACGTGATCCCGCGAACAGCGCCCAGGTGCGCGGAAGGACCCGGATGGAGCGGGTGCGGAACGACTCCGCTCGTGCCCACTGGTGGGTGGCGCGTTCAGCGGAGAACGCCCGGGCGAGCTCAGGGCCCGGGCAACTCGAGCTCTCACGCTCGTCGCGGAAACTCGCTCATCGTCTCGGGCCGGTGCGTGAGCGATTCGGCGAGCGCGAGGATCGCTGGGTCGTGTGCTGTGCTGATGGCAGCGATGTGCTTGTCGGGGCGGACGACGATCGATCGGGCGGTGCGCGCATGGAAACGCCGGTGCAGGTCGCCGTGCGTATCGACCACGGTGGTCACACCGCCCCGCTCGGCGTGGTCCACGCCGGGGGCCTCGACGTACAGCAGGGTCACACTGCGCCGCTGCGCATCGTGGGCCAGTGCCGTGAGCCGGTCGTCGACGCCCCTGTTCGAAATCCGATCACCGGCCAGGACGATGAGCACGGGCTGTGTGCCGCGTAGATGCTCATGGAGCCACGACTGCTCCGTGTTCCCGTGCGCGACGCGGACATCCGGGATGCGGTCGCCTACGCGCGGACCGCTCCGTCGACCGATTCGGGAGCGTGCACGGTACGTGACGTTCAGCTGGCCGGCACCGGCGAAGAACGCCCGCCTCACAGGGCCGAGATTCAGCACGATCTGAAGCGCGCTATCGCGAACGTGCTGCACCCTGCGGTCGCGAATGCTCCACAGGCGTTGCAGGTTGCCGGTGCTCGACAGAAGTGCGAGGGCGACGGGGCGACGTTCCCGCTCATACGATTCGATCGCGGTGTCATCGCCGCGCTGGACCGCGATCGCGAGGCGCCACCCGAGGCTGTAGGCATCCTGGATTCCGGTGTTCATCCCGAGTCCGCCTGCGGGCGTGTGCACGTGTGCGGCGTCGCCCATCAGCACCACCCGGCCGCGCCGATAGTGGTCGACGACCCTCTGGTTGACGCGGTAGACGGAGAATCCCTGCATGTCGGTGAGGCGGCTCGTGGTGTCTCCGGTGCGCCGCTGATAGAGCTCGGTGAATCGTTCGATGGAGTCCTCGATCAATCGCCCGTCGGCTTCCTCGGCGGGACTCAGTGCCGCCGTGATACGCCACCGACCCGGCTCACGGAACGGGAACGCCAAGAGAGCACCATCCTCGTTGAACCACGAATACAGCCGGTCGGACGGCAGATTCCAGTCGATGTGGACATCGCCGAGCACGATCGTCTCCTCAAGCGTGCCCGTCTTGCCTTCGAAGGGGATGCCGAGCGTGTTGCGCACGGTGCTTCTCCCGCCGTCTGCCCCGATCAGCCACTTCGCGTGAATCTCTTCGGGTCCTGCAGGCCCGTCGATGAGCGCGACGACACCCTTTCGGTCCTGACGCAGACCGATGAGCCGGCGCTCGCGCTCTACGGTGCCTCCGAGCGCCCGGACGCGTACCGTCATCAGGTCCTCTGTCTGCCGCTGCGAGTTGTTGAGCAGAAATGGATACCGGGTCTGACCCGTCTCGGGAAACGTGAGCCGGAACGCCCGATTCTGGCCTTGGTAGGCCTCCGCCGTCCGGATGCGGATCCCGGTGTCAAGGAGTTCCTGCGCGATGCCCAGATCGTCGAGTACCTCCAGCGTGCGCGGCGTCAGGCTCGTCGCGCGAGAAGTCGGCGCGGGTGACCCGGCCTGATCGATCAGCCGAACGGAGACGTTCCTCCGGAGCAGGTCAGCCGCGAGGGTGAGTCCGGCGGGCCCGGCACCCACGACGAGCACACCGGTGTAAGTGATCGAAGTCATGATCGGGCCTCCAGCTCGGGATGTTACATTATTTAGCTCGGTATTCGAGTTTCATGGTATCGGAGCTAAATGTCAAGTAGTGTCTAACCATGAGGGCAAGCAAGACTCCTGACGAAGTCGAGAACCTCGAGCGCTCGCGGATGTCCGCCGCGGAGCTCTCGTGGTCGCTGCGCGCTGTGAACAGGGCGTCGACCGAAGTCGACCAGGCGCTGGCGGCGCGATTAGGGCTTCGCCTGCTCGATTTCGCTGCGTTCTCCCACGTCATGTCTGCCGAATCGGATCCCATCGGGCCAGCGGAACTCGGTCACCGGCTCGGGATCACCAGCGGCTCTGCGACGGAACTCGTCGATCGGCTGGAACGAGCAGAGCACATCACTCGCCAGCGTGCCGAGTCGGATCGACGCAGAGTCTCACTGATCGCGCAGGAGCATTCGATCAGACGAGCGCTCGACGAGCTCTCCCCCCTGTTCGAGGCTCTGGACGACCTGGCAGCCGAGTTCAACGAAGCCGAACAGGCGGCGATCCACCGGTATCTCCGCGGAGCGAAGGAGCGACTCGCTCGTTTCGCCGACGATCTCTCGTCCTGACGCACCGACCTGAGGGACGCCACGGTGCTGGCCGAACTGCGCAGCGGGAGGAGAACGTCCACCGTTGCCAGGCAGGTTCTCGGAACCAGCGCTTCCGGTCGCGCAAGGCTCCGATTAGGCTCCTCCGGACGGGTGTCAACGAAGACGCCCGCACGGAAGGAAGACGATGTACCCATCTGCAACACTTTCCAAGCGCGCCAGGACGGCAGTGATCGCGACGACGGCGGTCGCAGCCCTGGCGCTGGTACCAGCCGGCGGCGCGTTCGCAGCCCCGCCTCAGGCATGCGATACACGCACGAACAACACCTACGAGAAACTCCTCTCCTGCGTGACCGTGGAAGGGGTCCTCGAACACGAGGAGGCGTTACAGGCCATCGCTGATGCCAACGACGACACCCGCGGGGCGGGCACGACCGGCTACACCGAGAGCGTCGAGTACGTTGTCCAGACGCTCGAAGCCGCCGGCTGGAGCGTGGAACTCGACGAGTTCCCGTTCACCTTCGTGCCGCCGCCCCTGCTCGAGCAGCTGACCCCGGTCGCCGCCGAGTACGAGTCGGGCACGTTCACCGGAACGGGCTATGGCGAGGTCACAGGCAACGTGATCCCGGTCGACATCGTCCTCGACCCGCCACGCGATCCGGTCACGAGCGGATGTGACGAGTCGGACTTCGTCGGTCTCGATTTCTCGGGGACGAACGACATCGCACTGGTCCAGCGGGGCACGTGCGAGTTCGGTGTCAAGGCCATCAACGCGCAGACGGCGGGCGCCGAGGCGGTGATCATCTTCAACCAGGGCAACACCGAGCTTCGCTCCGGCCTCGTGACGGGCACGCTGTTCGGCATCAACCAGACGCCGCTCAGCATTCCGGTCGTCGGTGCGAGTTTCGCCGACGGCGCTGCGCTCGCCCAGGCGAACTCGACGGCCCGCGTCGTCGTCGACGAGCCGGAGTCGCGTCCGCAGGTCAACGTGATCGCGGAACTGCCCGGTACGAACGACTCGAACGTCGTCATGGCCGGCGCACACCTCGACTCAGTGCTGGCTGGCCCGGGGATCAACGACAACGGCAGCGGCTCATCGGCGCTCCTGGAGATCGCCCAGCAGATCTCCAAGCTCAAGCCGGAGAACACCATCCGCTTCGCGTGGTGGGGCGCAGAAGAGAGCGGACTGCTCGGCTCCCGCGCCTGGGTCGAAGAGCAGCGGGTGGAGGGCACGCTCGGTGACGTCGCGCTCTACCTGAACTTCGACATGGTGGCCTCGCCCAACTACATCTTCATGGTGTACGACGGTGACGAGTCGGGTTGGGATGCGCCTGCCGGCGTACCGATCCCCGAGGGCTCCATCCAGATCGAGGACCTGTTCGAGAGCTACTACACATGGGCGGGCGTGCCGTACGACGACGCGCAGTTCAGCGGTCGCAGCGACTACCAGGCGTTCATACAGAACGGCATCCCGGCGGGCGGCCTGTTCACGGGCGCCGAAGTGCCCAAGACCGAGCAGCAGGAGGAGATCTGGGGCGGTGAGGCGGGCCAGCAGTACGACCCGTGCTACCACCTGGCATGCGACACGATAGACAACCTCGCGCTCGACGCGCTCGATGTCAACTCCGACGCGATCGCGGCAGCTGTGCTGACCTACGCCTACTCCACCGAGACGGTGAACGGCGTGGTCGGCAAGAAGGTACCTGGGAACCTCGCGTTCCCGGCACCGGCCGGTCCGCAGGGCACCGTCAACCTTCCCGGTGGCGGTGGCCTCGCGCCCGACCACGAGCACGGCGACGTCGACTGATTCGATGCACTGAGCAGGGCGGGGGTGCTGATCGCGCCCCCGCCTCTCGTGTGCAGGCGACCGGCTCCGTCGCCGCCCTGAGTTTCCCCAGTTGGCGGATGGGTGAACGTCGACCTTGTGGCCATCGCCCCCGCGCATCAACGCGGAGCGCGCCGTGCCGCGGGAGGAAGTGCGGCGAAGCGAGCGTTCACCGTTGTCTGATACCAGTACGCGGTCGTGGAAATGTCGTCGGATCGCTCGAACAGACCGTGATCCCACGCGCCGATCTGCTGCACAGCCACGCGGAGCTTCCCCTGGAAGTAGACCGGGTCCGGTAGATGCCATCGGTAGAGTCCATGCATCGCAAGCATCGGCGTGGAGAATTCAGAAGCCTTCGTCCTGTCAGTGGCGCTTGAGAACGGGTAACCGAAGTACGGTGCGCTGAAGGTCAGGGTGTTCGGTTCCGGCTCGGCGCGCAGCGCGTCCTGAAACGCCCACGCACCTCCGGCGTAGTCCTCCAGCCCGGCACTGCAGAGGGTTGGCAGATCGGTGTCGTCGTCCACGTAGAACTTGACCTCGCCCTCCCCCCACCAGTATCGGTGGAGCGATGCAAGGGCGACATAGGTGCCGACGTAGCATCCGCTGCCGACCACGCCATCGACGATGACGTGGTCCTCACCCGGCGCCGTTGTGCCGTTACTGCGCCGCCACTGAGCGTGGAAGTAGCCGGGCCACTGGTCGAAGTCGTCGCCGGTGGTGTAGTCGATCTGGAAGAAGATGTGTTCCAGGTCACCGGCGTGCTCGCTGCGCAGTTCTATGCGGGCCCCGGCACGAAAGGGCATCGGGAAGTACGAATTCATACCTCCGGTAGGGGCGACGACGATCGGTTCAGAGGTGACAAGTGTGCGTTCACCGAAGCCGTTGCAGAAGAAGTCCCCCAGCGGAACCTCGACGGAGGGGTGCGCCGAGCCGTCCCAATAGGCGCGCAACACCACGTCACGCAAGACAAACGGGCCAGCGGGGCTCTTGTCGGTCACGGTCATCCAGATATGACGGATCACGCCGGGACCGCTGATGTCGGCGAGCGTAACGGACTCCCCGGCCGGCAGTTGATACCACGCGCTCCCCTTGCGACCCGGCCCCAGCAGCGAGCTCGCTGAACCCGCAGAGCCGGGGGCCCCTGTCGGATTCTCCGCATTTATGGCGCGGCTGCGCAGGGTTCCGTCGTTGCGAAGTTGATTCCACTGCGTGAGCATTCGTCTTGGGTCACCTTCTTTTCGAGGCAGCGTGGCCGCTGCCGATTGGTGGGACTGAGGTCAGCGAGCGGATGCCACTCGCCAGGCGCGCAGCGAAGCTTGTGCGTCGTAGAGGTCGACGGAGACCCGTCTGGCATGGGGGCTCGTCGGGTACACCCGGGCGGCGAGTGGAACGCCGTTGGCGAAGGCCTCCAGCGCGGAATGATCCACGAGCACGCGCAGCCGTACGGTGTCGCCGTCGAGTGGCACAGGGCCTGACAGCGGCTCGACGTCAGTGCTCTCATCGAGACTGGACCGCGTCCGGTCCAGCGAGAGCTGGGCCTCGTCGCCGATCCGGCGCAGTCGGTAGACGGTCCGCTCGTGGCCGTCCGGTGTGGCCCGCACAGTCAATACGACGGAGCCGCCCGGAGCGAGCGTCGCCTCGAGTTCGAGATCGAGCTGATCGCCGTCGACCGCGCCACGGCTCGCGGCAGCTGCGTCACCGTCGAAGAGGAGCTCGGCGCGCAGGGCGTCGACCTCGGGCGCCGGTGCCTGGTGCAGCGTTCCGTCCGCCTCTGCGGTGATCACACGCGGCAGCGACATCACCCCGGACCATCCGGCGGCGACGGCGGCGGCATCCCTTCGTCCCTCCTGCATCCATCCGAACATGAGGCGCCTGCCCGCCTCGTCCTGCATCGACTGCGGGGCGTAGAAGTAACGACCCCCGAGGTCGAGGCGATGCAGTGTGCGCGGTTCGAAGCGATCGCCGCGGTATTCGCCCGACCAATAGAGCGGGTGGTGGGTGACGCCGTCGTTCCATGCGGAGAAGGCGAGCACGTCGACCCCCTCGTCCGCGGATCCGACCCGGAACAGGTCGACGCACTCCCACATCGTGCCCGTCCAGTCCGGAGCTGTGCGGGGCTGAGCGTTCGCGTCCCCGACCAGCAGGGGTCCGAGATAGCGCCAGGAGCGCAGGTCGTCCGACTCGTAGAGCAGGGCGGTTCCGCCGACCCCGCGGATGCCGGCGCCGATGATCTGGCGCCAGCGCCCGGGGACGCCGTCCGGCGCGGGTTCCCGCCATACGCAATGGTCGCGGAAGGCGACGATGTCGAGGTCGCTCGGCGGAGCGGGGATGACGGGATTCGCGGCATCCGTCGTCCACTCCAGCAGGTCGGCCGAACCCGTGGCCACACAGGGCAGTTCGGTGCCGTCGTGATGGCCGGAGTACACAAGCGTCGGGACGCCGCCGTCGTCGACCAGCACGCCCGACCAGCAGCCGTCGGCGTCGGGACCGTCGCCGGGCTCCAGTGCGATCGGCAGGTGCTCCCAGTGGATGAGGTCGGTGCTGCGCGCGTGTCCCCAGTGGATGCGCCCGTGGACCGGGGCGAACGGGTTGTACTGGTAGAAGAGGTGGTACCAGCCGTCCCGCTGCGTCAGCCCGTTCGGATCGTTCAGCCACCCTGCCGGTGCGACGAAGTGGAAGGCCGGCCGGTGCGGGTCTCGTGCCGCACGCGCCGCGAGCTCAGGAGACGCCACGGCGGCGCCGGCGGAGAAGTGAGCGGTCATGCGGCGTCGTTCTCCTGGTCGTCCGCGGCCTGTTCGAGCGCGGTTCCGGGCGCGTCCGCCGGCGGTGCGTACAGGCCGCAGCGCACCCAGTGCTCGGGCTTTTCGCTCAGCCGGTGGAACACCGGCTTCTCGGCCGAGCACGGTTCGGCCGCCCTCCCCGTCCACGAGCACTCGGTCGGCTGCAGGACGGCGCGACGCAGCTGCGCTCGCTCGACCGCATCGAATGGCTGCGTGCGCTTCGGGTCGGGAACCGCGGAGATGAGCAGCCGCGTGTACGGATGCGCGGGATGTGCGAGCAGCTCCATGGCGTCGCCGCCCTCGACGAACTCCCCGGCGAACATCACGACGATGCGGTCGGCCAGATAGCGCGCCGATGCGAGGTCATGCGTGATGTACAGCATCGAGATCCCCTGCTCCTCGCAGAGGTTGCGCATGAGGTTGAGCACCCCGATCCGCACCGAGACGTCGAGCATCGACGTCGGCTCGTCGGCAAGGAGGAGCCGGGGGTTCACCGCCAAAGCGCGGGCGATGGCGATGCGCTGCCGCTGACCGCCCGAGAGCTCGTGCGGGTAGCGGTCGAGCATCTCGTCGGGCAGCCCGACCTTCGCCATCAGTCGGCGCTTGGCCTGCTCGATCGCCGCGCGGCCGGAGGCTGCGCCGTGGATGCGCAGCGGGCGCTCGAGGAAGTGCCCGATCCGGTGCACGGGGTTCAGCGAGCCGAACGGATCCTGGAAGATCATCTGCACCGCCGACCGGTATTCGCGCGTCGCACGCCGCTTGGATGTGGCGATGATGTCTTCGCCTTCGAACAGGAAGGTGCCTTCGGATGGCTGCTCGAGACGCGCGATGCAGCGTGCGAGCGTGGACTTGCCGCTGCCGGACTCGCCGACGAGCGCCACGATCTCACCGTGGGCGATGTCGAGGTCGACGCCGCCCAGGGCGCGCACCTGCTTGCGTGAGAAGGATCCCCCGATGGTGAAGGTCTTCTGCAGTCCGCGCGTCGAGAGCACCGGGGTGTCGTGGTCGGTCATGCGATCGCCTCCGTGATCAGATTCTCGTCAGTGCTCGGCGCCACCCAGTGGCTGGGCGTCACCGCTTGCAGGTCGGGGATGTCGCGGAATCTCACGCCCTCCCCGAGGCCCTGAAGACGGGTCCGCGGGCCCGCCATGGGCGGGAACGCATTCATCAGCGCGCGCGTGTACGGATGCTTCGGAGCGTCGAAGACCTCCTTCGCGGGCGCGGTCTCGACGAAGCGGCCGGCGTACATGATCGCCATCCGGTCGGACAGCTCGACCATCAGCGAGATGTCGTGCGTGATGAAGAGGATCGCGAATCCCAGCTCCTGCTGAAGGTCCTTGATCTGCGCCATGATCTCCTGCTGCACGACCACGTCGAGCGCCGTGGTGGGCTCATCCATCACCAACAGGGGTGGCCGCAGCGCCGTGGCCATCGCGATGACGACGCGCTGCCGCATCCCACCGGAGAGCTGATGCGGGTAGGACCGCAGGCGGTCCCGCGGGATGCCGACGAGGTCGAGCAGCTCACCGGCCCGGACCATCGCGGCCTTCTTCGACCCGCCCTCATGGGTGGTGAAGATGTCCGCGATCTGGTCGCCGATCGTCATCACCGGATTGAGCGAGTTCATCGCGCTCTGGAAGACCATCGCCACCTGACGCCAGCGGAAGTCGCGCAGTTCGTTCGCGCTCAGCGCCAGCACGTCCGTTCCGGCGAACCGGATGGATCCTCCGGCGATCACGGCGGGGTCGCGCAGCAGGCGCAGGATCGCGTTGGCGATCGTCGACTTTCCGCAGCCGGACTCGCCGGCCAACCCGAACACCTCGCGTTCGGCGATCGAGAAGGTGACCCGATCGACCGCGCGGACCGTGCGCGCTTCGGTGACGTATTCGACGCTGAGATCCTCGATCTCGAGCAAGGGAGTGCTCATCGGCTCTGCTCCTTCTGGGCGACCGCGGCCTGTGCGGAGTTGTTCCCCGCCGATGCCGCTACCCGCGTGGGCTCGTCGGGGGTGGTGCGACGGCGCGGCCGGCGCAGGCGGGGGTTGGTCGTCTCGTCGACGCCGTAGTTGACCAGGGCGAGCGCGAATGCGACGAGGGCGATGCAGACGCCGGGAGGGACGAAGACCCACCAGGCGCCGGTCAGCAGGGCGCCGTCGTTGCTCGCCCAGTAGAGGTTCGTTCCCCAGCTGACGGTGCTGATGTCGCCGAGTCCCAAGAACTCGAGGCCCGCCTGCGCGCCGATGCCGAAGATGACGCAGGCGAGGAACGTGCTCATGACGATCGACGCCATGTTCGGCAGCATCTCGCGGAACATGATGCGGATGCTGCTTTCACCGGTCACCTGCGAGGCGCCGACGAAGTCCTTGCCACGGATCGACATCGCCTGCGAGCGGAGCACGCGCGCCGATCCGGCCCATCCGGTGATGACGAGCACCAGGATCACGGTGCCGAGCCCCTGTGGCAGGAACGCTGCGAGGATAACGAGCAGCGGCAGGCCGGGCAGCAGCAGGAACACGTTGGTGACGAGGGACAGGAGGTTGTCGACCCAGCGTCCGAGGTATGCCGATGCCAGGCCGACGAGAAGGCCGACGAGCATTGCCAGGATGCCGACCGAGAAGCCGACGAAGAGCGATGAGCGGGAGCCCCAGATGTTGAGGGCGAGGACGTCCTGTCCCTTCGCGGTGGTGCCGAGCCAGTGCTCCGGCGAGGGCGGCTGGGAGCCCATCCCCGTGATGAGGTTGGGGTCTCCGGGCGAGATGACGGGCGCGAAGACCGCGATCAGCAGGAAGATGACGAGGATCGCGATGCCGGCCACCGACTTGGTGTTGCCGACGAGGCCCCGAAGGAGCCCTCCCCCGCCGCCGCGCTTACGGGGCGGGGGCGGTGCGGCGAGGAGCTGGCCATCGGGGCCGGGCGCCGTGCCGAGATCGAGCTCGGCCATCGCCTGAGGATTCTGTGCGAGTGACATCACGCGCTCCGTTCAGCTCACGCGCACGCGCGGGTCGAGCCGCACGTACACGATGTCCACGAGGAAGTTGGCGATCAGCACGAAGGTGGTGATCGTCAGGAAGAGCCCCTGCATGAGGGGGTAGTCGAGGTTCTGCACCGCCGCGAGCAGCGTGTAGCCGATGCCCGGATAGGCGAAGACGACCTCGGTGAGGAGCGCACCGCCGACGAGGAAGCCGAGCGACATCCCGAACGCGGTGACGGAGGGCAGCAGCGCGTTGCGCGCCGCATAGTTCGTCCGGATGCGGTTGGCGCCCAGGCCCTTGGCCTCGGCCATGACGATGTAGTCCTCGGCGTTCGTGGCGATCATCGTGTTGCGCATCCCCAGCATCCAGCCGCCGATGGAGACGAGCACGATCGAGGCGGCCGGCAGGATCAGGTGGTAGGCCACGTCGCCGATGAAGGCGAGGGAGAACTCGGGAGTCATCCCCACCCCGTACGCATGCCGCACCGGGAACCACCCGAGCACCACCCCGAACACGTAGAGCAGCCCCATCGCCAGCCAGAAGTACGGGAACGAGCCGATGAAGATGAGAAACGGCGGGACGTAGGAGTCGAGGATTCCGCCGCGGCGCCAGGCCGCGAGGATGCCGAGCACGTTGCCGATGACGACGGCGATGATCAGCGACACGAAGCCCAGGAGAAGCGTCCAGCCGATCACACTCGTGATGACGTCGATGACCGGTGTCGGAAACCGCGAGATGGAGAAGCCGAGGTTGCCGGTGAAGACTTGACCGAGATACCGCAGGTACTGTTCCCACAGCGGGGCGTCGCTGAGCCCGAAGGACTCTTTGAGGGCCTCGATCTGATCGGGGCGGAGCTGACCCTGGAGGCGCGCGACCATGCGCGACACCGGGTCTCCCGGCATGAAGCGGGGTAGGAAGAAGTTGAGGGTGATCGACACCCAGAACGCGACGAGGTAGAACCCGAAGCGTCGCAGCATGTAGCCCATGTGATGCCTCCTGGATCGTCCCGCTGCGCCGCGTCGGCGACGCAGCGGGACGAATCGTTTCTCAGTCGGCGGCGACTGGCTCGAGGGCGGTCAGGACGAGGACCGTCGTCCGCGAGCGCGTCGAGAGCGTCGCGTACGGGTCGTCCTCGGAGGGCCAGCCGGTGAAGCGCTCCGTGCTCGCCGCGCCCCACTCCGGGCCTGGGAACAGCGGGGCGACAGGGGCTTCCTCGGCGAAGAGCGCCTGCAGCTGGTTCGCGACGTCGTGCTGCGCGGCCTCGTCCGGTGCCGCAGCGAACTGTGCGAGCAGGGCGTCGGCCCCCGGGCTGCCGTAGCGGTGATAGTTGTCGAACGTCTGCTCGCCGACCGGCTTCACCGTCTCACTTCCCATCACGCCCCGATAGAACTGGTACGGGGTGGGGGCGTTTGCGCTCCACACGATGCCGGAATCGAAGGTTCCGTTCTCGTATCCGGCCACCACGTCGCCCCAGTCCTTGGCTGCGACGGTCACGGTGACACCCAGTTCGGCGAGGTTCTGCGAGATGACGTTGCCGACCGACACCCAGTCGCTCGAGGTGGAGCCGACCGAGAAGTCGAAGGCGAACGGCGTGCCGTCGGGGAGGACCCGCTTGCCGTCGGCGCCGAGGGTGATGCCCGCGTCGTCCAGCAGCTCGCCCGCGCCCTTCACGTCACGGTTCGTCCACGTGCACGAATCGACGACGGCTCCGTCGCGCCACGTGTCATACGAACCGCTCAGACCGGTGCAGTCGGCGGGAGCGGTGTAGCCCTGCATCCCGATCTCGGTGACCTGCTCGCGATCGACCGCCATCGACAGCGCCTTGCGCACATTCGGGTCGTCGAACGGGGCCTTGGTGGTGTTGAACTGCCAGTTGATCATCGACCCGGTGGGCGGGAACCAGAAGAACCGGTTCTCGGCGTCCTTCGCGACGTAGGCCTCGTCGATGTTCGGTATGAACTGGGGCGCCCAGTCCACGTCTCCATTGGCCGCTGCGAGGTTCGCGCCATCATTGCCCGCGAAGGCGAGCATGCGGATGCCCTCGATCTTCTGCTTCTCGGGCTGCCAGTACTCGGGATTCTTCCCGAGGTCGAAGGACTGCGCCTGGAAGTTCGTGACCTCGGTGTAGGGACCTGTGCCGACCGGCTCCTCGTTGGCGAACTTCGTCGGGTCCTCGACCTCGCTCCAGATGTGGGCGGGTGCGATGATCTGCTGCCCGATGTCGAGCAGCGCGGGCGAGAACGGCTCGTTGAAGTCGAACTGCACTGTGAGCGGGTCGACGGCGGTGACGGTCTCGATGTAGTCGAAGCCGCCGCGGATCTCGCGCTGAAGGTCGAACGAGAGCACGACGTCGTCGGCGGTGAACGGCTCGCCGTCCGACCAATTCACGCCCTCGCGCAGGTGGTAGGTGATGCCCGTACTGTCGGGAGTCACCTCCCATTCCGTCGCCAGCCATGGGGTCGTGGAGCCGTCGGCCGGGTTGTAGATGAGCATCGATTCGTAGATCGCCTGCTGAGTCATCGGGAATTCGGGGTTCGAGAACGGGTTGAAGTTGCGGTCGAACGTCCCCATGTCCTCGCGCGGAATGGTCAGGAGCTGAGAGCCGTCGGCGGGCTGGGCGGAGCCGCCTCCGCCGGAGCTGCAGCCCGAGAGCGCGAGCGCCGCGGAGGTCACCAGAGCGGCAGCGATGAGCACCGCTTTGCTGTGAACTGTCATGATGAGGGTGTTCCTTTCTTCTTCGTTGAAGCCGAAGGGGCTGCGCGCCGGACCAGATGTCCAGTCAGACCGACGCGCGTTCGAGGAGCGGGCAGTCGACCGTCACGTTTTCCGTGGCGGTCGATTGACCCGCGATGATGGCGGCGAGGAGTTCCACGCCTTTGGCGCCCATCGTTTCGAAGGGCAGTGCGACCGTCGTGAGTCCGGGTCTCAGGTAGGCCGCGATGAGCTCCTGATTGTCGAATCCGATGACGGCAACGTCGTTGGGGATGCGCAGTCCGCGCTCTTTGATGGCGTCGTACGCGCCCATCGCCATGCGGTCGTTCGCACAGAAGATGGCTGTCGGCGGGTCGGCGAGGTCGAGAAGGGCGGATGCCGCGGTGTAGCCGCCGTCGGCGGTCGCGTGTCCGGAGATCTCGAGCTTCTCGTCGGCTGAGATTCCCGCCTCGCGAAGAGTCTCATGGAAGCCGATGCGTCGGCCGACGGCCGCCGGGATGTCGGGGTCGAGGTTGACGAAGCCGATGCGACGGTGTCCCGCCGCGAGGAGGCGTTCGGTCGCACGGCGTCCGCCCGCGCGCTCGTCGGGGATCACGGCCGGAAAGCGGCCCTCCCGATCGAAGCAGTTGACGAGCACAGTGGGAACCTCGTGGGCGATCTCCGGGAGCGTCACCGCGCGGTGCCAGGTCGCCGCGAAGAGGAGACCCTCGACCCGCTGCTCGAGAAGGCGCTCGATGACCGCCGTATCGGCCACGGGATCGGACTCCGTCGACGCGATGAGCAGATACTTCTCATCAAGGAGGGCACGGTCTTGCGCCCCCTTGATGATGTCGACGGCGAACGGCGCGGTCACGATCTCCGTGACGAGTCCGTACCAGTCGCTCCGCTGATTCGCGAGGGCGCGGGCGCCCGCGTTCGGGCGGTAGCCGAGCTCGGCCGCCACGGCCAGAACGCGGGCCCGCGTCTCGTCGGCGAGCGCCACGGACTGCCGGCCATTCAGCACCAGGGAGACGGCGGTGCGCGAGACGCCCGCGCGCACCGCGATGTCTTTCATCGTCACCGGTCGGCGAGTCGTCTTCGACATGAGCGAGCTTTCTGAGCGGGGGTGAAACTAACGCGAGTTAGTCGGTGATGGACCCACACTAACTCGCGTTAGGAGCGACGTCAAGTACAAAGTCCCAGGACGCGCCCGCATCCTGAGTTACTCGAGGCCCAGGCGCCAGACGCGCAGCCCGGCGCCGCCGCGGATGCGCCAGCGGGAGCCGGTATCGGGATAGGCGCGTAGTGTTCGCGCCACCGTGCCTTCGACGAAGACTTCGATGACGCTGCCGTCCACGAGAATCCGGATGTCGGTCGACGATGAGCCGTCGACATCCACGATCGTCTCCGACCCGCGCTCGCCTTCGAGGATCAGTCGTACACCGGCATCCGTCCCCTCGATCTCGAAGGCTCCGATGTCGATGACGCCATCGACGGGATGGACGCGTTCGCGCCGTAGGCCCTCCAGTTCCCGAGCCGGAGCACTTCGCAGCGCGTCCCCTTCCAGCCGCAGCTCGCGGGGGAGCGTGAGCGCTCCGGTCCACCCTGCTTGGGCGATCTGCGCGGCCGAGCGGCCCTCATCCCGGGTCCATCCCCAGAGAAGTCGACGCTCGCCGTCCACGAGCACCTGGGGCGCGTAGAAGCTGACGCCGTCGTCGAGCCGGCTCGTCGCCTCTGGCCGGAAGGACAGCGAATCGCGGTCCGGCTCGAGTTGACCGATGAGGGCGAACACCTCGCCGTGTTGCGCACCGCTCTCACGGAAGGTCAGCGGCGAGATGATGAGAACCCATCGCCCGTCCATCTCGAACAGGTTCGGGCACTCCCAGACATCGGCCTCGCCGTATGCGGCCGCCGCGGGGTCATCCGGGGTCAAGAGGTTGCCGAGAAGCGTCCACTCGCGAAGGTCTTCGCACGCGTACAGCATGATCCGAGGCATTTCACCCACGGCGCCGCCGCCCTGCACGGCATACCGGCGACCATCAAACACGAACACGTACGGGTCGCGCACCTGGATGTCGTGCGGCTCGTCGGTGTGGGGGATGATCGTCTTGCGCGGCTGCCACTCGATGGCGGCGCGGTCGCTGGTCGCGAGCACCACGCCTGCCTCGCCCGGGCCGGCCGCACTCACCGCGGTGTACAGCACCGTGGGCGTCCCGGCGTCATCGACGAGGCATCCACTCCAGCAGCCTCGCTCGTCCGGCGCCCCGTCCCGCGGCGCCAGGGCGATCGGCTCCTCGCGCCAGCGCAGGAGATTCTCCGAGCTCGCGTGCCCCCAGTGGATGCGCTCATGCACGGGGCGATCCGGGTTGTACTGGAAGAACACGTGATACCGGCCGTCGAGGACGGCGAGCCCGTTGGGGTCGTTCACCCAACCGTGGTCCGGGCGCCCGTGCAGCGCCGGGAACGAGGGGTCCGGGTGCATCACTTGCCCGTGCCCGCCGTCAGCCCTTCGCGCAGCGGCTTCTGTCCGAAGATGAAGACGAAGAGCGCGGGGATCATCGACAGCAGGACGCCGGCGAGCACCACCGAGACGGCTCCCGTTCCGAGGTTTCCCTGCAACGACACCAGACCGAGCGGCAGGGTGAAGTTCTGCTCGCTGATGATCATGATCAGGGGTCTGAAGAACTCGTTCCAGTGGTAGTTGAATGCGAGGATCCCGACGATGGCGAGCCCGGGAGTGGCCAGCGGAAGGTAGACGCTGAAGAAGACCCTCCACGGGCCGGCGCCGTCAATCTCGGCAGCCTCGCCCAATTCCGCCGGCAACCCCATGAAGTACTGCCTCATGAGGAACGTTCCGAAGGCGGTGGGCAGCGCCGGGAGGATGAGCGCCATCAGTGTGTCCGCCAGGCCCATGCCGCGGATCAGCATGAACACCGGCACGATCGTGACCTGCATCGGCACCATCATGGTGGCGAGGATGAGCGCGAAGATCAGATTCTTGGCGCGGAACTCGAATTGGGCGAAGACGTACCCCGCCATGGCCGCGGTCAGCATCTGCCCGGCCGCCACCAGAAGCGTGACCAGTGCGCTGTTCCAGGTGTACAGCCACAGCGGAATCCTCTGGAATGCCTCAGCGAAGGCTGAGAAGCCGAACTGGGTCGTGTTCGTGACGGGGTCGGTGGGCGTCATAGCTGTGATGAGCGTCCAGACCACTGGTCCGAGTGTGAGGAATACCGCGATACTCAGCACGACATACTTGGCGACCTTGCCGAGCGTGTTCAACGGCGAGCGGGTGGCGACTGCTTCGATGGACATCTTTCGACCTCACCCGTAGAAGACGTAGCGCTTGCTGAGCTGGAATTGGACGGCCGTCACCGCGAGTATCAGGACGGTCAGCACGATGCCGACCGCCGAGGCGAGGCCGAACTCCAGCTTCTGGAAGGCGGATTCGTAGATCACCATCACCGCGGTGCGCGTCTCGTCTCCGGGGCCTCCTCGCGTGAGGACGTATGGCTGATCGAAGATCTGCAGCGCGCTGATGATCGCCATGACCGTAGCGACGAGCATGGTGGGGCTGATCAGCGGGAGGGTGATCTGACGGAACTGCGCCCAGCCGGTCGCGCCGTCGAGCGCCGACGCCTCGTACACCTCCCTCGGGATGGCGGCGACACCGCCGATGAAGAGCAGGAAGGTGAAGCCGAAGTTCTGCCAGACGTACACCAGCAGCACGACGACCTTCGCCCCGAAGCCCGTGGTCAGCCACCCGACGGCCGGAACTCCGAACCAGCTGAGGACTTGGTTGACGAGGCCGAACTCCTGGTTGAACAGGTACGACATGACGAGGGAGACGGATGCCGCGGACAGGATGAGCGGGAAGAACAGTGACGAGCGGAAGAACGTCCGCAGCCAGTTGGGCATCTTCGACTGCACGAGCAGCGCCAGCGCCAGTGCGACCGCAAGCTGCACGATCACGGCGGTGATGACGAATCCGATGGTGTTCAGGAACGACACCCGGATCGTGGGGTTCGCCGCGATCTCGACGAAGTTGTCGACACCGACGAATTGCGGAGCCGTGATGATGTCCCAGCGGAAGAAGGCCAGCACGATCGAGGCGATGATCGGGATGAAGGTGAACAGCCCGAGACCGATCAGGGTCGGGGCGAGGAACACCCACACCAGCACGCGCGACCCCTTGTGGCCCTTGTCCTCAACGAGACCGCGACCGTGGAGTTCCGCTTCCAGCTCATCGACGGCCGCACGCTCCGCGGCGGGGGTGGGCACCGTGACCGACATCATGATCTCCTCAAGGCCAGTTCGAGATCACGCTGCATGAGCTCCAGCCCCGGCCGGACGCCGTCCGGGCCGTTCGTGATCGTGCCGACGACGTTCTTGATGAGCGCCGCTTCGACGGCCGCCTGCTGCGGCGGCGCGGGCATCGGGCCCGTGGTGGGGAACTTCTCGAGCGTGTCGTAGAAGACTTCCCAGTGCTGCGGCCCGACTCCGGCGCCGTACAGCTCGTCGTTCAGCGACTTGCGCGGCAGTGACGAATCCGGGCGAGGGTGCGCGATTGACATTCCTTCCACGGAGACGCAGTACTTGAGCCACTCCCACGCCTCGTCCTTGCGCTGCGACGTCTGCATGATGGCGTAGCCGCCGGCTCCGAACTGGTGGCGCTGCCCAGCCATCTTGGGGAAGTACGTGACGTCGTAGTCATCGTTCGCGACGCCTGCGTCGCTCAGCCCCTGTGCCCAGAAGCCGCCGGCCGGGGTCATGCCCACCTTGCCGGTCGAGAAGAGCGCGACCAGCTCGTTTCCGCCACCCTGAGCCGGGTTGGCGGCGAGTCCTTCCCGCACCATCTGCTCGAGGACCCCGAAGCTCTCGACGCAGTTCTCGTTGAGGGCATCCGCGTTCTCCCACAGGAATCCGCCGCCACGGGGCGCCTCATTCGGGTAGAACTGGTCCCACAGCCAGTCCCCGCCCTTCGCCTTCTCCTCGCTGAGGAAGCTCGTGTCGTTGATGTACAGCCACGGGACCACGCCGCCCCACAAACGGTTGTTCCAGAAGTACGGCAGGAACTGACCCTCTGCGGCGTCTTGCATGGTGCGGGCGACAGTGAAGAAGTCGTCGAGCGTCCAATTGTCTCGGGGTCGTTCCAGACCGGCCCGCTCGAGCGCCGCCGTGTTGTAGAACACGTTCGCAGCGTTGAAGTTGTCGGGAAGCTGGAAGAGATTGCCCTTGTACATCATCGCCTCGACGAGCGAGGGATGGACGTCGTCGAAGTAGTTCTGCATCTCCGCGGCGTCGCGCTGGACGTACTCGTCGATGGGAAGTGCCATTCGGGATGCGAAAAGCTGAGTCCCCTCCGTCGCCACGGTGACGACGTCCGGCGGGGTGCCGGCGGCCACCAGGGTGAGGATCTTCGCGAAGTAGTTGCTCCAGTCCTGTCCCTGGATGGCGATGATGCGCACCGGGATGTCGGGATGGAGCCCCTGGAATCCGTCGATGAGACCCTGTCTGGCGGCCGCGTCTTGAGCGGTTCCGAAGAGCGCGACAGTCAGCGCGTCGGATCCCCGGCCCGGGATGTCGCCCCCAGTGAGCCGCGGCCACGATATTGCCGTGCCGACCACCCCGGCACCGAGAAGGGCGATCATCGCCCTGCGTGAAAGATCAACCACGATGTTGCTCCGTCCCCGGCGAGAGAGCGTCCGCTTAGGGTCTCGTTGGGGCTCATTGTCGCTCCGCGGCCAGTACCCGTCAAGAGACCTGCTTATATCACACTTCGGAGGATCTGCGCGACCAAAATCTCGAGGACTTGACCGACGCGCCTCCCCGGGCGCCTATTCCGGAGATGGTACGAAGAATCGTGGGCGCTGACATGCGCGCCTGCAAAGGCAATTCAAGGAGGATTTGCAGAATGAGCATTTTCGGTCTTGCCTCCGCCGTCGAGGACGCTGACGCATTCCCCCCCGCATCTCCGGAAGCGAGAACCAACGTCGTCGTGGCCAGGTTCGAGCCGTCAGAATCGTCGGATCCTGGCAGAAGAACCGAGGTAGCCGGAACCGCTGACGCCGAGGTGCTGGAGAGCGTCCGACGTAAGCTCGACGAAGCAGACACCCGAACGACCGCGCTGTCGGAAATCGTGGATATCGTCGCTGCGGAACCCCGCAAGGGCGGGAATGATCAACCTCCACCCAGCAAGACCGCTCCACAACTGCTCACGGCAGCGCTCGGTGTTCTCGTCCTCTGGATTCCCGCCGAAATTGTGGCCGCGTACGGTGCGTTTGTGACCATGATGCAGCCGGCGGACGCCGGCTCGCCACCGAACTATTCATTACCGTTGTGGGTGATCGCACTCATA
This sequence comes from Micromonospora sp. DT81.3, assembly GCF_049847225.1. Lineage (NCBI taxonomy): Bacteria > Bacillati > Actinomycetota > Actinomycetes > Micromonosporales > Micromonosporaceae > Micromonospora > Micromonospora sp. DT81.3. Next base: position 855,501 of record NZ_JBNCNY010000001.1, read on the forward strand.
GCGACGCCCGTTTTCATATGGCTGACCGCTTGGGCCAAGAAGACCTCCGGACGGAAGAGGTCTGCCGCCGCGAAGCGAAAGCTGGCCTGGTCGATCGTGTTGGCACCGATCGCGTTCGCTCTGTGGAGCGCTGCAATCCCTGCATCGGCGTGGAACCTCTGGGAGCCATTCAGAGAGAACAGCGCCGAGTTCCTCTTCGTCCTGCTCATCATCACGGGCCTGTTCACGCTCGTCGCGTCCAAAGTCACGGGCATAGAACCGGGATCCGGCTCGTAGACAAGACGGTGATCACGGTGCCTCGCGGGCGGGCGTGCGGCCGCCGTCAGGTGACGTTGATCGATGCCGTCCAGCGGGCGATGCCCGATGCGTCGTCCTCCCACTCCCGCTTCAGAGCCAAGACAACTCTGGCGACGCCGGGCGAAACCGCCACGAGGCGGAACTCACGGTTGCCGCCACGCCCCATGACCGGGTCGGTGGGCGCCGTGCTGCCCGGTGCGGGCAGATTCCCCGATGGAGAAGGTGCATACCCGTCGGAGGCAAGCGTGACGGCTTCGGTGGCGCCGGCAATCGTCCAGCGGTACCCGGTAGTCGCGTTCTCCTCCAGCACAATCACGATGTGGTCGCCTACCTTGGCCGCGACGCTGCCCCCGTCGTCGGATGCCTGCAGATGGACCTCCGCCACGTGGTCAGCCTCGGGGCGGCTTGGGCTTGGAGCGTTGGCTCACCGCCGGCTCCGAGTTTCCCCCTGCGTCAGCGGCCGCGGCAAGCTCCTCGACAGACAAGGGCGCCGGTGGTGACCCGCCGCCGACCTGAGAGGCCAGCGACGACACGTCGGCCGGTGGCGGGGCCATCGTGAAACTGCCTGCAGACAGCTGGTCGACAGGCATCGGTTCGGGCAGCCCGGCACTGGAAGGGCTGACCTCGCCACGGAGCCGGCTGAGCTGCGCGACCTCCAACGGGACGGGGCTCTCGCCCGTCCCGGCCGTCTGGAGCTCTTCCAGCGCCGCGGGCGCGGGTGGCGCGCCCACGTCGACCGAGGCCAGGTGTGTAGCCGCAGTTTGTCCAGTCCCGCCAATGGTGATCGTGATGGTGACTTCAGAGCTCACGACGAATCCTCTCGATGCGCACGTCAGGCGTTACAGATACGCCTGCAGGATGTTGCCGCTGGCGTCTTGCACGACGTAGGCCTGTCGGTTGTTCGCCTTGGCGGCGACCAGGACGACGAGCACGTTCGTCACGCCGTCGCCGCTTCCAGGGAGGATGCGGTGCCAGGCGTTCGTACCAGCGAGATGCGCCCATGCGTTCTGTGCGTCACGGCTGGTATAGATCTGGTTGATGTTCGTCCACATGAAACCTTTTCTCCTTAATCGACGTAGGCCGCTAGCTCGGACTACAGGTAGGCCTGATAGATCTGTGAGCCGTCGACGAGCACGGTAACGGTGAGATTCTTTGCAGACGCTTCCGTCAGGATGGCGTGAACGTTCGTAACGCCGTCGGCCGCTCCCGGTTGGATGCGGCGCCATCCCATGCCGGGAAAGTGTGCCCAAGCATTCTGCGAGTCGCGGCTAGCGAATACCTGAGTCACTTTTGTGCTTTGAAAGACCGGACCAACCACCACGTCCGCGGAGTAGAAGGACCAACTCGAGTCGATGAGCAGATCCGCTTGGCCATACCCGATGCGGCCGAACCCCTGGTCTCCCCACGTGGTGCCCCAGCTGTTCTTGACGATCCAGCACTGCTGATTGTCGTCGTAGCCCACGACGCAGATGCAGTGGTAACCCGGCGGGTTCAGCCTCGTGGCCGCCGATGACTTCACATATACGGACGTCCCGTTGTAGGCGAAGAAGTCACTCCACACCTCCAACCCCGCCAGCACCGGACCTTTGGCGACGGCCTCCTTGCGCGCCGCCATCGTCGCATGACCGGCATAGCCCGAGATCTTGGTGAGCCGGTTCTGCCAGTCGCCGCATCGACTGGCCCCGCAATCCATGTTCTGCGCCTGGTACGGCATACAGGCCTCGTCCGTGACGCCGGTGCTCTGCGCGAAGTCCAACCCTGAAGTCAGGCCCCAGCCATTGCAACTGCCGCCGCCGCAGAACTGGAGGAAGGCTTCGGAGAGGTCGATCCCGTAGTTGGGATTGTTCAGCTTGATCCGCACCCCGGATTCGATTACGGCGCAGGTGCAGAACGCGACGCAGGAACCACAGCCGCCTTGGTCCTTCACCGAGGTCACGTACCCGCCCGTGCGCCAGTCGACGGCGGTGGGCGCACCGACCGCAACTCCGAATGATGCCGACTCCTGAGCTGCGAGCGCTTGGGTCTCAGCCTTCAGAGCGGCCATCTCGGCAGGAGTGACTATGACTCCCAGGTACCCCCGGCGCTCCTCAGCCGACATCTGCGTGAGGAAGTTCTCTTCTGCCTCCCAGGAGAGGCCGTCTGCTTTGATAGCGGCCTGAATCTGACTGACCGTCGGTTCATCGTTCGCCATGATCTCCACCCTGTCTGTGGCTCGCCTAACGTCTATACCTAGCCCAGACTCGTGTCAAGAGGACCAGTCGCGACGTCACTTTCGAGCGCTGCAGCAGCCGGGGTTCTGACTCGCTCCCGTTTCCTCCTGTCCCCCGAAAGGGGGACAGACAACCAGGTCATCTGGGTATACGGTGTGACGCGTCAATGGGGATGCCTGCGAAGGATCGTGCAGGGAGGCCACGGGGCCTGGCCAGTTGGGGAGTCGGCGCCGCAATTCGTCGCCGGCAAATCTGGCTCCTGAACCCGGAGTAGCGGGAATGGCGTGCTCGACCTGGCCGGAGGAGCTGCAGCAGTCGGGGAGCCCGTGATCGGACCACACCCTTCATTTGGGTGCACGCCGATGTATCAACAAGACGGAATGCAGCTCCTAACCGACAGTACAGTCAACATTTGCTCGCTTTGCCCGACACGGTGGTCGTTGGTAGGCCGCCCTCGGGATCCCGAGCTCTCAAAGAGGGGGGCCGGACATGGCCAGTCCATTCGACGGCGAAATCTTCACGTTCGTCAATCCCGATGGCTCGCAAGTGACGCTGCGGGGCTGGGGGAACCAGTTCGAAGCCGTCTTCGAGACCCTCGAGGGTTACACGGTCGTCCACGCGGATGATGGCTACTACCAATACGCGAAGTTGTCCGGCGACGGCGAGACACTGGTCCCGACAGGCACGCGGGTCGGCGAGGAGGGTCGCGAGGCCCTACCGCTTCCCAAGCATGTGCGTGTCACCCGTGAGGCGGCTCGCGCGCACACCGAGCGCGCCCAGGCGGCCATGGGGTCCGTCCCGCGATGGATGGAGCGACGCCGGGAGGACCGCGCGCGCCGAGCAGCCGAACCCCCCGACGGCGTGACGCCGCAGGGTGCGCCCGAAGGGCCGGGAGGTGCCCCCCCATCAGCCGCTACAACGGGCGATTACCTCGGACTCGTGCTCCTGATCGACTTCTCGGACTTCCCGCAGACGATCAGCCGCCAGCAGGTTGATGACTTCTGCAACAAGCCCGGCTATAGCGGATTCGGCAATAACGGCTCGGCGTTCGACTACTTTCGAGATGTCTCCGACGGCAAGCTCCGTTACAAGAATCATGTAGCCGCGTACTTCCGCGCCGCGCGCCCGCGCACCTACTACACCGACCGGACGATCAAGTACGGAACGCGTGCCCAGGAGCTGATCCGCGAGGCTTTGGACGGCCTCGTCGCGAGCGGGTTCAACTTCTCCGGGTTGACGGCGGATTCCGGCGGTTTCATCCAGGCACTCAGCGTCTTCTATGCAGGCGTTCGCTCCAACGCATGGTCCGAGGGCCTCTGGCCGCACGCGTGGGGCCTCGCCAACACTTACTCCGTCGATGGTGGACGCCGGTTCCGGGACTATCAGATCACCGATCTGGGGGACGAGTTGACCCTGAGGACGTTCTGTCACGAGAACGGGCACATGGTCTGTGACTTTCCGGATCTGTACGACTACGACAAGGTCAACGTCGGCAACGGGATCGGTCACTACTCGCTGATGTGCTTCGGCGGGTCGAACAAGAACCCCACACAGGTCGACGCCTACCTGAAGCACGCCGCCGGATGGGCATCCCGGGTTACGACACTCGCCGGCGGGATGACCGCGACCGTCGAGGCGGGCAAGAACGACTTCCTCATTCATCCCAGGAACGCGTCGGAGTACTTCATTCTGGAGAACCGTCAGCAGTCCGGCCGCGACGCGGCGCTGCCCGCCGCCGGCGTGGCGATCTGGCACGTCGACGTCAACGGCGACAACAGCCACGAACAGATGACGCCGACCGAGCACTACGAATGCTCCCTGGAACAGGCGGACAACCGTTTCGACCTCGAGCGCAGAGTCAACGCCGGCGATGCCGAAGACCTGTACGGCCGCGCCGCCGTCGCATTCGGCGCCGCAACAGGGCCGAACAGCAACTGGTGGGACGGCAGCGCATCAGGCCTCGAGATCGAGCAGATCTCCGCCGTCAGCGCGTCGATGACCGTCCACACCCGGGGCGCGGGTCCGGCGGAGGTGGTGTATGGGGGTAAGGACATTGCGTTGGTGCGGCAGACTCCGGGGTGGGCGTC
>NZ_JBNCNY010000002.1:0-643348 GCF_049847225.1 Micromonospora sp. DT81.3
GCCAGATGCACCGCGTCCTTCGCGTCGGTCTTCACCCGATCCCCGGATGGGCGCTGCAGTTTCGATGGCGCCGCCACCACACACCGCACCCCCGCGCCGGTGAGGGCGCGATACAACCCGAACCCGGTCGGCCCGGCCTCGTAGGCGACCGCGACCGGACCCGGCAATGTCCGCACCCAGTCGAGGGTTCGGTGATACCCCGGTGGCAGCTTCTTCTGGAACAGCTCGCCTGTCGCTCCATCGATCGCCGCTGCCGCAACGGATCGGGCGTGCACATCCAGCCCAACACTCGTACGCTCAGTGAACACGGGGCCTCCCACAACTGTCGGATAGGCCGGGCGGACCACCTCCACCCGGTAACCCACGAGTTTTGTGAGCGAGGCCCCGTCCCGCGACCCCCTCACCCGAAGAGGGCCACTACATACCGTCTAGCCCTTCGACAGGCTCAGGGACCGGTCTGCGGGCGCGGCTCAGAGACCGCGGCGTTCGCGCAGCTGGCTCAACGCGTCGTCGAGGAGCGTCTCGGCTTCCTCTTCGGTGCGCCGCTCCTTCACATACGCGAGGTGCGTCTTGTAGGGCTCGGTCTTCGCGAGAGCCGGAGGGTTCTCCTTGTCGCGACCGGCCGGCAGTCCCGACTGCGGGCAGTCGATGATGTCGGGGATCTCTTCCTCCGGCACGTTCGCCGAGAAGTGCCGCACGGTCTCGTTGCCGAGGGCATCCCAGTACGAGATCGCGATGCGATCCGCGTGGAAGCCGTGGTCCTGCTCGCCCATCGGGCCCGCTCCCACACGGGTGCCGCGGATCGCGTTGCCGCCACTGGCCATCAGAGTGCCGAGAACTTCGTGATGAGGCCGAGGGCGACGATGGAGATGAACCACGCCAGCGCCAGCACGATCGTGAATCGGTTGAGGTTGCGCTCCGCCAGGCCCGACGATCCGAGGGCCGACGTCATCCCGCCGCCGAACATGTCTGAGAGCCCGCCACCGCGGCCCTTGTGCAGGAGTATCAGCAGGGTCAGCAGCAGGCTGGTGATGCCCAGCAGCACCTGCAGAACGAACTCGAGAATCAGCACGGAACAGTTCCTACTTTCGGGGACCGCTTTCGCGGGGGCCGGGGGGCGCGGCTGCCCAGAGCCACACAAACGTCAAGTATACGACGGAAGCGACGGGGCCGCAGGCGCTCGATCAGCGAGCCGGAGCAGCGCTGACGAGCGCCTGCCGCTCAGACGCCGACGTGCTTCTGATAGCGGATGATGGCGGCGAACTCGTCGACGAGGATGCTGGCGCCACCCACGAGGGCGCCATCGACATCCGGCTCGCGCATGAAGCTGGCGATGTTCGACGACTTCACCGAGCCACCGTAGAGCACACGGGTCTTCGCCGCGGCATCCTCCCCCAGCTTCTCGGCCACGACAGCGCGCAGCTTCGAGCAGACCTCCTGCGCCTGGTCAGGGGTCGCCGCCTGGCCCGATCCGATCGCCCACACGGGTTCGTAGGCGACGACGATGTCGGCGCCCGCCGCCACGCCATCGAGCGCGACCTGCAGCTGGCCGACCGGCACGGCGCTCGCACCGAAACGCTCGAGGTCCTCGCTCGTCTCGCCGACGCAGATGACCGGAACGAGGCCGTGCTTCAGCGCCGCCTTCGTCTTCGCCGCCACGACGTCGTCGGTCTCGTCGTGGTACTGGCGGCGCTCCGAGTGCCCGATGATCACGTAACGGCAGTCCAGCTTCTTCAGGAACTGGCCCGAGATCTCACCGGTGTAGGCGCCGGAGTCGTGCACCGAGAGATCCTGCGCGCCGAGGGCGAAGGGGATCTTGTCGGCGTCGACGAGCGTCTGCACGCTGCGGAGGTCGGTGAAGGGCGGGAAGACCGCGACCTCGACGCTGCCGTTCTCGTGCTTCGCGTCCTTCAGCGCCCAGTGCAGCTTCTGCGTGAACGCGACCGCCTGCAGGTGGTCGAGGTTCATCTTCCAGTTGCCGGCGAGGAGCGGCGTGCGCCCTCCGCCGGGTGTGCCGCCATCGTTCACTGCGACCATCCGAGGACCTCCAGTCCGGGGAGCTTCTTGCCCTCGAGGAATTCCAGGCTGGCTCCGCCGCCCGTCGAGATGTGACCGAACTGGTCGTCTGAGAATCCGAGCTGCCGGACGGCCGCGGCGGAGTCGCCGCCGCCGACCACGCTGAGGCCGTCCACCTCGGTGAGCGCCTGGGCGACCGTCTTGGTGCCGGCAGCGAACGGTGCGAGCTCGAACACGCCCATCGGGCCGTTCCAGAACACCGTGCGGCTGTCGCGGATGACTTCGGCGAACCGCGCAGCCGTGTCGGGACCGATGTCGAGGCCCAGCCCGGATGCGCCGAAAGGCGTCTCCTCGATGGCGTCCGCCGGCGTCACGACGTGCTCCGCATCCGCGCCGAACTTCGACGCGACCACCACGTCCGTGGGAAGTACGAGCTCCACCCCGGATTCCTTGGCCCTGCGGACGTACTCGCGCACCGTGTCGAGCTGGTCTGCCTCGAGCAGGCTCGAGCCGACCTTGTGCCCCTCTGCGGCGAGGAAGGTGAACAGCATCCCGCCCCCGACCAGCAGCCGGTCGACACGAGGCAGCAGGTGCGAGATGACGCCCAGCTTGTCGCTCACCTTCGACCCGCCGAGCACGACCGTGTACGGCCGCTCCGGGTTCTCGGTGAGGCGATCAAGCACGTCGAGCTCTGCCGCGATCAGCAGACCGCCCGCCGACGGCAGCAGCTCGGCGAGGTCGTAGACGCTGGCCTGCTTGCGGTGCACGACGCCGAACCCGTCGGACACCATGGCATCGCCGAGGTCGGCCAGCTGCTCGGCGAACGCGCGGCGCTCCCCGTCATCCTTCGCCGTCTCCCCCGCGTTGAACCGCAGGTTCTCGAGAACCGTGACGTCACCGTCCTCGAGCGCCGCCACGGCCTCGTGGGCGGATTCATCCACCGTGTCGAGGGCGAAGGCGACCGGCTTGCCGAGCAGCTCCGAGAGCCGCTGGGCGACGGGCGCGAGGCTGTACTTCGCATCCGGCGCCCCGTCGGGGCGGCCGAGGTGCGAGCACACGATCACGCGGGCACCCTGGTTGATGAGGGCGTTGAGCGTAGGCAGCGACGCCCGCACGCGGCCATCGTCCGTGATCACGCCGTCCTTCAGGGGGACGTTGAGATCACAGCGGACGAGAACTCGCTTGCCGGCGAGCGAACCCAGTGAATCGAGGGTGCGCAAAGGCATGGATGCGACCTAGAGACGCTCGGCGACGTACTCGGTCAGGTCGACGAGGCGGTTCGAGTAGCCCCACTCGTTGTCGTACCACCCGGAGACCTTGACCAGGTTGCCGCTGACGTTGGTCAGCTCCGAGTCGAAGATCGAGGAGTGGGGGTTGAGCTGGATGTCGCTCGAGACGATCGGGTCCTCGGTGTACTGCAGGTAGCCGGCGAGGCGTCCCTCGGTGGCGGCGGCCTTGTAGGCGGCATTGACCTGCTCGACCGTGAGGCCCTCGGTGGGCGTGACGATCGTGAGGTCGACGATGGAGCCGGTGGGAACAGGCACACGATACGAGGAGCCGCTCAGCTTGCCGTTGAGCTCGGGCAGCACGTGCCCGATCGCCTTGGCGGCACCCGTCGACGCGGGAACGATGTTGATGGCGGCGGCGCGGGCGCGACGCAGATCGGAGTGCGGGCCGTCCTGCAGGTTCTGGTCAGCGGTGTACGCGTGCGCCGTCATCATGAAGCCGCGCTCGATGCCGAAGGCGTCGTTGAAGACCTGCGCGAGCGGCGCGAGGCAGTTCGTGGTGCACGAGGCGTTCGAGATGATGACGTGGTTCTCGGGGTCGTACGTCTCCTCGTTCACGCCCATGACGATCGTCGCGTCGTCGCCCGTGGCCGGTGCCGAGATGAGCACCTTCTTTGCGCCGCCGGCGATGTGCTTCTTGGCGTCCTCAGCCTTGGTGAACCGGCCGGTCGACTCGATGACGATGTCGACGCCGAGCTCGCCCCAGGGCAGGTTGGCGGGGTCGCGCTCCTCGAAGACGCGGATGCGCTTGTCTCCCACCGTGATCGAGTCGCCATCGTAGGAGACGTCCTGCGCCAGCGGACCGCCGACGGAGTCGTACTTGAGCAGGTGAGCCAGCGACTTGTTGTCGGTGAGGTCGTTCACCGCCACGATCTCGAGGTCCGCACCCTGCGCGAGAGCCGCGCGAAGGTAGTTTCGTCCGATGCGGCCGAAGCCGTTGATTCCGATCTTGACAGACACGGATGTCTCCTGTTTCGTCGTGCGCGAAGCGCGGTTGTTGCGATTTCAGACGGTGGACAACGGCGTCCCGGGCGGATGTCCACCCGGGACGGCCGCACTCGCTATGACAGTACCAGCAGCCCCGAGCCCTGCTCCCGGGCCACGGAGAAGCGCTGCTGAACGTTCTCCCAGTTGGCGATGTTCCAGAAGGCCTTGACGTAGTCGGCGCGCACGTTCTTGTAGTCCAGGTAGTACGCGTGCTCCCAGACGTCGAGCAGAAGAAGGGGCACGGTGCCGGGTGCGTGCTGCGACTGCTGGTCGAAGAACTGCTGGATGATCAGGTTCTCACCGATCGAGTCCCAGAACAGGCCCGCCCAGCCGGAGCCCTGCACGCCGAGGGCGGCGGCCGTGAAGTGCGCCGCGAACGCGTCGAACGAGCCGAAGTGGTCGTCGATGGCCGACTGCAGCTCGCCGGTCGGCTTGTCGCCGCCGTCCGGCGACAGGTTGGTCCAGAAGATCGAGTGGTTGACGTGCCCGCCGAGGTTGAACGCGAGGTCCTTCTCGAGCTTGTTGACGTTGGCGAAGTTGCCGGTGGAGCGGGCCTCGGCCAGCTGCTCGAGCGCCGTGTTGGCGCCCGTCACATACGTCTGGTGGTGCTTGTCGTGGTGCAGCTGCATGATCGTGCCGCTGATGTGCGGCTCGAGCGCCGCGTAGTCGTAGGGGAGCTCCGGGAGCGTGTAACTGGCCATTGTCGCTTCTTCCTATCCGCGCCGGGGTGGGCGCTTGTCGGGGGGCTCGGCACCGCGGAAACGCGGGCGAGCGGACTCCCTCATCCTAGTGAGCGACAAGGCGCGGGACAGGGGGTTGCTTCCCCGGATGACGGTGCTCAACTTCCCTGCGTCAGGCGTCTTCGAGTCCGGCCGGCACGGCGGCATCGGTCCCGGGGATGCCCTCCTGCTCGGCGCGCTTGTCGGCCATCGCCAGCAGCCGGCGGATGCGTCCTGCGACGGCGTCCTTGGTCAGCGGCGGATCGGCGTGGTGCCCGAGCTCGTCGAGGCTCGAATCCCGGTGTGCGAGGCGAAGCGCCCCCGCCTCCGCGAGGTGCTCCGGCACCTCGTCGCCGAGGATCTCGAGCGCGCGCTCGACGCGTGCGCACGCGGCTACCGCCGCCTGAGCCGAGCGGCGGAGGTTCGCGTCATCGAAGTTCACCAGGCGGTTGACTCCCGCACGCACCTCGCGGCGCTGACGCAGCTGGTCCCACTCCGTCGCGGTGCGCTCGGCGCCCATGGCGGACAGCATCGCGCGGATCGCCTCGCCGTCGCGCACGACCACCCGGGGCACGCCGCGTACCTCGCGGGCCTTGGCAGACACCCCGATCCGGTGCGCGGCGCCGACCAGGGCCATCGCGGCCTCGGGCGCCGGGCAGGTGATCTCGAGCGCCGCGGAGCGGCCGGGTTCGCTCAGGCTGCCGCTGGCGAGGAACGCACCGCGCCAGATGGCCGCCAGGTCGGGCCGCGAGCCGGTCGTCAGCTTGTTGGGCAGGCCGCGAACGGGTCGGCGGCGGGCGTCGAGCAGGCCGGTCTGCCTGGCGAGCGTCTCACCGCCTTCGATGACACGGACGGCGTAGTGGCTGCCGTTCCGGGCGCCGGAGCCCTGCACGTGCACGATCTCGGGGCGCACCCCGTAGATCTCGACGAGGTCGCGGGCGACGCGACGCGCCAGCGGCTCGGTGTCGACCTCGGCCTCGACCGCCACGCGTCCGGCGATGGAGTGCAGGCCTCCGGAGAACCGGAGGATGGAGGTCAGCTCGGCCACGCGCACCGTCGCCCTGGCGTCGCGGACGGCGATCAGTTCGCCCTTCACGTCGGCGGTCAGTGCCACGGGACTCCTTCTGCTCGGGGGGAAGCGTTCCTGCTCAGGCAAGTCGTGCGCCGCGTCGGGGCACGATGCGGCTTCCGAGCGACGCAAACGCCCAGCCTACCGCTGACTCCGCTCCTACTCGCGTCCCAGATCTCGATGTTTGACGCGCACGGCGAGCCCGGGGATCGCTCGCAGCCTGCCGGCGAGCTCGATCGAGGTCGCCACGGAGCGGTGCTTGCCGCCCGTGCAGCCGATGGCCACGGTCGAATGGCGCTTGTTCTCGCGCTGGTAGCCCGCGATGACGGGCGTGAGCGAAGCGGCGTACGCGTCGATGAACTCCGAGGCACCCTCCTGGGCGAGCACGTACTCACGCACGGCCTCGTCCTCTCCGTTCAGCGCGCGCAGGTCCTCGTTCCAGAACGGATTCGGCAGGAATCGCATATCGGCGACCATGTCGGCATCCGGCGGCAGCCCGTACTTGAACCCGAAGCTCATCACCGTGAGGATGTGCCGCGCGGCCCCTTCGGCCGAGAAGAGCTCGGCCACCTGGGTCGCCAGCTGGTGGATGTTGTGACCGGACGTGTCGATGATCACATCGGCGCTCTCGCGCACCGACGCCAGGCGTTCGCGTTCGAGGCGGATGCCGTCGAGGATCGTGCCGTCGCCCTGAAGCGGATGCGGGCGGCGCACCGCCTCGAAGCGGCGCACGAGCACCGCATCCGAGGCGTCGAGGAACACCAGCCGCAGGTGGCTCCCGTCTCGCAGGCTTCGCATCACCTCGGGGAGCTGGGTGAAGAGATCCCCGCCTCGTACGTCGACGACGGCGGCCACCCGCGGGAGCGCTCCGCCGACTCGGTCGGCGAGGTCGAGCAGGGGTCGCAGCATCTGCGGCGGGAGGTTGTCGACGACGTACCACTCGAGGTCCTCGAGGGCGTTGGCCACGGTCGATCGACCGGCCCCCGACATGCCCGTGACGATCAGCACTTCTCCCATACCGTCACGTGTCGCGTCCGACATCGCTTCCCCCGTCCGCCCCTCCCAGCCTACCGAGCCGAGAAGGAGCGAGCCGGCCTACGGTGTCGCGAGGTGCGAGTGGATGGACGCCGCGAGCTTGGGACCGACGCCCGGCAGCTGCGCGATCTCCTCAGGCGTCGCCGCCTTCAGCGCGGTGACCGAGCCGAAGTGGCGGAGCAGCGCCTTGATGCGGGCCTCGCCCAACCCCGGGATCTCGGTGAGGACGCTCGTGATGTCCCGCTTGCGGCGGCGGCGCTGGTGCGAGATCGCGAAGCGGTGCGCCTCGTCGCGCAGTCTTTGCAGCAGGTAGAGCGCCTCACTCGTGCGGGGCAGGATGACGGGGTACTCGTCCCCCGGCATCCACACCTCCTCCAGGCGCTTGGCGATGCCGCAGAGGGCGATCTCGTCGTGCCCGGTATCGGCGAGGGCGCGCGCGGCGGCCTCGACCTGCGGACGACCGCCGTCGACGACGAGCAGCTGCGGCGGGTAGGCGAAGCGCGGACGCTTGCGGGTTGTCGCGACGGGCTCGTCGCCGGTGACGTCGGGAACCGGCTCCTCGGCCTCCTCCGGACGGTCGAGGTAGGCGAGGCGGCGGGTCAGCACCTGGTGGATCGAGTCCGTGTCATCCGTCGTCTCGGGGATCGAGAACGACCGGTACTGGTCCTTGCGGGGCAGTCCGTCCTCGAACACCACCATGGACGCCACGACGTTCGTCCCACCGAGATGGGAGACGTCGTAGCACTCGATGCGCAGCGGCGCCTCGGCGAGGCCGAGCGCCTCCTGCAGGTCGGTGAGGGCCTGCGTGCGGGCGACGTAGTCGCTGGTGCGCCGCGTCTTGTGCAGCATCAGCGCCTGCTGCGCGTTGAGGGTGGCCGTGCGCATGAGCTCGGCCTTCTGCCCTCGCTGCGCAACCTGGATCGTGACGGGCCGCTCCCGCCGCAGCCGGAGCCATTCCTCGAGCTCGGTGGCGTCGTCCGGCAGGGCCGGCACCAGCACGCGCCGCGGGATGTCGGTGGCCGCCGCGTCACCGTAGGCGCGCTGCAGCACTTGGTCGACCAGGTCGCCGCCCTCGATGTCGAGCTCCTTGTCGATGGTCGTCGCGCGTACACCGCGCACCCGGCCGCCGCGGATCACGAAGTGCTGCACCGCCGCCGAGAGCTCGTCTTCTGCGATGCCGAACAGATCGGCGTCGACATCCTCCCCCAGCACGAGTGCGCTCCGGGAGAGCACCGCGTCGATCGCCACCAGCCGGTCGCGGTACACGGCAGCGGATTCGTAGTCCATCGCCGCGGCGGCCGCCCGCATCTTGGCGGTCAGGTCCTTCTTGAACCGCTCATCGCCTCCGGACATGAAGGCGACGAAGTCGTCGACGATCGCCCGGTGCTCCTCGATCGTGGCGCGCCCGGAGCATGGCCCGCCGCAGCGCCCGATCTGACCGGGAAAGCAGGGGCGTCCCGTCTGCATCGCCTTCTTGTAGCTCGAGTCGCTGCACGTGCGGATCGGGAAGACCTTGATCATCTGATCGATGGTGTCGTGCACCGCCCAGACCTTCGGGTAGGGGCCGAAGTACTTGGCTCCGGGGATGCGGCGGTTGCGGGTCACGATGACGCGAGGGGCCTCATCGGCGAGCGTGATGGCCATGAAGGGGTACGACTTGTCGTCGCGGTAGCGGACGTTGAACGGCGGATCGAACTCCTTGATCCACATGTACTCGAGCTGCAGCGAGTCGACGTCGCTGGCGACGACGGTCCACTCGACCGATGCCGCGGTCGTCACCATGCGGCGGGTGCGCTCGTGCAGTGTGTGCGGCGGTGCGAAGTAGTTCGACAGGCGAGCGCGCAGGTTCTTCGCCTTGCCGACGTAGAGCACACGACCTGCCGCGTCACGGAAGCGGTAGACGCCGGGATTGGTGGGGATCTCGCCTGCTTTGGGGCGGTAGGACAGCTGTGACAGGCGCTCGGTGGTGACCACGCTCAGCCGGCCTTGCGGCGCGGAGCGGGTGCGTCGAGCACCTCCGCGAGGAACTCGCCGGTGAAGCTTCCCTCGGCCTGAGCCACCTTCTCCGGGGTGCCGGTCGCGATGATCTCGCCGCCGCCGGAGCCGCCCTCGGGCCCGAGGTCGATGATCCAGTCCGATGACTTGATCACGTCGAGGTTGTGCTCGATGACGATGACCGTGTTCCCCTTGTCGACGAGACCATTCAGCACCTCGAGCAGCTTGCGAACGTCCTCGAAGTGCAGACCGGTGGTCGGCTCGTCGAGCACGTAGATGCTGCGCCCGTTGCTCCGGCGCTGCAGCTCGGTCGCGAGCTTGACGCGTTGCGCCTCACCGCCGGAGAGCGTCGTCGCGGACTGTCCGAGTCGCACGTAGCCGAGGCCGACGTCGACGAGGGTGCGCAGGAAGCGGTGGATCGCCTGGATCGGCTCGAAGAACTCCGCCGCCTCGGCGATCGGCATCTCGAGGACTTCGGCGATGTTCTTGCCCTTGTAGTGCACAGCGAGGGTGTCCCGGTTGTACCGCTTGCCGTGGCACACCTCGCAGTCGACGTAGACGTCGGGCAGGAAGTTCATCTCGATCTTGATCGTGCCGTCGCCCGAGCAGGCCTCGCACCGGCCGCCCTTGACGTTGAAGCTGAAGCGGCCGGGCTGGTAGCCCCGCACCTTCGCCTCGGGCGTCTCGCTGAAGAGCGTGCGGATGCGGTCGAAGACCCCCGTGTAGGTGGCCGGGTTCGACCGTGGCGTTCGGCCGATCGGAGCCTGGTCGACGTGCACGACCTTGTCGAGGTTGTCGAGTCCGGTGACCCGCGTGTGCTTGCCTGCGACGCGCCGTGCGCCGTTGAGCCTGGTGGCGAGAACCTCGTACAGGATGCCGTTGACAAGCGTCGACTTGCCCGAGCCGCTGACGCCCGTGACCGCCGTGAGCACGCCGAGCGGGAAGTCGGCGGTGACGTTCTTGAGGTTGTTCTCGCGCGCGCCGACGACGGAGATCATCCGCGACCGGTCGATGCGGCGGCGCTTCTTCGGGGTCGGGATCTCGCGGCGGCCGGAGAGGTAGTCGCCGGTCAGGGACTTCGGCTCGGCGATCAGCGCCTCATACGGACCGGAGTGCACCACCGCGCCGCCGTTCACGCCCGCGCCGGGGCCGATGTCGACGACCCAGTCCGCCGCGTGGATCGTCTCTTCGTCGTGCTCCACCACGATCAGCGTGTTCCCGAGGTCGCGGAGGGTGACGAGCGTCTCGATCAGCCGGCGGTTGTCGCGCTGATGCAGACCGATCGACGGCTCGTCGAGCACGTAGAGCACGCCGGTGAGTCCGGAGCCGATCTGGGTCGCCAGGCGGATGCGCTGCGCCTCACCGCCGGAGAGCGTCGCCGCGTGGCGGCTGAGGCTCAGGTAGTTGAGCCCGACCTGGATGAGGAAGTCGAGCCGTACGCGGATCTCGCGCAGGACCTGCGCCGCGATCGTAGCCTCGCGATCGGTCAGCTGCAGCTGCGCGAAGTAGTTGCGCGCTTCGCCGAGGCTGAGTCTGGATGCCTCGGCGATGGAGTGCCCGTGCACCATCACCGCGAGCACCTCGGGCTTGAGGCGGTCGCCGTTGCACACGGGACACGGCACCTCACGCAGGTAGTCCGACCAGCGCACGCGCTGCGTGTCGGTCTCGGCCTGCAGGTACTGCCGCTCGATATAGGGGACGACGCCTTCGAAGCCCGAGGCGTAGCGCATCTCGCGCCCGTAGCGGTTCTTCCAGCGCACGGTGACCTTGTAGTCCTCGCCCCGCAGCACCGCGTCCTGGACCTCCTCGCGCAGGTCCCTCCACGGTGTGTCGAGCGAGAAGTCGAGGTCGCGCGCGAGGCCCTCGAGCAGTCGCTCGTAGTACTGGAAGAGACCCTTGCCCTGGGTGGTCCATGGGATCAGCACGCCCTCGCGGATGGAGAGAGCGTCGTCGCCGAGCATGAGGTCGACGTCCACCGACATCCGTGTGCCCAGACCCGAGCACGCGGGGCATGCCCCGAAGGGGGCGTTGAACGAAAACGTGCGTGGCTCGATCTCGGTGAGCTGCAGCGGGTGGCCGTTCGGGCATGCCAGCTTCTCCGAGAAGCTCTGCCAGGCGGCATCCCCTTCCTCATCGACGAAATTCACCTGCATGACTCCCCCGGCCAGCCCGAGGGCGGTCTCGACGGAGTCCGTGACGCGACTGAGGATGTCGTCGCTGGCCACCAGGCGGTCGACCACGACCGCGATGTCGTGCTTGTAGCTCTTCTTCAGCACCGGCGGTTCGGCGAGCTGGATGAGCTCGCCGTCCACGATCGCCCGGGAATAGCCCTTCGCACCGAGCTCGCGGAAGAGGTCGACGAACTCGCCCTTCTTCTGGCTGACGATGGGCGCCACGATCTGGTACCGCGTGCGCGTCGGCAGCTCCATCAGCTGGTCGGCGATCTGCTGGACGGTCTGCCGCTGAATGATCTCGCCGCACTCCGGGCAGTGCGGCACGCCGATGCGCGCCCAGAGCAGGCGCATGTAGTCGTAGATCTCCGTGATCGTGCCGACGGTCGATCGCGGATTGCGGTTCGTCGACTTCTGATCGATGGACACGGCAGGGCTGAGGCCCTCGATGAAATCCACATCCGGCCGATCCACCTGGCCGAGGAACTGCCGGGCGTAGGCGCTGAGCGATTCCACGTAGCGGCGCTGGCCCTCGGCGAAGATCGTGTCGAACGCAAGGCTCGACTTTCCGGAACCGCTCAGACCGGTGAAGACCACCAGCGAATCACGGGGGATGTCGATGTCGACGTTCTTCAGATTGTGGACGCGGGCACCGCGAACACTGAGTTTTCCGGAGCTGGCGACGGGGACGATGGGCACCCATCAAGTGTAGGCGGGGCCTCCGACATCGAGCCCGGGAAGCGTTCGCGGAGGGCGAAGGTCCCGCATGAGGGGACGACGGATGCCGCGGGGCCTCTGCCCCGCGGCATCCGTTCGCCGTCCTCGCTCAGCCGCGCGTCACCATACGACCAGCGGCACCCTCGGTGCCTGCGACCCCTTCACGAGGTCGCTGCCCTCGTACTCGGCCCACAGCAGGTGCAGCCCCCGGTTGAGCGTCGGCAGCGTGATCGTGACCCGCCCGTTGTCGGCCTCGGTCAGGGTCACCGTCGCGATCTCCTTCCAGCGGTCATGGATCGTGACGACACCCGTCGGCACCGCATCGCTTTCTGCGGCGACCCGCACGGTGTACTCCACGGCGGTCCCCTTCTTGGCGACCACCTTGCTCGGCCAGGCCAGCGTGTACGAGTCCGCCTTCTCGAATACCTCGATCGGCACGATGATCGAGGTGCCGGTGGCCGCGCCCGTGAGCAGGAGCTGAGCAGGGCCCGCCGGGACGTCCGCGGGCAGCTGCACCGAGACGGACGTCGTGCCGTAGTTGTCGTACAGCTCGGTTCCGATCGTGTTGTCGAGCGGGAACGCTCCGAGCACCTCATCGCCCAGCGAAACGACGACTTCCGTGTCCTTGACGTCGGTCGGGTTCGTCATCGTCCAGGACCTGACAACGAAGTCCACCGTCGATCCGGGCGCGTACGCGGCGGGTGCGGCATCCGGGAAGGCGACCTCCACGGCGTGCTGCTCGTAGTCGACGGGGAGCGGCGTCGTCGAGGCGAAGGTGTCCAGGTAGTCCACCATCGCGGCGAGGTCGACCTTGCCCGTGTCGCGCTTGCCCGCTCCGGCGACGAACCCGCCGAAGTTGTCACCGCCGCTGGCGAGGAACGAGTTCACGGTCACCGAGTAGGTCCCGCCGAGGTCGATCGGCTGATCGTTGAGCCACATCCCCGTCACGGTGCCCTGCGGCGCCTGGTAGGGGGTGAGTGACTCATCCACCGCGGGCGTCGCCGGGTTGTCGATCGGGACCTCGGTCACGATCTCCTGCGTGTACGTGTACTCGAAGCCCTCCGATACCCCGAGACGAAGGAACGGACGCGTCGGCACCACGTTGAACGCGTCGCGCTGCCACTGCTGCTCGAGCGCGGTCTTGATCTGCTCGCCCGTGAGCTGCATGTTCACCAGCGTGTTGGCGAACGGCTGCACCAGGGCTGCGTCCTCGTACGTGACGGTGCGCGGGAACGCTCCGTTGCCCGGATCGCTGCCGACCATGTCGGCTCGCATCCCGCCGGGGTTCATGAACGCGATCTCGGCGGCACCGGATTCCGGCTGTTCGGTCGCCCACTGATGAACCTCCGCGACGAGGTTCCCGAGAGTCGACTCTCCTCCGCGGTAGTCGGTCAGCCCATCGCCGAGCCTTGCGCGGTTGAAGGCACCGCCGATCTCGCCGAGGGGAACCGCGCCGAGCACGTCCCCGTCGGTCTCCGCCTTCTTCACGAGCGCCGCGACGGCTGGGTCGGCCGGGTAGGCCGGGGTGGTGACGAGCGGGAGGAGCGCCTGCGACTTCGCCGACACGTCTCCGCTGGCGCCGTCGACGGTGTAGACGAGCTGGTTGAGGTTCGTCCCGTACTGGCCGGCTGAGACGACCGGGCGGTCCGTGACGGCGCGACTCTCATCGACCCACGCCTGAACAGGGAAGGAGCAGTTGTAGGCGAGGTGAGTGTGGCCCGACACGATCGCGTCGACGTCCGGCGAAACGTTGTTGATGATGCCGGCCCAGGTGCCGGAGTCGTCCATCGTGGTGCAGTCCGTCGACGGAGCCCCTTCGTGCACGAGCATCACGACGAGGTCGGCTCCTTCGGCGACGAGCGCGGCGGCCTCCGTGTTGACGGACTCGA
Organism: Micromonospora sp. DT81.3; assembly: GCF_049847225.1. Taxonomy (NCBI): domain Bacteria; kingdom Bacillati; phylum Actinomycetota; class Actinomycetes; order Micromonosporales; family Micromonosporaceae; genus Micromonospora; species Micromonospora sp. DT81.3. The sequence goes on from NZ_JBNCNY010000002.1 coordinate 13,885, forward strand.
CGATGGGGTCGACCCGGATGTCGGCGATCCCGGCGGGGCTGACGAGTGCGGGAAGCTCTTCGGTCACAGCGCCGACGAAGCCGACCTGGACGTCGCCGAACTCTTTGATCCAGGTGGCGGGCACCGCGTCGTCACCGGTCGCGCGCACCTTGAGGTTCGCGGCGATGTACTGCCACTGCGCGCCGCCGTAGGGGTTGCTCACCGGGTCATACGGTGCCATCACGCGGTCGACGAGGTCGGAGTAGCCCTGGTCGAGCTCGTGGTTTCCGACCGCTGACACCTCGAGGCCTGCAGCGTTGAGTGCGTCGATCGTCGGCTTGTCCTGCTGGATGAACGAATCGAAGGTCGAGGCCCCGATGAGGTCGCCCGCCGCCGCGAAGACCGTGTTCGGGTTTGCGGCGCGCAGCTGCTGCACGGCGCCGGCGAGCACTGCTGCGCCTGCCTGCGCTCCGTCAGCGGCGAGCCGGCCGTGGAAGTCATTGGTGGCGAGGATCTGCACCTCGGTCGGCGCAGCATAGGCGGGGGCGGCGGCGAGTGTGCTCGCGCCGAGCGCCGCGATCGTGACGGCTGTCAGGGCGGCGAACCGCCGTCGGGTGGGCGTGTGGCCGGGATATGACCGAGCTCGCATGTGTGGGTTCCTCTTCGTGACCGGCGGGTTGGGGTCGCGGCATGCCGGTTGGAACCGACTCACCGTTTCCGAGCCTAGGAACTTCCTGAGAATTCGCAAGCATTCCCGGCAAGCAGTTCACGCAATCGTCAGGAAATGGATGAGGCGGCGTGCGTTCGGGTGCGTCCGCCGGAGAACGGAGCAAGCCCGTCGCGAAGCGCCGAGAGCTCCGCCACGTCCATCCCGGTGCGCGCCATGATCTGGCGCGGCACCTCGAGTGCTCGGGTGCGCAGCGCGCGCCCTTCCTCCGTGAGGGCGATGTCGAGGACGCGCTCGTCGTCGGCGCGACGTGATCGCACCACGCGGCCCTGGGCCTCGAGCCTCTTGACGAGGGGTGACAGCGTGGCGGGCTCCATCGCCAGCTCATCCGCCAGCTCGCCCAGCGACCGCGGGGACTGCTCCCACAGTGCGAGCATCACGAGATACTGCGGGTGCGTCAGGCCGAGCGGCTCGAGGACCGGCCGGTAGAGCGACACGACGTTGCGTGCCGCGGTGACGAGCGCGAAGCAGAGCTGATTCTCCAGCGCCAGGAGGTCGTCCGTCATCATGACCGCATCCTATCGCGCACAAATGTTTAGTACACTAAGCATATGACCAAGGACGAGAAGCAGCCGTTGCGCACACGGGTTCGGGCGGCGGGCGGCTGGTACCTGTGGGCCAACGCGAAGCTCATCCGCATGGCGGGTCCTGCCGCGGTGGGTCCCTATGAGACCACGCCCCCGCCCACCGTGGCCGAGCGGGCCGAACGATCCTGTCCCCTCTGCGGGGCGCGCATGACGGAGCACACCTTCGACCGCTCGGGTCCGAAACCCCTCATGCACTGCCCCTGAGCAGTCACCGCCCAGGGGTCAGGCGTGCCCGGCCTTCTCCATCTGCCGCAGGTCGCGTTTCATGTCCTGGACCTCGTCCCGAAGCCGGGCTGCGAGCTCGAACTTCAATTCCGCCGCGGCCGCGAGCATCTGCCCGCTGAGGTCGGCGATCGTCGCCTCCAGCTGGTCGGCCCCTTCGGCCGCGATACCGGTGCGCCGGAGCCCGGGTGTCGGGGACTTGCCCTTGCCCGACTTCAGCTTCGCCGAGGTGCGCTTCGACAGCATCTCGGCCGTGTCGGCGCCCTCACGCGCGAGCACCTCGGTGATGTCGGCGATGCGCTTGCGGAGCGGCGTCGGATCGATCCCGTTCTCGAGGTTGTACGCGATCTGCTTGTCGCGGCGCCGATCGGTCTCCTCGATCGCCGCCTTCATCGAGTCGGTCACCTTGTCGGCGTACATGTGCACTTCACCGGACACGTTTCGCGCGGCGCGGCCGATCGTCTGGATCAGCGACGTTCCGCTCCGGAGGAAGCCCTCCTTGTCGGCATCCAGGATGGACACGAGCGACACCTCCGGCAGGTCGAGGCCTTCTCGGAGGAGGTTGATGCCGACGAGCACGTCGTAGACACCGGCGCGCAGCTCGGTCAGCAGCTCGACGCGCCGAAGGGTGTCGACATCCGAGTGCAGATACCGCACCCGCACGCCGTGCTCACCCAGGAAGTCGGTGAGCTCCTCCGCCATCTTCTTGGTGAGCGTCGTCACGAGCACCCGCTCGTCCTGCGCTGCGCGCTTGCGGATCTCCTCGAGGAGGTCGTCGATCTGGCCCTTCGACGGCTTGACCACGATCTGAGGATCGACGAGGCCGGTCGGTCGGATGATCTGCTCGACCACCCCGTCGGCGATGCCCATCTCGTAGCGGCCGGGCGTTGCCGACAGGTAGACGGTCTGGCCGACGCGGTTCTTGAACTCGTCCCACCGCAGCGGCCGATTGTCCATCGCACTCGGGAGCCGGAAGCCGTGCTCCACCAGGGTGCGCTTGCGCGAGGCATCCCCCTCGTACATCGCCCCGATCTGCGGCACCGTCGCGTGGGACTCGTCGATGACCACCAGGAAGTCGTCGGGGAAGAAGTCGAGCAGGCAGTGCGGCGCCTCGCCCGGCAGGCGCCCGTCGATGTGCCGTGAGTAGTTCTCGATGCCGGAGCAGAACCCGAGCTGCTGCATCATCTCGAGGTCGAAGGAGGTGCGCATGCGCAGCCGCTGGGCCTCGAGCAGCTTGCCCTGGCTCTCGAGCTCCTTGAGACGCTGCTCGAGCTCGGTCTCGATCGTGCCGATGGCGCGCTGCATCTTGTCGGTGCCCGCGACGTAGTGCGACGCCGGGAAGATCGGCACGGAATCCATGCGCTGGACGACGTCTCCGGTGAGGGGATGCAGCATGTAGAGCGCCTCGATCTCGTCGCCGAAGAGCTCTATGCGGATCGCGTACTCCTCGTAGACCGGGATGATCTCGATGGTGTCGCCCCGGACGCGGAAATTGCCGCGCGAGAAGTCGACGTCGTTGCGGTTGTACTGCATCGAGATGAACCGCCGGATGAGCGCGTCGCGGTCGTACTGCTCCCCCACCTGCAGCGCGACCATCGCCCGCAGGTACTCCTCCGGGGCACCGAGGCCGTAGATGCACGAGACGGTCGAGACCACGACGACGTCGCGCCGGCTCAGCAGCGAGTTGGTCGTCGAGTGCCGCAGGCGCTCGACCTCGGCGTTGACCGAGGAGTCCTTCTCGATGAAGGTGTCGGTCTGCGGAACGTAGGCCTCGGGCTGGTAATAGTCGTAGTAGGACACGAAGTACTCGACGGCGTTGTGGGGCATCAGTTCGCGGAACTCGTTCGCCAGCTGGGCCGCCAGGGTCTTGTTGTGCGCGAGCACGAGCGTCGGGCGCTGGACCTGCTCGATCAGCCACGCCGTCGTGGCGGACTTTCCGGTTCCGGTCGCGCCGAGCAGGACGACATCCGTCTCCCCGGCGTTGATGCGCTGCGCGAGGTCGGCGATCGCCTGGGGCTGATCCCCGCTCGGGACGTATTCGCTGACGACCTCGAACGGCCGGACGCTGCGCGTAGTCTGCATGATTCCAGCCTAGGCGGGGCCTCCGACACGCGGGCCGGGGTTCGCCCGGGGCGCACGGCGGGGACTATCCGAAGCCGCCGCCGCCGTCGAACCCGCCGCCGAAGCCACCTCCGAAGTCGAATCCGCCGCCCCCCAAGCCGCCGCTGTCCATACCGCCGCCGCCGTCGATCCCGCCGCCGCCGCCGTCGAAGCCGCCGCCCACGCCGCCACCGCCGTCCACACCGCCGCCCGCCATGTCGCCGACCCAGTCGGGTTCGCCGGCGAGTCCGAGCGAACCGGCGCCGACGGTGAAGTACGAGGTCACGGCCGAGCTGAGGAGGAAGTTATACGCCACCAGCGCCATCAGGCCGTTCTGAGTCAAGAACTCGGGGGCTGCGAGCTGGGTCGTGGTCCTCGCCGGCTCGCGCTCCTGCTCCGTTCCGGATGCCGACTCGGCCGACTGCGCCCGCCGCTCTTCCGCGCGGCGCACCAGGCGCGCCAGCAGCTCCGGCTCCGCCGCCTGCTTCTGCTCCTCCTCGGACATGAAGGGCCGCAGCTGTTCGAACATCTCCTGCCGGCGGGCGAGCGGAACGTCCCGGAACGCCGACTCGTGAGCCCGCTCTATGACCGAGGGGGGAAGCGTGTTGAGCAGGTAGAGGTAGCGAGACATCCGCTCTTCATCGGACAGCGCCTCGTACGGCGCCTTCTTCCTGCGCCGGAACCGGTCGAAAACGCCCACGTCGCACCTCCGTCGTCCCTGCCCAGGATACCGGCCCTTCCGACATCCGACCAGGTCAGCCCGAGCGCCCCGGCCGCAGACGCTCCCACAGCTCATCCACCTGCTGCGCGGTGCTCTCGAGGGTTCCGGTGGTGTCGATGACGACGTCCGCGATCTCCAGGCGCTTCTCGTCCGGCACCTGCGAGGCGATGCGCGCGCGGGCGGATGCCGAGTCCATCCCGCGCTCTTGGACGAGCCGCGCCTGCCGCACGTCGGCGGACGCGTGCGCCACGACGATCAGATCCCACCGGTCATCGACCCGCGCTTCGACCAGAAGCGGCACGTCGTACACGACGACCGCGTCCGCATCCTTCGCGAGCGCCTCGTCGAAGCGGCGCTGGGACTCCCGGCGGACGGCGGGGTGCACGATGGCATTCAGCCGGCGCAGCGCGTCCGGGTCGCCGAAGACCATGGCGCCGAGGGCGGCGCGATCGAGCGAACCATCGCCCGCGATGAGCGTCGGCCCGAACTCCGCGGCGATCGCATCGAGCACGAACGACCCCGGTCGCTGCACATCACGGACGATGGCGTCGGCGTCGACGACCACCGCGCCGTGCTCTGCGAGCCGTCGCGCGATGGTCGATTTTCCGGACGCGATGCCGCCGGTGAGTGCGATGAGGGGCATGCACCGAGCATGCCACGGGCAAAGGCAAAGGAGCCCCTGAGGATCGCCTGAGCGGCGGTTGAGCGATGACTGAGCACACGCACGTATCGTGTGATCGCCGCGCCCTCACCCGTGGGGCGGTCGCCCAGCCGTGCCGGATCCCCCGGATCCCGTGCGCGGAACAACAGAAGGACACCAGAGATGCGCAACCTGCGTCCCGTCGCCGCCGACGCCCTCTGGATCGTCTCGCTGCAGATCGCGTTCGCCGCGGTCAGGGCCGTCGACTGGTGGGAAGACGGCCCCGCGTGCGCACGCGGGCGGCACCCAGCAGGGGATCGTCCGTGACGGGCGTCGACAAGGAATCCTCCGGCGCGCGGGGCCGCATGCCCGGGCGCGATGTGTGGATGCCGGCGGCGCAGCGGGGCGGTCGGGGGACCGCCCCGCTGCGCGTGGGGACGCCGGCGGTGGTGTTGCCGCGGTTCACCGGGTTCCCCGGTCGCCGGGGCATCGGCGCCGTCGGCAGAGCGGCCGTCGTGGGAGGAGCGTTCCTGGGGGTGGGCTCCTCCCCGGCGGCCGCGTCACCTGCGGTGTCGGGCGGATAGGACGCGGGTATGCCGGGGGAAGCATTCAAGAGGGTCTTCCGCGATATCATCGCGGATGTCTCTGTAGCTCCGATCGGAGTGCTGGATGATCCGGGAGGTCCATCCATGCAGTACCCGCGTGTGGCCGTGATCATCGAGGACGAGCCCGACATCCGCTCGCTCCTGGCGGACGTGCTGGAGCAGGCGGGTTTCGTGGTGCACACCGCCGGTTCCGGACTCGACGGCATCGAACTGGTCCGCCGGCACGATCCCATCGTCACGACCCTCGACGTCAGCATGCCGGGGATGGACGGATTCGAGACGGCCAAGCGCATCCGCGCCTTCAGCCACACGTACCTCATCATGCTCACCGCGCGTGCGGACGAGATCGACACGCTGCAGGGCCTGCAATCCGGCGCCGACGACTACGTCACCAAGCCCTTCCGACCGCGGGAGCTGCGTGCGCGCATCGAAGCCATGCTCCGCCGGCCGCGGGCGATGGATGTCTCCGGTGCGGAGAACGGAGCGGCCTCCGCGCCGGCGGCCTCCCCCGCATCGGCTGAGCCGGCCGCGGCGGGATGGCTCGAGCATCGCGGTCTGCGTCTGCACCCGGGGCGGCGCCTGGTCACCGTGGACGGAGGGGATGTCGAGCTGACGCGCAGCGAGTTCGACATCGTGGGAGACCTCCTGGACGCTCGCGGGCGGGTCGTCAGCAAGGCCGAACTCGCGCTTCTGCTGCGGGGCGACCGCGGCACCGGTTCCGGCTTCGTCAGCGAACACGACGCGCGGGCGATCGAGGTGCATGTCGCGAACCTCAGGCGCAAGCTCGGCGAGTCACCGGCCCGCCCGCGCTGGATCGAGACGGTGCGCGGCGTCGGCTATCGGCTCACGGCAGGCTGAGCCGAGCTCACCCGGCCACGATCACGCCGGCGTCGTCGCTGTCGGATGCGCGGGCGGAGGCATCTCTCGCCGCGTCGACCAGCTTTCCCGGGTCGTACCCCACCGTGTCGGTCAGCGCGACGCCCACCCCGAGCACCGGGACGACGCTCGTGCCCAGTGCCGCAAGGGCCTCGGACATTCCGGCACTCACCCGCGTCGCCATGCGGCGGGCATCCGCCTGGGACGTCGGGTGCACGCCGATCGCCACGCCCCCTTCGCCGTCATCGCCGACGAACGCGCTCGTCGGCGCGAAGCGCACGGCGGACGCGCGCCAGGCCCGCTGCACCTGCTGGGCCTCGGCCGAGCCGAACGCCGTCGAGAGTTGGGCGAGGTCGTCCAGCCGGGTCGAGATGACGCCCATCAGCTCCCCGTTGCGCCGGGCGTGCGCGGTGCGATCGGCGAGCACCCGCTGGAACGCGTCGGACAGCAGCACCCCATCGCGCGCCATGCCCAGTACCGTCGTCTGGGGGCGCCCCGGCAGCTGGGCCTTTCCGGCGCGCAGCACCGACGTCGTCACGACGGCCACGATGGTGAGCGTCACGGTGAGCAGGCTCGTGACGATCGTGTTGAACCAGCGCTCGAACAGCCAGCTCTCCGGTCCGAAGGCGATGAAGACGAAAGAGCGGACGATGTAATACGCCGCTTGGAGTCCTAGCACGAGTGCGAGACCGGCGGCGTTGCGGTTGCGCCCCATCTCCCCCGTGACCGTCTCCACCGTCCCCGCCACGGCGAAGGCCGCTATCCCCACGAACATCACGATCGCCCCGGCCCAATCGCCGCCATCCGGACCGTCGATCACGACGGCGATCGAGGCCGCGAGCGACGCGGCGCCCACCACCAGCGACGGCACCATCATCGGCCGCTCGTTGAACCGCCGGGATCCGAGCCAGAGCAGTCCCGTGCCGGCGACGAACGATCCATTTCCGACCGCGACCGCCCACCAGGTGCGGGGAGACACCCCCCACACCAGGTACGCGACGGTCGTCAGCATCCCGGCGAGGAAGGCGAGCGCCCAGACACGGCCCGCGCCCTCGTCCTTGCGCAGCAGCGTCTCGATCACGAAGACCGCTCCCGCCACCATCAGCACCAGGGCGGTCATCACGGATACGGTGAACGGCTGCAGCATCAGGCTTCTCCTCCTGGTGCGCGTCTCGGCAGACGCGCGATGAATGTCGAACCGTCCCCCGGTGTGCTCTGCACGGTGATCTCGCCCCCGTGCGACCGCACGATGTCGCGACTGATACTCAGCCCGAGCCCGCTCCCGTACGTCGAGGTGTTGCGCACGGCATCGGAGCGGAAGAACCGCTCGAAGAGGCGCGGCACCTCCTCCGGCGAGATGCCAGGGCCGTCGTCGCGCACCGCGAGCCAGGCGTGGTCGACATCGCTCGTGACTCCGACGGCGACGCTGCCGCCATCGCGGCCGTACTTGACGGCGTTCGAGAGCAGGTTGTCGACCACCTGGCGCACCCGGTGCGGATCGATGTACGCGGTCGTCGGCTCGATTCCGGAGGCGTCGATCGCGATGCGCCGCTCGGCGGCACGCGGGGCGGCCGCTTCGACGGCGGCACGCACGACCGCGTCCAGCGACTCCTCGCTCTGGTGCACCGACAGCTCCACGCCGGCGCGGGGGTCGGCAGAGGCGGTCAGGATGTCGGCCACGATGTCGAGCAGGCGGGTCGCGTTGCGTTCGGCGATTCCGAGCTGCCTCCGCGCCGACGGGGAGAGGTCCTCGCCGTCCAGCACGAGTTCGATGTAGCCGAGGATCGAGGTCAGCGGCGTGCGCAGCTCGTGGGACACCGAGGCGACGAGGTCATCCCGCGCCCGGAGCGCGGTCACCTCCGCAGTGACGTCGCGTGAGACGACCAGGCCCCCGACATCCTTCCCCTCCGCGTCGTGCAGCCGCCGGGAGGTGATGCCCAGGGCGCGGCGGCGCTCGCCGGGAGCGCCGTACCAGACCAGCTCGCTCTCGAACGCCTCTCCCCTGCGTGCGCGGGCGAGCGGCTCGCTCTGCGGATCGATGGGCGAGATGCCGTCCGAGGAGTACACCGCCCGGCGTGACGACGCCGCGGTCTGTCCTCGCGGCGCGGCCGCCTGTTGAAGGCGGGCGTGAGCTTCGTTGGTCACCGAGAGCGATCCGTCGGCAGCGATGCGGATGACGCCGAAGTCCACGGCATCCAGCACCTCGGTCACGGCGTCCTCCTGGCGCTGCACCCGCTCCACCGTGCGGGCGAGCAGACGCGCCTGCTTGTCGAGGAGCGAGCGCTGGGCCGTGGCGCGCCGCGAGCTGAGGTAGGCCGTGGTCGAGACCGCGACGATGGTCAGCGGAATCAGGAACGCAGCGGGACCGAACGCCTCATCCGGGTCGGTGCCCACGATGATCCAGTAGATGGCGCTGATGGAGACGCTCCCGAAGGCAAGGCCGGGAAGCCCGAAGGAGCCGGCGAGCCAGGTGGCAGGGAACACCCAGAGGAGCGCGAACCCCGATGTCGGACTCGCCTCGCGGAGGATGATGATCGCAATGATGTCGGCGATCGGCAGCAGCGCACCCCAGAGGGGCGAAAACCTGTTCCACGGCACCGCGAGGGCCAGGCCCGAGATCAGGAAGACGAGCACCAGCCCCGCCAGAAGCAGACCGAGGTCGGCGGGCGGGCCCGTCAGCAGGACCAGCAGCGCGGCGACGAGCACCACGGCGCCCAGCAGAAGCTGGTTCAGCGCGTTAGAGCGCTCCAGCGTGCGGTCGCCGCGGGGCCCGGTGCGCCACCGCGTCGAATCCGCCGCCATGAGGGCGACGCTATCGCGGGGTGCGGCTAGAAGCCGTCGAACCCGCCGAAGTCCATTCCGCCGGCGTCGAAGCCACCGCCATCGAATCCGCCACCGTCGAATCCGCCGCCGTCGAAGCCACCTCCGTCGGCGCTGCCGGCGTCCGCGCTGCCCGCGTCGGCTCCCGCGTCACCCGACGCGTCGGCGCCCGCATCGCCGGAACCGTCTGCCCCGGCATCCGCGGAGCCGTCTTCATAGCCCTGGTCGTACATCGACGGGCCCATGAACGAGCTCACGATCGCCGAGCCGATCACGTAACCCGCGACCGTGCCGAGCAGCGAACCGCCCACCATCGAGCCGAAGCCCGGGCCGGATCGGCCGGTGCCCTGGGTGTTACCCAGGGTGCGCTCCATGAAGCCCGGGTTCATATACTCCGCGCGGGTCGCCGCGCGGGCGAGCGCCTGAGGATCGGTGCTGCGCGGCTGCTCGAACGGGGAGAGCCCGGTCGAGAGATCGGCGAGCACCTGCTGCCGCTGCTGCTCCGTGAGCCTGCCGAAGGCCTCGGCGTGCACCTGCTCGATCGTCTCCGGCGGAGCCGTGCGGAGCAGATAGCGGTAGCGCTCGATCGCCAGCTCGTCCTCGGTGCGGGGGGTGCCGCCGCCCTCAGCCGGCGCGCCCGCCGGCGGTCCCGCCGGCGGTGGCGTCATGCCTGGGCGACCCGTGCTGACAGGAGCGGCGTAGGGGTCCTGCCCGTACTGCGGCACGGGCGGCTGCTGCCGCGGCTGCTCGGTTCCGAACAGGCGATCCAGGAAACCCATGACGTCCTCCGTACTCTCGTGGGCTCACCAGGGTAGGGGCGCTGCCTTCGAGGATGCTGGAAATGACGCACACTTCTAACCGCGCAGTGCGAGCGCCTCGGCGCACCACCGGGCGTAGACATCCCACGGGTCCTCGATCCCGCCCCCGAGCACGGCGATGTGCGCGCGGATCGCGTCCGAGAGGCGGAACCATTCCGTCGTCCCGAAGCGCTCTGCGGCGAACTGCACGTGCCGACGGTGCTCGAGCCGCCTGTCCCCGCGCTCGAGGGCGAGAAGATCGTTGTGCCAGATCGCCGCGAACCGCTGCCGAGGGTTGGCGGTCGTGCCGATCTTCACCCGATCGGCGTATCGCAGATAGTACACGACGTCCACTCGGGGCAGCGGAAGTTCAGCGTCGACGACCTCTCCGTAGCGCCACTCGCACACGGCGCACACCCACCCGGACGGGTACCGTCGTCCGAGGGTCGAGCCGCACAGCCGGCACGCTGCGGGCAGCACGTCCACGACGCCGTACTCCCGCTCGGCCCAGTCGCCGGCAACCGCGAGGTGCCGCTCGCAGAGCGGAACCGGGGCGTCGGCCGGCACGGGTCCGGCGCAGTTCCCCACCGAGCATGCCTGCGCCATGCGACCGTCCCTTCACTCGAGCAGTCCGGCCGCTGCGATCGGTCTCGCCGGAACCCGGCGCTTTCGTCGCATGGTACGCGTGGCCTCCCCCAATCGGGGAGTCAACTCGCGGCGACACCTTCCCGCATCGATGGATAGCGCGGCCGCCAGCCCAGGCGAGTGGCAGCGCGCTCGTTGGAGACGCGCATCGAAATGCCGCCGAAGAGGGATGCCGCGTAGGGTGCCGCCGTCCCCAGGAGCCACCGCGGAACGATGAGCGGTGCGGGAGCGCCCTTCGCGGCCGCCACCTGCTCGATCAGGTCCCGGAACGTCGCCGGAGTGTCATCGACGATGTTGTAGACGGAGCCCGGGTCGCCCCGCTCGAGCGCCGCGAGGGTCGCGGTCGCGGCATCCGCATGGTGGACGAACGGAATCTCGCCGCCGTCTCGGACGACCGGCAGCATGCGGCGTCGCAGCATCCCCGCCATCTGATCGATGTCGGCGCCGTAGAACAGGCCATAGCGCAGGGCGATGCCGTGGATGCCCTGCGCGGTCGTCACCTGCTTCTCTGTCGACAGCATCGCCGCGAGGTGCTCGTCGAACGCGTTGCCATATGGAACGGCGAAGGGGTCGTCCTCGGTCAGCGGCCGCGTCCCGTGATCGCGATAGCCATAGCCGAAAACGATCGACTGGGTCACGAAGCGTGTCGCCCCCGTCGCGCGAGCGGCATCGAGCAGGTGCGCGGTGCCGTCGATGCGCAGGGCGTTCGTGGCCCGCATATCACCGTGACTCGTCGGCGGCTTCTTCAGCGCGGTCATCTCATGGATGACGGCATCGAAGCTCTCCCCGTCGACCGAGTCGAGCAGCGCTCGTCTGTCCATGACGTCGACGAGCAGTGGCGTCGCACCGAGCCGGCGCACCCGCTCGGCGCCGCCCTCGGATCGGCCGATGCCGACGACTTCGTGGCCCGCCCCGACGAGCTCTCGCACGAGCGGGCCGCCGAACGTACCTGTTGCGCCCGCCAGGAGTACCCGCATCTCGAATCCCCCAGACCCCTCCACTTGCCCTTGCAGCCGATGTTACGAGTCCGTGGCGCATCGCGCACCGGGTTTCGTACGAACCCGAGAGGGTTGTGTACGCACGCGAAAGGGCCGCCACCCGGAGGTGACGGCCCTTTGGTTCAGCGGGTGCTGCGGGAGTGGACGCTACGCGTTTCCGCCCGAGAGCTTCTCGCGGAGCGCGGCCAGAGCCTCGTCATCCGCGAGCGTGCCGGCGCCGTTCGAGTCGCTCGAGAAGGACGAGCCCGCAGAGCTGGACTCGACCGGGGCGAACCCGGCTGCCTCGGCCTCGAGGGTCTTGGCGACAGCAGCCTTGTGCTGCTCCCAGCGACCCTGGGCAGCGGCGTACTCCTGCTCCCACTGCTCGCGCTCGGCGTCGGAGCCTTCCTTCCACGCCTGAGTCTCGACGTCGAAGCCCTCGGGGTACTTGTACTCGCCGTTCTCGTCGTACTCGGTGACCATGCCGTACAGGGCCGGGTCGAACTCGGTGCCGTTGGGGTCGACCGACTCGTTCGCCTGCTTGAGCGAGAGCGAGATGCGGCGACGCTCGAGGTCGATGTCGATGACCTTGACGAACACCTCTTCGCCGACCGACACGACCTGCTCGGCGAGCTCGACGTGCTTGCCGGAGAGCTCCGAGATGTGCACGAGGCCCTCGATGCCGTCCGCAACGCGGACGAACGCGCCGAACGGGACGAGCTTCGTGACCTTGCCCGGGGTGACCTGCCCGATGGCGTGGGTGCGGGCGAAGACCTGCCACGGGTCCTCCTGCGTCGCCTTGAGCGAGAGCGACACGCGCTCACGATCGAGGTCGACCTCGAGGATCTCGACGGTGACTTCCTGACCGACCTCGACGACCTCTGAGGCGTGCTCGATGTGCTTCCACGAGAGCTCGGAGACGTGCACGAGGCCGTCCACGCCGCCCAGGTCGACGAACGCACCGAAGTTGACGATCGAGGACACGACACCCTTGCGGACCTGACCCTTGTGCAGGTTGTTCAGGAACGTGGTGCGCGACTCCGACTGCGTCTGCTCGAGCAGCGCGCGACGGCTGAGGACGACGTTGTTGCGGTTCTTGTCGAGCTCGAGGATCTTGGCCTCGATCTCCTGGCCGAGGTACGGCGTGAGGTCGCGGACGCGGCGCAGCTCGATGAGCGAGGCCGGGAGGAAGCCGCGGAGACCGATGTCGACGATGAGGCCGCCCTTGACGACCTCGATGACCGAACCGGTGACGACTCCGTCGTTCTCCTTGATCTTCTCCACGTCGCCCCATGCGCGCTCGTACTGTGCGCGCTTCTTCGACAGGATCAGACGGCCTTCCTTGTCCTCCTTCTGGAGAACGAGGGCCTCGACGGCGTCGCCGACCTTGACGACCTCATTGGGGTCGACGTCGTGCTTGATGGAGAGCTCGCGCGAGGGGATGACGCCCTCGGTCTTGTACCCGACGTCGAGGAGGACCTCGTCGCGGTCGATCTTCACGACGGTTCCTTCGATGAGGTCGCCGTCGTTGAAGAACTTGAGGGTCAGTTCGACCGCAGCCAGGAAGTCCTCAGCAGATCCGATGTCATTGATGGCGACCTGCTTGGTGGCCGGGGCGGTCGTGGCGATAGTCATGTAGTGGGTTGTCCTTGTTGGGTTGGATATCGGGCCACGGTCGGCGCCCGCACGCCAGGGCGAACGGATGCTTCGAACCGAAGCGAGTGGATTTGGATTGCGAGTGTCGCGGGCGCACGGCAATGAAGCCATACGCATGACACTTCAGGGTATCAGAACGCGTCGGTGGGCCGCATTATGCCCGAGCCGCATTACGGCTCGGATAGAGTCATGCCCGCGATGGATGAGGGGTCGCCGGGACCCGCTTGTCGGAGCCATGGGCGGCGTTCTCGTTCTCGATCTGCACGAGGATGACGTTGCCGCCTAGGTCGCGAGCGCGGGTTCCGGCTCCAGATCGCATTCCCGCACACCCACTGACATCAGAATCGAGCAACCCGTGATCACGGTGCACCTCCGGTATGAGATCGATGCCGACAAGCTGAGCGACTTCGAGGAGTACGGCAGGCTGTGGATCCGTCTCGTGAACCGCCTGGGCGGCCAGCACCACGGGTACTTCCTGCCCAGCGAAGGTGACAGCGACGAGGCGTTCGCGCTGTTCACGTTCCCGTCGCTCGCGGAGTACGAGCAGTACCGCCTGCGCGCCGCAACCGACCCCGAGTGCATGGAGGCGTATCGCTTCGCCGCCGAGACACGCTGCATCCGTCGCTACGAGCGTCGTTTCGTCTCTCCTCTCTTCGAGTGAGTTCGTCTCTCTTCGACTGAGTTCGTCTCTCCTCTCTTCGAGTGAATTCATCTCTCCTCTCGTCGAGTGAGTTCGTCTCTCCTCTCTTCGAGTGAGTTCGTCTCTCCTCTCTTCGAGTGAATTCATCTCTCCTCTCGTCGAGTGAATTCGTCTCTCCTCTCGTCGAGTGAGGTCGTCTCTCGTCGAGTGAGTTCAACCGACCGCGCGCCGTGGACGTAGGAACTCGCGCTTGACTTCAAGGAGGCTCCAGCTTGAGGCCTCGAGCCTTCCCGCGTGGGATCTGGAGCTCTCGCCCCCTCGAAGCCTGAGCTGATTCGCCCTCGACACCAACGGAGCTCGCCCAGGGAGACGGGGCGATTCCCTTGATCGACGTCTAGAACGGCGGTGGGTCGCTGCTCGCAGTGAAGCGGAGGACGGGTTCCGGGGTGTCGGTGTAGGTGCGTCCTGTGGGACTGGTCCATTCCAGGACCCCGCCGGAGCGTTGTTTCACGGTCCACGGGGTGGCGTGCTTGAGCGTGTGATGTCGCTTGCAGAGGTGGGCGAGGTTGGCGTCGGAGGTTGCGCCGCCGTGGGCGGCGTCGTGGGTGTGATCCAGGTCGCACCGGTGGGCGGCATCCGGCATCCGGGAAACCGGCAGTGCTCATCGCGCACGCGGAGCAGCCGTTTCAGGTCTTCCCCGGGCCGGTAGCGGTCAACGGCGAGGACGGCCCCGGTGACCGGGTGTGTCATGACGCGTTCCCATCCGGGACATCCGCCCGCCAGGCTTCGCGCCGTCTCCGGATCGATCGGACCCGACCCGGCTAGCACAGCCGGCTCTGACCCGTGGCCGGTGAGGGCGAGCACCGGGACCGTGACCTGAACTCTCGCTCGGATCGCGCCGAGGTCGATTCCGGCATCCGGGTCATCGACCGACGGAGTGCCGGTCAGCAGCATGTCGGCGAGGATGTCCGCTCGAAGCTGATCCATGGTGCGCACATCCGCTGCGTGCCCCCCTCGTCCGCTCGGACGGATCCATCCGAGCCAACCGGACGATCCGATGCTTCGAGCGGAGTGTCCGCCCCGGCTGTTGACGTTCGTGCCTCTTTGACCGTCTGGGCTTGTTGGGTGATCCGGTCGAAGATCCCGTGGATCAGCACGGATGGCTGAAGCAGGATCAGTTCTCCCATTCCGTCGGGCAGGTCGCTCATCCGAACGGTTCGTTCGGCGCGGGCGTCGGCGTGCCGCGCTTCGAGGGTGCGCGGCTGAGCCCGGTTGGCGAGCAGCTTCGCGATCGGACCGAGCCGGCCGGGGGTTCCCACGTATGCCCGCCGCAGCACCTCGTCCTCGAAACCGGCGCTCGCATCCGCGTCGTCGATGCCGAACCCTGCCTGCACGATCACCGATACGTGGGCTCGGGAGATCCGCCCTTCCCCCCATGCGGTCAACGTCTGAGGGAAGCTCTCCACCAGCAGGGTTGCGTCGTTGAGCTGTCGCTGGACGGATCAGTCGCTCGTGCGTACGGCAGCGGCCAACTCGGCCGCAATCGAGCGCAGGGGCATCTCACGATCTCTCGACGCAAGCGACGTGACGCGGGACATCTGCTCCGCACCGAGGGCCGCGGCCGCGGCGAGCGCACGCGTCTCGAAGGCCTGGAACGCCGCGATCCCGGCTCGGGCGTCGACGATCGTCCTGACCAGGGTTTCGAGGATCGCGGCTTCCGCCGCTTCCAGCGAAACCGGGTCGGGAGGCGGGCCGGGGTTGTCATTCGAAGACATGTTCTGATCTTGGCATCGGGTTCCGACATTTGCAGGCGCTTCGTTTCGCTTCGTCTCGCTTGGCTCCGCAGCGACCCGGGGCCGCCGGTGCGCCACCACCGCCCGACCGCTACCCGCCCGATGGAGCGCGCGTCAAGCCGCTTCCGCCCGTTGGCACGCGCGGGGATCATCGGAGCGACAGATGATCAGGAGGAACGATGGCGAAATCCGCAAAGCTCGCGAAGGGTGATCGTGTGAGCTGGAACACCTCTCAGGGCCGCACCCGGGGCGAGATCACGGCCGTGCGCACGAAGGACTTCGAGTTCGCAGGGCAGCACTTCACGGCATCCGAGGACGATCCCGCCTACATCATCCGATCGGAGAAGAGCGGCAGCGAAGCGGCGCACAAGCGGTCAGCGCTGCGCAAGCTCTCCAAGTAACGGGCACCCGGCAACGGGCCAGCACAACTCCGCACCGGCCCGGCTACCGCCGCTCGACCACCTCGGCGCATGCCACGCACGTCCTCGTCATCGGCCGTGCCCGCAGTCGGGCCTCCGGGATATCCCGACCGCATTCGGCGCAGCGGCCGTAGGTTCCCGACTGCTGGCGAAGCAGGGCCGCATCGATCTCGGCGAGTTCGTGCTCGGTGTCGGCTCGGAGCGCCTCCAGCATCGCCCATTCGCCGGACAGCGTCGATCCTTCCGGGTCGTGCTCGTCGTCGGCCGTCCCGTCGCCCCGCGCGCTCAGCAGATCGCGTCCGTCCTCCGAGTTGCGAAGCAACGTGCGCTCCGCAGCCTCACGGCGCTCACGCAGAAGCGCTGCGAACCCGCTCAGAGTCGCATCGTCCACCCGGCGGTCACCTCTCCAGCGCCTCGGCGATGGGCACCTCCCCCTTGTTGAATCGGATCGTACGACCCACCGACGACGGAGAGGCCAACGCCGCGGCGACGACGGCCGCGACATCCGCCCTGCTCACCGCGCCCGATTCGCTGGCGTCCGGGTCGATGAGACCGGTCGGGTCGTGCAGCGTCAAGGCGCTGGGGGCGACGATCGTCCAGTCGAGGCCACTCGCGCGCAGCTGCTCGTCGGCGGCCGCCTTGGCTTCGGCATACGCGTAGAAGCCGTTCCCCTCGGGCACGCCATGATCCAACCGCGCGCCGAAGTACGACACCATCACGTACCGGCGCACCCCCGCAGCGAGCGCGGCATCCATCGAGCGGATCGCGGCATCCCGATCGACGGCGTAGGTGCGCGCCGCCGTTCCGCCTCCGGCACCCGCAGACCACACGATCGCGTCGTGACCGTCGAAGAGCGCGGCCATGCCCGAGACATCGAGCGACTCGACGTCCGCGACCAGGGGCACAGCTCCCGTCGCGGCGACCTCGTCCGAGTGCTCGGGATTGCGGATGACGCTCGTCACGTCGTCGCCGCGCGCGACCAGCAGCGGCGCGAGCAGGAGCGCCACCTTGCCGTGGCCGCCGATGATGAGGATGCGTGACATGGGAATCCCTTCGCTCGCCTCCACGCTACGCGCCGATCAGCGCCGCGGGGCGGCGGAGACGGCATGCGCCACCTCGGAGATCTGATCCGGGCCTACCCGGCAGCATCCGCCGACGAGGCGGGCGCCGCCGACCACCCACTCCCCCGCCGACTGCGAGATGCGGCCGGCTTCGCCCGACCAGCGGCGCTCGTCCGCGTTCCAGCGTTCACCGCTGTTGGGGTAGGCGACGCCGGGCTTGCCCGTGCCCGCACGGAGCAGGGCGAGGGCGCCTCCGACCTCGGATACGTCGCAGCAGTTGACGCCGACGGCGATGACCTCAGGAGTGGCCCCGGCGATGGCCGCGGCTTCCGCCAGCGACTCGCCCGAGCGCAGCGCGCCGTCGGCGACCGTCACGCTGATCCACGCGGGGACCCCGATCCCCTCGAGCTCGAGGCAGACGGCCTCCAGCTCGGCGAGCGATGGAAGCGTCTCGACCGCCAGGGCATCGGGCGCGGCGGCGGCGAGGGCCCGGATGCGGGGGCGATGCCACAGGCGCAGCTGGTCGACATCCAGTCCGTAGTCGCCGGTGTACTCGCTGCCGTCCGC
Source organism: Micromonospora sp. DT81.3 (assembly GCF_049847225.1). NCBI lineage: Bacteria > Bacillati > Actinomycetota > Actinomycetes > Micromonosporales > Micromonosporaceae > Micromonospora > Micromonospora sp. DT81.3. The sequence goes on from NZ_JBNCNY010000002.1 coordinate 31,717, forward strand.
CAGCGAGGCCCCGTACGGCCCGACGGATGCCGCGACCCAGGCCTCATCGGCGGAGAGGCCGGCCTCCTCCCGCGCCTCGCGCGCGAGCCGCACGCTCGAGGCCAGCAGGGCGTCCACCGCAGCGCTGCCGAGTCCTTCTGCGGCGAGCGCCTCGTAGCTCACCTGGTACGAAGACGTGATGGCGACCCTGGCGCCGGCGGCGAAGTACTCGACGTGCGCCCGGCGGAGCTCCGTCGGCGCTTCCAGCAGCAGACGAGCCGACCACAGCGACGACGACAGGTCATGGCCCTGTGCCTCGAGCAGCGTGCCGAGACCCCCGTCGAGCACGATCGGGCCGGCCGCGAGGGCATCGGTGAAGGCTGTCACGCCGTCAGTCTAGGCAGGGGACGGATGCCCCCGCCGAGCACCCGCGGTGTCGGTGGCCAGCGGCAGAATCGGGCACAGAAGGGAGCTTCCATGCTCAGAGGACTCACGACCATCACCTACTCCGCCGACGACGTCGAGGCCGCAGCCGACTGGTATCAGAAGGTGCTCGGCATCGAGCCGTACTTCCGGAAGGAGTTCGGGGGCGCGACGGCCTACGTGGAGTTCCGCATCGGCGACTACTCGCACGAGCTCGGCCTCCTCGACCGGCGCTACGTCGGGCCCACACCCAGCGAGCAGGGCGGGACGGTCGCCTACTGGGCGGTCGACGATGTACACGCCGCCTACGAGCGCCTGCTCGAGTTGGGCGCCACCCCGCACGTGCCGGTCACGGAACAGGGCCCGGGATTCGTCACCGGATCGGTCTACGATCCCTTCGGAAACGTGCTCGGGGTGATGTTCAACCAGCACTACCTCGACGTCCTGAGTGAGCGGACGAGCTGACGCGGCCACCGCTCAGGCCGCGACCGCCTGCCGCTCCGCCACGATGGCGGCGACCGCGGCCCGTCCCGCGCGATTCGCCCCGATCGTCGACTGTGACGGGCCGTAGCCGATCAGGTGCAGCCGAGGCTCGTCGATCGCCATGGTCCCGTCGACGCGGATGCCACCCGCCGGGGTGCGCAGTCCGAGCGGGGCCAGGTGGTCGAGGGCGGGGCGGAATCCCGTCGCCCACAGGATCACGTCGGCCGCCAGGAACGAGCCGTCCGGCATCCGCACGCCGTCGGGCTCGATGGCGGTGAACATCGGATGCCGCACCAGCACGCCCCGCTCCTGGGCTGCCCGCGCCCATGGGGTCCAGTGCATGCCGGTCACCGAGATCACGCTGCCCGGCGGCAGGCCCTGGCGCACCCGCTCCTCGACGCCTGCGAGCGCTGCGATCCGCGCCGGGATGTCGAAGTCCTCCTCGACCCACTGCGGCTCTCGTCGCGTCATCCAGAGAGTCTCCGCCACCCGGGAGATCTCATCGAGGAGCTGCAGCGCGGAAACGCCGGCGCCCACGATGATCACCCGCTTGCCCGCGAACTCCTCGGCCGACACGTAGTCGGCCGTGTGGAGCTGCCGACCCTGGAACAGGTCCCGGCCCGGGTAGTGGGGCCAGAACGGGCGGGACCACGTGCCGGTGGCATTGACGACGTGCCGAGCGGACCATGCCCCGTTCTCCGTCTCGATCCGCAGACGCTCTCCGTCCCCGGTGCGTCGCACCGCGCGCACCTTCACGGGCCGCCGGACCGCGAGATCGAACCGCCGCTCGTACTCGTCGAAGTACGACGGAAGGATGTCGCGGCTCGGGGCGCGCGGATCCGCGGGCGGCACCTCGAAGCCCGGCAGCTCGTGGATGCCGTTCACCGTGCCCATCCGCAGCGATTCCCAGCGGTGCTGCCACGCTCCGCCGGGCGTGGCGTCGGCGTCGAGCACCACGAAAGTCCCTGAACCGACCGCCCGGTCCACCGGTGTGAAGCCGCGCCGCCGCAGGTGGTACGCCGCGGAGAGGCCCGCCTGCCCCGCACCGATGACGACGACGTCGACATCACGCGGGACTGCGGGAGATTCATCCACGTGAATGAGAACCGCCCGCACCCCTCGCGCATTCCGCCGGTCAGTCCTCGGCGTCGAGGTAGAACCAGCGCCCCGCTCGCCTGGCGAAGCGGCTGCGCTCCTGCTGCACGCCCTGGCCCTCGGGGTCGCGGTAGTGCGCCCGGAACTCCACGACCGCCCGATCGCCGTCATCCACGACGTCCACCATCTCCAGCCCCGTCCATCGGATGCCCGGGTGCAGCTCCACCGTGTCCGGCCGAGTGGATCCGTGCCAGGTGTCCCAAAGGTAGACGGCATCGCCGACCACGAAGGCCGAGTAGCGGGCGCGCATCAGCCGCTCCGCGCTCGGGGCCGGCGCACCGGCGTGCAGGGTGCGACAGCACGCGCCGAAGGCATCCCCGCTGCCACACGGGCATCGCGCCGAGGAGGAGACGGCTGGGAAGGTCCCGCGAGCGGCCTGACCGAACGACATGACCCGATTCTGCCGCGCCTAGGGTGAAAACCATGACCATGACCTATCGCGGCACGACCGCCCTCATCACCGGCGCGAGCTCCGGCCTCGGCGTGGAGTTCGCCACCCGCTTCGCCGAGCGCGGCGCGGATGTGGTGCTGGTCGCGCGCCGCGAGGACCGTCTGCGGCAGCTGGCGATGGCGCTCGAGCGCGACCACAAGGTCGGCGCCACTGTCGTCCCTCTCGACCTCACGACACCGGATGCGGTGCAGGCCGTGCGCGCTGCACTGGCCGGCCGCGGCATCCACACCCTCATCAACAACGCGGGATTCGGCATGCGCGGGGCGTTCGTGAACGAGGATCCGGCGCGCGTCGAGTCACTGCTGCAGCTGAATGTGCTGGCGCTGACGCGGCTCACTCGCGAGTTCCTTCCCGATCTCATCCGCAGGGGGGAAGGCGCGCTGGTCAACATCGCCAGCACTGCGGCCTACCAGCCGCTGCCCAACATGGCGATCTACGGCGCCTCGAAGGCCTACGTCCTGAGCTTCACCGAGGCCATCGCGTACGAGACGCGTGAATCCGGCCTCAGCGTGCTGGCCCTCAGTCCGGGCGCGACGAGCACCGAGTTCTTCGAGGTCGTCGGCTCGGAGGACGCCGCCGTCGGGAGATTCCAGAGTTCCGAACAGGTCGTGGCAACAGCCCTGAAGGCGCTCGACCGCTCGCACACCCCGCCCAGCATCGTGTCGGGCGTGAGGAACGGAATCCTCGCGAAGGCGGCGGGCATCGTGCCCCGTCGCCTCAGCCTCGCCGCAACGGGCCGGCTCCTCACCTGATCGCGACACCCCGCGCATCCTCTGGCGCACGGCATCGCTCGGCATGAAAATGGAGCAATGACGGTCACGTGCGACCTGTCGCTGTCGATGGACGGCTATTCGACCGGCTACGACCAGCGGGCCGAGGCCCCGTTCGGCGATGGCGTCGGCGAGGTGCTGCATGAGTGGATGTTCGAGCACGGCCGAGAGAGCGCCGACGAAGTCGCCGCGATCCTCGACGCCGGCGCATACATCATGGGCCGCAACATGTTCGGTCCGGTCCGCGGTGAATGGAAGGGCGACTGGCGCGGGTGGTGGGGGGACGAACCGCCGTATCACGCGCCCGTCTACGTCCTGACGCACTTCGCCCGGGAACCTCTCGAGATGGAGGGCGGGACGATATTCCACTTCATCACGGATGGGCCGGAGAAGGCGATGGATGCCGCACGAGCGGCCGCCGGTGAGCGCAGCGTCGCGATCGCCGGCGGCGCCTCCACCATCAACGAGTTCCTGCGGGCCGGGCTGATCGACGAGCTCCGCCTGCATTTCGCGCCTCTCGTGGTCGGCCTCGGCGGTCACGGCATCGTGCGGCTCTTCGACGGCGTCGAGCGGTCGAAGTGGGTCGTCGCATCCGCCCGTTCCACGCCCCACGTGAGCCACGTCACCTACCGTCGCCGCTAGCGGCCGATGGCCCGCCCACCCTTCCGGCTTCCGCTCACCGTCGGCGCGCCGCTATCTCAGCGGCGACCCCACCACGTCGAATCGCGTTCCTCCCATCTCGCCCGAGAGAAGTGGCATCGCCTCCGCGATCGCCGCCTTCACCTCGGAGAGCTCCAGCGAGGCTCGATGCGCCTCGGCCGATCGCCACAGTTCCGCGACGAACACCGTGTCGGGCTGTTCGTCGTTTACGCCGACCTCGTAGAGCAGGCATCCGATCTCGGCCATGGCGGGGTTGCGGCGCGTGAGGATGGCGACGACCTCGTCGCGCTTGCCGGGGAGCGTGCCGAGGTGGCCGATGTTCGCGAACGTCATGCGGGAAGTGTGGCACGACCCCCCGACAAGGCTCGCGCGTGGGTCGGCTACCCTGAGGACGATGGATATCGACGACCCGAAGCGCCCCTCGTCCACCCGCATCCTGGTCTGGGTGCTCGCGGGAGGGGTGGGCATCTATCTTCTGGCGTCGGGCATCATCGGGATCGTCTCGGGAAACTGACCCGCACCCCTGACCACCGCCGTAGGCTTTCGCCATGCCGGGGCCACGAGCGAAGCGCAGGGGCCGCACGCCGACGCCGCCACCGCCCGAGCGCACGCCGCACGTCGCGACGCTCGTCGTGGGTGATGCCGTCACCAAGCTCGATGCCCTCGCGATCGTCGCGTTGACGCTCGACGCGGCGGTTGAGAACGCGGGCACGGCCCGACCGTTCATGCGGCTCTCTCCCAGCGCCTGGGCCGAGATCGAGATCCCCAAGTTCGGCGAGCCGCCCCCACTGGCGATCGACGTGTACTCCTCGTCCGGGCTGGCCGACGCTCGAGGCCAGGCACTCGCGCTCGCCGCGGCGCTTGCGAGCAGCACCGCCTGGGCGGTGACTCCCCGCTTCGTCTGAACAGACGCGCGGCACGCCCCCCGAAAGCCCGTCGCACCCCCGTGGCAGGATGAGCACGTGACCGACCGCCTCATGCTCCTCGACACCGCATCGCTGTACTTCCGTGCCTTCTACGGCGTGCCCGACACCGTCAAGGCGGCGGACGGCACCCCGGTCAACGCGGTGCGGGGGCTGCTCGATATCATCACGCGGCTCGTCACCACCTACGAGCCCACCCACCTCATCGCCTGCTGGGACGACGACTGGCGGCCCCAGTGGCGGGTCGACCTCATCCCCACCTACAAGTCGCATCGGGTGGCCGAGGTCGTCGTCGGCGGGCCGGACGTCGAGGAGACTCCCGACCCGCTCGAGGTGCAGATCCCCACCATCCGTGCTGTGCTCGAGGCCCTTCGGATCCCGATCGTCGGCCGCGCTCACCACGAGGCCGACGACATCATCGGCAGCCTCGCGTCGCAGGCCACGCTGCCGGTCGACATCGTCACCGGCGATCGGGATCTCTTCCAGCTGGTGGATGACGCGCGCCAGGTGCGCGTGATCTATACCGCCCGCGGCATGAGCAACCTGGAACTCGTCACCGAGGCGGTCGTCGTCGGCAAGTACGGCGTGCTGCCGAGCCAGTACGCCGACTTCGCCACCCTCCGCGGAGACGCATCGGACGGACTGCCCGGCGTGGCGGGGATCGGCGAGAAGACCGCCGCCACGCTCTTGGCGACGCACGGCGACCTGCCCGGCATCATCGCCGCCGCGGCAGCGGGTGAGGGGATGTCGGCCGGCCTCCAGTCGAAGATCGTCGGCGCCGCGGGGTACCTCGAGGTCGCCCCGACTGTCGTGGCGGTGGTGCGCGATCTCGACCTCGGGGAGATCGACTCCCGGATCACGCGTCCGGATGACACGGCCAGGGCGCAGCTGGGCGCGCTGGCGGAGTCGCACAACCTTGCGTCGCCGGTCGAGCGCGTGCTTGCCGCGCTCACCCGCTGAGACTGAGCTGGCTGAAGGAACTCAGCGCCGCTGTAGCCCGAGAGCCTGTCACGTCGTCGCTCGTCGCGCCGCGGCCAAGGCGGACAGCAGGAGCACGGTGTAGGCGACGGCGACGCCGGCCATGATCATCAGCGGCGCACTCCAGCCGCCGGTGGCCTCGTGCACGGCGCCCAGCAGCGGTGCCCCGAGGGCGCCGATCCCGTATCCCCCGCCCTGCACCAGGGCCGACATGCCGGCGGCTTCGGCGTCGCTTCGTGCGACCCCGACCAGCAGTGTGAAGATCACGACGAACCCGCCGGCGTGCGCCATCGCCCCGAACGCGACCCAGATCACGAAGGCGTCCGGCGCCAGCAGCAGCCCGACGCTGAGCGCGAGCCAGCAGAAGCAGACGACCGCTGCGGGCACCACCGGCGGTGCGAAGCGCGCGAGGATCGGCACCAGGAACGCGCCGACGATGCCCATGCCCTGGAAGATGGAGGCCAGCGCCCCCGCAGCCGCCTGCCCGACGCCGAGCGTGTCGGCGACAAGCGTCGGCAGCCACGTCGACATTCCGTAGTAGCCGAACGTCTGCGCCCCGAACGCGCCCACGAGCAGCCACACCACCGGCCTGCGCAGCATCGTCCGCTCGTGTCGGGCTCCGCGTTCCTTCCGACCTCCGCGCATCCCCAGGGCCGGCATCGGGCCCGTCAGAGAGGCGGCATCGAGGGGGCCGGTGCCTGTCGACACCCGACGAGCCGCTGGGTCGTGCTGTTCTCCGGAGTCGCGCGATCCCCAGCCACGGCCCGCGCGCTTCTCGCGCCCCAGATGGACGCCCCAGAGCACCGCACCGGCCAGGGTGACGGCACCCCAGAGCAGCAGCGCCATGTTCCATCCGACGACCGATGCGAGTGGAACGGTGGCAAGTGAGGTGAGCAGCGACCCTGCGTTGAGGGTTGCCGTGTACGCCGCGGTGACCAGCGAGACCCGCTCGGGTGCGACATCCCGCCGGATGATGACCGGGATGACGACGTTGCCGATCGTGATGGAGGCCCCGATGACGAGCGATCCCGCGAGCATCCAGCCGAAGCCCGGCACGGCTCGCACCAGCGTGCCGAGAAGCACTCCAGACAGCGACAGCATGAGGGCGATCTCGGCGCCGGCCCGGCGGATGACGAGGGCGGCGAGCGGCGTCAGCAGCGCGAACATGAGCACCGGCACCGAGGTCAGCAACCCCGCGGTCGCCGCGTTGACGCCGAGATCGTGCTCGATGTCGGCGAGAACCGGTGTCGGCGCCACGATCGGGCCCCGGAGGCTGAGGGCGGCCACCAGCACGCCCGCGATGACGAGCCACGGGACGGCCCCGCGCGCGTGCGGCGCGGGGAGAGAGGTCACCCTCGAAGTCTAGGCACCCGGCCCTTCGCGGCCCGTCTCGGCACGGAGCCCCCGGTCGATGGCATCGCGCGCCCACGCGTAGTGGTTTCCCCCGCACTCGAGGCAGAACTCGCCGAGGTCCGACCCGCGAGTCCACGGGTACGCCTCGGCGTTGAAGAGCTCCTCGTCGTCATGCGCGGCAACCAGAAGCTGCAGCCGGGCGTGCGAATCCTCGAGCAGAGATGCGACCTCCTCGACGTCGGCGTCCGCCCACCGGTCCCGCAGCGCCACGTTCAGGTCGTCCAGTTCGCCCCAGCTGTACCCCTCGGCGGGAATCGCGGGCGAGCCGCCGATCATGCCGTCGGCGTACCACTGCCCGAGCAGCAGGTGCCAGGCGTGCAGGTGGGCGAGCACGTCCCGCACGCTGCGGTCGCGCCCCTCCCCGGCGAAGCGGTCATCGATCCGCCCCTCGCCGCGCAGCCGGTCGACCACCCCTCTCAGCAGCACGTATTCGTCCTCGTTCCGGCGCAGCAGCGCATCGCGCCCGTCCGTCGTCACGGCCGCACACCATCGCCGTGCGCCCACGCCAGCAGGCGATCGAGCGGCCACGTGGTGACGATTCGATCCGCGGGGACTCCAGCCCGCTCCGCCCGCTCGGCGCCGTAGTCGATTAGCGACAGCTGACCCGGCGCGTGGGCATCCGAGTCGATCGAGAAAAGGCATCCGATCTCCAGCGCGAGCGCGATCAGCTCGTCCGGCGGATCCTGGCGCTCGGGACGGGAATTGATCTCGACGGCGACGCCGTTCGCCGCGCAGGCCTCGAACACCGCGCGCGCGTCGAACGTGGACTGCGGCCTCGTGCCGCGGGCACCTTCGACCAGCCGGCCGGTGACGTGCCCCAGAACGTCGACGTGCGGATCAGACACCGCCGCCACGAGCCGGCGGGTCATCGGGCCGGACTCCATGCGCAGCTGGGAATGCGCCGACGCGACGACGATGTTCAGGCGGTCCAGGAGAGCCGGCTCCTGGTCGAGCGCGCCTTCCTCGAGGATGTCGACCTCGATGCCGGAGAGCAGGGTGAAGCCGTCGCCGGAGAGCCCCGCCACGACGTCGAGCTGTTCGCGCAGCCGCTCGGGCGAGAGTCCGTTGGCCACGCGCAGCCGGGGCGAGTGGTCGGTCAGGGCTAGGTACTCGTGGCCGAGCCTGCGCGCGCTGTCCGCCATGAGCTCGATGGTCGTCGTACCGTCGGACCAGTCGCTGTGCGAGTGCAGGTCGCCGCGCAGCGTGCCGCGGAGCTCGCTCCGGCCGGCGACACCCACCCGCTCGCGCAGGTCGACGAGGTAGTCGGGCACCCTGCCTTCCAGCGCCTGACGGATGACGGCGTAGGTCGAGTCGCCGATGCCCTTCGTGCGCCGCAGCCGGTCGGGGTCCTCGATCACGTCCGGGGGCAGGGACGCGACGGCGTCGGCCGCCGTACGGAACGCTTTCGACTTGTAGCGGGATGATCGCTCGCGCTCCAGCAGATAGGCGATCTCGTTGAGGGCGTCGATCGGATGCATGGATCCGGCTAGACGCCGACGACGGACGAGCGCTTCACGACCACGGGCGCATCCGCGAGCCGCCTGAGTGCCCAGCCGAGGAGGATGAACAGGATGCCGACGCCGATGGCGAAGGCGGCGACGCCGAACGACACCACCGACGTGAACAGGGATGCGCGAAGGAACGAGGCATTCATCATCGTGTCCCGAATGGGGTCGTCCTGCGCCAGTCGCGCATACGTGTGCCCGCCGGATGCCTCCATCGCGTGCCGCTGGATGATGTCGGCCTGCACATATGCGGTCATCGGACCCTGCACCATCTGGCCCTGGAACGCCATGGCGTCATCCGGGATCGTGATGTTCTCGGCGCGCAGCTGCGTCGAGACGGCCACCCATACGATGATGCCGACGACGACGAGCGCGATCCCGCCCAGCATGCCGAGCACGCCGATCACCTTCACCGGTCCGAGGCTGCGGGTGGGCGCCTGCACCGTGTCGGCGGTCGCCGCCGGCACCGCGCCGGGACTTCGGGTTTCCGACATCGCACCTCCTGAGGATCGGCCTGAACGTCTCTCACGCTAGCGCCGTGCGCCGACGTCGCGCCAGGGCAGCGGCTGCCGCTTCAGGCCGCCGCGAAGGACCGGGTCGCCTCGACCCACGACGAGAGCTTCGATTCGGCCGAGCCGTCGTCGATGGCAGCGGCCGCGGCATCCATGCCCTCCGCAAGGCGCTCCAGGATCGGCCTGTTCACCTGCGCGGCGTCCTGCGAGAGCCGGAAGGCGACGATCCCGGCCGCCGTGTTCAGCAGGACGATGTCGCGGACCGGACCGGACTCCCCCGCGAGCACACGCCGCACGACGTCCGCGTTGTGCGCCGGGGCGCCGCCTCGGAGCGCGTCGATGTCGGAGAACGGGATGCCCAGATCGCGCGGGTCGATGTCGTGCTCGTGCACGTCGCCGCGGCTGACCTCCCACATCCTGCTGTGTCCCGTCGTCGTCAGCTCGTCCAGACCGTCGTCACCGCGGAAGACGAGGGCCGTGGCACCGCGCGTGCGGAAGACCCCCGTGATGAGGGGCACGCGGTCGAGGTGCGCGACCCCCACGGCGTTCGCCTCGGCGCGCGCGGGGTTGCAGAGCGGTCCGAGGAAGTTGAAGACGGTCGGCACGCCCAGCTCGGCCCTCGTCGGGCCGGCATGCCGGAACCCCGGGTGGAAGGCGGAGGCGAAGGCGAACGTGATGCCCGTGCGGTCGAGGGTCTCCGCCACCTGCTGGGGCGAGAGCGACAGGTCGATGCCGAGGGCCGCCAGCACGTCGGAGGACCCGGATGACGAGCTGGCCGCGCGGTTGCCGTGCTTGACGACCGGCACACCGGCCGCTGCGGCGACGATCGCCGACATCGTGGACACGTTCACGGTGCCGAAACGGTCGCCCCCCGTGCCGACGATGTCCAGGACGTTGGGGTCCACCGGCAGCGGAAGAGCCGCCTCGAGGATCGCGTCGCGGAAGCCAACGATCTCATCGACCGTCTCTCCCTTCGCGCGCAGCGCGACGAGGAACCCGGCCAGCTGAGACGGGGTGGCTTCCCCCGCCATCACCCGTCGCATCGCCCACGTCGACTCCCAGACGCTGAGGTCCTCCCGCCGAAGGAGGGATGCCAGGAGATCGGGCCACGTGAGCTGCTCAGCCATGCCTGCGATCCTATCCAGGCATTCCGTCGGCCTCAGCGCACCGCCGGTCCCCCGCGCCGGCTTCGGATGCCCAGCCACTTCACGGGGGTCTCCGAGCTTATCCATATAGTTCGCCGTCGAGAGATCGGGCCAAAACGATACCCCCGTTTGCGAACCCGCGGCTCTGTATCGGCCATAATGGGGAACGTGACGACCTCAGCGACCTATGCCCCTGTGGCACGACAGATCAAGCGGCCCGACCCGGTCGCCGTCGGCACGATCGTGTGGCTCGGCAGTGAAGTCATGTTCTTCGCGGGTCTCTTCGCGATCTACTTCACGCTGCGCAGCACGTCTCCGGAGCTGTGGGCGCAGGAGACCCAGCTGCTGAACATCCCCTACGCCACGGTGAACACCATCATCCTCGTGCTCTCATCCGTGACGTGCCAGATGGGCGTCTTCGCCGCGGAGCGGTTCCAGCCGTATTCGACGCGCAAGCGCGGCTGGCTCGGCTGGGGCATGGTGGAGTGGTTCTTCCTCACCTTCGCGCTCGGCGCCGTCTTCGTGTCGGGCCAGGTCTGGGAGTACGCCCAGCTGGTCGCCGAGGGCATGCCGATCAGCGCCAACTCCTACGCATCGGCCTTCTATCTGACGACGGGCTTCCACGCCCTGCACGTGACAGGCGGCCTGCTCGCCTTCCTGCTCGTCATCGGCCGCGCCTACGCGGTCAAGAACTTCCGGCACAAGGAGGCGACGACCGCGATCGTCGTTTCGTACTACTGGCACTTCGTCGACGTGGTGTGGATCGCGCTGTTCCTCGTCATCTACTTCCTGAAATAGAGAGCGGAGCGGATCCCCCACATGGCACGAGAGAAGAAGCGGCACTCCAACGGACGCCGCAGCCCCCTCGCCGCAGCCGCACTGATCGGCATCGGACTGCTGCTGACCGGCGGCGCCTATGCCGGAGCGACGGCCGCCGTGGCCGCATCCTCCGACCAGCAGAGCGCCGCGAGCACCCTGACCGTCGAGGACGGCAAGAAGCTGTTCCAGGCCAACTGCGCGACGTGCCACGGCCTCGACCTCCAGGGCACGGAGAACGGCCCGTCGCTCTATGGTGCCGGTGCGCTCTCGGTCGAGTTCCAGGTCTCGACGGGGCGGATGCCGCTGGAGCGCCAGTCGCCGCAGGCGCCGGAGAAGCCGCCGCAGTTCACCGAGGAGCAGTCGCTCGCGATGGCGAACTACGTGCAGTCGGTCGCCCCCGGTCCCGGCTTCCCGGATGAGGAGATCATCGACGGCGACGGCGATGTCGCCCGAGGCGCCGAGCTCTTCCGCATCAACTGCGCGATGTGCCACAACGTGGCGGCCGCGGGCGGTGCCCTCACAGAAGGAAAGTACGCGCCGGCTCTGACCGACACGAGCGCGCTGCACATGTACGCGGCCATGGCCACGGGCCCGCAGAACATGCCCGTGTTCAACGACCTGACCCTGACCGCCGAGGACAAGCGCGACATCATCTCGTCGCTGCTCTGGCTGCAGGACAACCCATCGCCGGGCGGGTTCAACCTCGGCGCGCTGGGGCCGGTCTCGGAAGGCCTCTTCGCCTGGATCTTCGGCATCGGCGCGCTCGTCGCGCTGACCGTCTGGATCACGGCCAAGTCCAACTGACGACGCATTCATTTCACGAAGAGGACGCACGAGGAGAGCAATGGCACACGAGGACGAGGCGCAGCTCGACAGGGCGTACAAGCCCTCGGCGGGTCTGGTAGTCGCGACCCCCGACCCCGTGGAGAACCCCGGGCTGCCGGCGCATCGTGCGCGGGTGACCGACCAGGATCCGCGGGCGATGAAGAACGCCGTTCGCACGGTCTACACGCTCTTCTACATCTCGGTCGCCGCCAGCATCTGGGCCATCGCCGCCTACATGATCTTCCCGATCGAAAGCGGGCAGGTCCTTGCGATCCGCGACAACAACCTGTTCATCGGGCTCGGCATCGGCCTCGCGCTCCTGGCCATCGGCATCGCCGGCATCCACTGGTCCAAGGCCATCATGTCCGACAAGGAGCACGTGGAATACCGCCACCCCACGCGGGGTCGGGATTCGACGCGAGCTGCCGCCGTCCAGGCGTTCGCGGACGCCAATGAGGAATCAGGATTCGGCCGCCGCACGGTGATCCGCAATTCGCTCATCGCCGCTCTGGCCGCGTCGGTCCTGCCCGGGATCACCCTGTTCCGCGGACTCGCTCCGCAGAACGAGGACCCGGTAGAGCTCCTCAAAGTCACGATGTGGACCGAGGGCATGCGCCTGGCGCACGACCCCGAGGGCACTCCGATCCGCGCCGCGGACCTCACGCTCGGCTCCGCCGTGCACGTCATCCCCGAGTCCCTGGCCGAACTGAGCCACGAGGAGGGCTACCTCGAGGCCAAGGCGAAGGCCATCGTGCTGCTCATGCGCCTGCTCCCCGAAGACCTCAACGAAACGCCCGAACGGGCCGGCTGGTCGTACGACGGAATCGTGGCCTACTCCAAGGTCTGCACCCACGTCGGATGTCCCGTCGCGCTCTACGAACAGCAGACGCATCACCTGCTGTGCCCCTGCCACCAGTCGCAGTTCGACGTGGCGAACCACGCGGCCGTGATCTTCGGACCGGCCGCCCGACCCCTGCCGCAGCTTCCGATCACCGTGGACGACGAGGGATACCTCATCGCCCAGAGTGACTTCCACGAACCCGTCGGCCCCAGCTTCTGGGAGCGTGAGCGAAATTGAGTACCACACAGGTGACCGCTGAACCGGTCGTCGTCCCCGAGCGCGAAAAGCCGCTCGGCGGCCGCTTCGTCGGTGCCGCATCGAACTACATCGACGAGCGGACGAGCCTCTCCGGGTTCGTCAAGGAGCTCGGCCGCAAGATCTTCCCCGACCACTGGTCGTTCATGCTGGGAGAGATCGCCCTCTGGAGCTTCGTCGTGGTGCTCCTCTCGGGCACCTTCCTGACCTTCTTCTTCCAGGCGTCGATGGTCGAGACGCACTACACCGGCAACTTCGCACCGATGCGAGGCGTCGAGATGTCCGCGGCCCTCCAGTCCTCGCTCGCGATCTCGTTCGACGTGCGAGGCGGGCTTCTGGTCCGCCAGATCCACCACTGGGCGGCGCTGGTGTTCATAGCCGGCATCGGCGTGCACATGCTCCGCGTGTTCTTCACCGGAGCGTTCCGCAAGCCGCGCGAGCTCAACTGGGTGATCGGCTTCATCCTCTTCATCCTGGCGATGGCCGAGGGGTTCACGGGCTACTCGCTCCCCGACGACCTGCTTTCCGGCAACGGCCTGCGCATCATCGACGGGATGGTCAAGGGCATCCCCGTCGTCGGCACGTGGGTGTCGTTCCTCTTCTTCGGAGGTGAGTTCCCGGGCAGTGAGATCGTGGGCCGCCTCTACACGCTGCACATCCTGCTGCTGCCCGCGCTCGTCGTGGCCCTCGTGGGCCTTCACCTCATGCTCATGGTGATCAACAAGCACACCCAGTTCGCGGGCCCCGGTCGCACGAATCAGAACGTCGTCGGCTACCCGATGATGCCCATCTACATGACCAAGATGGGTGGATTCCTGTTCATCACGTTCGGCGTGATCGTGCTCATCGCATCGCTGTTCACGATCAACCCGATCTGGAACTACGGACCATACGACCCTTCCCCCGTCTCGGCCGGAACGCAGCCCGACTGGTACATCGGCTTCGCCGATGGCGGACTGCGCCTCGTGCCTCCCCATCTCGAGTCGGTGATCCTCGGCTACACCTTCTCGTGGAACATCCTGCTTCCGCTCGGTGTCATCGGCGTCTTCATCGTGCTCGTGATGGTCTACCCCTTCCTGGAGGCGTGGGTCACGGGCGACAAGCGAGAGCACCACATCGCGCAGCGCCCCCGCAATGCGGCCACGCGCACGGCGATCGGCGCCGCCGGTGTGACGTTCTACGCGGTGCTGTGGGCCGCCGCCTCATCGGACATCATCGCGACGCACTTCTGGGTCACGATGGAAGGCGTGATCCACACGCTGCAGGCTCTGCTGATCATCGGTCCGGTGATCGCCTACTTCGTGACGAAGCGCATCTGCATCGCCCTGCAGCGCAAGGACCGCGAGATCGCGCTGCACGGCTTCGAGTCCGGCCGGATCGTCCGCCTCCCCGGCGGCGAGTACATCGAGGTGCACCAGCCCGTCGACGCCTACGAGCGCTGGCGCCTGGTGGATGTGGAGAGCTACGAGCCGCTCATCGTCCGCCCGAACGCCCAGGGCCGCATCCCGTGGTACGAGAACATCCGAGCGTCCCTGTCGCGCTGGTTCTTCGAGGACCGGCTCGCCCCGGTCTCCGCGGCGGAGCTCGAGGCCGCGGTCGCGCACCAGCACCACTCGCTCGATCACATCGCAACGGAAGAGGCGGGCGAGATCCAGGCGGCCCACGAGCGCGCCGGGCTCCCCGACGCCGTCGCGCAGGAGGAGGTCAAGGTCACCGAGACCGGAAACCGGCCCTCGAACGTGATGGTGTCCGATGGTGGCGGCGATGACCGCAAGGCCAAGAGGGACAAGAAGCCCTAGCCGGGCGAAAGCAGGACACCGGATGCCCCGGCCCCCGTCACGCGGCGGCCGGGGCATCCGTCGTTCTGGCGGAAATCGCGCGATCACTGACCGACGCGCTGTCGAGGCCCGGACGCGCCGTTCGTAGGCTGAGGAGTATGACTTCCACACTCCCATACGTCGACCCATCCGAGCGCGGCCCGGCCTCCCCGACCACCGGCCCCACCACCCAGCCGGCGGAGACGACACGAGCCGCCGAGGCGGCGGAGTTCTTCCGCCGCCGGCTGCGCTTCGAGACGGATGCCTCGGACGTGTACGCCGCCCAGCGAGCCGGTGAGGAGTTCGTCCTGCTCGACTCCCGCAGCGCCGAAGCGTGGGCTCAGGGCCACGCCGCCGGCGCGATCCACATGCCCACGCGGGAGATCGCAGACCGCGCACCGGGCGAGTTGCGAGCCGGCGTTCCCGTCGTCGTGTACTGCTGGAGCCCCGGGTGCAACGGCGGCGTGAAGGCGGCGCTGGAGCTCAGCCTCCTGGGGTTCGAGGCGAAGGAGATGATCGGCGGCTTCGAGTACTGGGCTCGTGAGGGCTATCCGGTCGAAGACGGGTCGGGTATCCACCGCCGCGCGGTCGACCCCCTGACGGGCACCCTGAGCGGCTCAGCGGCGTCCTGCGCCTGCTAGGCGAGTTCTTCCTGGAACAGCTCGCCGGCCGCCCCGGCGAACGCCACAGAGCCGCGCGCGCTGTTCGGCCGCCGGTCGTCTTGGAGGGGCGAACGCGCCACGACATCGGCGACGACCGCGGTCACGTTGTCTCTGCTGCCCGTGTCCAGCGCGCCGTGGACGAGCGCCTGCGCCGCCTGTTCGGGATGCCCCCACCGCAGAATGGCCGCGATCTCGTTCTCCGGAAGGTAGTCCGAGACGCCGTCGCTGCACAGCATCCACCGCTCCCCCGCCGTGGCGGCGTGCCGGCTCACCGTCAGACGCGCGGCGTCGGTCGGAGCGCCGCCGAATGACGCGGTGACGAGGTTCCGCCGGGGGTGATGGGCCGCGTCATCCGCGGTGACCAGCCCGGCGTCGACGAGGTCCTGCACGTACGAGTCGTCCCTGGTGCACCGTGTCAGATCGCCGTCCCGCAGCAGATACGCCCGGGAGTCGCCGACGTGCGCCACGAGCAGCTCGTCGCCGTGCAGGAAGATGCCCGTGAAGGTGGTGGCCATGCCGTCAAGAGCGTCGTCGTGCCGCGTGAGGGCGCCGATGTCCCAGTTGGCCATGTCCAGGCGCCGTCGCACCTCTTCGCCGTCGTGAAGGCGCAGGCGGCCGCCGGCGACGAAGCGATGCACCAGAACCGCCGAGGCGACGTCACCGGCCGGGCCACCGCCCACGCCGTCGGCGACGCCGACGGCGGACGGAGCGATGAACGCCGAGTCCTGATTGGACCGGCGGTATCGTCCCGTGTCGGAGACGACCGCCGCCTCGAAGCTGAGCGATATCAGCGTGCGAAGTATCCGCGGTAGTACTCGTACACCCAGCCCACGATTGCGACGAGGAAGATGGCGAAGCCGATCGGCAGGAGCCAGGTCCCCACGGCGAGGCCGGTCATGGCCACCCCGGCGGCGAAGGCGAGCACGATGGGCCACCACGACCACGGGCTGAACTCGCCGAGTTCCGGGTCACCGTCGTCGATGTCCGCGGTCAGGTTGTCTTCGGGGAGCTCACCGCCCTGCGCCTTGTGAACCCGACCGAGGTAGAACGCGACGAGCACGGCCATCAACGCCGCGAAGAAGAGCGCAACGGTGCCGACCCACTCGATCTGGTTGACGAGCGGCGCCTCGGGCTGCACCAGGATGTTCCACACCGTGTAGACGGCCCCGACGAGCCCGAAGAACCCGGCGAGAAGCCACCAGAGGTTGGTATTGGAGCGCACGCTACTTCACCCTCTCCTGGTCGAGATCCACAACCGGAGCATCGGGGGCGTCCTTCGCGGGTCCGACGCCGACGGGCAGGCCCGCTTCCGGGTGGTTGAGGTCGAACGCGGGGCGCTCGCTGCGGATGCGCGGGATCGAGGTGAAGTTGTGCCGCGGCGGAGGGCACGACGTCGCCCACTCGAGCGACGCGCCATAGCCCCAGGGGTCGTTCACCGTGACCCGAGGCGCCTTGCGGGCCGTCAGCCACACGTTGAGCAGGAACGGCAGCATGGACAGGCCGAGGAGCATCGCGCCGACAGTGGAGACCTGGTTGCCCCACGTGAACCCGTCCTGGTCGGAGTAGTCGGCGTACCGACGCGGCATGCCGTCCACCCCCAGCCAGTGCTGGATCAGGAAGGTCATGTGGAACCCGATGAACAGCATCCAGAAGTGCACCACCGCCAGGCGCTCGTTCAGCATCCGCCCCGTCCACTTCGGCCACCAGAAGTAGAAGCCGGCGAACATCGCGAACACCACCGTGCCGAACACGACATAGTGGAAGTGCGCGACCACGAAGTACGAGTCGGAGAGGTGGAAGTCGAGCGGCGGCGACGCCAGGATGATACCGGTCAGTCCGCCGAACACGAACGAGATCAGGAAGCCGAGAGCGAAGAGCATCGGGGATTCGAAGGTCACCGATCCCCGCCACATGGTGCCGATCCAGTTGAAGATCTTCACCCCGGTGGGCACCGCGATCAGCATGGTCATCAGGGCGAAGAACGGCAGCAGCACGGCTCCGGTGACGTACATGTGGTGCGCCCAGACCGCCACCGACAGCGCTGCGATCGCGATCGTGGCGTAGACGAGGGTCTTGTACCCGAAGATCGGCTTCCGGGAGAACACCGGCAGCACCTCGGAGATGATGCCGAAGAACGGCAGCGCGATGATGTACACCTCGGGGTGCCCGAAGAACCAGAACAGGTGCTGCCACAGCAGCACACCACCGTTCAGCGGGTCGTAGATGTGTGCTCCCAGCACCCGGTCCGCGGCGGCGGCGAGGATGGCGGCCGCGAGCACCGGGAACGCCATCAGCACGAGCAGGCTCGTGACCAGCGTGTTCCAGGAGAAGATCGGCATCCGCCACATCGTCATGCCCGGGGCCCGCATCGTGATGATCGTCGTGACGAAGTTCACCGCACCGAGGATCGTGCCGAAACCGCTCATGCCGAGGCCGAGCATCCACAGATTGCCGCCGACACCTGGCGAGAAGGTCTGACTCGCCAACGGCTGGTACGCGAACCATCCGAAGGATGCCGCTCCATCCGGAGACAGGAAGCCGGAGACCGCGATGGTCGAGCCGAACAGGAACAGCCAGAACGCGAAGGCGTTCAGCCGGGGGAACGCGACGTCCGGTGCGCCCAGCTGGAGCGGAAGGATGGCGTTGGCGAAGCCGGCGAACAGCGGCGTCGCGAACATCAGCAGCATGATCGTGCCGTGCATCGTGAACAGCTGGTTGTACTGGTCCTTCGTCGGCACCACCTGCATGCCGGGGGCGAAGAGCTCGGCGCGGATGATCAGCGCCATGACGCCGCCGAGCATGAAGAACAGCACCGACGCGATCAGGTACATGTACCCGATCGTCTTGTGGTCAGTGGAGGTGATCCACTTGACGACGATGTTGCCCTTCTGCTCAACGCGTGAGGCGCTGAGGAGAGCCGCCTGCCGCGGAGGCATGGTCGTCGGGCGCACGGGCGCGCCTTCCTGCAGCGGAAGAGTCGTCGCCATGATCAGTCATCCTCCAGTTGGTCTTCGGACTCGGCGCCGGTGCCGGGATAGTTGCCCAGACGGTCGTACTCGTCGTTGATCGAGCCCGTGTTGCCCTCTTCGCGCAGCGTGTCGAGGTAGTCCTCGTACTCGCCCTCGCTGACGACCTCGACGTTGAAGAGCATGGCCGAGTGGTACTCGCCGCACAGTTCGGCGCACTTCCCGGCGTACGTGCCCTCGCGGGTCGGCGTGAACGACCAGTAGTTGTCGCGCCCGATGTACATGTCCTTCTTGTAGAGGAAGTCGATGATCCAGAAGGAGTGGATGACGTCGCGGGACTGCAGCAGGATCTTCACCGACTTGTCGACGGGAAGCACGAGCGTCGGGAGCTCGGCCTGGTCGATCTTGCCGTTGGCGTCCGGCACGGCCTGGACGCCCTGCGTCCAGACGGCGTCGGAGCCGTCTTCCTCTTCGCCGTTGTACTGGAAGTCCCACGCCCACTGCTTGCCGATCGCGATGATCGACACATCGGGGTCTTCGTACTGCGTCTCGAGGATCGTCTGGTCGCGCGCAGTGAAAGCGAAGAAGCCCAGCACGAGGATGAGCGGCACGACGGTGTAGAAGATCTCGATGGGCATGTTGTAGCGCAGCTGCACCGGCAGGCCGACCTGACCCCTGCGCCGACGGTAGGCGATCATCGCCCACAGCATCAGGCCCCACGTCACCGCCCCCACGATCAGCAGCACGATCCACGAGTTGACCCACAGGCCCGACACCATCTCGGTGCGGTTCGTGGCCGGCTGTCCGCTCTCCTCGAAACCGGGAAGGTAGCCGTTGAGCTCCTGCGTCGTGCACCCTGCGAGGGCGATGGCCGCAGCGATCCCGACGGGGATGGCGGCCCAGCGGAGGCGACGTTTCGGGGGCACAATGCACCTTTCGGGACGCGGATGGGACTCTCGCAAGTCTAGGGCAACCTCACACCGGATTCGGGCCAGGCGCCCAGGTTCCGGAGCTGCTGGAGCCGTCATCGAGAGGGCCCCGCGAGCCTCTGGAAGCGCTCGGGGACCGGGGTGCGGCATCCGTCAGTGGAAGCTGTCGCCGCAGGCGCAGCTGCCGGCCGCGTTGGGGTTGTCGATCGTGAAGCCCTGCTCCGAGATCGTGTCCTTGAAGTCGATCGCCGCACCGTCGAGGTAGGGGACGCTCATGTTGTCGACGATGACCTCGACGCCATCGAAGTCGACCGTCTCATCGCCATCCAGGTACCGCTCGTCGAAGTACAGCTGGTAGATCAGGCCGGAGCATCCGCCGGGCTGGACGGCGACGCGAAGACGGAGGTCGTCGCGGCCCTCCTGCTCGAGCAGGCTCTTCACCTTGGCGGCCGCCGCGTCGGTGAGGCTGACGCCGTGAGCGCGCGTGGTCTCGTCGACGGCAAGGGTCGTGTCGGTCATGACTCTCCTCGGGGTCCGGGCCACGGTGCGGCCGTTCATCTGATTCTACCGCGCGCCTTCGGCGCCCGGCGCTCTACGGCGCGGTTCGCGCGTTGAGGCGCGCGAGCAGCAGCGCCTCGGTGAGCACGGCGTGCCGGAACGTGTCGAGGTGCAGCGACTCGTTGGGGCTGTGCGCCCGCGAGTGCGGGTCCTCCACCCCGGTGACCAGGATCTGGGCGCCGGGGAACTCGCGGACCAGGTCGGCGATGAACGGGATCGATCCGCCGACGCCGACATCCACCGGATCCACCCCGTAGCCATCGCGCATCGCGTCGTGCGCGGCATCCACCGCCCACCCGCTGGTGTCGACGAGGAAGCCGTCCCCGCAGTCCACGTCGCTGAAGGTGAGTTCGGCTCCGAACGGGGCATGCGCGCGCAGGTGCGCCTCGAGCGCCGCGTACGCCTGCTCCGCATCCTGACCAGGCGCCACGCGGGCGCTGACCACCACGGAGATCTGGGGAGCGAGAGTGTTGGATGCCGCCGCCACAGTGGTGTGGTCGATGCCGGTGACGGTGATCGAGGGCTTGTTCCAGATGCGGCTGAGGATCGTCCCCGTGCCGATCGGGCTCACGCCGGGGAGCAGGCCGGCCTCGTCGCGGAGGGTCTGCTCGGTGTACTCGGGGGTCTCCGCGTCCCGCGTCGTCATGCCTTCGACCGCCACCGCCGCTTCGTCGTCCCACAGCGTGGCGAGAAGCTTGATCGTCGCGAGCATGGCATCCGGCACCGCTCCCCCGAACATCCCGGAGTGCGACGCGTGGTCGAGCGTGCGGACAGTGAGAGTGAAGCGCGCGTTGCCTCGAAGGGTGACGGTCAGGGCCGGCGTCTCGGAATCCCAGTTGCCCGAGTCGGCGACCACGATGACATCGGAGCGGAGCGCGTCGCGGTTGTCTGCGAGGAACTGCCCGAACGAGCGGGACCCGTACTCCTCTTCGCCCTCGATGAACATCGCGATGCCGAGGTCGAGGTCATCCCCCGCGACTTCCCGGATCGCTCGCAGCGATGCGATGTGCGCCATGATGCCGGCCTTGTCATCCGCGGCGCCGCGGCCGTAGAGGCGGCCCCCCCGAACGGTCGGCTCGAACGGCGGCGACTCCCACAGCGCGTCGTCCCCGGTCGGCTGGACGTCGTGGTGCGCATAGAGCAGCACGGTCGGGCGGCCGTTCCGCGCCGCCCGGGTCGCGAGCACCGCCGGCCGGCCCCGTTCATCCGTGCCGGGGATCGCGGCGTCGAGCACCCGGACGCTGTCGAAGACGCCGGTGCCCTCCGCGAGGGCCGCGACCGCCTCGGCGCTCCGGCTCACATGGCTCTGCTCGAAGGCGGGCCACGCGATGGACGGGATGCGCACCAGCGCACCCAGATCGGCGAGCGCGGTCGGGATGCCGGCGGTCGCCGCTTCGCGCACCGCATCCTCGATCGCGGGTTGAGCGTTCTCTGAGTGCTGCACTGAAGTCATGCGAGTAATCTTAAGGGGCTTCCCTATCGAGACTCAGAGGTTCCGCCGTGGCCAAGACACCAGCTGCCGTCCCCGCAGACGAGTACGCCGACACGAGTGGCGGCGGCAAGGGCCGCGCGACGCCGACCCGTGCCGAGCAGGAGGCCGCGCGAAAGCGCCCCCTCGTCGCCGACACCAAGGAGGCGAAGGCGCGAGCACGCGCAGAGCTGGCCGCGTCCCGTGACAAGGCGCGCCTGGGCATGGCCGCCGGCGACGAGCGGTACCTGCCCGCGCGCGACAAGGGCCCGCAGCGCAAGTACGTGCGTGACTTCGTGGACTCCGGGTGGCACCTCGGCGAGTTCGTCATGCCGATGATGGTGCTCGTGATCATCGCCACGTTCATCCCGGTGGCGTTCTTCCAGTACTGGTCCTTCGTCGGCCTCTGGATCTTCATCCTCTTCGTCGTCGGCGACATGATCATCCTGTCGATGCGGGTCAAGAAGAAGATCGGCGACAAGTTCGGCGCCGATCGGCGCGAGAAGGGGCTCGGCTGGTACGCCGCCATGCGGTCGATGCAGATGCGCTTCATGCGCCTCCCGAAGCCCCAGGTCAAGCGCGGCCAGCACCCCGCGTAGGCGGCGCCTGCTCTTGCCGCGGCGCGCGTGACCCCTCACTCGACGCACACTGCGGGTGCAAGGGGGTGACACCCGCACATAGCGACCAGCGAGCACACGCCTGTCGCTCACTCGACGCAAGTTGCGGCTACGCGGGTGCCGCGGGCAACACCCTCACTTAGCGACGAGCGAGCGAGAGCAGCCGCCGACCGCCGCGAGGGCGGGCGTCAGCGCGCGATGGATGCCGCTGCGAGCCCGCGGTTGATCTGCCGCGCCCAGAGCGGTCCCCGGTACAGGAACGCTGTGTAGCCCTGCACGAGGGTGGCCCCGGCATCCAGGCGCTCTCGCACGTCGGCCGCCGTCTCCACCCCTCCGACCGAGATGACGCAGAAGTCCTCGGAAACCGCCGCGCGGACGATCCGCAGCACCTCGAGCGCCCGTCCCCTCAGCGGAGCTCCGGAGAGCCCTCCCGCACCGGCGGCCGCCACGACGTCCGGATCGGTCAGCAGGCCCTCGCGGGAGATCGTGGTGTTCGTCGCGATGAGTCCGGCGAGGCCGAGCTGCACGGCGAGGCGGGCGATGGCTTCGACCTCCTCGTCCGGGAGGTCCGGCGCGATCTTGACCAGCATCGGCGTGGAGCCGGCGGCGTCCCGGACCGCCTCGAGCAGCGGGGCGAGCGTCTCAACGGCCTGCAGACCCCGCAGTCCCGGCGTGTTCGGCGAGGACACGTTGACGGCGAGGTAGTCCGCGAGCGGGGCCAGCAGCCGGGCGCTGCGGACGTAGTCGGCGGTCGCATCCTCGACATCCACCACCCGGCTCTTGCCGATGTTGACGCCGACGATCGTGCGCGGGCGACGGCGTCGCAGTCTCCGCAGGCGCGGCGCGGCCGCCTCGGCGCCCAGGTTGTTGAACCCCATGCGGTTGATGACGGCGCGGTCCTGCACGAGCCGGAAGAGGCGTGGCCGGGGGTTCCCCTCCTGCGCGATCGCCGTGACGGTGCCGACCTCGACATGACCGAAACCCAGGGCGCCCAGTCCCCGAACGCCGAGCACGTTCTTGTCGAAGCCCGCGGCCACGCCGAACGGCGAGTCGAAGGTCAGCCCGAGCGCGGAGGTCGTCAGCGAGGGCGAGGGCTTCGCCAGCGCGCGCGTGATCGGCGCGAAGGGCCACACGCCGAGCACCCGGATCACCGCCATGCCCGCATGGTGGGCGAACTCCGGGTCCAGGCGGGACAGAACGGTGCGGAAGAAGAAGGGATACATCAAATCCAGGCTACCGGCGCCACCAGCCGGCACCGGCTCCGGCACCGGTTGCGGCACCGGCTCCAGCACCGCCTCGGTCAGCCTCCACGGCCGGGCACACGCTCATCGACCGGGCATGCCCCGGTCAGTGAGGAGCCCTGCCCC
This sequence comes from Micromonospora sp. DT81.3, assembly GCF_049847225.1. NCBI lineage: Bacteria > Bacillati > Actinomycetota > Actinomycetes > Micromonosporales > Micromonosporaceae > Micromonospora > Micromonospora sp. DT81.3. The sequence continues at coordinate 55,238 of NZ_JBNCNY010000002.1, forward strand.
AGCGGGCACATTCCCACCCGAATGGGCGCGCCGCGGACGCGCGCAGGCTACCCGCTCGAACGGAACATGCCCGGTCCATGCATCCGGGACCGCTCAGGCGTGGTCGGCGCGCAGGTCCCGGATCGACGCCTCGAAGTCCTCGAGCGACTCGAAGGCCTGGTAGACGCTCGCGAACCGGAGGTAGGCGACCTCGTCGAGCTCGCGGAGGGGCCCGAGGATCGCAAGCCCGATCTCGTTCGTGTCGACCTGCGAGGATCCGGTCTGGCGCACCGCCTCTTCGACCTTCTGGGCGAGGACGGCGAGATCGGCCTCGGTGACCGGCCGCCCCTGACAGGCCTTTCGCACGCCCGACATGACCTTCTCGCGGCTGAACGGCTCGATGACGCCGGAGCGCTTGATGACGTTGAGATGCGCCGTCTCGATGGTCGAGAATCGCCCACCGCACTCCGGGCACTGCCGGCGGCGGCGGATCGAGAGACCGTCATCGCTCGTGCGGGAGTCGATGACACGCGAGTCGGGATGGCGGCAGAAGGGGCAGTGCATGGCCAGGACAGACTACGCCATCCGCCTTTGCGAGAGACGGCGTCGTCGCCCGCATCGCCTCCACCGCGGGGCGCGGCCCTCGCCTGTCGACTACTCGGCGAATCGGGCCGCCACGGCCTCCCCGTGCGCGGGGAGGGCCTCCGCCTCGGCGAGGGCGACGATGCCGTCGCTGACCTGACGAAGCGCCTCGCGGTCGTACTCGATGACCTGTTGCGGGCGCAGGAAGGTGAAGGCCCCGAGCCCGGAGGCGTATCGCGCCTGTCCGCCGGTCGGCAGCACGTGGTTGCTGCCGGCGAGGTAGTCGCCGAGGCTGACGGGCGAATCCCGGCCGACGAAGACGGCACCCGCATTGACGTAGGCGGATGCGGAGGCCGCGGCATCCCGGATGTGCAGCTCGAGGTGCTCCGGCGCATAGGCGTTGCTGAACGCGGCGGCGGCCTCGAGGTCGTCGACGAGCACGATCGCGGACTGCGGACCCGCAAGGGCGACACCCACGCGCTCGCTGTGGCGAGTGGATGCCGCGAACAGCTCGACCTCCTCGGCCACGAGCCCCGCGAGCCGGGGCGATGTCGTCACGAGCACGGCGGACGCCTGTTCGTCGTGCTCCGCCTGGCTCACGAGGTCGACGGCGACGAGGCGCGCATCCGCCGAATCGTCCGCGACGATCAGGATCTCGGTCGCGCCCGCCTCGGAGTCCGTTCCGACGACGCCCGCGACCGCGCGCTTCGCCGCGGCGACGAAGTTGTTACCAGGACCGCTCACCACATCCACCGGTTCGAGACCGAGCGATGCCACCCCGTGCGCGAGCGCGCCGATCGCGCCAGCACCGCCCATGGCGTAGACCTCGTCCACACCGAGCAGCCCGGCGGCGGCGAGGATCGTCGGGTGCACGCGTCCGTCGTCGGAGCGCTGAGCGGGCGACGCGAGCGCGACACTCGACACCCCGGCGACCTGCGCGGGCACGACGTTCATCACGACGCTCGAGGGGTACACCGCCTTGCCGCCCGGAACGTAGACCCCGACCCGCGAGACCGGCTGCCAGCGCTGGGTTACGGATGCGCCGGGCGCGAGCTGTGTCGTGGATGCCGCCGGCACCTGCGCCGCGGAGGCGACGCGCACCCGCCGGATGGCCTCGTCGAGCGCTGCGCGCACCGCGGGTTCGAGCCCGGCGACCGCTTCGTCGATGTGATCCTGGGGTACGCGCAAGGCGTGGCCGGTCACCCCGTCGAATCGCTCGGCCTGCTCGCGCAGCGACTCCTCGCCACGGATCCGCACGTCCTCGACGATCTCGGAGGCCGTGGCGACCGCGGTCGCGCGTGCCGCCGTCGCCCTCGGCACGGCGGCGAGAAGTTCCGCGGTCGAGAGTGTGCGACCGCGGAGATCGATGGTCCTCATGTCAGCCGCGTGTCACACCGGACACGTCGTGCAGGTAGCCGATGCGGCCGTCGTCGTGCCGCACGACGAAGGTCTCGCCGCGGTCCTCGATGACGAGAGCCCAGGCGGTCGGTCCGATCCGGAAGATCGGGATGTCCCGCTCGTCGACGACGTCGCGCTCCTCGGGCACGAGGGCCCAGAATGCCTGGTTCGACGGGGCGGCCGCGGAGGCGTGCGCCTGCTGCTGGTCGAAGGCGCGCGTGTGGGTGGAGTCCTCGCTCGCAACCGGCTCGGCGGCCGAGAAGACGGGCGAGTCCGTCCCGTAGCCGCCCGTTGTGCCTGAGGCGCCGCCGGTCGCGCCGGTCGCGACCGCGGTGCCCGTGACGGCGTGTGCCCCGGTGTCACCCTGTGCGGACTGCTCGAAGGGGACGGCCACGACGCGGTCACCGTCCGTCGGGGTGCGGTAGCCCTCGGGTGCCGCCGCCACTGCATCGCCCTCGACCGCCTCGGGCCGCGCCTGAGGCTCCGGCTCCGGCTCCGGACGCACCGGGCGGGGACGGGGCACAACCTTGCGGACGGGGCGCGCGTTGCGGTGCGCGACGACCTCGGGACGCCCGCGGAAGTCTTCGCTGAGCGGCTCGATGAAGGGAGCGAACACCGTGAGCACGACGAGCGCGAACATGAGGGCGAGCTCGACCCACACGACCCAGCCGCGGAGCCACGGACCACCGTCCACGACGAAGGCGATCGTCTCCCAGAGCAGCTGCAGCCACAGCACGGCCGCGACCGAGAACGCGACGGAGGCGAACTGGTCGATGCCCAGCGAGCCGACTCGGCGGATGCCCTGGGGCGAGAAACGCCGGAGCACGAGAAGGAAGACGGCGACGGTCGGCACGCCGATCGTCAGGATCCAGAGGATGCCGGAGGTCCAGACGGATTCGAAGCGCACGGTGCTCAAGGAGAAGAACGACACGATGAAGGCGAGGGCCCACGCGACGAGGATCGCCAGCTCCCGGATCGTGAAGGGCCCCACGCCGTACTGCGCGGACGAATCCTCCACCTCTGCGATCGGGGTCTCCGAACCATCGGCGGTGCGTCCTGCGTCCTCATCCGTCACGATCTTCCCTTCCATCGAGCTCGTCTTGCGTCCCCGATACTACTCGGCGCTTCTCGGCGCCCCGAGGGGGCTCGCCTGTTCTTCAGCCGAGGCAGTTCGGGCCGAGCAGTGATTTGAGGTCACCGAACAGGTCGGCCGTGACGCGAACCGGATGCGGCAGCTCGAACAGCTTCGCGGTTCCGCCCTTGTGCAGCTTGATGGAGACCTCGGTGGTGCCTTCGTGGCGGTGCAGCACGGCCGCCAGCTCGAGCATGGCCGGCTCGGTCGCGCGGTGCTCGGCGATGACCAGCGTGAGCGGGCCGGAGGCATCCATCGACCCGATGTCCGGGGTGAAGGCGGACTGGGCGTGCAGATTCATGCCGTCGTCGCGCCGAGAGACGCGTCCCCGCACCACCAGGATGGCGTCGGACTGCAGGAGCGGCTGGAACTCGACGTAGGTCTTCCCCATGAACATGACCGTGATCTCGCCGTTGAAGTCCTCGACCGTGATCATGCCGTACGGGTTGCCGCTCGATTTGGCCACCCGGTGCTGCACGCTGGTGATCAGGCCGGCGATCGTGACCTGATCGCCGTCCTGCAGGTCGTCGGAGGTCAGCAGGTCGTGGATCGACGTCGACGCGTGCTTCGCCAACGGCACCTCGAGCCCCGCCAGCGGGTGATCCGAGACGTAGAGGCCGAGCATCTCGCGCTCGAACGCGAGCTTGTCCTTCTTCGTCCACTCGGGTCGATCCGGCACCTTCGTCGTCTGCGTGGGCTCGTCCCAGAGGCTGTCGAAATCGAAGCCGACCTCGCCATTGGCCTCGCGGCGCTTGTCGAGCACCGCCTGCTCGGTGGCATCCTCGTGGATCTCCATGAGCGCGCGCCGTGTGGCACCGAGGGAGTCGAACGCTCCCGCCTTGATCAGCGACTCCACCGTGCGCTTGTTCGCGACATGCGTCGGCACCTTGGTGAGGAAATCGTGGAACGACACGAAGCCGTCGTCGCCGCGCGAGGCGACGATTCCCTCGACGACGTTGGAGCCGACGTTGCGGACGGCTCCGAGACCGAACCGGATGTCGTCGCCGACGGCGGCGAAGTACTTGATCGACTGCGCGACATCCGGCGGGAGCACCCTGATGCCCATGCGGCGGCACTCGTTGAGATAGACGGCGAGCTTGTCCTTCGCGTCGCCGACGCTGGTCAGCAGCGCCGCCATGTACTCGGCCGGGTAGTGCGCCTTCAGGTAGGCCGTCCAGTAGGCGATGAGGCCGTAGGCGGCCGTGTGCGCCTTGTTGAAGGCGTAGTCCGCGAACGACTCGAGCACCTTCCAGAGCGCCTCCTGCGCCTGCGGGCTGTAGCCGTTGGTCGTCATGCCGCCGAAGAAGTCGGCCTGCTGCTTGTCGAGCTCGGACTTCTTCTTCTTGCCCATGGCGCGACGCAGGATGTCCGCCTGGCCGAGCGTGAAGCCGGCGAGCTTCTGCGCCGCCGCCATCACCTGCTCCTGGTAGACGATGAGGCCGTACGTCGTGTCGAGCACGTCCGACAGCGGCTCGGCGAGCTCGGGGTGGATCGGCTCGATCTCCTGCAGCCCGTTCTTGCGCAGCGCGTAGTTCGTGTGCGAGTTCACGCCCATGGGCCCCGGGCGGTACAGGGCGAGGACGGCCGAGATGTCCTCGAAGTTGTCGGGCTTCATCAGGCGCAGGAGGCTGCGCATCGGCCCGCCGTCGAGCTGGAAGACCCCGAGCGTGTCGCCCCGGGCGAGAAGCTCGTACGACGCGGCGTCATCGAGCGCGAGGTCTTCGAGCACGAGCTCTTCGTCGCGGTTGGCACGGATGTTGTCGAGGGCGTCATCGATGATCGTGAGGTTGCGGAGCCCCAGGAAGTCCATCTTGATCAGGCCGAGCGACTCGCACGCGGGGTAGTCGAACTGCGTGACGATCTGGCCGTCCTGCTCGCGCTTCATGATCGGGATGATGTCGATCAGGGGTTCGCTCGACATGATCACACCGGCGGCGTGGACGCCCCACTGGCGCTTCAGGTTCTCGAGGCCGACGGCCGTGTCGAAGACCGTCTTCGCCTCGGGATCCGTGTCGATCAGCGCCCGGAACTCGCTGGCCTCCTTGTACCGCGGATGCTGCGGATCGAACATTCCCTCCAGCGGCATGTCCTTGCCCATCACGGCCGGGGGCATCGCCTTCGTCAGCCGCTCCCCCATGCCGAACGGGAAGCCGAGCACCCGGCTCGCGTCTTTCAGCGCCTGCTTCGCCTTGATCGTGCCGTAGGTGACGATCTGCGCGACGCGCTCGTCGCCGTACTTCTCCGTGACGTACTGGATGACCTCGCCGCGGCGACGGTCATCGAAGTCGATGTCGAAGTCGGGCATCGAGACGCGGTCCGGGTTGAGGAACCGCTCGAACAGCAGTCCGTGCTGCAGGGGGTCGAGGTCGGTGATCCGCATGGCGTAGGCCGCCATCGAGCCTGCGCCCGATCCGCGGCCGGGTCCGACCCGGATGCCGTTCTCCTTCGCCCAGTTGATGAAGTCCGCGACGACGAGGAAGTAGCCGGGGAAGCCCATCTGCACGATCACGTCGGTCTCGAAGTCGGCTCGCTCGCGCGCCGCGGTCGGGATGCCGGCGGGATACCGCGCGTGCAGGCCGCGCTCGACCTCCTTGACGAACCAGCTCTGCTCCGTCTCGCCGGCCGGGACCGGATAGCGGGGCATGTAGTTCGCGCTGGTGTCGAAGCGGATGTCGACGCGCTCGGCGATCGCGAGGGTGTTGTCACAGGCCTCGGGGTTGTCGCGGAAGATGTGGCGCATCTGCGCAGGGGTCTTGAGGTAGAACTCCTCCCCCTCGAACTTGAAGCGCTTGGGGTCATCGAGCGTCGAGCCCGACTGGACGCACAGCAGCGCCGCGTGGCTCTTCGCGTCATGCTGGTGCGTGTAGTGCAGGTCGTTCGTCGCGACGAGCGGAAGGTCGAGCTCCTTCGCGAGGCGCATCAGGTCGTTCATCGTGCGGCGCTCGATGTCGATGCCGTGGTCCATGACCTCGGCGTAGAAATTGTCCTTGCCGAAGATGTCGCGGAACTCCGCGGCGGCGGCCTTTGCCGCGTCGTACTGACCGAGCCGTAGGCGGGTCTGCACCTCGCCGCCGACGCAGCCGGTCGTGGCGATGACGCCCTTCGAGTAGGTCTGCAGCAGCTCGCGGTCGAGCCGTGGCTTGAAGTAGTAGCCCTCGAGCGACGCGTACGACGACATCCGGAAGAGGTTGTGCAGGCCCTCGTTGCTCTCGGCGAGCAGGGTCATATGGGTGTAGGCGCCGGAGCCCGAGACGTCGTCGTCGTTCTGGTCGGGGCTGCCCCAGCGCACGCGGGCCTTGTCGGCCCGGTGCGTGCCGGGGGTGACGTAGGCCTCCATGCCGATGATCGGCTTGATGCCCGTGTCGGTCGCGGTCTTGTAGAAGTCGAAGGCGCCGAACGTGTTGCCGTGGTCTGTCACGGCGATCGCCGGCATGCCCTGCTTCGAGGCCTCTTCGATCAGCGGCTTGACCCGTGCCGCCCCGTCGAGCATCGAGTACTCGCTGTGCACGTGCAGGTGAACGAAGGAGTCGGATGCCACGGATCGAGTCTACGGTCGAGGTCCGACGACCCGCCCCAGCGCACGCCGCGGCCGCCGCCCGGAGTCGTGCACAACGGCGGGGATTCTTGGCGACACGCCGGGTGGGGGCATCCACCACCGGCGTGTCGAGGAGAATCCCCGCCGTTGTGCGCCCGCGACCCGGGACGCGAGCGCAGGGATGACCGCTAGGGCGCGGAGTCTACCACGGTGATCGTCGTCGTCATCCGGTGCCCGGGCACCGACTCGGGCACGATCCCTGGTCCTGGCAGCCACGTGCTCGTGCTCTCCGCGACAAGCCCCGTACGGGTGTCGATGGTCATGGTGCCCATCCGCGGTTCGTAGGAGTCGTAGTGGAAGGCGATCGTGGTGAGATCGCCGTCGACCGACTGGATCTCGACCCCCGGTGCGAGCGCGAGTGCGCGGAACATCGCGGCGCGCAAGTCGGGCGGGGCGGCATTGAGCTCGAGATCCTGAGTGAGCACGGTCACGACGCCCTCGTCCAGGTCCTGGACGTTGCCGGCGCTCAGCCGCGCCCGATTCCAGTCGATGAGCGCCTGGGGATCGCGGGGCATCTGTGCGAAGTACGCATCCGACCCGTACGTCGGATAGGTCTCATCGCCCGGGTCGCCGAGGCCGCCCTGGTAGCGGTTCACGATGACCTCCTTGAGAGTCATCCCCAGCCAGTCCGCGGCGAGGGGCTCGGCGTCCGTCCCGTAGAGCGACAGGAGCTGCTTCTCGGGCTGGAACACCCTCACCCATTCGCCTGAGCGATCGGCGGGGATAAAGGTCGAGTAGGTCCCGGCCACCACCCAGGCCGCCGTCGCGCTCTCGCGGGATGCGTTGTAGGGCGAGTTGGGGGCATCGGCGGCATAGAGGACGAGCTGCTCCGTGCGGTGATCGATGCGCAGGTACCCGTCGTCGGCGATCGCGGACCCGGCGGAGGTCGTGGCCAGCGCGGCGGCCCCTTCGAGCACGGAGGCGGCCGTCACCGGTGGCATCGTCGGCGCCGGGGTGGGCGTCGTCGTCGGCTCGGGCTCGGGCTCGGTCGTGACCGTCACGTCCGGGGCGGCCGGTGGCGGTGTGACCGCCTCGACCACCGCGGCGGGTGGTGCGGAGAGGGCGATGGCGACCGCCGTCGTCGCGGCTCCCGCTGCCACGAGTCCGCCGATCCCGATCCACAGCCGGGCGCGTCTGCGCGGCGCCGGGTCCGGCAGCAGACCGCGTCGCACCTTCTGAAGCGCGGAGGCCAGCTGCTCTTCCGTGAGCTCGGCGTCTGCGCCGATCTCACGCACGCGATCCAAGGCGTCCATTGGCTTCCTCCTCCTTGGTCCATGGTTGACGGTGATCCGGCTTGATGTCCGGCGGCGACAGCTTGCGGCGGACCCGATTCAGTCGGGAGCGCACCGTGCCGACGGGGATCCCCTGAGCCACCGCGATCTGCTCATAGGTGAGATCGCCCCAGGCGTAGAGCAGCAGAGTGTCGCGGTCGCGCGCCGTGAGGGCCGCGATCCGGGGGGCGAGCGCCCGAAGAGCCGCCGCGGCATCCGTTCGCTTCACGAGCGCGTCGATGGCGCCGTCGGACCACGTCTCGGCGCCTCCCGCGGAGGCCTCGAATGCCCTCCACTGCGCCGCCTCCTTGCCCCGGTGTTTTCCGATGAGCCGGGTCGCGATGCCCAGCAGCCACGGCTTCGCGGAGTCCCACGAGGGGTCGAAATCACGCCGTCGGCGGAAGGCGACCAGGAACGTCTCGCTCAGGATGTCCTGGGCGGCGTCGGACCCGACTCGCCGTGCGGCGAACGCGCCGATGACCTTCGCGTGTCGCTCGAAGAGCTCGGCGAAGGCGGACGGGACATCGATCGACCGTCGTATGATCTCGCTGTCTGCGCTCACGTTAAGGATTGCCGATTTCGGCGCATCCGGTTCACATTCTGCATCGTCCCACGCTCGCGCGCCGGGCACGAGATGCCTCCTCGTAGGCTTGCCTCATGGCGACCCCTGACTTCGTTCTCGAGCTGCGCCGCTCCATCGGCACCGCTCCCCTCCCCCTGGTGGGCGTCACCGCGGTGGTGTTCCGCGACGAGAAGGTGCTGCTCGGACGGCGCGCCGACAACGGGCACCTGGAGTGCGTGTCCGGCATCGTCGACCCCGGCGAGCAGCCGGCGGATGCGGCCGTGCGTGAATGCGTGGAGGAAGCGGGGGTCGACGTGCGCGTGACCCGCCTGGCGCTCGTGCGCGCGCTCCCCCGCATGACCTACCCGAACGGCGATCAGGTGGACTATCTCGATCTCGTGTTCCGGTGCGAATGGGTGGCGGGCGATCCGCATCCGGCCGATGGCGAGCTCACCGAGGTGTCGTGGCGCGGGCTCGAGGAGTTGGGCGACACGACCCCCGAGCATGTGCGCAACATCGCGCTCGCGCTCGCCGAGGACGACCCGGCCCGGTTCGACGGCGGCCGTCCGCGCTGAGCGGTCAGCGCAGATCCAGGCGCATCACCACGCGCGGTATGCCTCCGGACACCGAATCCGTATCGGCTGCCTTTTCGAACCCCGCCTTCTCGAACATCGACCTCGTGCCGACGTAGGCCATCGTCTGGTCGACTTTTCTGCCCTGGTTGTCTACCGGGTAGCCCTCGATCACGGGGGCGCCGTTCGCCTTCGCGAACTGCACGGCTCCTTCGATGAGGGCGTGGGAGATCCCCTGCCCTCGATGACCCGGACGTGTCCGGATGCACCACAGCGACCATGCCTCGAGGTCGTCCACGTGCGGGATCTTGCGGTTGCGCGCGAAGGTCGTGTTCGCCCGCGGCGCCACGGCCGCCCACCCGACGACCTCGTCGCCGTCGTACGCCAGCACTCCCGGCGCGGGCGTCTCGGCGCACAGCGCACGAACGAACTCCCCGCGCTGCGGACCGCGCAGCTCCCCGTTCAGCTTCGCGGGGATGCGGTAGCTCAGGCACCAGCAGACGTTCGACTCGGGGTTCTTCGGCCCCACCATCGCCTTCACGTCGTCGAAGACCGTCGCGGGCCGCACCGTGATCGTCATGCGGTCCAGGATGCCGCGCCCCACCGACACCCGGCAACGCCGGATCCCGATCGACTGCCGCGCGCTCAGTCGGCGCGCAGCACCTCGAGCGCGTGCGCGAGATCCGCCGGGTACGGCGATGAGAACGTGACCCGGTCGCCGGTCGCCGGATGGTCGAAGGAGAGCTGGCGGGCGTGCAGCCATTGCCGCGTCAGTCCCAGTCGCGCGGCGAGGATCGGGTCGCCGCCATAGAGGGGGTCGCCCACGCAGGGATGCCGATGGGCCGCCATGTGCACCCGGATCTGGTGGGTTCGCCCCGTCTCGAGGTGGATCTCCAGCAGGGCGGCGCCCCGGAACGCCTCGAGGGTCTCGTAGTGGGTCACGGAGTCCTTGCCGGTCGGTGTGACCGCGAACTTCCACGAGTGGGTCGGATGCCGGCCGATGGGCGCATCGATCGTCCCGGCGAGCGGGTCCGGATGCCCCTGCACGACGGCGTGGTAGATCTTCTCCACCTCGCGCTCCTTGAAGGCCCGTTTCAACACGGTGTACGCACGCTCCGTCTTGGCCACGACCATGAGGCCGCTCGTGCCCACATCGAGGCGATGCACGACGCCCTGGCGCTCGGCGGCACCGGTCGTCGCGATGCGGAATCCGGCGCCGGCGAGGGCACCGAGGACGGTCGGTCCCTCCCAGCCGACGGAGGGGTGCGCCGCGACCCCGCTCGGCTTGTCGACCACCACGATCTCGTCGTCGTCGTAGACGATGCCGAGGTCATCCACCACCACGGGGACGATGGTCGGCTCGTCGCGGGCCCGCCACGACACCTCGAGCCACGCTCCCGCGTGCAGCCGGTCGGATTTTCCCAGCACCCCGCCGTCCAGGACGACGCCGCCGGCCTCGGCGACCTCCGCCGCGAACGTCCGCGAGAATCCGAGCATCTTCGCGAGTCCGGCGTCGACGCGCACTCCGTCCAGCCCATCGGGGACGGGCATGCTCCTCGTCTCCACGTCAGGCCTTCGAGGGTTCGTCCGTGCCGGCCGGGGCATCGCCCGCGGCATCCGGTTCGCTCTCGGCCGCGCGCTCGCGACGCTCGCGCGTGCCGTCGAGGCGGATGCCGAACAGGACGAGCAGCGCCACGGCGATCATGCACGTGACGATGAAGATGTCGGCGATGTTGTAGATCGCGGGCATCATCCACGGAGTGGAGATGAAGTCGACGACGTGGCCGACGGCGAAGCCCGGGGTGCGGAGCAGACGATCGGTCAGATTGCCCAGCACACCGCCCAGCAGCAGCCCGAGCACGACGGCCCAGAGCCTCGAGTGCACGCGCGTGATGAGCCACACGATCCCCACCGCCACCGCGGCGAGGGCGATGGTGAAGATCCAGGTGACCCCTTCGCCGAGCGAGAAGGCGGCGCCGGGGTTTCGAACCAGGTAGAAGACGAGGAATTCGCCGATCACCGGCACCGGTTCCTCCGGCGGCAGGTTCTCGATGGCGAGGTACTTGGTGAACTGATCGGCGGCCAGCACCAGCGCCGCGAGGATCGCGATGATGGTGCCGGCCGCCGCCGTTCTCAGGGGGGCTCGGCGGGTCAAAGGCCCGGCCTAGAGGCCGATGGCAGAGACCGGAGTCGAACCCGACGAGGCCGCCGTGGTCTCGAGGTCGCGGAGCTTGCCTTCGATGTAGCTGCGCAGCTGTGCGCGGTAGTCGCGCTCGAACTGGCGGAGCTCGGTGATGCGGGACTCGAGCACACCGCGCTCGCGTTCGAGGCTGTCGAGCTGCTCGCGCTGCTTCTGCTCCGCCTCGGAGAGGATGCGGGCGGCCTCGGACTGCGCGTCCGAGATGAGCTGATCGCGCTGGGCCTTGCCCTCGGCGACGTGCTCGTCGTGCAGCCGCTGGGCGAGCTCGATGATGCCGGCACTGGCGGCGACGGGAGGCGTGCCATCGGCGACACGGGGCGTCTCGGCGACGGGCTCGGGCTTGGCCTCTTCGTCGGGAGCCGCGGCGACGGGCTGGGGGGTCTCGCCCGACTCGTACTGGGCGAGCTTGGCCTTCAGCTCTTCGTTCTCCGCGATCGTCTTGCGCCATTCGACGACGATCTCGTCCAGAAAGTCGTCGACCTCGTCCGGGTCGAAGCCCTCTTTGAACCGGACGTGCTGGAACTGTTTGGTGACGACGTCATCTGGGGTCAATGCCATGGTGGCTCCTCTTTCGATGAGTTCGGGACGCTGGCCAGAGTCAGGCAGTTTCTCGCCAGGACGGCAACGCTCTAGCAAGCATAGTCGGCGGTCGCGGAGCGTGTCGAAGGGTCAGCCGGCGAGCGATCTGGTGACCGCGAGCAGGATGAAACACAGCAGCATCGTCAGCGCGAAGGCGAAGTCGATGGCGATGGCGCCGACCCGCAGCGGGGGGATGAAACGACGGAAGAACTTGATCGGCGGGTCGGTGATCGTGTAGATCACTTCGGCGATGACGAGGAATCCGCCCTTCGGGCGCCACTCCCTGTTGAAGATCGGGATGTACTCGAGGATCAGCCGTCCGAACAGCACGAAGATGTAGAGCAGCAGCAGCGCGTTGAGGATCCCGAAGACGAGCTGGAGCACACCCCTACCCTACGGTGCGAACGAGGCGGACTCGGCATCCGCCTGCGCGATCGCACCGTCACCCGAGACCGCCACGTTCTCCGGCGACAGCAGGAAGACCTTGCTGGTGACGCGTTCGATGCGTCCGTACAGGCCCAGCGACAGCCCGCTTGCGAAGTCGATCAGGCGGCGAGCATCGGCATCGCTCATCTGCGACAGGTTGATGATCACGGGGATGCCCTCGCGGAAGTTCTCAGCGATCACCTGCGCGTCGCGATACTGCTTCGGGTGCACGGTGAGGATCTCGCTGACGGCGCCCACGATCGGCTGGCGCACCACGGCGGGGCGGCGCAGCGGAGTGACGGGCGCCTTGGCCTCGACGTCGCGCGAGCTCTCGCGAGTACCACGCGCAGCCGGCTGAGGCGCCTCTTCGTAGGCTTCCTCCTCATCGGCGAGGCCCAGGTACACCATGGTCTTCTTGAGCGGGTTCGACATCGCATCCTCCGTGTTGCTCGTCTTCATTGAGATTAACCCCGTGCCGGTCGTGGGCCCGTGATTGCGGACCCGATCCTTAGGTGTGTCGCACCGAACGCGATCGCGTCGGCGAAATCGGCTGTCATTCCCGCCGAGATCCAGGTGGCCTGCGGCACGATCGACCGCACGCGGTCGGCGTATCCGCGCAGTCGCTCGAACGCCGCCGGTGCAGGTTCGTCGAGCGGCGCCACGCCCATCACGCCGCGCAGCGCGAGGGTGTCGCAGCCGGCGACGTGCTCGGCCAGAGACTCGATCTCGGCGGGTGCGACGCCTCCGCGGTCCGCGTCGTCCGTGAGGTTCACCTGAAGCAGCACATCGAGGGTCGGTCCCCCCTCCGCCGCCGCATCGAGGGCGTCGGCGAGGCGTGCTCGATCGAGGGAGTGCACCGCGGTCGCCGCCTTCCGGATCGATCGTGCCTTGTTCGTCTGCGCCTGGCCGATGAAGTGCCAGCGGATGCCGTGCAGCGCACCGACCTCCGCTGCCTTCGCCGTGAACTCCTGCTGCCGGTTCTCCCCGAAGTCGCGCACCCCGAGGGCGTGGAGCTCGCGCACCAGCTCCGCCGGGTGGAACTTCGAGACCACGATCCGGGTCAGCTCGCCGGGATCCCGGCCCACCGCCCGGGCCGCCTCGGCGATCCGTGCGTCGACACCTGCGAGCCGCTCTTCGAGCTCGCCGGTGCGCCGCGCTTCGAGGCTGCGTGGCTCCTCAGCCTCATCCACGTGTCCCGCTACTTCAGGAAGTCGGGGATGTCGAGGTCGTCGTCACCGAAGGCCGAGTCGTAGCTGCTGGTCTCCGGCAGCACCGGGGACGAAGAGGCGGCACCGACCGAGACCTTCTCGCGCACCTCGCTCCGCACCTCGGCGACCTCCTCAACGGGCGCGGGCAGCGCCGGCGCAGGACGGGTGGCCGCGAGCGGAGCGTCGAGCCGCACGGTGGGCTCGCCGCTGTCGAAGCCGGCCGCGATGACCGTCACCCGCACCTCGTCGCCGAGGGTGTCGTCGATCACCGTTCCGAAGATGATGTTCGCCTCGGGGTGCGCCGCCTCCTTTACGAGCTGCGCCGCGTCGTTGATCTCGAAGATGCCGAGGTTGGACCCGCCCTGGATCGAGAGCAGCACGCCATGGGCGCCCTCGATGCTCGCCTCGAGCAGGGGCGATTCGACGGCGAGCTCCGCCGCCTTTATCGCCCTGTCGGCGCCACGAGCGGACCCGATGCCCATGAGCGCCGATCCGGCACCCTGCATGACCGACTTCACGTCGGCGAAGTCCAGGTTGATGAGACCGGGCGTGGTGATGAGGTCGGTGATGCCCTGCACACCGGCGAGCAGCACCTGGTCGGCCGTGGCGAACGCCTCGATCATCGAGATGCCGCGATCGCTGATCTCGAGGAGGCGGTCGTTCGGGACGACGATGAGGGTGTCGACCTCTTCCTTCAGCTTGCTGACGCCCGCGTCGGCCTGGCTCTGACGGCGGCGTCCCTCAAAGGAGAACGGGCGCGTCACGACACCGATGGTCAGGGCGCCGATCGACTTCGCGATGCGGGCGACCACCGGAGCTCCGCCGGTGCCCGTGCCACCGCCTTCGCCGGCCGTCACGAACACCATGTCGGCGCCGGCGAGAGCCTCCTCGATCTCCTCCGCGTGGTCCTCGGCGGCTCGACGCCCGACCTCGGGGTCGGCGCCCGCGCCCAGCCCGCGTGTGAGCTCGCGGCCGACGTCGAGCTTGACGTCGGCGTCGCTCATCAGCAGCGCCTGCGCGTCGGTGTTGATGGCGATGAACTCGACGCCGCGGAGGCCGAGTTCGATCATGCGGTTCACGGCGTTGACGCCGCCGCCGCCGACGCCGACGACCTTGATCACCGCGAGATAGTTCTGGTTCTGGCTCATGCCGGCCTCCGTCTGTCCTGAACCTGGTTCAAAACCTTCAACCTCTACTAGAGGTGTAAAGAATTGCTCGGTATGCAATTCCTAAGACAGACGCTAAGCGGATGCCTCGCCATGGCCGGGAACACGGCGGGCGTGTCGCACATTCTGGAGCGGAATGTCGTGTGGCGCTCGTCAGCGCACGACGACGGCCGTGGGGGAGGACACGTCGTAGACACTGACATCGGCCGGGGGGCGGGCCGCCATCGTGGTCTGCAGCACGACGGACTTCATCGCCGACTCCTCGGCGCTGCCCCAGACGACCTGCGTGTCGGTGCCTCCGAGCGTCAGAGTGACGTCGTCCGGCGACGTGGCCGCCACCGCGGTGACCTGCCCGCGGATCTGGGCGGGAAGCGAGCGCATGACCAGCCCGACCGCCGAGAACGCGTCGGATTTCACTCCGCCGCGCGCGGTGATCAGCGGCCGGCCCGCGGGGGCCGCGGCGGTCGTGGAGAGGGCGACGCCCGCGGCATCCACCACGGTGAAGCCGGCCGCGGACGCCACTGCTCCGATCGGCGTGCGCTCCACGACGCGCACGACGAGGTCGTGCGGGGGACGGGCTTCCAGCGTGTACGTCTCGATGAGGGGGAACGCGAGCAGCGCTGCTTTCACCGCGCTGGCATCGACGAGGGGCAGCGGCGTGCCGACCTCGTCGGCGAGCGCCGCCTCGACGGCCGCAGTGTCGAGCTGCTCGGCCCCGAGGATACGGATCCGCTCGACCGCGAAGAGGGGACTGTAGGCCGCGCCGAGCGATCCGAGCACCAGCAGGAGCAGGGATGCCGCGGCCCCGATCCAGACGGCACGCCGGCGGCGTGCGCGCACGGTGAAGCGGCGCACCTCGGCGCGCAGCGCCTTGCGTCTGGCCCGGCTGGCGCGCCAGACGTCACGGAGCCGCACCTGATCGGGTTCCGGGTCGGGCGTGGCGCTCGGCGACGCTCCGGGGCGCGCCGGCGTCTCGGTGGTGACCGAAGGCTCGCTCGGGGCACCGGGCGAGGACACCGTTCCCGCCGGCACCACTGTCTGCATCGGCGGCACTGTGCCCGTCGCCCCCGCGGGTTCCGTCGCCACCACGGCCGCAGACCTCACCACAGCTGCGGAACCCACCACCGGAATCGGTTCGGTACGCGCGGTGGGGTCGTGCACCACCACGGGTGCGGAGACACGGTCGGGATCGGCCACGGGCAGGGGCTCATCGACCCCGGTCGCGTCCGTGACCGGATTCGGCTCGATGACCGGGAGCGGCTCGAAGGCCTCGTTCCGCGCCCGGACCGCGACGGATCCGGTCGCCTCTCTCGACGGCGCTCCCGCCGCCGGCTCCGGCGCCTTTCGCGCCGGGACCGGAAGAGGCGTCGGCCGCCGCATCCCTAGTCCCCCGTACCGCGCGATGCCGAAGCCCGAGTCACGGGCGCCGTGCGCTCGAGGGCCCCCAGCACCTGCGGGATGATCTGGTAGACGTTGCCGCAGCCGAGCGTGATGACGTAGTCGCCGTCGCGGGCGACCGCCGCGGTGTAGTCGGCCGCATCCTGCCAGTCCGACACGAAATGCACGTGGGCCGGGTCGGCGAAGGCACCGGAGACGAGTTCGCCCGTCACGCCGGGTATGGGGTCTTCCCGGGCGCCGTAGACGTCGAGCACGATCGTGTGATCGGCGTGCGACTCGAGCACCTCGGCGAACTCGCGGAACATGTGCTGCGTGCGGGAATAGGTGTGCGGCTGGTGCACGGCGATGATGCGCCCGTCCCCCACGACCGTTCGTGCCGCCGCGAGCGCCGCCGCGACCTCGGTGGGGTGGTGCGCATAGTCGTCGAAGACGCTGACCCCCCGCTCGACTCCGTGCAGCTCGAAGCGGCGCACCGTGCCCTCGAAGCCCTCCACCGCGCGGACGGCGGGCGCCAGGTCGTAGCCGAGCGTTCTCAGGACCGCCACGGCGCCGGCCGCGTTGATGGCGTTGTGCGCGCCGGGAATCGCGAGGCGAGCGGCGACCGACTCGCCGTCGTGCGTGATCGTGAAGGCGACCGGTCCGTCCGTTCGGATGTCGGTGACGCGCACCTGCGCCCGTTCCGCCTCGCCGAAGGTCAGGACCTGCTGGTGGGACAGCCCTTCCGCGACGCGTACGGCGCCCGGGTCATCCGCCGAGATGACCACGGCCTCGCGTGCCTTGTCGGCGAACCGCGCGAAGGCGTCGTCGAAGGCCTCCGCCGAGCCGTAGTGGTCGAGGTGGTCGGCGTCGATGTTGGTGACGAGCGCCACCGAGGTGTCATAGAGCAGGAATGTGCCGTCCGATTCGTCGGCCTCGACGACGAAGAGGTCATCGGCCCCGGTGCCGCTCGATGCGCCGAGCTGCGCGATGACTCCGCCGTTCACGAAGTTCGGGTCGGCCCCGAGCGCCCGGAGAGCCGTGACGATCATTCCCGTGGAGGTGGTCTTGCCGTGCGCCCCGGCGACCGACACGAGCCGGCGCCCGCCGATGAGCCAGTACAGGGCCTGCGAACGGTGGATGACGGGCATCCCCCGCTGCTTGGCCGTGACGAACTCCGGATTCTGGGGCCAGATGGCGCCCGTGTGGATCACCGTGTCGGCGTCGCCGAGGTGTGCGGCATCGTGCCCGACGTAGACCGTGGCGCCCCGCTGCTCGAGGTCGCGCAGCGCTGCGCTGTCGGCGCGGTCGGATCCGGAGACCGGGATGCCGGCGGCGAGGAACATGCGGGCGAGGCCGCTCATGCCCGATCCGCCGATGCCGATGAAGTGCGCGGCGCCGATGTGCTCGGGGATGGGAAGGCTCAAATCGGGTGAGATCATGACGGGTCAATCCTAAGTTGGCCTCCGGGGAAGGCCCTCCCGGCGCGCCCGAGCGGCGTCTGCTCCCCGCCCTGGCCCGGCTCAGTCGTCGCAATATGCGGGTGCGCAGGCCCATCACTCGCAGTTGGCGCCGAGTGAGCGGTGGAGGCCGGGATCAGCGCGCGAGTGCCTCGTCGACCATCGCGATCACGTTCTCGGTGCCGGTGCGGGTGCCGATGGATGCCGCGGCCGCGGCCATCGCGTCGATCCGGCCGCGATCGGTCAGCAGTGGAATGACATCGCTGCGCACCCGATCGGCCGTGAACCCGGCGTCCTCCAGAAGGACTGCCGCGCCGGCCTCGATCGCCGAGCGCGCGTTCAGCCGCTGCTCGCCGTTGCCGACCGCATAGGGGACGTAGATGGCCGGGATGCCGAGAGCGCTGATCTCGCTGACCGTCGCCGCTCCCGCTCGCGAGACGATCGCATCCGCGGCGGCGAAGGCCAGGTCCATCCGGTCGACGTAGCGCCGCATCGCGTAGCCGGGGACGCCGGGGTCCTCGAGCGTCGCTCGCTCACCCGTGACGTGGATGAGCTGCCATCCGGCCGCCAGGATGTCGCGCCACGAGCCCGCGAGGGCCTCGTTCAGGCGCTGCGCGCCGAGCGACCCGCCGAAGACCAGCAGGGTGGGACGCCCGGCATCCAGCCCGAAGAACGCGGCCGCCTCGGACCGCATCCCCCGGCGATCGAGCT
Source organism: Micromonospora sp. DT81.3 (assembly GCF_049847225.1). Classification (NCBI taxonomy): domain Bacteria; kingdom Bacillati; phylum Actinomycetota; class Actinomycetes; order Micromonosporales; family Micromonosporaceae; genus Micromonospora; species Micromonospora sp. DT81.3. The sequence goes on from NZ_JBNCNY010000002.1 coordinate 73,453, forward strand.
CGACGACCTCGCGGCGGAGCGGCATCCCGACGACGCGCGCGCCGCGCAGCGGCGTCCCCTCGAACGCCACGCCGATACCGGCGGCCCGCCGCGCGCCCAGGACGTTCGCGAGCCCCGGCCGCGCGTTCGCCTCGTGCACCACGACGGGCACGCGCTCGCGGCGCGCGGCCACATAGGCCGGTGCCGACGCGTAGCCGCCGAAACCCACCACGACGTCCACCCCGCGCTCGCGGATGATCGTGCGCACCTGAGAGATCGCACGGCGGAAGCGCGTGGGAAACGCGGCGGCGGCACGGTCGGGCCTCCGGGGGAACGGAACCTTGTCGACGAACACCAGCTCAAAGCCGCGTTCGGGTACGAGGCGCGCCTCCAGACCCTCTCTCGTTCCGAGCACGAGCACGTCCGCGGAGGCATCCCGCGCGCGCAGGCCATCGGCCACGGCGAGCAGCGGGTTGACGTGGCCGGCGGTTCCCCCGCCGGCCAGAAGGTAAGTCGTCACGCCGGAATCTTCGCACGCCTCGCGGATCGCGGCGGACGCGTGGCCCGCGCGCGACCCGCCGTCCGGACCGGGAGCGAGCGGGCGAACGAGAGCAGCACGCCGCAGGCGATCAGCACCGACATCAGGGCGGTGCCGCCCTGCGACATGAACGGCAGCGGGACGCCCAGCACGGGGAACACCCGCAGCACGACCCCGATGTTGATGAGCGCCTGGCTGAGGATCCAGACCGTGATGGCACCGGAGACGATCCGGACGAAGGGGTCGTCCGTCTTGCGGATCACGTGGAAGGCCCCCACGGCGAAGAGGGCGAACAGCGCGAGCACCACGGCGCAGCCGATGAGCCCGAGCTCCTCGCCGACGATCGCGAAGATGTAGTCGCTCTGCGCCTCGGGGAGCCAGTCGAACTTCTCCTTGGAGTTGCCGAGGCCGAGGCCGAAGACGCCACCACCCGCGAGGCCCCAGATGCCGTGCAGCGGCTGGTAGCAGTCGTTGTAGTAGTCGGCGAGGCAGTTCGGGTTGAGGAAGCTGAGGAACCGCCGCACGCGGTCGGGGCTGGTCACGGCGAAGTAGGCGACGGCCGCGGCCGCACCGAGCAGCGGAAGGATGAAGATGCGCAGCTTGACGCCGGAGAAGAACAGCGCACCGAGCACCAGGAGCACCAGGATCATCACGGTGCCGAGGTCGTCACCGGCCATGACCGACCCGATCACGAGCACGGCCACGGGTACGAGCGGGATGAACACGTGCCGCCAGAGCCCCAGCAGCGTCTGCTTGCGGAACAGCACGTACCCCACCCACAGGGCGAGACCGAGCTTCAGGAACTCGGAGGGCTGAGCCTGGACTCCCGCTATGACGATCCAGTTGCGGTTTCCGGCGTTCTCGAAGCCCAGCGGAGTGAACACGAGCAGCTGGAACACCACCGTCGCGAAGAGCGCCGGCCAGGCGATCCGCTTCCAGAAGCTGATCGGGAACCGGCTGGCGATGAACATCAGCGGCACGCCAATCAGTGCGAATACGGATTGGCGGATGACGGCATCGTAGGGGCCGGCTCCGGATGCGGTGGACGTCGCCGACGTCGCCGAGAGCACCATCACGAGCCCGAACCCGGTGAGCATCAGTGCCGTCGAGGCGATCAGCAGGAACTCGCTGGGCACCGGCGCGAAGACCCGGCCGAGCGACACGCGCGCCGCGAGGCCGCGCTTGGGCGCGGAGTCCGGGAGCGGCGCGGGGCGGGAGCGGGGCCTATCGGCCGGCTTCGGGGCCTTCGAGGTGCTCGTCGCCGGAGCCTTCGCCCTCGGGGTACTCGTCGCCGGGGTCTGCGTCGTCGCCACGTGCAGTCCCTCTCTCGATCCAGTCCCGCACGGCCCCGGCGAACCGGCGGCCGCGGTCGCCGTAGTCGGTGAACTGGTCGAACGATGCGGCGGCGGGGGCCAGCAGTACAACGTCCCCGTCGTGCACGATCGCCGCCGCCAGTTCGACGACACGGGCCATGACGTCTCCAGTCTCATCGTGGTCGACCTCGAAGAGGGGAACCGCGGGCGCGTGTCGCGCGAACGCCGCGACCACTTCGGCCCGGTCCACCCCGATCACGATCGCCGCCTTGCTCGCCGCCCCCCGCCGCGCGACCAGATCGCCGATGTCGACACCCTTCAGCTGTCCCCCGACGACCCAGATGGCGCCGGGGAAGGCCGCCAGCGAGGAAGCAGCGGCATGGGGGTTCGTCGCCTTGGAGTCATCCACCCAGACCACACCGGCGGCCGCGGCGACGACCTCGATGCGGTGCGGGTCGAGCCGGAATCCGTCCAGGGCGTCGCGTATCGCGGCCGGCTCCACACCGAGCGCCCGCGCGAGGGCGCTCGCCGCGAGCACGTTCGCGACCATGTGGGGCGCGGCAAGTCCACGGGCGGCGAGGTCCGCGACGGTGGTGAGCTCCAGCGCCGACGTGCGGCGCTCCTCGAGGAACGCGCGGTCGACGAGGATGCCGTCCACGACGCCCAGGTCGCTCGGCCCCGGTACCCCGAGGTCGAACCCGATCGCCCGGGCGCCCTCGGTGACCTCGGCGTCCTCCACCATCGCCTGAGTGGCGATGTCCGCCTTGTTGTAGACGCACGCGACGCGGGTGTTCCGGTAGACCACGGCCTTGGCATCGCGGTAGGCGTCGAATGATCCGTGCCAGAGCAGGTGGTCATCGGCGAGGTTGAGGCACACGCTGGCGTGGGGCGAGAGCTGGCCGGCGGGCTCGGAGAGCCCGAGGTACCAGAGCTGGTGGCTTGAGAGCTCCACCACCAGGGCGTCGAAGCCGGCCGGGTCCCGGACAGCGTCGAGCACGGGGACGCCGATGTTGCCGCACGGCGCCGCGCGCATGCCCCCCGCGACCATCATCGATGCGGCGAGCCGGGTGGTCGTCGTCTTGCCGTTGGTGCCCGTGACGAGCACCCACGCCGCGGACGAGCCGTCGGGGCGGAGGACCTTGTCCCGCACCCGCCACGCCAGTTCGACGTCGCCCCACAGCGGCACGCCGGTGCGGAGGGCCCACGCGATGACGGGATGCGCGGGGGCGAAGCCCGGGGAGGCGATGACGACATCCGGTCGCTGCGCCGTGAGCGCGCCGGGCACGTCATCCAGCGGACCCTCCCAGAGCGCGGCGCCGATCACCGGCAGCAGCCGCGCGTACTCCTCGTCGGCGCGCTCGGTGACCACGAGCACGTCCGCACCGAGCTCCACCAGTGTGTCCGCGACCGAGAAGCCGGTGACCGAGAGTCCGAGCACGACGACCCGCAGCCCGTGCCAGTCCGCGTGCCAGCTCGTGAGCGAGTCCAGGCGGGATGGGCTCATGTGCGCGAGAGCCACTCGACGTAGAAGAGCCCGATGCCCGACACCGCCAGCATCCCGGCGATGATCCACATCCGCACGACGATCGTGATCTCGGGCCAGCCCCGCATCTCGAGGTGATGGTGGAGCGGGCTCATCAGGAAGAGCCGCTTGCCGCGGGTGAGCTTGAAGTACAGCCGCTGCAGGATGACGGAGCCCGGCGCGATGACGAAGACGCCGGCGACGAGCACGGCGAGCAGCTCGGTGCGGGTCAGAATCGCCATCGCGGCGATCACCCCGCCGATCGACATGGATCCGACATCCCCCATGAAGACGTTCGCCTTCGGCGCGTTCCACCACAGGAAGCCGATGAGGGCGCCGATGAACGCGGCCGACACGATCGCGAGGTCGAAGGGGTCCCGCGTGTTGTAGCAGGCGGGCTGCAGCGCCGGAGCGAGCCCCTCGCCCGTGCACACCTGCTGGAACTGCCAGAACGCGATGAGGCTGTAGGCGCCGACGACGAAGATGCCGGCTCCGGCCGCGAGGCCGTCGAGCCCGTCGGTGACGTTCACGCTGTTCGAGAACGCGACGCCGATGAACGTGATCCAGAGCAGGTAGAGGATCCACCCGAGCACCAGGCCGACGGCGAAGAACGACAGCGCCGGCACGTCACGGAAGATGGACACGTACGGAGAGGCCGGCGCCTCCCCGGCGCTGTTGCGGAAACCCAGGGCGAGGATGCCGAACGGGACGGCCACGAGAACCTGGCCGAGGATCTTCCGCCAGCCCGACAGCCCCAGGCTTCGCTGACTCCGGACCTTCATGAAGTCGTCGATGAAGCCGACGATGCCGAAGCCCACCATCATCCACACGACGAGCCAGCCGGAGACGGTCGGTGGATTGTTCCCCATGTAGCCGCCGACCAGATAGCCGACGAGCGTTCCCACGATGAAGATGGTGCCGCCCATGGTGGGGGTGCCGCGCTTCTCGCCGTGGCTCGGGTTCTCGATGGCTTCGGGGGTGCGGATGACCTGCCCCCAGCCCCACTTGCGGAACAGACGAAGGAAGACGGGCGTGAGGAAAAGCGTGAACGAGAGGGAGATCGCCGCCGCCATCAGGAGTGATCTCACGAGAACAAGTCTCCCAGACGATCGCCCAGGTGCCGCAGGCCCGCCGAGTTGGAGGACTTGACCAGCACCCGGTCGCCGTCCCGCAGCTCACCGCGCAGGTACTCGAACGCGGCATCCGCATCGGGGAAGAACACGGCCTCGCCGTCCCACGATCCCTGAGCGACGGCCTCCAGGAACATGCGGCGGGCGTCGCCTCCGACGACGACGATGCGCCGGATGCCGAGCCGCACGGCGAGCAGTCCGATGCGGTCGTGCTCGTCCTCGGCGTACTCCCCGAGCTCGCTCATGGCGCCGAGCACCGCCACCGACCGCTCGCCGGGACCGGTGATCTGCGCGAGGGTGCGAAGGGCCGCCGCCATCGAGTCCGGGCTGGCGTTGTAGGCGTCGTTGATGATCCGGACCCGCTCGGAACCCAGCGGCTGCATACGCCAGCGCTCGGCGATCTCCACCGTCTCCAGCCGGGCGACGCAGTCCTCGAGTGTGACGCCGAGGGCGGTGGCGGCGGCGATCGCCGCGAGGGCGTTCATCACGTGATGAGCGCCGAGCACCCGAAGGCGCAGGGGCGCGGATGCCCCGTCCGCCGTGACGGTGAGCACCGTGCCGCGCGCGGTGACGTCGATGTCGTCGGCGCGCACGTCAGCGGATTCCCCGCGTCCGAACCAGCGGACCGCGAGGCCCCGTTCGCTGGCGGCCGCGGCCATCGATGCCACTCTTGCGTCGTCCACGTTGAGCACGGCGAGCCCGCCGGGCCGGACCGCCTCCACGAGCTCCTGCTTGGCCTTCACGGTGGCCTCGATACCGCCGAAGCCGCCGGCGTGGGCCATGCCGACCATGAGCACGACACCGACGTCGGGCGTCACCAGACCCGCCAGCCGCGCGATCTCGCCCGGAGCGCTGGCGCCGAACTCGCTCACCAGGAAGCGCGTCGATGCGGTCACCCGCAGCATGGTGAGCGGCGCCCCGACCTCGTTGTTGAATGAGGCGATCGGAGCGACGGTCTCGCCCTCGCCCGAGAGGATGCGGGCGAGCAGATTCTTCGTCGTCGTCTTGCCGTTGGATCCGGTGATGCCGACGACCCGCAGGTGCCCGCTCGCGCGCACCCGGGCGACGACCTCTTCTGCGAGGGCGGCGAGTGCCGCCACGACATCGGGTACGACGATCTGCGAGACGTCATCGTCAACGTGCCGCTCGACGAGCGCCAGCGCCGCACCCGCCGCCACCGCCTTGCCGACGAACAGGTGGCCGTCGGTCTCGGCGCCCGGCTTCGCCACGAAGATTCCGCCGGGGGCGATGTTGCGGGAGTCGGTGTCGACGACGCCGGAGATCACCGTGCCGGGTTCGTCGCCACTCGCCGGGTGCAGCCGCCCACCCGTCACCCGGGCGATCTCGGCCAGCGTCATCGCGATCATGGGGGCGATCCTCCGGACGTGCGCGGGCGGACGCCGCGGGTCACTTGTACTTGGGAAGAAGTTCGGGCTCTGCGCTCGAGGACGGCATCACGCGATACGTCTTGAGAACCTGGGTCATGGCCTTCTGGAACGCGGGCGCGGTGGCCGCAGACGAGGTTACCTTAGTCGGCTCGTCGAGGGTGACCATCACCACGTACGCGGGGTCGTCTGCGGGCGCGAAGCCGACCATCGACGTGTAGTACACGCCGGACTTGTAGCCCCTGGTGACGGGATCGTACTTCTGCGCCGTCCCCGTCTTGGTCGCGATGCGGTAGCCGGGCACGGCGATCGACTCGGCCAGACCGCCCTGCACGGCGACGTTCTCGATCATCAGCGACGTCGTCTTCGCCGTGGTCTCGCTGATGATGCGCTCGGGGCCGGGGAGCTCAGGCTTCACGAGGGTTCCGTCGGCCTGTGTGCACCCCTCGACCATCGTGAGCGGCATCCGCACCCCGCCGTTCGCGATGGTCTGGTACGCGCTCGCGACCTGCGGCACGGTCACCGTGAACGCCTGGCCGAAGGTGGTCGTGTACAGCGTCTGGTTGTCCCACTCGGAGACGGGGTGCAGCTCTCCTGCTTCCTCCCCCAGGAAGCCGATGTCGGTCGTCCTGCCGACACCGAACCGTTCGAGCCAGTCGTGCCGCACCTCGGGCGACACCATGCTGCCGAACTTCGACAGGGCGACGTTGGAGGAGTCGATGAGCGCCCCGGTGAGCGTGTAGGTCAGCGCGGGGTGAGAAAAGTGATCGTTGATGCGGGCGCCGTTGGGGAACGACTCCGAACTCGAGGCCGTGACCGTCGTCAGCGGCGTGGCCGCACCCTCTTCGAGCAGCGTCGCCGCGGTGATCGCCTTGAATGTGGACCCGGGTTCGAAGTACGTCGTGAAGATGCGACTGCCACGGTCATCGGGGACGGAGGCGTCGACGTTGTTGGGGTCGACCGAGGGGTACTCGGCCGCGGCGCGCACCTTGCCCGTGGCGACCTCGACGACGAACGCCGTGCCGAACTGCGCGGCCTGGTTCTGCACCTCCTCCGCGATCATCTGCTGCAGGTACCACTGCAGGTCGCGGTTGATCGTGAGCTGCAGCGTGCCGCCGTCTGTAGCCGGCTCGGTCTTCAGCGTTCCCGGGATGACGACCCCGTCCTTGCCCACCGAGTAGGACTCGTGCCCGTCCTCGGTCGTGAGGCAGCCGTCCTGGGTCAGCTCGAGGCCGGCGAGGGCGTCGCCGTCCGTGCCGACGAAGCCCACCAGGTTGCCCCCGACGGCGCCGTCGGGGTACGTGCGGGCAGGGTGCGGCGCGAAGGAGAGGAAAGGCACCTCGAGGTCGGCCAGTGCGCGGAACTGCTCGGTGCTGAGCCCGCGGATCAGGAGCGCCCACTGAGAGTTGGGGTTGTCGGCCCGCGCGTCGGCGACGATCTTCCGCACGTCTTCGGCGGTCTGCCCGGTGATCGCGGCGATCTCGGCGGACGTCTGCTCCCAGGGAACCTCGACCTCTGTGCCGTCCGCCGCCTTGCGCTCGACCGGCCCCACGTTCGAGGGGTCGAGCTGACCGTCGTAGAGCAGGATGCTGCCGGCCAGAACGTCTCCGGTCTCGTCGACGATCGGGCCTCGCGTGCCGTACAGCGTGCGCGATGCGCCGAGACTCATGCGCACGGAGTCGGCGACATGGTCGTCGGCGTTCACCACCTGGATGTCGACCAGGCGCACCACGAAGGCGATCAGGATCGCGAGCACGACTCCGAGGGCTACGACCGTGCGGCGGCGAGGGCTTCTCGTGGCTCTGGTGCTCATGACCTCACCGGGTGCTCGGGGTCGGCAGACCCTCGGTCAATGGTTGGGGAAGGGTCCCGTCCGGCAGCAGCTCCGTCTCGACGGGCGCGCCCTGGATCGTGGCGTCGGGCGCCGTGATGAGCGGCGTGTCGGCGACGAGTGCGTTCGCGACCTCGCTGCGGCCGACGGCATCCACGGTCGAGGTGGGGGCGGCCACCTCGCTCGTCCCGATGATCGCGCCGTCACTGAGCCGGAGGTAGGTGGGCGCGGCGTTGATGACCATGCCGAGCGCCGCGGCGTTCGCCGCCAGATACTGCGGCGAGCTGAGGCCGGCGACATCGTCGTAGAGCGCCTGCTTCTGATAGGTCAGATCGCGCACCTGGGTGTTCAGCTGGGCGATCTCGTACGAGGCCTGCGTCGTACCGATCGACAGCGCCATCTGCGCGGCTCCGATGGCGATCGCTCCCGCGACGGCGACGATCGCGTATGCCAGACGAGGGCGCTTGCGCCGTGGTGCGAGCGCGTCGACGGCGCGCAGCCGTCGCGCCGGTGCGGGACGTGGCGAGACGGAGGGGAGGCGTTCCGGGCTCGAGGTGGATGCGGTGGCGGCACTCATGCGGCATCCCTCACTCTCTCGGCGGCCCGCAGTCGCACGGGAGTGGCGCGCGGATTGCGCGCGCGCTCCTCTTCGTCGGCGAGCTCGGCGCCCTTGACCAGCAGCCGGAAGCGTGGGGCGTGCTCCGGCAGCTCGATGGGAAGCCCGGACGGAGCGGTGGACGCCGTGGCCGCCGACAGCGCCCGCTTCACGATGCGATCCTCGAGGGACTGATACGAGAGCACGACGATGCGTCCCCCGACCGGCAGCACCGCGAGCGCCGCGGGGATCGCGCGTTCCACCGCCGCGAGCTCGGCGTTCACCTCGATGCGCAGCGCCTGGAACACCCGCTTCGCCGGATGACCGGCGCGCTGGGCGGCGGCCGGGGTCGCTGCGACGAGGATTTCGACGAGCCGGCCGGAGCGCTCGATCGGCGCCTCCCGCCGTGCGGCGATGATGAATCGGGCGTAGCGCGCAGACAGCTTCTCCTCGCCGTACCGCTCGAAGATCGCGCGCAGCTGCCCCTCGCTGTAGGTGGCGAGGACGTCGGCCGCCGTGGGTCCGGTCGTCTGGTCCATCCGCATGTCCAGCGGGGCGTCTTGCGAGTACGCGAACCCGCGGTCGGCGACATCCAGCTGCAGCGAAGAGACGCCGAGGTCGAACAGCACGGCATCCGCCTTCTCGAACCCGGCGGAGTCCACCGCCTCGACGATCCCGTCGTAGACGGTGTGCACGAGGGTGACGCGGTCGCCGAAGGGTGCGAGCCGCTCGCCCGCGATGCGGAGGGCGTCGCGGTCGCGGTCGAGCCCGATGAGGTGGATGCCGGGGAAGCGCTCGAGGAAGGCCTCGGAGTGACCGCCCATGCCGAGCGTGGCGTCGACGAGCACGGCGCCGTCGTGCGAGAGGGCCGGCGCGAGCAGTTCGATGCAGCGCTCGAGGAGGACCGGTGTGTGGATGTCGCGGAGGTTCATGATGTCGGGGTCCGATCCCCCGATCCTGATCCCCCTCCGCTCTCAGACCTGGCGCCGGGGAAGTGGCGTCAGGGCGGAGCGGCTGGAGATCACGAACGGGGGCCTAGAAGAGACCCGGAATCACCTCCTGCTCCATCTCGCTGTACGTGGACTCGTTGCCCGCCAGGTAGTCGTTCCAGGCGTCGGCGTTCCAGATCTCGGCGTGCGCCCCGACGCCGGTGACGACGAGGTCCTTCTCCAGACCGGCATACGCGCGAAGGGGCGCCGGGATCGTGATGCGGTTCTGGCTGTCGGGCATCTCGGCGCTCGCTCCGGACAGGAACATGCGCAGGAAGTCGCGCGCCTGCTTGTTGCTGAGCGGTGCCTGCCGGATGCGCTCGTGCACCGCCTCGAACTCCGTCGAACTGAAGACGTAAAGACAGCGCTCCTGCCCACGGGTGACGACGATGCCGCCGGCGAGATCTTCCCGGAACTTCGCGGGGAGGATGACGCGACCTTTGTCGTCGAGCTTGGGGGTGTGAGTTCCCAGCAGCATCGGCCATCACCCCCCTCTTTCCGGCCCACCCTCGAGGTTTGCTCCACTTTACTCCACTTCACTCCACTCGTCTATGGTAACGGCGGCGCGCGGGCGCAGACAGGCTCCGCGAACCGCAGGATCACGGCGCCGATCGGGGTGGAGGAAATCCGCGCGCGCACAAAAAAACGCACCGACCCGGAGGTCGGTGCGTTCGGAAGCCTGGGTTTAGCGGTCGCCGCCCTGGCGACGATCCCAGCGGTCGTTCATCCGGTCCATGAAGGAGGTGGACGTTCGGCTCGGCGTCGAGGCGCGTGCCCCGGTCGATCGCGCGCTGTCGGTCGCCGCGCCGCGCATGGGGGTCACTGCGAGGATGACTCCGCCGAGCATCAGCACGAAGCCGACGACGCCGACCCAGATGAGCTGCGTGGACACGCCGACGACGAGAGCGCCGAGGCCCGCGAGCACGAGGATCGTGCCGTAGACGATGTTGCGATAGCTGAGCGAGCGCGCACCGGTCGGAGCGCTGACGACATCCGCGTCGTTGCGCAGCAGGTGCCGCTCCATCTCGTCGAGCAGACGCTGCTCCTGTTCGGAGAGTGGCATTCGTCCCCCTTGATTTCCACCTAGGCGTCAAGTCTACGCGCCGCCAGGATTACTAGGCTAGGCCCGTGTCAGCCTCTCCGCACCCGATCGAAGCGGTTTCTCAGCGTCTGGAAAGGTTCGTGCAGGAAATGCGGGTCGAATCGGCCGAGATGGGGCCGGAGGCGGCTGCTCTGGTCGATGCGGGAGCGGCAGCTCTGACCGGTGGCAAGCGGCTCCGGGCGCGGTTCTGCTTCGCCGGGTGGCGCGCCGTCTCGTCGGCGCGGGGAGCGGATCCGGCCCCGAGTGACGCGGTCGTCTCTGCCGGGGCCGCACTCGAGATCTTCCATGCCGCCGCGCTCGTGCACGACGACGTGATCGACAACTCCGACACCCGCCGCGGCGGACCCGCCGCGCACCGCGCGCTCGAGGCGCTGCACCGCGACGCGGGATGGGCGGGGAACGCCGGATCCTTCGGTCGCTCCGCCGCCATCCTCCTCGGCGACCTTCTCGTCGCATGGAGCGATGACCTCTTCGAGCAGGGCCTGGAGAGCATGGATGCCGCGACCGCTGCGGCGGCGCGGCGCCAGTACGCGCTGATGCGGCGCGACGTCACCATCGGCCAGTTCCTCGACATCGCCGAGGAGTCCGCGTTCGTGACAGAGCCGGATGACCGGCACGCCGAGCGCGCGCTGCGGGTGGCATCCCTCAAGTCGGCCCGCTACAGCGTCCAGCAGCCGCTGCTGATCGGCGCATCGCTGGCCGCAGCAGATCCCGCACAGCTCGAAGCGCTGCGCGCCTTCGGCCACCCCGTCGGCCTCGCCTTCCAGCTGAGGGACGACGTGCTCGGCGTGTTCGGCGACGAGAGCGTCACCGGGAAGCCATCAGGCGACGACCTGCGGGAGGGGAAGCGCACCGTGCTCGTCGCGCTCACGCGCGAGGGACTTCCGACATCCGCCCGCCGAGTCGTCGACGAGCTCATCGGCGATCCCACGCTGGACAGCGAACAGATCGCGTCGCTTCAGCGCACGATCATCGACACCGGCGCACTGGATCGCGTCGAGGAGCTCATCTCCTCTTACGCGCACGAGGCCGATCGCGCGCTGTCGGGCGCTCGGCTGGACAACGCCGCCGTCGGCGAGCTGCGTGACCTGGCGCGGGCGGCGACGGCTCGCACGTCCTAGCCGCGCCGGGAAGGGTCAGGCGAGCGACTGGGCGACGCGGCGGACTTCGCTCTTGCGCCCCGCGAGGAGCGCTTCGATGGGAGCGAGACCGATGGAGTCGTCCGGGCTGAGCAGCCAGTCGATGATCTCGTCGTCGGTGAAGCCGGCATCGTGCAACACGAAGATCGTGCCGCGCAGCGAGGAGAGGGGCTCGCCGTCGACGAGGAACACCGAGGGCACCTTGAAGGTTCCGTCGCGGCGGGAGCCGACGAGCATGTTCTCGTCGAAGAGGCGGCGGACGCGCCCCGGTGACTCGCCGGTGACGGCGACGAGATCGGGCAGGGTCAGCCAGTCGGTCGGATAGGTCGGCGTGGAATCTCCGGGCACGCATCCAGTGTGCCACCACGCCGCGTCTGCGCGCACGGACGTTTCCGTCGGGTTGCGTCGGCGGCGGTTCGCGTGCGTCAGGGGCCTGCTTAACTTCTGTCACACCAGTAACTCTGCATACCAAACGTTGACACCGCATAACATCCGTGACACGGTTCGAAGGTCGAAACGGGGGGAAACCTTGAGACGCAACACACAAACGCGGCCCCGCGGGGGTCCCTACGCACGGATGGCGGTGCCCGCCGCGATCGTCGGCTCCATCGCGCTCTCACTGGGGGCCACACCCGCGGCCGGGGTGGAACGCGAGGTGCGCGCCCCAGGGGTGCCCGGCGCCCTGCCGAAGGCCTTCGCGATGCGGCCGGGGGCCGTCCCGCAGCTTCGTCCCCACGCGGTCGAGGCCCCCGGTTCCCATGTCGTCGTGTCAGGAGACAGCGTCTTCGCGATCGCCCAGCGCTTCGGGCTGCGAACAGCCGACGTGCTCGCGTGGAACGGGCTCTCCTCGTCGAGCGTCATCCACCCCGGACAGGTACTCGTCCTCTCGGGCACCACGGTCGCCGCCCCGGCTGCACCGACACCTCCCGCAACGATGGTCGCTCCCCCGCCGACGGCTCCCGTTGCTCCGGCCGGAAGCCATACTGTGGCGGCGGGTGACACGATCAGCGGGATCGCCAAGAAGTACGGCACCACTGTGCCCGCGGTGCTCGCGGCCAACGGGCTGGACGCCTCGTCCATCATCTATCCGGGTCAGACCATCGCGATCTCGGGTGCGCCGGCATCCGCGCCGCCCGAGCCCGCGGCCCCGCCGGCCGCCCCCGCCGCCCCGCCGGCCGCCGCGTCCACGCACACCGTCGGTGCAGGCGACACCATCAGCGGTATCGCGAACAAGTACGGCACGACGACCCAGGCGGTGCTCGATGCGAACGGACTCACCCGCTCATCGATCATCTACCCGGGCGAGGTCCTCACGCTTCCGGGGGCGATGACGCTCGCCGTCGCCACCGCCCCGGCCCCGGCTCCGGCCCCTGCCCCGGCGGGACCGCCGCCTCAGCAATCCGCCGTGCTCGACGCCGAACAGGTCGCCAACGCGCACCTCATCATCGGCATCGGCCGCCAGCTCGGGGTGTCCCAGCGAGGCATCGCGATCGCGCTCGCAACGGCGATGGTCGAATCGTCGATGCGCAACCTCGACTGGGGCGACCGCGATTCGCTGGGACTCTTCCAGCAGCGCCCAAGCGCCGGCTGGGGCACAGAGGCCCAGGTGTCGGATGCCACGCGCGCCACGCAGGCGTTCTACGGAGGCAGCGGAGACCCCAACGGCCACCTCACGCGCGGGCTGCTCGACATCCCGGGCTGGGAGAGCATGCCCTTCACTGAGGCGGCTCAGGCGGTTCAGATCTCGGCGTACCCCGACCGGTACGGCGGCTGGGAAGCGGCGGCCCACCAGTGGCTCGCCGCGCTGGGCTGAACGCCCGGCGGCCCCCGTGCGGGGTGAGCCGCTGCGGGGTCGGAGGCCCGGGCCTCCGTAGACTTTCCCCGTGAGCACGAGCCAGCAAGCCGACCCGCTGATCGGGCGGCTTGTCGACGGCAGGTACCGCGTGCGCGCCCGCATCGCCCGTGGCGGCATGGCCACCGTATACGTCGCCACCGACCTTCGGCTCGAGCGACGGATCGCCCTGAAGGTCATGCACGGGCACCTCAGCGACGATGCCGTCTTCCAGAGCCGGTTCATCCAGGAGGCACGGGCGGCCGCGCGCCTGGCCGACCCGAACGTCGTCAATGTCTTCGATCAGGGGCAGGACGGCGACATGGCCTATCTGGTCATGGAGTACCTGCCGGGGATCACCCTGCGCGAACTGATGCGCGAGCAGCGCCGACTCACGATCACCCAGACGATCACGATCATGGATGCCGTGCTCTCGGGCCTCGCCGCGGCGCACCGCGCGGGCATCGTGCACCGCGATGTGAAGCCCGAGAACGTGCTGCTGGCCGAGGACGGCCGCATCAAGATCGGCGATTTCGGGCTCGCCAGGGCGACGACCGCGAACACCGCGACCGGCCAGCAGCTGCTCGGGACGATCGCCTACCTCGCGCCCGAGCTGGTCACCCGCGGTATGGCGGATGCCCGCAGCGACATCTACGCCCTCGGCATCATGCTCTACGAGATGCTCGTCGGCGAGCAGCCCTACAAGGGCGAGCAGCCGATGCAGATCGCCTACCAGCACGCGACGGATTCCGTGCCGCGACCGAGCGTCAGGAACCCCTCCGTGCCCGAGCCGCTGGACGAGCTCGTCCTCTGGGCGACCGAGAAGTCCCCCGATGAACGGCCCAACGACGCCCAGCAGATGCTCGACCGGCTGCGGGAAATCGAGCGCGAGCTCGGGGTGACCCCGATCGTGTCGCGCACGGCCGTCACCACCGGCATCCCGACCCTCGACGACGGTGCCACCGGCGACGTCACGAAGGTGCTGCCCGCCAGCGTCACGGGGCCCGCGGCGACCGTGGGCGATGCCGACAACGCCACGCTCCTGCGCCGGCGCACGAAGAAGCGCAGCAGGCGAGGCGGCTGGATCGTCGCCATCGTGCTGCTGCTCGCGGCGCTCGCCGGGGGCATCGGCTGGTGGCTCGGATCCGGCCCCGGCTCGCTCGCGGTGGTTCCGGATGTCACGGGCCAGGCGTTCGCGGACGCGCAGGCTCGCCTCGCCGAAGACTCCCTCGTGGCGGTCGAAGGGTCCGCCTACAGCCTCGATGTCCAACCGGGCCTCGCGGTCACGACGGACCCGGAGCCGGGCGCCCGCGTCGACAAAGGCGCGAGTGTGACGGTGCTGATCTCCCAGGGTCCGCAGCCCCAGACGGTGCCCGCACTCGGGGGCGCCACGGCAGAGGACGCCCGCGCCGCGCTTCAGGGCATCAACCTGACCCTCGCCGAACCCGAAGTGGAGCTCTTCACGGATGCCGCGTCCGGCACCGTCATCGCGATCTCGGTCGCACCGCGAGCCGGTGGCGACCCCGTCGACTGCACGCAGGGCTGCGACGCGTTCGAGGGCGACACCGCGAGCTTGTCGGTCTCGGCGGGGCCGCTCCCCGACGTCTACGGGGAGAGCGTCGAGGCGGCGACCGGGATCCTCGCCGAGAAGGAGCTCTCCGTCGCCGGAACGCGAGAGGAGTTCCGCGACGACCTCGACGCCGGCCTGGTGGTCTACATCGTCGAGCGCGACGGTGGCGGAAGCTTCAGTCCGGGCGACAGCGTCACCCTCGCCGTATCGAAGGGCCCCGAACCGGTCGCGGTCCCAGACGTGGTCGGCATGACGCGCGACGAGGCCAAGGCCGCCCTCACGGCTGAGGGGTTCGCGTTCGAATACAACACTCTGTGGGACGTGATCCTCGACGCCGCCACGGAGGTCGAGGCCCAGGACCCGGAAGCCGGTGACCTCGTCCGGCGCGGCAGCACGATATCCCTGCGCATCAGGGGCTCGTTCTGATCAGCTGCACGAGCTAGAGCTTCTCGAGCTCCTCGGCAACGAGGAACGCCAGCTCGAGGCTCTGCATATGGTTCAGGCGCGGGTCGCACAGGGACTCGTACCGCGTCGCGAGCGTCTTCTCGTCGATCATCTCGGAGCCGCCGAGGCACTCGGTGACGTCGTCCCCCGTGAGTTCGACGTGGATGCCGCCGGGGAAGGTGCCGACGGCGCGATGCGCCTCGAAGAAGCCCCGCACCTCGTCGACGACATCGTCGAAGCGCCGCGTCTTGTAGCCGGTGGGGGTCGTGATGCCGTTTCCGTGCATCGGGTCGGTCACCCACAGCGGGGTGGCGCCCGAGTCGCGCACCGCTTCGAGCAGCGGCGGGAGCGCATCGCGGATCTTGCCCGCGCCCATGCGCGTGATGAAGGTCAGCCGGCCGGGCTCGCGGTCGGGATCGAGCTTGTCGATCAGCTCGAGGGCGGTCGACGGCGAGGTCGAGGGGCCGAGCTTCACGCCGATCGGGTTGCGGATCTTCGAGAAGTAGTCGACGTGCGCGCCATCCAGGTCCCGCGTGCGCTCCCCGATCCAGACGAAGTGCGCCGAGGTGTTGTACGGCGTGCCGGTGCGCGAGTCGATGCGCGTCATCGGACGCTCGTAGTCCATCAACAGGCCTTCGTGGCCCGTGTAGAACTCGACCCCGCGCAGCTCGTCGAAGTTGGCGCCGGCGGCCTCCATGAACTTGATCGCGCGGTCGATCTCGCCGGCGAGTCGCTCGTACGCCTGGTTCGCGGGGTTCTCCGCGAAGCCCTTGTTCCAGCTGTGCACCTCGCGCAGGTCGGCGAAGCCACCCTGGGTGAACGCGCGGATGAGGTTGATCGTCGACGCGGCCGTGTGGTAGCCCTTGAGCAGGCGAGCCGGATCCGGACGGCGGGACGCCTCCGTGAAGTCGAACCCGTTGACGATGTCGCCGCGGTAGGCCGGAAGGGTGACGTCTCCCCGCGTCTCGGTGTCGGACGAGCGGGGCTTGGCGAACTGCCCGGCCATGCGCCCCATCTTCACCACCGGCATGGAGGCGCCGTAGGTCAGCACGACCGCCATCTGCAGGACCGTCTTGATTCGGTTGCGGATCTGCTCGGCCGTCGCGCCGGCGAACGTCTCGGCGCAGTCGCCGCCCTGCAGCAGGAAGGCGCGGCCGGAGGCCGCACGGGCCAGACGGTCACGCAGGATGTCGACCTCGCCGGCGAACACGAGGGGCGGAAGGGTCGCGATCTCGGCAGACACCGCGGCGACGGCGTCCACATCCGACCACTGCGGCTGCTGTTTGATGGGCAGCGAGCGCCACGCGTCGAGTTCGTGGGGGCCGGCGTCCATCTGCTGAAGCATCCGATCAGCTTATCGCGGCCTCATCCACGCCCAGGCCGCGTGACGGCGCCGCTGCCGGGTGCGGGCGACGGCGCGTGCGGTCTCACGCGGGCGGCGCCGCCGCGTCCTGTGCCCGTGGAATGGCCGTGACCTTCGCGCGGGGAGCCACCGCGTCCTGCGGCCGGGCGGTTGCGACGCGGTTCTTGACGGCCGACGCGTAGACATCCTCGTACTTCTGCTCGCCGAGCTGCTGCAGCGCGACCATGATCTCGTCGGTCACCGAGCGCAGTATGTAGCGGTCGCCTTCCATGCCTTCGAAGCGGGAGAAGTCGAGGGGTTCGCCGATGACGATCCCAACGCGCCCGACACGCGGCAGGCGCCGGCCGATCGGCATCACGGCGTCCGTGTCGACCATCACGACCGGCACGACGGGCACGTGCGCCTCGAGCGCCATGCGGGCGATGCCGGTGCGGCCGCGGTACAGCGTGCCGTCGGGGCTGCGCGTGCCCTCGGGATAGATGCCGAGCAGGTCCCCGCGGCCGAGCACCCGCAGTCCGGTGTTCAGCGATGCCTCGGATGCCTTGCCGCCCGAGCGGTCGATCGGCAGCTGTCCGCTGGCCTTCATGAAGATGCGGGTCGCCCAGCCCTTCAGGCCCTTGCCGGTGAAGTAATCGCTCTTGGCGAGGAAGGACATCCGGCGGTCGATCATCAGGGGCAGGAAGACCGAGTCGATGAAGGACAGGTGATTGCTGGCCAGGATCGCGGCGCCTTCGGCGGGGATGTGACGCGGCCCGACGATCCACGGGCGGAAGATCGCCTTGACGATCGGCCCGATCACGATGTACTTCATGACCCAGTAGAACACCGCTACGCCGCCGTCCTGGCGAGGTCGGCGACGCCGATCACACCGGCGTCGTTCACGAGCTGGGCGATCTTGAACTCCGCGTGCGGGCGCTGGTCGTAGGCGGGCACGGATGCCGTGTAGGCGGCCCGCATCGGGGCCAGGAGAGCCTCGCCGAGCTGGGCCACTCCCCCGCCGATCACGAACAGCTCGGGGTCGATGGTCGCCTGGAACCCGCCGCACGTCTCCCCGAGCGCGGTGGCCACGGTCGCCAGCGCCTCCAGCGCCCCGGGATCGCCGGCCGTCACGAGGCGCGAGATCGTTGCGCCCGAGATGGACCCGTGCTCCGCCCGCGCGGCGGCCAGCGCTGCGCCGGTGCCACCGGCATCCGCCACCGCGTTCGCCGCCCGCTGCAGGGCGCGACCGGAGGCGTACATCTCGATGCATCCGCTCTGCCCGCAGCCGCACGCGAGCCCTCCCCGCTCGAATCGCACGTGGCCGAGTTCAGCCGCCGCGCCGTAGCCGCCGCGGTAGAGCTCCCCGTTGGCGATGATCGCCCCGCCGACGCCGGTGCCCATCGTGAGCATCACCATGTCGTGCACGCCGCGGCCGGCACCGAACCGGTACTCCGCCCATCCGGCCGCATTGGCGTCGTTCTCGATCGCGACGTCGATCCCGACCCGCGCCTCGAGGCGCTCCTTCAGCGGCTCGTTCCGCCACGCGATATTGGGCGCGTGATAGACGAGCGATCGGTCGCGGTCGATGAACCCGGCGGCGGCGACGCCGACGTGCGCCACATCGTGTGCGGCGCGGAGTCGTTCGATCATGCCGACAACGGCATCTTCGAGTGATCGCGGCTCCAGGGGAGTGTCCACGCGCTCCATGGCGACGACGGACCCCTGCTCATCCACCACTCCCCCAGCGATCTTCGTTCCGCCGATGTCGATTCCGACCGTGAGCACCGATATCCCTCCCGCACGGCGCGCTGGCGCGCGCGGCGCCTTGCAGTCTAGCGTCGCCCGTAATTCCACACCCCCGGGTGGCGAGGGGGCCGTTGCCATAGACTCCAAGGGGAGATTCACCCGTTCACTTCCGGTACCAAAGGAGCTGCCGTGGTTCAGTTCGAAGTTCCCGCCGTCGTCCCCGCAGACGCACAGGCGAATGTCACCGACCTCCTGGTCGACCGTGTGAAGAAGACGCCCGACATGGCCCTCTTCGCCGTCCCCGAGGGCGCGGGCTGGCGCGACATCACGGCCAAGGAGTTCCACCGCCAGGTGGTCGGCCTCGCCAAGGGCTTCATCGCCGCAGGCATCCAGCCGGGCGACAAGGTCGGCTTCGTCGCCCGCACGACGTACGAGTGGACCCTGGTCGATTTCGGCCTCTTCTTCGCCGGTGCCGTGATGGTCCCGATCTACGAGACCAGCTCTCCCGCGCAGATTCAGTGGAACATGTCCGACTCGGGCGCCATCGCCATCATCCTGGAGTCGGCCGACCACTTCGCCCGCTTCGACGAGGTTCGAGGCGACCTCCCGCTCGTCCGCGACGTGTGGCAGCTGCATCTGGGGGCGATCGAATCGCTCACCGAGCTCGGCAAGGATGTCGCCGACGACGAGGTTGAGCGCCGCCGCAACATCGCCGACGGCGCCGACATCGCGACGCTCATCTACACCTCGGGCTCGACCGGCCGCCCCAAGGGGTGCGTGCTGACGCACAGCAACTTCGTCGAGCTCTGCCGCAACTCCGCCGTCGCGCTCAACGAAGTGCTCACCGTCCCCGGCTCCTCGACGCTGCTGTTCATCACGACGGCGCACATCTTCGCCCGGTTCATCTCGATCCTCGACATCCACGCCGGCGTCAAGACCGGGCACCAGCCAGACACCAAGCAGCTGCTGCCGGCCCTCGGCTCCTTCAAGCCGACGTTCCTGCTGGCGGTGCCTCGTGTCTTCGAGAAGGTCTACAACTCGTCGGAGCAGAAGGCGGAGGCCGGCGGCAAGGGCAAGATCTTCCGCTCCGCCGCGCACGTCGCCGTCGAGCACTCGCGCCTGCTGCAGGACGGGAAGAAGATCCCCCTGCTGATGAAGCTGCAGTTCACGCTGTTCGACCGGCTGGTGTACAGCAAGCTGCGCGCCGCGATGGGCGGCCGGGTGCAGTACGCCGTCTCCGGATCCGCTCCCCTCGGGCCGCGTCTCGGGCACTTCTTCCACAGCCTGGGCATCACGATCCTCGAGGGCTACGGCCTCACTGAGACGACCGCCCCCGCAACCGTGAACCTCGCAACGAAGTCCAAGATCGGCACCGTCGGACCTGCCCTCCCCGGCGTCGGCGTGCGAATCGCGGATGACGGCGAGATCGAGGTGCGCGGGATCAACGTCTTCAAGGAGTACTGGCGCAATCCCGAGGCCACCGCGGCGACGTTCGACGGCGACTGGTTTAAGACGGGAGACATCGGCGTCTTCGACGAAGAGGGGTTCCTCACGGTCACAGGTCGCAAGAAGGAGATCATCGTCACGGCGGCGGGCAAGAACGTCGCACCGGCCGCGCTCGAGGATCCGATCCGCGCCAACCCGATCGTGAGTCAGGTGGTCGTGGTGGGCGACCAGAAGCCGTTCATCTCGGCGCTGATCACCCTCGACTCCGAGATGCTGCCGACGTGGCTCGCCAACAACGAGCTGCCCGCCGACATGTCCCTGGAGGACGCCGCGAAGAACGACAAGGTGCGCGCGGAGGTGCAGAAGGCGATCGACATCGCGAACAAGCACGTGTCGCGGGCGGAGTCGATCCGCAAGTTCAAGATCCTCTCCACCGAGTGGACGGAGGCCAGCGGCCACCTGACGCCGAAGATGTCGATCAAGCGCAACGTCATCATGGAGGACTTCGCGTCCGAGGTCGACGCCCTGTACAACGAGCCGGTCACGACGACGAACGTGCCGCTGGGCTGAACCGGCCCTCACCGATTCGGCGGATCTGATGCGGCCCGGTGTGATCGGGCGGTAGGCTCGAGGAAAGGCCCCGAGGCGCGATGCGCTCGGGGCCTTTCTCGTGGGTCGGCGCTCCATGAAGTCGGCGACCGACTGCGCCGCGCTCAGACCTGGCGTTCACCTCATCCCTGGTAGCCCGGCGCGCATGTTCTCTGATCGGCTGTTCAAGTCTGCGCGAACCCAGACGCAGACTTGAGTACCCCATCGGCCCTCAGGGGACGCCGCCGTGGTGCTCCCCCGGGATCCGGGCCGGCGTGCCTGCACAACGGCTGATGCTTTGGACGACACGCCGAGTCCGGCGCATCCGCTCGGCGTGTCGGAGCCCGAGATCCGCCGTTGTGCTCGGCATCGGAGCGAGCTGCGGACGCAGGCTTTTCGGCCCGCCGTGAGACCTGCTCAAGTCTGCGCGAATCCAGATGCAGACTTGAGCAGCCGAATCGCCGACAGCGGAGCCTCCGCGACACGCCGGGCGGGAAGCGCCGACGGCGCGCCCAGGCGAGCCACGCGACACACGCCCGGTCCGACCGACCGTAGGGGCGCCAACCCCCGAACAGCAAACGCGCCTCAGAACCAGGCGCTCTCCCGCACCTCGCGCATCGCGACGCGGCGCGTTTCCGGCGCAAGGCGCTCGAGGTAGAGCGTGCCGTCGAGGTGGTCCGTCTCGTGCTGCAGCGCCTGAGCCATGAGGCCCTCGCCCTCGAGCACGATCGGCTCTCCGTCGAGATCGATTCCTTCGACGCGCGCATACGGGTGTCGCAGGGCATCGTGCCAGAGGCCGGGGACCGAGAGGCATCCCTCCCCGACGGGCTCCGGCTCGCCACGAAGCTCGACGATCCGGGGATTGAGGACGTACCCGATGTCGCCGTCGATGTTGTAGCTGAAGGCGCGCAGCGCCACGCCGATCTGCGGTGCCGCGACACCGGCACGGCCAGGAGGTTCTACCGTGTCCACGAGGTCGCGCACCAGCGCCCGGATGCCGTCGTCGATGCGCTCGATCGGCGCGCTGGGCGCGCGCAGCACGGGATCGCCGAAGAGGCGGATGGATCTGACCGCCATGGATCAGGCGGCTGCGGCGGGCTGGCCGCGGAGTCCCTCGACGACCTTGGCCGCGAGGGAGCGTGCGGCGAGGCGCGTCGCCGGCTGCAGGTCGCGGAACGAGATCGCACTTCCGGCGGCGATGAGCGGGTCGTACGGGATGCGCACGACATCCCGCACGCGGCTCTCGAAGTGCCGCTGCACCTCGTCGAGTCGCACGACCGGTGCGCCGGGCGATGCCTGGTTGAGCACCACGACGGCGTTGCGCACCTGCTCGATGTACCCGTTGGCCTCGAGCCACGTCAGCGTCTCGGACGCCAGGCGCGCTTCGTCGATGCTGAGCCCGGCGACAATCACGAGCTGATCGGCGAGGTCGAGCGTCGCACCCATCACGGAGTGCACGATGCCCGTGCCGGTATCGGTCAGCACGATCGAGTAGTAGTGCGCGGCGACCTGCGCGACCTCACGGTAGTCCACGTCGCTGAAGGCCTCGGAGACGTGCGGGTCGGTGTCGGACGCAAGGATGTCGAGGCGCGTCTCGTCGCGGGCAACGATGTTGGAGATGTCGTTGTAGCCGAAGATCTGCGAGCGGGCGCGCACGAGATCGCGCACGGTCTTGCCGCTCGGCCGCGCGATGCGGTCGGCGAGGGTGCCACGGTCGGGGTTTGCGTCGACGGCGATGATGCGGTCATCCCGGGCATCGGCGAGGGCCATGCCCAGCAGGGTCGTGACCGTGGTCTTGCCGACGCCGCCCTTGCGCGAGAGCACAGGGACGAAGCGAGCACCCCCCACGAGCGGCTCCGCGATCCGTGTCGTCAGAATCTTGCGGTCCCGGGCCCGCTTGCTGTCGCCGAGATTGATCCGGCGGCCTGACAGGGCGTACAGCAAGTGACGCCAGACGCCCTCGGGCTCGGGCTGCACCAGCTCCTTGTGCTCGAGAAGGCGGTCGGCGGTGAGCAGATCCGGCGTCTCGCGGCCGGCCGCGTTCAGGTCGCCCAGTCGCTTGGACGCGAGCGTGATGTCATGGCGAAGCAGGGGCCGCACGACCTCCTGGCGCGACTGCTCTCGAACGGCGGGCGCGGGTGCGGGCGTCGACCCCACGGGCTGCGCGGCAACGGGCGCCTGGGCGATGGGGACCGGTGCGTCCTTCTCTTCGTCCACTGTCTCCTCGATCTCGGACTCGATGGGCTGGGGTTCGACGGTAACCGACCCGGCGGCCTGCCAGCCAGACCCCTCGAACTGCGGACTGGGCGGTGCTGCGATCTCGGCGGCCGAGTCGGGCAGCGGTGCGTCGCTCGGGAGCTCGATCACGATGTCGGCGGTGTGGATGTCCTCGTGCGGCTCTCGAGCGATCTCGAGGTGTTCGCTCGCGACCTCGCCGCCGTCCGCCTCGCCACCCTCGACATCGCCGTGGAACACCTCGGCGCCGTCCTCCAGGGAGCTGACGGACTCTCCGACGACGTAACCGTCGTCGACGGTCTCGTCGTCGGCGTACTCGTCGTCATCATGCTGCACGGGAAGCGATACGTCGACGTGCGACGTCGACGCGCCGAGGATGTCGATCCCCGTCGTGTCGAGGCCGCCGGTGTCGCCGAGGACACCGTTGACTTCATCGTCCATCGGCTCAGGATTGTTGCGATCGGGCATCACGAGGTCCCTCCCCAGGACTCCGGCGAGTGTGTCTCGCCGGGTCAAGGCTAATGCGAGGGGCGGATGACGACCAAAAGGTCGCCGGCGTCCACCTGCTGCGTCGCCCCGAGG
Source organism: Micromonospora sp. DT81.3 (assembly GCF_049847225.1). Taxonomy (NCBI): domain Bacteria; kingdom Bacillati; phylum Actinomycetota; class Actinomycetes; order Micromonosporales; family Micromonosporaceae; genus Micromonospora; species Micromonospora sp. DT81.3. The sequence continues at coordinate 96,760 of NZ_JBNCNY010000002.1, forward strand.
GCGAGCCGCTCGACCACACCGGGGACGGGTGCCGTGATGGCCGCTTCCATCTTCATCGCCTCGATCGACGCGACCGGCTGCCCGGCCACGACGACGTCGCCCACGTCGACCTTGAGCGTCACGACGCCCGAGAACGGCGCGGCCACCTGACCGGGTTTGGAGGTGTCCGCCTTCTCCGCCTCCCGCACGTCGACCTGGATGCTCCGGTCCCGCACGAAGACGGGTCGCAGCTGTCCGTTCAGCGTGGTCATGACCGTGCGCATGCCCTTATCGTCGGCCGCGCCGATCGCCTCGAGCCCGACGAAGAGTCGCACCCCGCGCTCGATCTCGACGACGTGCTCCGTCCCCTCGGCGAGCCCGTACAGATAGTCCACGGTGTCGAGCACGGACAGATCGCCGAAGGCTTCCCGTACCGCCTCGTAGCTCTTCGTGGGGGCCGGGAAGAGCAGCCGGTTGAGCGTACCGCGCCGCGATGCGGCGTCGCCGGCGAGCCCGGCGGTGTCGGCATCCGTGAGCGGCGTGACGCCGATCTTCACGTCGCGCCCGGCGAGCACCTTGGTGCGGAACGGCTCGGGCCATCCGCCGGGCAGGTCACCGAGTTCACCGGCCATGAAGCCGACCACGGAGTCCGGCACGTCGTACTTCTCGGGGTTCGCCTCGAAGTCGGCCGGATCGGCCTTGACCGCCGCGAGATGCAGCGCGAGGTCGCCGACGACCTTGGAGGAGGGCGTCACCTTGGGCACGCGCCCGAGGATGCGGTCGGCGGCGGCGTACATGTCCTCGATCAGCTCGAAGTCCTCCGACAGCCCGAGCGCGATCGCCTGCTGCCGCAGGTTCGAGAGCTGGCCACCGGGGATCTCGTGCCGGTAGACCCGGCCCGTCGGACCCGGCAGGCCCGACTCGAAGGGGCGGTACAGGTGCCGCACGGCCTCCCAGTACGGCTCGAGGTCAGACACCGCGTCGAGGTCGAGGCCCGTGTCGCGCTCGGTGTGCGAGAGGGCGGCCACGAGCGACGACAGCGACGGCTGGCTGGTGGTGCCCGACATCGGCGCGGCCGCCGCGTCGACGGCATCCGCCCCCGCCGCCGAAGCCGCGAGCAGGGTCGCGAGCTGGCCGCCCGGGGTGTCATGCGTGTGCACGTGCACCGGAACGTCGAACCGGTCGCGGAACGCCGAGACGAGGGCGGATGCCGCGGCCGGCCGCAGCAGGCCGGCCATGTCCTTGATCGCCAGCACGTGGGCGCCGGCATCGATGATCTGCTCGCCCAGACGCAGGTAGTAGTCCAGCGTGTACAGGTTCTCGGCGGGATTCAGCAGGTCGCCGGTATAGCAGACAGCGACCTCGGCGACCGCGGTGCCCGTCTCGAGCACCGCATCGATCGCGGGTCGCATCTGGGACACGTCGTTGAGCGCATCGAACACACGGAAGATGTCGACACCGGTGGCGGCGGCCTCGCGCACGAAGGCGTCGGTGACCTCGGTCGGATAAGGGGTGTAGCCGACGGTGTTGCGGCCGCGCAGCAGCATCTGGATCGCGATGTTGGGGAGCGCTCCGCGGAGCTTCTCCAGGCGCTCCCACGGGTCCTCCCCCAGGAACCGCAGGGCTACGTCGTAGGTGGCGCCACCCCATGCCTCGACCGACAGCAGCTGCGGAGTCATCCGCGCCACGTGCGGAGCGACGGCGAGCAGGTCCTTGGTGCGCACGCGCGTCGCGAGCAGGGACTGATGCGCGTCGCGGAACGTCGTGTCGGTGACGGCCAGCGCCTTCTGGGCACGGAGATCCGCCGCGAAGCCGGTGGGGCCGAGCTCGAGCAGCCGCTGGCGCGAGCCGGCGGGAGGCGGCGTCTGCAGGTCCACCTTCGGCAGCTTGATGCGCGGGTCGACATGCAGCGGGTTCTCGCCGTTCGGCTTGTTGACCGTGACATCCACCAGCCAGTTCAGCATCCGCGTGCCGCGGTCCTTGGACTCGCGGCCCTTCAGCAGCTGCGGGCGTTCGTCGATGAAGGAGGTGCTGACATCGCCCGCGATGAACGACGGGTCATCCAGGACGGCCTGGAGGAAGGGGATGTTGGTGGATACCCCGCGGATGCGGAACTCGGCCAGCGCGCGGCGCGCGCGGGCGACAGCGGCGGGGAAGTCGCGCGCCCGGCAGGTCAGCTTGGCGAGCATCGAGTCGAAGTGCGGGCTGACCTGCGATCCGGCGGCCGTGGTGCCGCCGTCGAGGCGGATGCCCGCGCCGCCCGGAGAGCGATACGTGGTGATCTTGCCGGTGTCGGGCCGGAAGCCCTGCGTCGGGTCCTCGGTCGTGATGCGGCACTGCAGGGCCGCGCCCCGCAGCCGGATCTCATCCTGCGCGAGGCCGAGTTCGCTCAGCGTCTGCCCCGCGGCGATGCGCATCTGCGACTGCACGAGGTCGACGTCCGTGACCTCTTCGGTGACCGTGTGCTCCACCTGGATGCGCGGGTTCATCTCGATGAAGACGACCTCGCCGGTGCGCTCCCCCGCTGTCTCCAGCAGGAACTCGACGGTGCCGGCGTTCTCGTAGCCGATGGACTCGGCGAAGGCGACGGCATAGCGGTGCAGGTCCTGGCGCACACCGTCGTCGAGGTTCGGCGCGGGCGCGATCTCGATGACCTTCTGGTGCCGGCGCTGAACGGAGCAGTCGCGCTCGAAGAGGTGCACCGTGTGCCCGGTCTTGTCGGCGAGGATCTGCACCTCGACGTGCCGCGGGCGCACGACGGCCTGCTCGAGGAACATGCGGGCGTCGCCGAACGCGCTCGCCGCCTCCCGCATCGCCTCGGCCAGCGCGGGGGCCAGCTCACCCTTGGATTCCACGCGCCGCATCCCGCGACCTCCGCCTCCGGCGACCGCCTTCGCGAAGATCGGAAAGCCGATGTCGTCCGCCCGGGCGACGAGCGCGTCGATGTCGTCCGAGGCCTCCGTCGAGCGCAGCACCGGGACTCCGGCCGAGATGGCATGGTGCTTCGCCGTGACCTTGTTGCCGGCCATCTCCAGCACGGATGCCGGTGGTCCGATGAACGCGATGCCGTTGGCGGCGGCCTTCTCGGCCAGCTCGGGGTTCTCGGAGAGGAACCCGTAACCGGGGTAGATCGCGTCCGCGCCGGACTCCTTGGCGACGCGCACGATCTCGTCGACGTCGAGGTACGCCCGAACGGGATGCCCCTTCTCGCCGATCTGATACGCCTCGTCGGCCTTCAGCCGGTGCAGCGAGTTGCGGTCCTCGTAGGGGAACACGGCGACGGTCCGCGCCCCCAGCTCGAAGGCCGCGCGGAACGCCCGGATCGCGATCTCTCCACGATTGGCGACAAGGATCTTGCGGAACATGCACACCTCTTGAGGCTCGGCGCGAGTCGTCTTCGTTCTCGGCGGGGCGGGGCTGAGTGTGCTCTCAGCCTAGGGGACGGTAACGTGGTCTTTTGTGCACGTACTCAGCGTCAGCTCCCTCAAGGGAGGCGTCGGCAAGACGACGGTGACCCTGGGCCTCGCATCAGCGGCTTTCGCCCGTGGGGTCCGGACGCTCGTCGTCGACCTCGACCCCCAGTCGGACGTCTCCACGGGCATGGACATCCAGGTTGCCGGCCGCCTGAACGTCGCCGACGTGCTGGCGAACCCCAAGGACAAGATCGTCAAGCAGGCGATCACCTCGAGCGGCTGGGCCAAGGTGCACCCCGGCACGATCGACGTCATGATCGGCAGCCCGTCGGCGATCAACTTCGACGGCCCGCACCCGAGCGTGCGCGACGTGTGGAAGCTCGAGGAGGCCCTCGCCACCGTCGAGGCCGACTACGACCTCGTTCTCGTGGACTGCGCCCCGTCGCTGAACGCCCTCACCCGCACGGCCTGGGCCGCAAGCGATCGCGTGATCGTCGTGACCGAGCCCGGACTGTTCTCCGTCGCCGCCGCCGACCGCGCGCTGCGCGCCATCGAAGAGATCCGCCGTGGGCTCTCCCCCCGCCTGCAGCCGCTCGGGGTCGTGGTCAACCGCGTTCGCCCCCAGTCGATCGAGCACCAGTTCCGCATCAAGGAGCTTCGGGACATGTTCGGCCCGCTGGTTCTGTCGCCCCAGCTGCCGGAGCGCACGTCGCTCCAGCAGGCGCAGGGCGCGGCGAAGCCGCTGCACATCTGGCCCGGCGACTCCGCGCAGGAGCTCGCGGCCGACTTCGACGCGCTGCTCGACCGCGTCATGCGCACCGGCCGCATCCCTGTCCCCGCCGAGATCGGCGGCCGTACCGGCCCGCCGGCGCTGTACTAGGCCGTACGCGCCGCGCGACGAGCGGAGAGCTCGTCCACCGACTCGGGTGCCTGCGCGTCGAAGTCGACGAGCGTCGACTCGACCTCCCGCAGCACCTTCCCGACGGCGATGCCGAACACGCCCTGACCGCGGCTCACCAGGTCGATGACCTCGTCGTTCGACGTGCAGAGATACACGGACGCACCGTCGCTCATGAGCGTGGTCCCCGCAAGATCACGGATGCCCGCGGCGCGCAGCTGATCGACGGCCGTGCGGATCTGCTGCAGGGAGATTCCCGTATCCAGCAGCCGCTTGACGAGTTTCAGCACGAGGATGTCGCGGAAGCCGTACAGCCGCTGCGACCCGGAGCCCTTGGCCCCTCGCACCGTCGGCTCGACCAGCTCGGTGCGGGCCCAGTAGTCCAGCTGCCGGTATGTGATGCCGGCGGCGCGCGCCGCCACCGCACCGCGGTAGCCCACCTCGTCGTCCATGTCGGGCAGTCCGTCGGTGAAGAGGAGATCTGCGGCGAACTGAGGTTCGCCGGCTAGTTCGCCAGCTTTCATGCTCGCGTCCTCCTCATCGGGTCGGGGTAGGTTCCACGCTAGATGAGCGACAACCACTGGGCAACGACATCCGCCCGGCGCGTTGGGCGTGTCGCGCAAGACGATCGAAATCCGGTCCCTAGGACACGATACGCCCGAGGGCGTTCTTCACGAAGATCGCCCGCACATCGTCGAGGCGATGTGCGAGTTCCGGGGCGAGCTCGCTCGCCTTGGCGCGGGAGCCGGCATCCGTTCGTCGCAGCAGCGCCGACAGCGCCGACTCGATCAGCGCCACCTCCCGCTCGGCGCTCTGGCGCATTCCCCGCAGGTGCCGCGGCTCGATGCCGTGGCGGTCGAGGGCGACGAGCGCGCGCAGCAGCGACACCGCCTGCTCGTCGTACGACTCCGCGGCCGTCAGCACGCCGGTGCTGATCGCGTCGTTGAGAAGCTGAGGCGCCGCACCGGATGCCGCGAGCAGGTCCTCGCGGCGATACCGCCGCGCCGCGGGGACGATGGACGGCGGTGCCAGCGAGGCCGGCGTGGCCGGCTCACGACCCGCATCGACGTCGGCGAGGTAGTCGCGGATGACGCTGAGCGGCAGGTAGTGGTCGCGCTGCAGGGTGAGCGCCAGCCGCAGCCGGTCGAGGTCGCCGAGCGAGAACTTGCGATACCCGGACTCCGTGCGCGAAGGCGTGATGATGCCCTGCACTTCGAGGAAGCGGAGCTTGGATGTCGTCAGCTGCGGGAACTCCGGCGTCAGGCGTGCGAGCACTTGACCGATGCTGAGAAGCCCCGCGGACGATGAACGTGCGCGGGCGGAAGCGGCCGGCATCAGCCGTCCGCGGCCTGAGTCAGGTCAGCGGGCGACGAGAAGAAGTTGAGGCGGAACTTGCCGATGCGCACTTCGGCACCGTTGGTGAGCACCCCACGATCGGCACGTTCGCCGTTCACGTAGGTGCCGTTCAGCGATCGCTGATCGATGATCTCGAACGTGTCACCCGTGCGGGTGATCTCCGCGTGGCGTCGCGAGACGGTGACGTCGTCGAAGAAGATGTCGGCCTCGGGATGCCGGCCGACGGTCGTCACGTCCGTGTCGAGCAGGTAGCGGGCACCCGCCGTGGGTCCCGAACGAACGAGCAGGAGGGCGGACCGGGCCGGCAGAGCTGTGATCGCCTCGATCTCCGTCGTGGTCAGCTCGCTGCCGAACGGCACGAACGACAGATCGGAATCATGGCCGAACGTCTGGGTGGTGTCGCTCGAACCAGCACGCGAGTCCCCGGGGACGTCGGATTCGCGCTTGATGTCCCGCGACTCGGGACGGTACTCCGCATCTGACACGCTCAGCCTCCTATCCAGCCCAGCCTATCCGATGGGGCTCCGCCGGACACCCGGCGGATGCCGGAAAACGGGGCCACGACTATGTTTCGTCGTGTGTCAGCGCGAGTGCTGCGGGGCCCGATTCCGCATACTGTGGCGGAAATCGACGCTATCGCGAAAGGACCCTCCCGTGTCTAGCCCTCTCCACCCGATTCCCGCCCTCCAGGTGCGTGAGCGTGTGGAATGCATGTGCGAGCACGGCGGAGACTGCACGGCGTTCGCGCCGGGTCACGGCATCCACCTGATCCAGGCGCGCCTCGCGTCGGCGACGCCGACCGAGTGGGTCGATGCGATCGTCGAACGCGTGCACGCGGAAGCCGGAGTGGTGCACCTGCGCACGCTCGACGGCGAAGAGATCGCCCTGTGGAACGGCGCGGGCGCGGCACGCGCGGTCTCGGGCGGCACACCGGTCTCGCTGCACGACCGCTACCACGTGCTCGCCGTCGGGACCGCGCGCTTCAACGTGCTGCGCGGCTGACGCCCAGCCGGTCGCCGAGCCCGTCGGGGCGCCGACCCTTCGACAAGCTCAGGGACCGGCGCGGTTCTTCAGGGACCGGCGCGGTTCTTCAGGGACCGGCGCGGTTCTTCAGGGACCGGCGCGGTTCTTCAGGGACCGGTGGCTACGCCATCGCGCTCATCGAGTTCTTCATGGCCATGCAGGCATCCATGCACGCCTGGCACGCCTGAGCGCACATCCGGCAGACGTCGCTCATCTCGGCGTGCTTCATGCACTCGTCCATGCACGTCTTGCACATGGCCATGCAGGCGTCGAGCATCGCCATCATGCTCGCCATGTCCATGCCCATCGGGCGCATCATCGCGCGCATCATCGTGTTGGACATGTCGGCGCAGTTCATGCACATGGCGGCGCAGGACATCATCGAGCCGTCCATCTGCTGAGCCGAGCACACCGTACACGCCTGCTCGCAGGCCGAGCAGGCGTCCATACAGGCCTGCATGACGGCCATGTCCATGTTCTCCATGCCGGCCATCGGCATCATGCCCTTGGACATCATGCCCATCATCATCGAGTCCATGTTCGCTCCTCCGATTGTTCCCCGGAGCGGCTTCCCCGCTCCTGATCGGCAGGTTACTCCGCGGCTCCCGCCGCGTCACCACCTCATCGCGATGCTCAGCCCGAATTCACAAGGTCGTCACACGGGTCGGGCCCGGCGGGCGGGGAACGGCCCGCGGACTAGGCTCGACGGGATGTCTGCACACACCGAATCCCTCGTCCGCAGGCCGCTTCGCGGCATCCGTTCTCTGGCCCTCGCCGGGATGCTGGCCCTCGGTGGGGCGCTCCTCTTCGCCTCGCCCGCGTTCGCCCACGACGAGCTCGTCTCCTCCGATCCTGCCGCCGGCTCCGTGCTGACCGAGGCGCCGGCCGCTGTCCTGCTCACCTTCAGCGCGGAGCTCACGACGGGAGAAGGCGCGACCGAGGTGCAGGTGCTGGATGCTGCGGGCACGGTCGTCAATGACGGCGACGCGCTGACCGAGGGAACGACGGTCACGCAGCCGCTCTTCCCGGACCTCGAGAACGGTGCGTACCGTGTGCTCTGGAAGGTCGTCTCGGGAGACGGGCACCCCATATCGGCGGAGTTCGCGTTCACCGTCGAGGCGGCGCAGCCCGTCCCCACCGCGACGCCGTCGGAGAGCGCGACCCCGTCGGCTGAGCCGAGCGAGGAGGCGACAACCGCCCCCGCGGTGACAGAAACCCCCCTGCCGGTAGAAGAGGCCGATTCGTCCGCAACCCTTCCGTGGGTGCTGTTCGGCATCGTGGGCGCCGCGATCCTCGGAGGGGTCGTCTATCTGCTCGTTTCGCGGTCCAGGCGCCGGCGCGATACCGAGGCGATCCGGGCATCGCAGGCCGCGTCGCTGACCCCGTCCTCCCCAGCCGCCGGCCCGGGTTCGGCCTCCGGCGAACCCGAATCCGCGCCCGACACCGACCGATAGGCTGAGAGCATGCCTCACTACGACGTCGTCATTCTCGGCGCTGGCCCCGGCGGGTACGTCGCGGCCGTTCGCAGCGCCCAACTCGGCCTCTCCGTCGCGATCATCGAAGAGAAGTACTGGGGCGGTGTCTGTCTCAACGTGGGGTGCATCCCCTCCAAGGCCCTGCTCAAGAACGCCGAGCTCGCGCACACGTTCGCGCACAAGGCGAAGCTCTTCGGCATCTCGGGCGAGGCGACCTTCGACTACGGCGCCGCGTTCGATCGCAGCCGCGTGGTCGCAGACGGACGCGTCAAGGGCATCCACTTCCTGATGAAGAAGAACAAGGTCACCGAGTACGACGGCCGCGGGACGTTCACCGACGCGAACACGATCCAGGTCGCCAGGTCCGACGGCTCGTCCGAGACCGTCACGTTCGACAACGCGATCATCGCGACCGGTTCGTACGTGCGCCTGCTGCCCGGGGTCACGCTGAGCGAGAACGTCGTGACGTACGAAGAGCAGATCATGGAGCGCGAGCTGCCCGGCTCGATCGTCATCGTCGGCGCCGGCGCCATCGGCATGGAGTTCGGCTACGTGATGACGAACTACGGCGTCAAGGTGACGATCATCGAGTTCCTCGACCGGGCGCTGCCGAACGAAGACCCGGATGTCTCCAAGGAGATCGCCAAGCAGTACAAGAACTACGGCGTCGACATCCTCGTCTCCACCAAGGTCGAGACGGTCGTCGACAACGGCGGTTCGGTGACGGTCACTTACACGGCTAAGGACGGGTCGAAGGGCTCGATCGACGCCGACAAGGTCATGATGTCGATCGGCTTCGCTCCGCGGGTCGAGGGCTTCGGCCTCGAAGCGACCGGCGTGAAGCTCACGGACCGGGGCGCGATCGCGATCGATGACTACATGCGCACCAACGTTCCGCACATCTACGCGATCGGCGACGTGACCGCGAAGCTGCAGCTCGCCCACGTGGCGGAGGCGCAGGGGGTGGTCGCCGCCGAGACGATCGGCAAGGCCGAGACCATGCCGCTCGGCGACTACCGCATGATGCCCCGCGCCACGTTCTGCTCCCCGCAGGTGGCCTCGTTCGGCCTCACGGAGCAGCAGGCCAAGGACGAGGGCCACGAGATCAAGGTCGCGACGTTCCCGTTCATGGCCAACGGCAAGGCGCACGGTCTGGGCGAGCCGGTGGGCTTCGTCAAGGTGATCGCGGATGCCGAGCACCTCGAGCTGCTCGGCGCCCACATGATCGGACCGGACGTCTCCGAACTGCTGCCGGAGCTGACGCTGGCCCAGAAGTGGGACCTGACGGCGTTGGAGCTGGCCAGAAACGTGCACACCCACCCGACGCTCTCGGAGGCTCTGCAGGAGACCTTCCACGGCCTCGCGGGGCACATGATCAACTTCTGACAGAGCGGCCGGGCGAGGCGGACGGTTCCTCTGCCCGCTCGCGTCTCACGGTCTCGCGCGAAGTGCCGCCGGCTCTCAGGTTCGGCCCCGGACCTGAGGCCGTGACCGCGCCCGCCGCCGCACCGCGACCCCTGGTGCCGCACGCCGGGCATCCCTAGACTCTGCGGAGCGCCCGCTCCGCGGGAGCTACCATCGCCGCCCCGACCGAAGCCGGGGGCGGCGTTGGTGTCTGGGACCGGCGCACACATCCCAGCGGGCGCTCAGCCCTTGATCACCATCAGGGAACTCGTCGCCGTCGCGAGCGGCCGACCAGCGGCATCCTCGATCACGCCCTCGGCGAAGATCACGCGCTGGCCGCCCTTCACCACCCTGCCGGTGGCGCGGATAACGCCCGAGGTCGAGGTGATCGGCCGAAGGTACGAGACGTTGAGGTCGATCGACGTGTAGCCGACGCCCTTCGGCAGCGTCGTCTGCGCCGCACATCCGACGACCGTGTCGAGCAGCGTGCAGGCAAGCCCGCCGTGCACCATGCCCAGCGGGTTGTCGTGGTACTCCCCCGGCTCGCACTCGAAGACCGCCTCGCCGGGCTCCGCAGACACGATCCAGAAGTTCATCAGCCGCGAGATCGGCGGCGGCGGGTACGTCCCCGCGAGCAGCTCCCGCAGATACGCGAGGCCATCGAGATCGCGGGATGCCGCGAGCGGCGGCTTGGGATCATCCCACGTGATCGAGCGAGAGCGTGCTGCGTCCGGGGCCATGCTCACACACTAGGGCGGTCAGCGTCCCAGGGCCCGGGCGAGCTTCGAGGCGGATGCCGCGTCTCGCGCGCCGGCGGCGCGCACCGCGCGCTCCACCGCGGCGAAGAACCCATCCACGTCGACCGGCGCCGCCGAGCTCAGCTCGATCTCCCACTCACGCCACGTGCGCACGGTCCCCGCGCGCAGATCGGTCGCATGCACGTGATCGTCCGCGAACTCGGCCACCACCCCGCCGTCGGCCGCGCGCAGCGCGTAAGCCGTTCGCGCGTTCTCGATGCGGGCGAGGGGCTCCAGCGGGGCCGTTGAGTAACCCTGAACCGCCTCGAGAACGTCCGCCGGGAGGTCGGCGGTCTCGGCGAGCGGCCAGTGCAACTCGGTGCGGCCGCCGTCGATAAGCGCGCCCTTCAGGTGCCACCCGGCATCCGGGCCGCCCGTCCGCCGGCGCAGGGCGACCCCCGCGCGAGCGAGCGCCAGATCGTCCGTGTCGAAGTACGCCGCATCGAGCGGGCGCGTCTCGGCCTCGCCGACCGAGTCGACGCCCGGCAGCGCGGACCAGTCCGGCAGAGGCGTGTCATCGTCGACGTCGTACTTGCGCTCCACCTCGAGGGAGCTGGTCGGCTCGGTCATGGCGTCACGTACTGTCAGTCGTCGCTGTTGGGTCCGATTTCATCGGTGGCCTCGACGAACCAGAACTCCGCCTCGGAGGGACCGTCACTGCCGCCCGTGTGCGCGAGAGCTCCCTCTCGTCGGTAGACGATCTGCCCTTCGCCGTAGGGGACGATCAGAGAGTCGAGCTCGGGCGACTCGAGGGGCAGCAGCTGCCCGTCGAGAGGCCCACCGTGAAGACGTGCGATGGCCATGTCTTCCACAGTAGACCCGGCCTTCGACCCGCGCTTGTACCCACCCGGTCTGGAAGCGTTTGCACGTCGCCTAGAATCAGCCGAATGAAGGCCATCCGCACGTTCACCGTCCGCCCGGTGCTCGCCGACTCGCTCGCCGCCCTCGACACGCTCGCCGCCAACTGGCGATGGTCCTGGAGCCGAGCGACGCATGCACTGTTCGAGACCATGGATCCGAAGCTCTGGGCAGAGGTCGGCGCCAACCCCGCCCGCATGCTCGGCGCACTGGGACAGACGAGGCTCGACGAGCTCGCGGCCGACGAGTCCTTCGTCGCGCGCGTGCGCGAAGAGTCCGAGCGCCTCAACGCCTACCTCACGGGTGACCGCTGGTTCCAGAACCTCGAGGGGCCGAAGCCCGCGCACATCGCCTACTTCTCCCCCGAGTTCGGCGTGGACGGCTCGCTTCCCCAGTACTCCGGCGGCCTCGGCATCCTGGCCGGCGATCACCTGAAGAGCTCGTCCGACCTCGGGGTTCCGCTCACGGGCGTCGGCCTCTTCTACCGGGCGGGCTACTTCCGTCAGTCGATCGGCGAAGACGGCTGGCAGCGTGAGAGTTACCCCCTCCTCGACCCCTACGGCCTCGGTCTGACCCTGCTGCGCGACGCCGACGGCTCGCCGGTCGAGATCTCGCTCACGCTTCCGCACGACCGGCAGCTGCACGCGCGCGTGTGGGTCGCGGACATCGGCCGCATCCCGCTGCTGCTCCTCGATTCCGAGACGCCCTCGAACACCGAGGAGATGCGCCGCGTCACCGACCGCCTCTACGGCGGAGGCGGCGAGCACCGCCTCTTGCAGGAGCTGCTGCTCGGCGTCGGCGGCGTGCGCGCGGTGCGCGCGTTCTGCCGGGTCACAGGGCGCCCGGCGCCCGATGTGTACCACACGAACGAAGGACACGCCGGCTTCCAGGGCCTCGAGCGGATGTCGGAGCTCATCACCCTCGACGGCCTCGCGTTCGACGAGGCACTCGCCCAGGTGCGCGCCTCCACCGTCTTCACGACGCACACTCCGGTGCCCGCCGGCATCGACCGCTTCCCGCGCGACCTGATCCGCGACTACCTGCAGAGCGGGCTGTTCGCGAGGATCGATCCGGAGCGCGCGCTCGCCCTCGGCCTCGAGGACTACGCCGGCGGTGACGGCTCGGTCTTCAACATGGCGGTGCTCGGCCTGCATCTCGGGCAGCACGCCAACGGCGTCTCCCTGCTGCACGGCGCCGTCAGCCGGGGAATGTTCGGCCAGCTCTGGCCAGGTATCGACACCGAGGAGGTGCCGATCACCTCGATCACGAACGGCGTGCACGCGCCGACGTGGGTGCACCCCGCGCTCAAGGGCGTGAGCGAGCGGGCGTTCGGCGATGCGCACTCCGACAGGCACGACTGGCGGGATGCTGCTCGGGTGTCCGACGAGGAGCTCTGGGGCGTCCGCTCACAGATGAAGAACGAGCTCGTCGGGGAGGCGCGCCGTCGTGTCGCGGCATCCGCGATGCAGGCCAGCGGACGCGACACCGCGCCCGCGTGGATCGAGGACCTGCTCGACCCGACGATCCTCACCATCGGGTTCGCTCGCCGCGTGCCGACGTACAAGCGCCTGACGCTCATGCTGCGGGACCCCGAGCGCCTGACCCGTCTGCTCACCGACCCCGAGCGCCCCGTGCAGATCCTGATCGGCGGCAAGTCGCATCCGGCCGACGACTCGGGCAAGATCCTCATCCAGCAGCTCGTCAAGTTCAGCCGCGACCCCAAGGTGCGCGGACGCATCGTCTTCCTGCCCGACTACGACATCACCCTCGCGAAGACGCTCTACCCGGGGTGCGACGTGTGGCTGAACAACCCGCTCCGTCCCCTCGAGGCCTGCGGAACGTCGGGCATGAAGGCGGCCCTGAACGGCGTGCTCAACCTGTCGATCCTCGATGGCTGGTGGGACGAGTGGTACGACGGCAAGAACGGCTGGGCGATCCCGACGGCCGACAACGCCTCGAATGATGAGGAGCGCGACGACGCCGAGGCCTCAGCGCTGTACGACCTCATCGAGCATCAGCTCGTGCCGACGTTCTACGAACGGGATGGCGGCATCCCGCGCCGCTGGCTCGAGATGGTGCGTCACACGATGACGGACCTCGGGCAGAAGGCGACGAGTGACCGGATGGTGCGCGACTACGTCACGCGCCTCTACGTGCCTGCCGCCCAGCACGACGCCGCGCTGCGCGCCGACGGCTTCACCGAGGCGCGTGAGCTCGCCGCGTTCGTCAACCGCGTCAAGGCGGCGTGGCCCAAGGTGCACGTCGCGAACGTGGACAGCTCCGGCATCCCGCAGCAGGCGCAGGCCGGCGACCGCATGGAGGTGCGGGCGTACGTCGCGCTCGACGGGCTGTCCACGGGGGATGTCGCTGTGGAGCTGGCCTACGGACGCACCGACGAGAACGACAAGCTCGCGAGCGATCACGCCGTCATGCGACTGGATGCCGCGGGCCCGGCCGACGGCGGCATCACCACGTTCACGGGCGCGCTGCCCCTGACGGTCACGGGCACGTTCGGCTACACGGTGCGCGTGATTCCGACGCATCCGCAGCTCGTCTCCCCCGTCGAGCTGGGCCTGGTCACCTACGCCTCGTGAAGCCGTTCGTCCTGCTCTCGACGCGTGCAGAAGACGGCCCGGCGGATGAGGAGTACGCGCTCTTCCTCCGCTTCTCGGGACTGGCCGAGCGCGACCTGATCCGGGTTCGCCTGGAGTCCGGACCGATGCCGCACTTCGACCTCGACGCACTGTCGGGCATCATGGTCGGCGGCGGACCGTTCAACGCATCCGATCCCGCGGAGAAGAAGTCGGCCATCCAGCACCGCGTAGAGGGCGAGTTCGCGACGCTTCTGGATGACGTGGTCGCGCGCGATTTCCCGTTCCTCGGCGCCTGCTACGGGGTGGGCACGCTCGGCGTGCATCAGCGCGCCACGATCGATCGCACGTACTCGGAGCCGATCAGCGTCGTACCGGTGACGCTGACCGATCCGGGCCGTCGCGACCCCCTGCTCGATGGGATGCCGGATACCTTCGAGGCATTCGTCGGACACAAGGAGGCGATCTCGAGTCTGCCGCCCTCGGCGATGCTGCTCGCGTCATCCCCTTCCTGCCCGGTGCAGATGTTCCGCGTGCGGGAGAACGTGTACGCGACGCAGTTCCACCCCGAGCTGGATGTCGACGGCATCACCACGCGCATCCACGCCTACTCCGGCTACGGGTACTTCGCGCCGGACGAGCTCGACCTCACGCTCGCGGCCGTCCGACGCGCCCCGGTGGCCCACACGGGCCGCATCCTCGAGAACTTCGTCGCGCGTTACGCCCGCTGACCGCCGTCCGTCCGCGCACCCCTAGCCTGGAACGATGACTGACACCGCCGACAAGGCCCGCACGTTCGCCGCCCTGCACTCCGCTGCCGAGATCCTCAGACTCGTGAACGTGTGGGATGCCGTGAGCGCGAAGGTCATCGCCGACCTGCCGGGAACCCGTGCCCTCGCGACCGCCGGACACTCCATCGCCGCCAGCCACGGGTACCCCGATGGCGAGCAGATCCCGCTCGACCTCATGATCGCGGCGATCGCCCGCATCACGGCGGCCACCGAGCTCCCGGTGAGCGCCGACCTCGACTCCGGCTACGGCGACGCGGGTGAGACGACCCGCCGTGCGATCGGCGCCGGAGCGGTCGGCGCCAACGTCGAGGACGCGATGAAGCCGCTGGCCGATTCGGTCGCCGCGGTCCGCGCGGTGATCGCGGCGGGCGAGGCCGAGGGCGTGCCGTTCGTGCTGAACGCCCGCACAGACGCCCTGATCAAGGGCGGCAAGCGCCCCCTCGAGGAGTCGATCGCCGACGCGATCGAGCGAGGGCGTGCCTACCTCGCCGAGGGGGCGACCACGGTCTTCGTGCCCGGACTGCTGACCGCTGACACGACGCGCCGGCTTGTCGACGGGATCGGCGACCGCAAGATCAGCGTCATCGGCGTCCCCGGAAACCTCGCGGCGGCGCAGTACGAAGCCCTCGGCGTCGCGCGCATCTCCTATGGTCCGCTTCCGCAGCGCGTCGCGCTGACGGCGCTCAAGCGCGTCGCGCTCGACCTGATGGCGGACGGCGTGATCCCGGCCGACACCGAGGCACTCAACTAACAGCAGCCGTCCCGGAACGCTCCTTGGCCTCGTCGCGTCGGGCGGCCTCGAGCTCGGTCGCCGCCACCATCACCCCGATCTCGGCGCGACGCACCCGCCGCTGCGCGAAGGTCGACGCGCCGAAGCGCGCCTTCACGCGGTCGGTCTGCTCCTCCACCCCGGTCACGATGTAGGCGCCGGCGATCAGGATCACCTGCGACGACAGGTTGAGCCACAGCAGCAGAGCGATGAGCGACGCGAACGTCGTGAGCAGGGGGTTGTTGGCGGCGCCCGCGACGAACAGGTTCGAGAGCTGCTGCAGCGCGCTCAGGCCGGCCGCGCCCAGCAGCGCGCCGGGCCACAGCGTCCTGGCGGAGGGCCGCAGCCCCGAGAGCCACCGGAACATCAGGGCGATCACGACCGCGTCGAGGACGAACACGACGACGACCGAGAGGCCGGTCACGGCCAGCCCTGCGACGGGGTCCTGCGCCGAGATGCCGATCCAGCCACGCACGACCCCGAGCAGGGAGCTTCCCAGGTAGGTGGCACCGGCCGCCGCAGCCAGCAGGCCGCCGAGCAGGATCGCGAGCACGAGGTTGCGCAGGATCACCCAGACCCAGAAGATGTCGTCGGTGAGACGGTCGGCGAGGGTGCGCAGCGCGACGCGCAGCGAGCCGATGGCACCGATCGCGGCGCCCACCAGACCGATGAACGACAGGATGCCGGCGAGGTTGATCGCCTCAGGCGCCTTGATGGACTCCGGATCAATCAGCCCGTCCTCTCCGAGGAGGCCGGGGATCGCCGCGTTCACCCCGTCGATCAGGGCCTCCCACGCGACGGGATTGTCCGACAGCCAGAGGGCAGCGATCGAGAATCCGAGCAGCACACCGGCGAAGACCGAGAACAGGGTGCGGTACGTGATGCTGTCGGCCAGCATGGGGCCTCGGCGCTCGATGTAGAGCAGGATCGCCCGAACGGGCTTGAGGGTGAGGGCCCACGCGGTGAGTCGCGCGATCAGGCCGGGGGGTTTGGATGCCGCGGGGTCCGCCATTCGTCCACGCTATCGGCGTCGCCGACTCCCCGGCGTCGTTTGCCAACGGAGCTTCGCGGATCCACTCGTGCGGTGACTAGACGCCTCCGAGGACTCCGACGTACCACCGGCTCACGGCCTCACCGAGCAGGATGCCAATCCACGCCCCGGCGATCATCCACGGGCCGAACGGGATCGCCGTGCGCCGGTCGGCGCGCCGGGAGGCGAGAAGGACGACGCCGTAGGCGCCTCCCAGCAGGAAGGCGGCGAAGGCGCCGACCGCCAAGGCTCCCCATCCGACCCACCCGAGGTACAGCCCGATGACACCGGCGAGCTTGACGTCACCGCCGCCCATCCCGCCAGGGCGGATCAGACGCAGAACCAGGTAGAAGCAGTAGAGCACCGCCATACCGATCACGCCGCGCAGCAATTGCTGCCAGGGCGCGCCGACGAGGCACGCCACCGTGAACAGCGTGAGGCCGACGACATAGCCCGGAAGCACGATGGCGTTCGGCAGACGGTGGGTCGCGATGTCGATGCGTGCCAGGACCACGCTGATCGACAGGAAGTACAGGTAGGCGGCGAGCACGACCCACGACGCCGGCCCGGCGAGCGACAGGACAGTGATGGCCTGATATGAGATATCGGCCATCACCTGTCCTGTCGCGCTTCCCGGCTTGCATGCCACCGGATCGTGCCACCGTGACCCGGCGAGTAGAACCACCGCGAACATCGCGAACGTCGTCACGATGCCGCCGGACCGAATCCGGTCCAGCCTCTCCCCAGAGCTGGATGGCGACGGCGCCCCCAGCGCCGCTACTCCCCTGACAAATCATGAGTGTTCTCTCATGTTGTGTCAACTCGATCCACCCGCGCCGAGCGAAACCTGAGCAGAACTAAAGGTCGATCAGCTCGACTTCCACGACAGCCACTGAGCCCAGCTCCAGTCCCTCGGCATCGCGGACCGCCTTCTTCAACGGCAGGGCGTACCCCGCGGATCCGGGAAAGATGGAGGTCGCCCACGAGGTCCGGCCGATTCTGGCGCGTACCCGCAGTGAGCCGAACCCGCGCGCCGGCCGGGGCAGTTCCTTGATGTCGTTCGAGAGCTCTTCCGGAAGGTGGACGAAATACCACGACGAGTCGTCACGGGCATCCCAGTGGGTGACCTCGCTTTCGAACTCGATCTTCACACCGGCTCCCCGGGCTCGAACCGGTCGACGAGCCGCGCGAGGCAGTCGGTCCAGCCCAGCACGTGGTCATCGCGGGCCTCCTCGTCGGCGAAGCCCGCGTGGGTCACGGTGACGCGCGTCGCACCGGATGACTCAGGCTCCGCGTGCACAGCGATGTCGGTGACCTCGGGCTCGCCATCCCACACCCACGTCGAGCGCAAGGTGGACGGCTTGTCCAACTCGGAGTACACGCCGGAGACGCCGATGCCGATGGACGTGGAACGCGCCGACCACGATCCGCCGGGCTGCGCCTCGATCTCGGCGATCGTGCCGAACGAGGCGGGCCACAGCCACGTGGCGAAGACGTGGGCATCGGTGAACGCCTCCCACACCTCGCCGACCGTCGCATCGACGATCACGGATGTCTCGAGCTCTGGCATGCACGTCACGATACGGCTACTCGGGATGCCGCCGCGACCGCTTTCCGGGCGCGGAAGAGGAGATCACGGCCGGAGAGTGACGGGCGTGCCGTCGGGCAACGCAGCGAGCGCCTGTGTCACCTCGGCGCCGACGCGGAGGCATCCGTTGGAGACGGGCCCGGAACGCACGTCGTGGTAGTGGAAGGCGGTGATGGCAACCGGCGCGCCGCCGAACCCGTCGAGCGTCTCCGACTGCACCGAAAGGTAGATGATCGGGTTGCCTCGTGTGTACGCGTACTCCGGTTCGATGCGCGTGGTCATCAGGAACGCACGGCCGAGCGGCGTCGGCGTCGCCTCGACACCCCAGCCGAAGTCGGTAGCGACGCGCTCGGCCACGCCCGCGCGCACGATATCGATCGTCCTGGCAGAGATGCTCACATCTACGGCGACATCGCCGGGCGTGAGCTCGACATCCTGGGCGCGGAGCCAGCCCGTGAGCTGGCGAGGGTTCCCCTGCGACGGCATCGCCTGGCGACCGACGAGCAGCACCTTCACCCAGTGCTCCTGGCGCTCGAGAACGGGTACCACCGTGCCGCCGTACACGTACTCACGAGGCAGCGCGGCGACGGGTTGGCCGAGGGGGTCGGCGAAGACAGGGGCGAACGCCGCCGCGGACCGCGCGCGCCACGGCGTCACCGCGCCGAACGGGTCGTCGTCGACCGGAAGGGCGGCGTGGATCCCGAACACGTCGACGGGGGGAAGGGAGACCGTGTCGTAGACCGTCGTGTTCGCGGGCGGCCCGGTGGGTGCCGGGGTCGGTGTCGGAGTCGGTGTCGCCGTGCGATCCGTCGGCGGGGTGGATGCCGGGGCCGTCGTTTCGACCGCCACGACCGGCGCGGCGTCGCGTGAAGCGAGGAGGTAAGCGGTGCCGATGCCGGTGGCCAGGGCGACGAGGACGGCCAGGGCGACAACCACTGCGCGACGGCGCCGCGGGGGCGCGGCCGCGGCATCCTGTTCCCTCGCCTCCGGCATGAGTTCATCGTCCGCGCCGGACGACGGAGGGTCAAGCGGCGCGCTCGTCCTCCGGCGTGTCGGCACCGGACGGACGCTGCTGCCGCCGCGGAAGGATAGGACATCAGTGTCCGGTTCCGGATACTTCGTGAAATCGGCATACGCGTTACCACGGGGTAAATTGCCAGGTCAATCCCAGCCCCTCGAGCCACCGGCACGCTACATTGAAGGAAGCGATCGGCGGTTTGCCTTTGGCGTAACCCAGGTCCGGGCAACGGACCGCCGAGCGAAGCGAGAGACATATCTCTTCTACGGCATATACGTCCCTTACTGGGGCCGGACCCGTCCGCGAGACCCGACCCCGTATCGAAGGGTCAGCGCCCAACATCGCGCAGTCCTACTCCGCGGTCTCCCGAGTGGTGAAGGAATCGGGTCTGCTTCGTCGGGCCCGCTGGTTCTACGCCCTCGTCGGCTCCGGACTCACCGTCGCGCTCGTCGCCACGGGCTTCGGAATCTGGCTGCTCGGCGACAGCTGGTTCCAGCTGCTCATGGCCGCCGCACTCGGCATCATCTTCACCCAGTTCGCCTTCCTCGCTCATGAGGCCTCGCACCGGCAGATCCTGAAGTCCGGTCCGAACAACGATCGCCTCGGTCGCTTTCTCGCCACGTTCGTGGTCGGCATGAGCTACGCCTGGTGGATGACGAAGCACACCCGTCACCACGCGAATCCGAACCAGATCGGTCGCGACCCCGACATCGAGATCGACACCATCTCGTTCATCGAAGAGGATGCCGCCTCGGCCAAGGGCCTTCGCGCCCTCATCACCCGCAAGCAGGGCTACGCATTCTTCCCGCTGCTGCTGCTCGAGGGCGTGAACCTGCACTTCATATCGATCAGGACGCTGGTCTCCCGCGCGCCGGTCAAGGGCCGTTGGATCGAGCTGACCAGCATCGCGCTGCGCTTCGCGCTCTACCTCGGCGTCCTGTTCTGGTTCCTTCCGCTCGGCATGGCGTTCGCCTTCCTCGGCGTGCAGCTCGCCGTCTTCGGCCTCTACATGGGAGCGTCGTTCGCACCGAACCACAAGGGCATGCCGATCATCGCGAAGGACGCGAAAGTCGACTTCTTCAGCAAGCAGGTGCTGACCTCGCGCAACATCAAGGGCCGCGTCTGGGCATCGACCCTCATGGGCGGTCTCAACTACCAGGTGGAGCACCACCTCTTCCCGAACATGCCGCGGCCGTACCTGGCCCGTGCGAGCGAAATCGTGCGTGAGTACTGCAAGACGCTCGATGTTCCGTACACTGAGACAACACTGATCCGTTCTTACGGCATCGTGATCGAATATCTCAACCGCGTGGGCCTCTCCGCCCGCGATCCCTTCGACTGCCCCCTTGTAGGACAGTTCAGGCGCGTCTAGCGTCTCCCACAGAACGTCTCCGCACTACGGTGCGGCGCGAGATGGGGCCGGAGTACTGGCCCCGGTACAACGAAAGTAAGGAATAACATCATGACCACCGGCACCGTTAAGTGGTTCAACTCCGAAAAGGGCTTCGGCTTCATCGCTCCTGACGACGGCACCGCCGACGTCTTCGCTCACTACAGCGCAATCGCCACCGGCGGTTACCGCAGCCTCGAAGAGAACCAGCGTGTCGAGTTCGACACCGCTCGCGGCCCCAAGGGCCTGCAGGCGGAGAACATCCGTCTCGTCTAGTCTTCTCTGCGAAGCGCCCGGTCCCTTGGGGCCGGGCGCTTCGTCATGCGTGCGGCGTGTGGGCGGCCGCATCCTCGCTTCGCGTCCCGGTAGCTCCCGCCTGCGGGTGACGCAAGCCGTGCCGCAAGCAGGCCGCACTACCGGATCCGCCCGCGCCGCCGCTTCACCGGATCACTCGCGCCCCGACGAGCCTGATTCCGGCCCGCCGTTCGGCCGCAGCCCGGCCGGCGCGTGCGTCAACACGGGACGGAACGGGATCGATGCCGCGAGCACGAGGATCATCAGCAGCGATGCCGCCAGCAGCAGGGTCCACCAGCCGCGCGCCTCATTGCCGGGCAACGCAGCGCGCCCGAGGAACAGCGCGGTCGCGGCGGCGCCCGCCAGCAGCACAGCGCTCAGGACCCCGCAGACGATGCGCGCCCACAGTGGACCTCGACCGGAGATCGCGAATCCGCCGCCCATCGCGAGCAGCGCCACCCCGACCGCTCCCCCGCCGAGCCCCTCGGTGAGGAGGGCCTCCAGCGCTCCCGGCAGAAACATCGGTGCGACAGCGAAGAGAAGCGGGGCGAGTGCGAGCCAGCGCCAGCCGGGCCGGCCGCCGCGCATCCGCAGCGCATGCGCCCAGCCGAGCAGGCCACCGACGATGGCGCCAGGCAGCACGATGGCACCGAAGGTTCCGAACCAGTCGATCTTCGAGGCAGGCCCCGCGAGCTCGCTCATATAGGCCCGGAAGGCGGCCGCCCACGCGAAGCCGAAAAGGGCTCCGAGAGCGACCGCAACGCGCACGCTGGGCGGTGCCATCGAGGATCCTTCCGTGCTGCGACGGCGGCCGGCGGGGGCGGGCATCCGTTGCGGACTGGTGCTCACACTCAACCACTCGGAGGTGCTCAGCGCATCCTGCTGCATCGCCGGGACATCCGATCGGGCGTCCACTCCGAAGACTTGTCGACACGGACAGTCCGTGCGGAATGGAGTCCCGTCATGCGCAATTCACCCAATCGGATCGTCGGGGTGGTCTTCGGCGCCGTCTACCTGCTCGTCGGACTGCTCGGCTTCGCCTACACCGGCGGCGTCGGATTCATCGCGACGGAGGGCGGCCTGCTGCTGGGGATCTTCGCCGTGAACCCCCTGCACAACATCGCCCACCTGCTGATCGGCGCCGCGCTGCTCATCGGGGGCCTCGTCTCGGTCAAGGCGGCGAAGACCGTCAACGTCGTCGTCGGCGCGGCATACCTGCTGCTCGGCATCGTCGGGTTCTTCCTGGTGAACACGGCGGCCAACATCCTGGCCCTCAACACGGCCGACCACTTCCTGCACCTCGCGAGCGCGATCGTGCTGCTGGCCACGGGTCTCGCGGCCGACAAGGTCGTCTCGACCCGGACTGCGGTGGCCTGACCCATGCTCACGCGTCAGTGGCCCGCCCTCTGTGCGTGGGGGGCGGGCCTCATCCACCTCGCCGTGGTGGCCAGCTCTTCGCCCCTCTGGGCAGTGCTGCTCGGCGCGATGGGTGCGCTGGAGCTCGCGTGGGGCGTGTATGCGCTCCGCAGCGGGCGGATGACCGGGCCCCGCGTCGTGATGGGTGCGGCGCTCGGCGCCATCGGGGTGTCGGGAATCGCGGGCCTCTCCGGCTCTTTCGCCGGGGTGCCGCTCGCCGCGGCAACCGTCTTGCTGCTCGTGATCGCCTTCGCCGCCGCGGCGGTGCTGCGCGCGGAGAGACGGCGATCGCCGCGCCGCAGCACGTACGAGGCGTCGCGGCAGCGCCCCGGACGCACCCTTCTCGGGCTGCTGGCCGGCGCCGCCCTGGTCGCCGGCCTCACGACTCCCGCCCTCGCCCTGACGGATGCTGGGGAGCATGCCGTTCCTCACGGCGAGACGTCGCGCCACGGTGGCCACTGACGGCAGCGGCACGCCGCCGCGCTGCACAACGGCGGATATCTCTGCCGACACGCCGGGCGATACGGTTCTCGTCCGGCATGTCGAGCACGATCTCCGCCGTTGTGCACCGCCGAAACGCCGCGGAACACCGCCCCGTCCGTCCCGTCGGCCAACGGCATCCGCCCTTTTGAACAGCCCGCGCCACCTGCGGACGACGACCCTCAGTCGAAGAGCACCGCCCGCAGCGCCCGTGCCTGTTCGGCCCAGAACTCCTGGGTCACGTCAGCCTTCCGGAAGATCGCATCGAACCCGTGGAACGCTCCGGGAACGACGTACACCTCGCAGGCCACCCCTGACTCGTTGAGGCGCCGCGCGTACTCGATGTCCTCCTCATAGAAGAGATCGAGCGTACCGACGCCGATCCACGCCGGTGGAAGACCGGAGACGTCCACCCGCCGCGCCGGAGCCGCGTACGGCGAGACATCGGATCCGCCCGGCTCGGCCCCGAGATACGACTCCCAGGCGAACCTGTTGCTTCCCGGCGTCCACACCCGCACGTTGCGGGTGTCCATGTCGGTGCGCGCTGCCGTCCGGTCATCGAGCATCGGGTAGACCAGCAGCTGGAACACCGGCGCCGGCGCGCCGCGGTCGTAGACGAGGAGCGCCAGCGCGGCCGCCAGCCCTCCCCCGGCGCTCGCGCCGCCGATGGCCACGCGCGCGGTGTCGATGTTGAGCCGCTCGGCATGCTCGAGGAGCCCCAGATAACCGGCGTAGACGTCCTCGACAGCCGCCGGTGCGGGATGGGTCGGCGCGAAGCGGTAGGCGACCGCGGCGACCGTGATACCGAGCTCACGGGCGAAGGCGATGTTCGTCGCGTCGTCCTGCTGCGGGGAGCCGCCGATCAGCCCGCCGCCATGAACCCAGAAGAGCGCCGGTGCAGCGACGGTGAGCCCGTCCGGCCGGAAGACGCGGAGCACGACATCCGGCCCGCCCTGCGGACCCCGCACGACGAGCTCCTCGGCCGTCACGCCCTCACCAGGCTCCTTCGGCTTGGGAGCCCTGGTCGCCATGAACCGCGCGAGGCGCGGTCCGTACGAGAACTTGGGGATGCAGCGGCCCGCGCGCAGGTCGGGATGGAACACGGTCATCGGGTCTCCTGTCGAGTCCGTTCAGACTATGGGCGTTCTCGATGCTCATCGTTCGGTATCCCCGCGCGCACAACGGCAGGAATCAGGGCCGACACGCCGTGTGACGGATGCCGCTGCCGGCGTGTCGCGAACGAAGTCCGCCGTTGTGCGCGGCGGCGGCTGTCGGGTGGCGCCGGGTCGGGTGTGGCCGGGCCGGGTCGGGTGTGGCCGGGTGAGGGTGGAGCAGAGGGCGGTTTTGGGTCAGGACCGGGTGCGGATCGCGTCGACGAGCGCCCGCGGGCTGCCGTGCCAGGGTGCACCGTGGCCGGGAATGACCCAGTCCACGTCCAGATCGGCGATCGCATCGAGCGATCGGGCCGCGGCATCCGGATCGTCGGTGAAGGGCGCAGGCTGCGGCGCCACCTCGCCCGTGAGCACGTGCCGGGTAGTCAGTGCGTCCCCGACGAACACCGCCCGGGCCAGCGGAACGTGCACGGCGATGCTTCCCGGCGAGTGCCCGGGCAGCTCGATGATGCGGGGCGCGCCCGGCAGGGGCAGGATCTCTCCGCCGCGCATCGCGACCACCTCGGTCAGCGCGGTCGTGCGGAGCCCGCCCTTTCGGAGCGAGTACCAGAAGAACCCGATCGTCGGTGCGACATGCATGTGCTGGCGCGCGGTCTTCGGCGGCTTCGCCCCCTTGGCCCTCGCGGCATCCGCTTCGTGGACGTACACCGGAACACCGGCCTCCCGGCGCAGCCGCTCGGCGAAGCCGACATGGTCGGAATCGCCGTGCGTCAGGATCACTCCCTTCACGTCGTCGAGCGACCGGCCCATCGCGTCGAGCTCGTTGGCCAGGTCCTTGCGATGACCCGCGAGCCCGGCGTCGACAACCGTGATCCCCTCGTCGGTCACGATCAGGTGCACGGCGATGATGTCGTTGCCGATGCGGCGAATGTGCGGTGCCAATTCCATGGCGGCCTCCTCTGTAGACATGGCTATTCTACGTAGCTATAATGGCTATTGTCAATAGCTATCGAGGAGATCCCATGCCCACTCCCCCGCGCACATCCGTCGCCGACATCATCGCCGCCGGTCGGGACATCCTCGAGGCCGACGGACTCCCGGGCCTCACGATGCAGGCCGTTGCCGCGCGGGTCGGGGTGCGTGCGCCCTCCCTCTACAAGCACGTCAAAGACCGCGACTCGCTCGTCGGCCTGGTCGCCGACGACACCGTACGCGATCTTCGCGAGCGGCTCGAGCGAACGGATGCCGGGCTGGCGCACTTCGCACACGAGTTCCGGGCATTCGCGAAGGAGTCCCCGCAGGCGTACCAGCTCATCTTCGCGCTCGGCCCCGACGCCACTCGCCCGAACTCCGAGGTGATGGCGCAGAACAGCGAGCCGATCCTTCGCGCCGCCCGCGATCTTGTCGGAGAGGAGAACGCGCTCGAGGCCGCCCGCACGATCACCGCGTGGGCGAGCGGCTTCGTCGGCATGGAGCTCGCCGGCGCCTTCCAGCTCGGAGGGGACGTGGACCGCGCGTTCGACTACGGCATCGAGGCGCTCACGCGCGGACTCACGCGCTGAGTCCGCGGGCGTGCGCGATCCGCGCGCTCCCGCCGACCTACCAGAGCGGGTGGATGTCGGCCCGGAGTCGCCGGTCGTACACATCGCGTACGACGTCGGCGAACGCCTCCACATCGAAGCCGCCCACGTCGAATCCCAGGTCCTCGAACGGCCGGTCCTCTGCGTCGGCGTCGAGCAGGGCCGCCGCATCCGCGTTCGAGACCGCCTGCGCGACCGTGCGCGCTCCGGGGATGACAGTGGTCACGCCCGGGCGCGACGCCACCCAGGCGAGCGATGCGGCCGGCAGCGAAACCTCCTCCGGCACGGCCGCGGCGAGTTCGCGCGCCGCCTCGATCCCGACCTCGAAGTCGACCCCCGAGAACGTCTCGCCACGGTCGAACGCCTCGCCGTGGCGGTTGTAGCTGCGGTGGTCGTCAGCCGCAAACGTCGTGTCGGCGGTGTACCGGCCGGAGAGGAGCCCGGACGCGAGCGGGACGCGGGCGAGGATGCCGACTCCCGCGGCCTCCGCGGCAGGCAGCACCTCGTCGAGCGGCTTCAGCCGGAACGGATTCAGGATGATCTGGATGCTCGCGACCCCTGGCCGGGCGATGGCCGACAGTGCCTGAGCGCAGGTCTCGACCGAGACGCCATAGGCGGCGATCGACCCGTCCGCGACGAGGGCGTCGAGCGCGTCGTAGGTCGCGTCGGCCTCGATGACCTCGCTGGGCGGGCAGTGCAGCTGCACGAGGTCGAGGGTGTCCACCCCGAGGTTGGCCCGGGAGCGGTCGGTCCACAGGCGGAAGTTCTCCGCCGCGTAGTTCTCGGGCAGCTGGGCCTCGCGCCTGCCCATCTTCGTGGCGACGAAGACTCCGGCCTCGGCGCGCTCCGCGAGAAACCCACCGATCAGCTTCTCGGAACGACCGTCGCCATAGACATCCGCCGTGTCGAAGAGGGTGACACCCGCATCGACCGACGCGGTGAGGATCGCGCGAGCGTCCTCCTCGCTGACGTCCCCCCAGTCCGCGCCGAGCTGCCATGTGCCGAGACCGATCGCGGAGACGTTCCGTCCGGTCCTGCCGAGGATTCGCTGCTGCATCCCATTCCTTCCGTCGGCGCCACCCTACCCGCTGCGCGGCCGACCGGGACGGATCACGTTCAAACCTTGAGAACGCTCTCACCGTTTGGTTACAGTGCTGTAAGTGAGTGGCATCCGCCGCCGATTCCCTCGATGGAGAGGTTTTCGCATGACCAGCACACCCAGGCGTCGGTTTCGACGTCTCGCCGCTTCCGTGACGGGTGCGGCACTCGTCGCTGCCGCCTTGGTGGCATCCCCGGCGCACGCCGCTCCACCTCGGGCGGTCGATGCGTACGACCCTGACCTCGGGCCCAACGTCACGGTCTTCTCTCCGGACACTCCCTTGGCCGAGATCCAGAGCACGATGGACGAGCTCGCCGACCAGCAGCGCAACAACGAGATGGGCACCAGCAGGCACGCCGTCTACTTCCTCCCGGGCGACTATGGCACGCCGGAGATGCCGCTGCAGTTCGAGGTCGGCTACTACACCGAGGTGGCCGGGCTCGGGGCGTCGCCCGAGGATGTCAGCATCAACGGGGCCATCGAGGTCTACAACCGCTGCCTCGCCGACGGGGGAACGGCCAACTGTCTCGCCCTCGTCAACTTCTGGCGCACGATCTCCAACCTCTCGCTCCAGGTGAACAAGGCGGGGCAGGACGAATGCCGCGCGAGCGCGAACTTCTGGGCCGTCTCGCAGGCGGTCTCGATGCGCCGCCTGGACATCTCGGGTGCCAACCTGTCGCTCATGGACTACTGCACCGCCGGTCCGCAGTACGCCAGCGGTGGGTACATCGCAGACTCGCGTCTGCCCTTCGTCGTCAGCGGATCGCAGCAGCAGTGGCTGACCCGCAACAGCGAGGTCGCGGGGTGGAGCAACGGCGTGTGGAACCAGGTCTTCTCGGGAGTCGTCGGCGCCCCTGCGGATGACGCATTCCCGGCGCCCCCGTACACGACGATCGAGAAGACCCCCCTCAGCCGGGAGAAGCCGTACCTCTCCGTGGATGACGCGGGCGCCTACAACGTGCGAGTGCCGGCGGCGCGGACGAACACGAGCGGCGTCTCCTGGGCCGATGGCGAGACAGCGGGGCGCAGCATCCCGATCACCGACTTCTTTCTCGCGACGCCGTCGGACAGCGTGAAGGACATCAACAACGCGCTGGCCCGCGGGCAGCACCTGATCTTCACGCCCGGCCTCTACGACATCGACCGGACGATCGACGTCAAGCGGGCCGACACGGTGGTGCTCGGTCTCGGGCACGCCACGCTCACCGCGGCGAACGGCGTGGTCCCGAGGGAGATCAAGGGTGTCGAGGGCGTCGTCGTCGCCGGCATCACGATCGACGCGGGCACAAGCCTCTCCCCTGTGCTGCTGAAGGTCGGCAAGAAGGACAGCGGCAAGCAGCTGTCGGAGTCGAACCCGATCACGCTCAACGACGTGTACTTCCGCGTCGGTGGGCCGCACGTCGGCAAGGCGACGACGGCCGTCGAGATCAATTCCGATCACGTGCTCATCGACCACATCTGGGTGTGGCGCGCCGACCACGGGCTCGAGGGCTTCACGAACGGAGTGAACGGCGACACCGACCGCTGGGCGACGAACATCGGCACCAACGGCGTGATCGTCAACGGTGACAACGTGACCGCCACGGGTCTGTTCGTGGAGCACTTCCAGCAGTACAACACGCTGTGGAACGGCGACGGCGGCCGCGTCATCCTGTATCAGAATGAGCTGCCCTACGATCCCCCGACCCAGGCAGACTGGACACAGCCCGACGGCACGCTCGGCTATCCCGGATACGCCGTGGGACCGGATGTCACGACGCACCGCCTCGACGGCGCCGGCGTGTACGTCTTCAACCAGAACAACCCGTCGATCGTCACGGCCAACGGGTTCACGGCACCTCAGGCGCCGGGCGTGCAGTTGCACCACATCATGACGGTCAACCTCAGTGCCGGCATCATCCAGCACGTGGTGAACGGCGTGGGTGGCCAGGTCGACAATACGAACACGGGCGCTCCGGCGTACGTGCCGGCCTACCCGGCGCCCTAGGCCCCGCCCCCGAGAGGCAGGCAGCCGGTAGGTGGACGTCCCGGCGGTGCAGCACGCACCGCCGGGGCGTCTCCTGCGTCACAGTGGAGGGATGGATTACGGGCATCCGCTGCACTTCGGCACGTTCATCACTCCGACGAACGCCGAGCCGCACGGACCGGTCGCCCTCGCCGTGCTGAGCGAGGAGCTCGGCTACGACCTGGTCACGTTCCAGGACCATCCGTATCAACCCCGATTCCACGACACGTGGACGCTGCTCTCCTACGTCGCCGCGGTGACGACGAGGATCCAGCTCGCGCCGAACGTGCTCAACCTGCCACTGCGGCCGGTGCCGGTGATCGCCCGTTCCGCGGCGTCGCTCGACCTGCTGAGCGACGGACGCTTCAACCTGGGGCTGGGCGCCGGTGCGTTCTGGGATGCCATCGAGGCCATGGGCGGTCGGCGCCTGAGTCCGGGCCAGGCGGTCGACGCCCTGTCCGAGGCGATCGACCTGATCCGGGGCATCTGGGATCCCGGTGACCGCACGCCTCTGCACGGCGGCCGGTACGACACCGTGCGCGGGGCCAAGCGCGGCCCGGTTCCCGCCCACGCAATCCCCATCTGGGTGGGAGCCTACAAGCCCCGCATGCTCGGGATCACGGGTGCCAAGGCCGACGGCTGGCTGCCGAGTCTCGGGCGCATGGAGTCCGCGGATCTGCGCGAGGCGAACGCGCGGATCGATGACGCGGCGGATCGCGCGGGCCGCGCCCGCCGACGTGCGCCGGCTGCTGAACATTTCCGGACGGGAAGGGGTGAAGCGCCTCGCGGACCTGGCACTGGTGCACGGGTTCAGCACCTTCATCGTCGGCTCGGACGATGGCGCGTTCCTGCGCTCGTTCGCAGAGGAGACAGCGCCGCGCGTCCGGGAAATCGTCGAAGACGGGCGCCGCGCGGGACCTCGGGGCTGATGCCCTCCGCGATCGGGCGCGGGTCAGTCCGTCGAGATGGGTTCGATGAGGGACGCGTCGGTGGGATCCGCGGTGCGGGTGTTGTTCACTCGCCGATCCACCTCGTAACCCGCGATGGTGCCGGCGACCTTGTCGGACTCCTCGTTCAGCAGCTCGATCAGCTGTTCCTTGCCGGCGGCATCCAGCTTGTCCGGAGTCAAGAAGTGGTCCCAGGCCGCCGGCTCGAGGAAGACGGGCATCCGGTCGTGGATCTCGCCCGACGCATCCCGCGCCGGACGGGTGATGATCGCCGCCGAGACCTCCCAATCGTCGTCGACCTTGCGAACGGTGTAGATGCCCGCCGCCGCGAGAAGTCCGCCTGACTGAGCGCGCAGGAAGTGCGCCTGCTTGTTGCCCGGCTCTCCCGTCCATTCGTAGTAGCCGAGCATCGGGAAGAGGGCTCGGGAGGACGCGAAGGCGCCCTTCCAGAGACCGTTGGTGGCGACCGTCTCGATGCGGGCGTTGAACTGTGGGCGCTTGGATTCCTTCATGAACGCCGGATGGAAGTTCCACACCGCGGCATCCACCGTCCGCGTGATCTCACCGGTCTTCTCGTCCGCTCGCTCGCGCACGATCGGCACCGTGTTCGTCGGCGCTATCGAATAGCTTCCCGTCCACTCGCGGAAGTCCCCGCCGGCAGCGACGAATTCCTGGATCAGCTCATCAGTCTTGGCGTTCAGCGCGAACCGGCCACACATGCGCCGAGGGTACCAGCCCGCATCACCCGGCGTGACCCGCCAGGCGACATAGGAATCGCATAGCGGACGCAACGTTGCGTCATCGACAGGGACCGGATGCTGGTTCTCGTCAGGATTCCGTCGACTTGCTTGGAGAGATCATGCGCCGCATTCCCGAACCGCAGCAGACCCCGCAGGGCCCCCGTTTCGAGGGCCGATTGCTCGATCATGCCCGTGAGGAGGTGGTCGACCAGGGCGCGCCGTTCGACATCCGCACGCTCATCAGCCGACGCGGGGTCCTCAGCCTCGTGGGTGTGGGTATGGGCGCGGCCGCGCTCGCGGCGTGCGCGCCCAGCGCGACGGGCACCACTTCGACCCCCACGTCCACATCGTCCGCGACCGACACCCCGACCGAGTCCTCTGCGCCCGGCTCGACGGCCGTCCCGGCGGGTGAGATCCCGGACGAGACTGCGGGACCATACCCCGGCGATGGGTCCAACGGGCCCGACATCTTGGAGCAGTCGGGCATCGTGCGCAGCGACATCCGCAGCAGCCTCGACGGCGGAGCGACCGCCGAGGGCGTACCGATGACGCTCAACCTCACGATCCTCGATGCCGCTCATGGCGATGTCCCATTCCAGAACGTCGCCGTCTACGCGTGGCACTGCGACGCCCAGGGCGGGTACTCGATGTACTCGGAGGGCATCGAAGACCAGACGTACCTGCGCGGCGTCCAGGTCGCGGACGCGAATGGTCTGGTCTCGTTCACCTCGATCTTCCCCGCCTGTTACGCGGGACGGTGGCCGCACATCCACTTCGAGGTCTACCCGACTCTGGATGCGATCACCGACTCGGCCAACGTGATCGCCACCTCTCAGGTGGCCCTGCCCAAGGGCGTCAGCGACACCGTGTACGCCCTGTCCGAGTACAACGGATCAAGCGCGAACATGTCGCAGGTGTCCCTCGCCGGCGACAACGTCTTCGGCGACGACGCCGGAGCGCTGCAACTCGCGACCGTCACCGGCGATACGACCGCCGGCTTCACCGTCGCGCTGACCGTGCGCGTCGACACCGCCACGGTGCCGGCGGCCGGATCGGCGCCCGGAGGCGGCGGGCCCGGCGGCGGCCGCCCCTGACCTCCGCCGTGAGGGTGACATCCGGCGCGATGACCTTGGGAAACCTAGATCGCTTCTCGCATCCTCCGGACCACCTCGCGCTGCGCATCGAGTCCCGCGCGCGTGGGGATGAGCGGGTAGACGTGCACCTGCCCGGCGACCTCCCGCAACTCGAGTGCCACGCCAGCAGCATGAGCTCTTCCCGCAAGAAGGTGCGCGTCCGGGTTGAGGACGTCGCGTGTCCCGGTGAAGACGGTCACCGGCCCGAGCCCGGCGAGGTCGCCGAAGAGTGGACTGACGGCTGGATCGAGGAGGTCCAACCCGCCCCGCCAGTGCTCTGCCAGGACTTTGCCGCCGGGCGTACCGAGCCACGGGTCCGTCGGCTGCACCGCCGGGATTCGGGGGTTGCTCCAGGAAAGGTCGAGCGCAGGAGAGATGAGGAGGGTGTGCGGCAAGACCACGCCCTCGTCGCGAAGCGCGAGGGCGGTGGACAAGGCGATCTGACCCCCCGCGGAATCGCCGGCAAGGCACGTCGCACCGAACCGCTCACGACTGCGACGCACCAGCGCGAGGACCCCCTCGCGCGCCTGCCGCGCGGTGCCGAAGGGGACGAGCGGGTAGATCGGCACGGTCACCGCCATCGACGCCTCGTCGGCGATCCGAGCGGCCAGCTGCCAGTGCTGGGGCGCGATCTCGTTGACCCAGGCGCCACCGTGCACGTAGACGGCACCGCCCTGGATCTCCCGCGGCAGGATCGTATAGACCGGCCAGCCGTCGACATGCTCGACGTCGAGACGGATGCCCGGCCGCAACCGCGACGGGGGTCCGTACGGGATGGGCCGGAGCTCGCGTTGCCGGATCCGTCTCCTGGCGCCCTCAGCGGTGACGAACGGGCGGTTGGCGCGGAGCAGCCGCAGCGCCAGCGGCACGAAAGCGCCGGGAACGACGAGTGTCATCCCCCCAGCATCGTGCACGGATGATGAGACGAGGCACGCGATGATGGGTTCATGCCTCCGCCCTGAGATTTCCCGCCCTGCTCGACCTCGCCTTCGGCGAGCGGTCAGACGTCTAGGGACGGGGACGATCGACACCGTTCCATACCTACCCCTGACCGAGCGGGTGGAAGCGCGCGACGCGGACAGCTATCCGGCGAGGATGCGGTCCAGCTTCGCGAAGGTGCGTTGCCAGCCTTGTTCGTAATCGTGATCCGACCCGCCGCGGAGTTCGCCGTGCACGAAACGCATTCGCGTGCCGGTGTCATCCGCCGTGAAGAACACGCTCACTCGTGATGGGGCGTTGGTCTCGCTGAGCCACGACCAGGTGAAATCCAGCTCGGTCATCGCCTCGATCCGAAGGTACTCGCCCGTGCAGGTGTGCAGGTCACCGCTGGAATCTTGGAACGAGATGGCGAAACGGCCGCCCGGTCGCACATCGAGTGCTGCGGATGTCACAACCCCGTCAGGGTCGGAGCCCCACCAGCGACGCACGACCGCCGGATCCGTCCATGCGTCCCACACGACCTTCTGCACAGCATCGAAATGATGGTGGACGGTGATCGATGATGCGGGCTCGGCCATGTGCCGAATGCTCTCGCCGAGAGTCGAAAGTGGGGCCGCGGATCGGATGACGTGTGCCGGGTATGTGTCTCTCTGCGCGAGGGTCAAGCGCCCACGCCGGACCTACCAGGTCGAGACGTACGCCGAGGTCTGCAGTTCGGCCGCCTGCTCGATGAGGGGGAGCCCGCGGCCGACAGCCTGCTCGATGCGCTGTAGCGCCGCATCGCTGCGCAGCTCGTTCCCCTCGAAGTCGGCTGCGCTGGCGTAGACGCCCAACGGCAGGGTGATCGCCTGGAAGAAGCCGAAGAGCGGGCGAAGCTGGTGCTCGATGATGAGCGCGTGGCGTTCGCCACCGCCCGTGGCGGCCAGCAGAACGGGGCGCCCGACCAGTGCGTACTGGTCGACGAAGTCGAAGAGGTGCTTGAACAGGCCGGTGAAGGACGCACGGTAGACGGGACTGGCGACCACGAGCAGATCCGCGCTCTCGATGGCGCGCAGCGCCGCGTCGACCTCGGGAGTGACGTCGTCGCGACGTAGCGCCCCGGCGAGCGACGGTCCGATCCGGGCGAGCTCGATCAGCTGCGATTCGATGCGCGCTCGGCGACCCACCGCGCCGATGATCTCCGAGACGAGCGCGGTGGTCTTGCTGGGTGTGTGCAGCGACCCCGACACACCGACGACCTTGAGCGGAGCGCGCAGTGATGGCGGCGTGAGCGAGGACTCGCGATGGGCGGCGATCGTGGTCATGAGGCGACGCTACGTCGATCCCGGAGCTGGCGCCCCTCTCCCCCGACACCTGGCGTCACACGGGCGTCACGACGCGTAACGCGGGCAGCCGCAAGAGCGCCGCGCGGATAGCGTGACAGTCCGACGCGGTCCTGCACCGCCTGTGCCGGAAAGGGACACACTCATGAGCGACTTCTTCGATCGCGAAGCCGACCGGGCATACACCCGCGTCTACAAGACCGAAACGCCCGACATCCTCAAGGCGTGGGCCGAGTTCGACGGCGCGGTGTTCGCCTCCGAGGGACGCGAGATTCCGCTGAAGTACCGCGAGCTCATCGCCCTCGCCGTCGGGATCACCACGCAGTGCGTCTACTGCATCGACGGGCACAGTCAGAAGGCCGCGCGCGCCGGGGCCAGCGAGGCCGAACTGGCCGAGGCCGCGTGGGTCGCCACCGCCATCCGCGCCGGCGGCGGCTTCGCGCACGGCCGCCTCGCGTTCAAGTTCGCCGAAGACGCCCTGGTGCCCGCGCACCAGCACTGAGGGATCGCGAGACCCCGGTCCCTGAGCCTGTCGAAGGGTCGGGGTGACGACGCCTCGACAGGCTCGGCGACCTCGGACCCGCCGCATTCGGCGCGGTGCGTCAGACGCTGCTCCCTGGATTGAGGATGCCCAGGGGGTCGAACATCCCCTTCAGCCTCAGCTGCAGGACGTGCACATCCCGTCCCAGCTCTCGCTCGGCCCACGCTCGTT
The DNA here is from genome assembly GCF_049847225.1 of Micromonospora sp. DT81.3. Taxonomy (NCBI): domain Bacteria; kingdom Bacillati; phylum Actinomycetota; class Actinomycetes; order Micromonosporales; family Micromonosporaceae; genus Micromonospora; species Micromonospora sp. DT81.3. The sequence continues at coordinate 130,919 of NZ_JBNCNY010000002.1, forward strand.
TGAGCCGGCCGACGCCGTGCTCGGCCGTGATGGTGCCTCCGAGTTCGAGCGCGAGGGCGAAGATCCGGTCGGCCGCCGCGAGCGCCTGCGGCCGCACCGGGGCATCGACCGGGCCCCGCTCGGTCACGATGATGGGGTGCAGGTTGCCGTCGCCGGCGTGCCCGAAGACGAAGACGCGCACGCCCTCTTCCCGGGCGATCGCCTCGATCCGCTCGACGGCCTCCGCCAAGCGCCGTCGTGGTACCGCGATGTCCTCGATCAGGGTACGGCCCAGGGCCTCGAGCGCGGGCAGCGCGCGGCGGCGTGCGAAGAGCAGGGCTTCGGATCCCGCGGGATCCGTCGCCGTCTCCACGTGTGTGACCAGAGGCGCGATGGCGGAGGTGATGACGCCGAGTTCCTCCTCCGCACCGAATCCGTCGGTCTGGATGACGAGCAGGGCGTCGCCGCGGTCGCGCAGGGTGGTGCCCTCGAGCGCGTCGATCGCGCCGAGCGTCGGTCCGTCGAGGATCTCGAGCACCGCGGGCCGCGCCCCCGATCGCGTGATGGCCGTCACGGCGCGTGCCGCGGCCGCGATGTCGGGAAAGTAGGCGGCCGCGGTGACGGTGCGGACCGGGCGAGGAATGAGCCGCAGGGTGGCTCCGACGATGACGCCGAGGGTGCCCTCCGACCCCGTGAAGAGGCCGACGAGGTCGTATCCGGTGACGCCCTTGATGGTGTCCCGGCCGACGTGGATCAGGGTGCCATCCGCGAGCACTACATCGAGCGCGAGCACGTGGTCTCGTGTCACGCCGTACTTGGCGCCGCGCAGGCCGCCGGCGTTGGTGGCGATGTTGCCGCCGATGGTCGAGATTCCCACGCTGCCGGGATCGGGGGCGTACATCAGACCGTGAACGGATGCCGCGGCATCCAGCTCTGCGGTGATGACGCCCGGTTCGACGCGGGCGAGCTGTTCGTCCGCGTCGAGGTCGAGAATGCGGTCGAGGCCGGAGAGGTCGAGGACGAGGGCTCCGGTCACGCCGACAGCGCCCGCGGCGAGGCCTGATCCGGCGCCGCGCGCGATCACCGGAGTTCCCGTGTCGTGCGCCCATGCGAGCAGGCGCTGCACCTCGGAGACGTCGCGAGGGCGCAGCACCCCGGCGGGGTTCGTGACCGGCCATCCGGATCGGTCGGTGGCGGCGGCCCGCAGCACGTCGAGGTCGGTCAGCACGTCGACGGGCGGAGACGGCGGCGTCATGCTCGCAGCCGTTCGCGCGGCAGCCACCCTGAGGCGAATTCGGGCGGCAAGCTCACTTCGCCCGGGCGCCCTCGGTGGGCGGCGAGCGCACCGAGTTCCCGTGCCACGGCGGCGTTGAGCGGCGCATGGATGCCGTGCCGGCGGGCGATCAGCGCGATCTCGCCGCTCAGGAAGTCGACCTCACTCGAGGCCCCTCGCGCGAAACTCTGCCAGGTGGAGAGGTGCCCCGGTTCATGCCCCGGCACCTCGGCGACATCGATGCGCGGCGCATCCCACGGCGGTGCGGCGACGGCAAGGCCGGCCGAGGCGAACACCCGACGCGCCTCCTGCGCGAGGGCCGCCTCAGCGTGTTCCTGCTGCTCGATCGTCGCATCGAAGACATCGACCACGTTGCGAAGGTTGGCGATGAGCTTGCGGCGCTTGGCCGCCGCGATATCCGACTCGATCAGCGCGGCGAAGCCCGCCTGCGCGAACGCACCGCGGTGGCGCTCCTCCTCGCCCGGCAGCGACGTGGGATACCCGCCGATCCAGGCGACCCCGACGACCGGCTTCGCGGGCGAGACGACGACGCCCGGTTCGAGGTGACTCGCGGGGATGCCGACCGAGACTCCGATCACGCGATCGAAGCGGCGCAGCGCCGCGTCCTCGCTCGCCAGGCCGTTCTGCAGCGTGAGGATCGGCAGATCGGCGACCACTCCTACACGGTGGGCGAGGGGGATCCAGGCGATCTCGGCGATGGCCGACTCGGCATCCTGCGACTTGACGGCCAGCACGACCGTGTCGGAGAGGCGCGGAGCCGCGTCGCGGATCGAGGACACCACGTCCACCGAAACCACTTCGTCGCCTTCCGGACGCCGCACCCGGATGCCTCGAGCTGCGATCGCCTCGTAGGACGCGCCTCGGGCGACGAGGGTGACGGGCACCTTCGCGATCGTCCATTGCGCGGCGAGGAGCGCACCGAGGGCTCCCGCACCGACGATGATGTAGCGACTCATGCGACAGCCTCTCGGAGGGTTCGACCGGGCACGGCATCCAGCAGCGCCCCCGTGTATTCGTGGGTGGGGGCGGCGAGCACGCTGGCCGCCGTTCCCTGCTCGAGCAGGCGTCCCCGCCGCATGACGGCCACCTCGTGCGCCACCTGCGCCACGACGCCGAGGTCGTGGGAGACCAGCACGAAGCCGACGCCGAGGTCCTGCTGCAGCCGGGCCAGCAGTCGCAGCACCTGGTCCTGCACCGACACGTCCAGCGCCGAGACCGGTTCGTCCAGATACAGCAGCTCGGGCTCGATGGCGAGGGCCCGGGCGATCGCGGCGCGCTGGCGCTGGCCACCCGACAGCTCTGCCGGGCGGCGGGTCGCCGCATCCGCCGGAAGCGCGACGAGATCGAGCAGCTCGGCGACCCGGGCGCGACGCGTGGTGCGCGTGCCCAGACCGAACGACACGAGCGGCTCGGCGATGCTGCGGCCGATCGAGAATCTCGGATCGAGGGACGAGAACGGATTCTGCTGCACGAGCTGGAACCGGCGACGCAGCGGTCGGGCCTCGCGCCAGCTCAGCGAGGTGACGTCGGTGCCGTCGAAGAGCACCCGGCCCCGCGTCGGCTTCTCGAGCCCCAGCGCGATGCGCAGCAGGGTGGTCTTGCCTGACCCCGATTCCCCCACGATCGCCAGGGTGCGACCGGCGCGGGCCTCGAGGGAGACGTCATCCAGGGCGCGGAGGGAGGTGGATGCCGATCCCCGCGGCAGCGGGAAGTCCTTCCCGACGCCTTCCCATCGCACCAGGACGGGCGCCGCCTCCGGCTGCGGGTGCGGCGGGCACGGTGAGACGAGCCCCGGAGCGGCGGCCACGAGCCGCTTGGTGTACGCGTGAGCGGGCCTGGCGAGCACCTCGACGGCCGCGCCCTGTTCGACCACGAGCCCGTCCTGCAGCACCAGCACGCGGTCGGCGCGGTCGGCGGCGACCCCCAGGTCGTGCGTGATGATCACGAGCGCGATGCCGCGTTCGCGGACGAGGGCATCGAGGTGATCGAGGATGCGGCGCTGCACCGTGACGTCGAGGGCGCTGGTCGGCTCGTCGGCGACGATGACATCCGGGTCGCCGGCGAGCGCGACCGCGATGAGCACCCGCTGACGCAGACCCCCGGACAGTTCGTGGGGGTACTGCTGAGCTCGTGCCACCGGGTCATCGATGCCCGCCTGAGTGAGCGCCTCGACGACGGCCGCATCGACCGCGGGTTTCGGCACGCCTCGTAGGCGAACGGCCTCGGCGACCTGGTGGCCGATGCGCTGCGTCGGGTTGAGCGAGACGGTCGGATCCTGCGGCACGAGTCCGACGACGCGGCCGCGGATGCGGCGTGTTACCCGCTCCGGCGCGCCGGCGAGCTCGACCCCGGCCACCTTCGCCGAGCCGGCTACGACACGGCCGGTGTGCGGCAGCAGCCCGAGCAGCGCCAGCGAAGCGGTGCTCTTGCCCGAGCCCGACTCCCCCACGATCGCCACCCGCTCGCCGCGCTCCACCCGCAGGTCGATGCCTCGGAGCGCGTGCGTGAGGTGGCCGTCGCGACGGTAGTCGACGGCGAGGCCCCGGATGTCGATCAGCGCGGCGGGTTCGATCAGCGCGGTGGGTTCGATCGGCGCACCGGGTTCGATCGGGGTCGCGCCGTTTCCGGCATCCGGGCTCATCGCTGCACCTCTTCCAGGCTCTTCGCCAGATGGTTCAGGCTCAGCACCACGACGGCGACGAACAGCCCCGGCAGGAGAGACACCCACGGCGCGGTGATCAGGAAGTTGCGCCCGTTGGAGATGAGCGTCCCCCACTCGGCCGCGGGCGGCGCCGCCCCGAAGCCGAGGAAGCTCAGCGCGGCGACGGCGAGGATCGCGGCGCCGAAGTCCAGGACGGCCAGGACGGCGACCGGCCCCCACGAGTTCGGCAGCACGTGGGTGAAGAGGATGCGCCCCCACGACGCCCCGCCGGAGCGGGCCGCCTCGATGTAGGGCAGCGTCTTCACTCGCAGCACCTCCGCCCGGGTCGTTCTGGCGAAGCCCGGGACGATGCCGATGCCGACGGCGATCGCCACCGGAATCGTGCCGAAGCCGAGGGCGGTCACGATCGCCAAAGCGAGCAGCAGGCCGGGGATCGCGAGGAAGACGTCGACGATCCGCATGGTCACCGAATCGACGCCCCCGCCGAGGAACCCGGCGAGCACTCCCAGCGTGAGTCCGGCGACGAGCGCGATGCCGATCGCCAGCACCGTGGCCGCGATGGTCAGGGTCGAGCCGTGCACGACCCGCGAATACAGGTCGCGGCCGAGGTCGTCGGTGCCGAACCAGTGCGCCAGGCTCGGCGGCTGCAGTCTCGCGGCGGGCGCCGTGGCGGTGGGGTCGTAGGTGGCGAACAGTGAGGGTGCGATCGCGGTCAGCAGCGCGAAGGCGACGATCGCCAGCGCGACCACGACGCCGGGTCGGCGGAGCAGCGCCGGGACCGGGCGCCGACGGCGGCCGGGGGTGGATGCCGCGGCCCGCGGCGCCGGCGTTGCGCCGGTCTCCTCGGTCGGTGCGGTGGCGACGAGGGGCTTCTCGAGCAGGTCGGTCATGCGCGGCTCACATTCGGGGTTCGGGCATTCGGGGTTCGGGCCTTCGCGGTTCGGGCGATGCGGGGATCGAGCAGGGGGTAGAGCAGATCGACGATCAGATTGACGACGACGAACGCGGCCGCCGCCAGCACGACGATCGCCTGCACCACGGGGATGTCCTGGGCGAGCACCGACTCCTGGGCGAGCCGGCCCACGCCGTTGCGTGAGAACACCGTCTCCACGACGATCGAGCCGGTCACGGTCGCCCCGACCAGCAGGCCCAGGATCGTCAGGGTGGGCAGGGCCGCGTTGCGGAAGGCGTGACGCACCTGCACCGCGAAACGACTGAGGCCCTTGGCCCGGGCGGTGGCGATGTAGGCCTCACCGAGCGTGTCGTCGAAGCTGCGGGTCAGCACCTGGGCGAGCACCGCCGCGGTGGGGATGGCCATCGTGACGGCCGGCAGCACGAGGCTCTGCCACCCCTCGCTGCCCATCGCCGGGAACCAGCCGAGGGTGAAGGCGAACACCTGGATCAGCAGGAGCCCGATCCAGAAGTTCGGGACGCTGACGCCCACCGCGGGCACGCGGCGCAGCAGGTCTGCCAGCCGCCCCCGGGGCAGCCACGTCGCGAGGAACGCGATGGCGACGCCGATGACGAGGGCGAGGACGATGGCGATCACGCTGAGGGTGAGGGTGCCGGGGAGGCGCTGCGCGAGCAGCTCGGTGACCGGGATGCCCTTGGCGAAGGACACCCCGAAGTCGCCGCGCAGCGCCGCCCCGAGCATGCCGAGGTACTGAGCCCAGAGGGGGCGGTCCAGCCCGAGTCGGGCCGCGGCCACCTCCCTCTCCTGCGGCGTGAGCGAGTCGACCTCGATGTTGTTGGCCGACAGCATCAGGGCGACCGGGTCGCCCGGCAGCAGGTAGAGGATCGCGAAGGTCACCGTGTAGGCAGCCCACAGCACCAGCGCGGCCTGTCCGATCCTCTTCAGCACGTACCTCGTCATGGCGCTACTCCGCGCTCTTCCAGATGTCGTAGTAAGACAGGAACGACTCGCTCGTGAAACGGAACCCGTTCACGCCCGGCGCGGTGGCGGCGAGCTGCACACGCTCGAAGATGGGGAAGGAGACCCCGTCCGCGATGAGCAGCTGCTGCAGCTCTGCGTAGATGTCGGACCGGTCCGCCGGATCGGCCTCCTGCAGTCCCGCGTCGAAGAGCGCCTGCACCTCTGCCGCGGTCTCCGGGGTCTGGGCGTTCTTGGCGAACGCCTTGGACCCGGCGTAGCGCTCGTCGAGGATCCAGGCCAGCACACCGGGGTCGGCCCTGGTGTAGTAGGTCGCGAGCAGGTCGTACTCGCCGTTCGCGGTGATGGCAGCACGATCGGCCGGCTGGTAGACGTCGAGCTTCAGCTCGATGCCGACCTGCTTGAGCTGGTCCTGCAGCAGCACATCGCCGGGCGTCTCGGCCGTGATGGGCGCCACGAGCGTGAGCGTCTGGCCGTCCCGACTGCGATACGTCGCGCCGTCTTCGAGCACCCATCCGGCTTCGTCGAGGATCTCCCCGGCCTTCTCGGGATCGTAGGCGAGCGCATCCGCCTGGCTCTCGAAGAACGGCGTGGTGGTGTCGAACGGTCCCTCGACCACCGGGTAGTCGGCGCCGTAGATGGTCTGGGCATAGGTCTCGCGGTCGATCGAGATCTGCAGCGCGTCGCGCACCGCCTTCTCGGAGAGCGGATGACCCTCGCTCACGTTCGGGTAGTACGCCGAGGATGGACCCGGCAGCGACCGGCTCTCGATCGTGGCGCCGCTGCTTTCCAGGAGCGCCCGGTCCTCGGGGGTGAACGGGTTGCGCGGCCACGCGATGTCGCTGGCGCCGCTGGCGAGGTCGCCTACCCGCACGCTGTCCTCTGCGACGTAGTTGATGTGCACGGCGTCGAGGTAGGCATCGCCCTGGTGGGCATTCAGCTCGCTCGCCCATTCGTACCCGGTGCGCTTGGAGAGGTCGATGCCCTCAGCGGGCGTGTACTGATCGAGCACGAACGGGCCGGAGCCGACGACGTTGCCGAGGCACCGCTCCTCGGGGGTGGCCTCATACGACGACGCTGCGAGGATCGCGAGGTTCGTCGTCGACGTGCCCTGCAGGAACGCGGCGTTCGGCGTCGAGAACTGCACCTGGACGGTGTCCTCATCCACGGCCGTGCTCGACGCGTATCCGGAGACGTACACCCCTCCATAGGCGCCGGGAACGGCAGCGAGGGTCGCCTTGGCGCTCTCCAGGGCGAGCACGACCGAATCGGCCGTGAACGCCGTTCCGTCGCTGAAGGTCACGTCATCGCGCAGGTTGAAGGTGTACGTCAGTCCGTCGGGGCTGACCTCCCAGTCGGTGGCGAGCCACGGCACGATCTCGCCTGTCTCGGGGTCCTGGTCGGTCAGCGAGTCGGCGACGTTGCGGATCACCTGGCGGTGCTCGATCCAGTAGGTCTGGAATGGGTCGACGCACGAGAACGCGGCATTGTCGGGCCAGAACTCGACAGTCAGCTCGCCGCCGGCGACGGGGTCTCCCTCGGGGGCGGTTGTCGCCGCGCCTCCGGCGGTTCCCGCGCAGCCCGCCATCAGGACGACGGATGCCGCGGCCAACGCGGCGAGCGCAGGGGTTCGGTATCGATGGGTCGTGCTCATGGTGTCGTGCCTCTTTCTTGGTGGGTTCGACTGGCATCGGTCGTTGAGCGAGGGAGCGAAGCGACCGGGCTGTGTTCGAGGACGCTCCGGCCGGCCGCGACGAGGGCGGCGTCGTCCTGCGGGGGGTGCGGGCGGGCGCACAGCACGTCGCGCAGGTGCCGCTCGAACGGGAGGCTGCGGGTCAGACCGGGGTTGCCGATCGCGGCAACGAGCCCCTGCACCGCGGCGATCGCGCCGCGGGAGGTCAGGAGCTTGACGAGACCCGGCGAAGCGGGATCCGGTCGTCCTTCATCGGTCTGCGCCGCGACGGCGTCGAGCACCAGCCGGGCCTGGGTGAGCTGCGCCTGCGCCTCGCCGGCGACCGACTGGATGCGCTCGAGCGTTGCGATCGGCCGCCCGAGCGACGCGGGTACGCGCTCGTTGGCGAACCGGGCGAACGCCCCGAGCGCCGCCTGCGCGATGCCGACGTACAGCGACGGCACCGCGAGGGCGATGGAACCCGGGATGCTGCCGTTGTTCGGCACCGTGCCGACCGGAGCGCCGCTGAAGTTCTCGAACGGCACGCGCACGTCGTCGTAGATCACGTCGTGGGTCGAACTGGCGCGCATGCCGAGGTGGTCCCACGTGCGCTCGATGCGGATGCCGGGCGCGTCGCCCGGAACGAGGACGTGGCCTACGCGCTGGTCGATCTCATCCGTGACGACCCAGACGAGGTGGTAGGCCAGGCCCTCCGAACCGGTGGCGAAGCCCTTGTGGCCAGACACCGACCAGCCGTCCCAAGTGCGCCGCGCCGTGGTGGCCGGCAGCCCCCCGCGCGCGGGAGCGCCGAGCTCCGGCTCCGCGCGGACGGCGTTGAGAAGCGTCGGCCGCTCGGCCGATTCACGAAGGATCTGCGCGTAGAGCTCCACGGGCAGCGCCCCGGTCGTTGCCTGCAGGGCGTGCTGGGCGACGGTCATCGCCGTGATCAGGGCGACCGAGGGGTCGCCCTGCCCGAGAGCGAGGAAGACCTCGACGGTCTCGTGCGCCGAGAGGCCGCGCCCGCCGTCCCGCTCCACCACGGATGCCGTCAGCAACCCGGCTTCGTGCACGGCAAGGATCCCGGGCCAGGGAAAGGAGGCGTCGGCGTCGTGCGTCGGGGCGTGCGCCGCGAGGGCCGCCGTCACGGCCGCGAGCGAGCCCGCATCCAGGCGCACCTCCCGGAGGTCCGCGGCGGCGACCGCGCTCACGCTCGGACGCCCTCGGTGATAGGAGGCTGCGCCACGATCTCGCCGCGGACGCCGGTGGCCTCCCGGTGGGCCAGCTCCTGGCGGACGAGCGGCAGGATGTACCGGCCGTAGTCGATCGCGTCGTTGAGGTTGTCGTAGCCGCGGATCGAGATCAGCTCGGCGCCGAGGTCGACGTAGTCGAGGATCGCGGCGGCCACCGTCTCGTAGCTGCCGACGAGCGCAGTCGAGGCACCCTGCGCGTTGGTCACAGCGGCGGGCCTGGTCCACAGGGCACGGTCGTGCAGCTCGCCGCGCGCCGCGGCATCGAGCAGTCGCTGGGAGCCGACGTTCTGTGGGGTGCCGGTCTGCCCGCGGAAGGGCACGAGACCGGCGTTGGCGTAGTTCTCGGCGAGCGTCGCGATCTGGGCGTGCGCCTTCTCCCAGGCGAGCTCGTCGGTCGCGGCGACGATGGGCCGGAACGTCACCCAGATTCGAGGTGTGTCGGTGCGCCCGGCGGCGGCCGCGCTCTCGTTCACGCGGGCGATCTGGTCGCGGGTGTCGGCGAGGGGCTCGCCCCACAACCCGAAGATGTCACCGAGGGCGCCGCCCACCCGGTACGCCGCGTCCGAGGATCCGCCGACCGAGATCGGGATCTCGCCGTGCGGCTGGAATCCGGGCCCGAAGTCCTCGAAGCGGTAGTAGGTTCCCTCGTGGCTGAACGGCGCTCGCTCGTTCCACGAGCGCCGGACGATCTGGATCCACTCCGCCGAGCGGTCGTAGCGCTCATCCTTGTTCAGGAAGTCCCCCTGGCGCGCCTGTTCGGCGTCGCTGCCCCCGGAGATGATGTGCACGACGGCACGGCCGTTCGAGAACTGGTCGAGTGTGGCGAGCTGCTGCGCCGCGACGGTGGGGAAGACGGTGTTGGGCCGCACGGCGACGATGGGCTTGATCGATTCCGTGGCCGCCGCGACGGCTGTGGCCACGACGAACGAATCGGCGCCCGAGCTGCCGTAGGGAACGAGGGTGTAGTCGAAGCCCGCATCTTCGAGCGCGCGCGAGTAGTGGCGCAGGTAGTCCGGGTCAAGGCTTCGCCCCGGAAGCGGGTTGAGCTCGTCTCCTGGGCGGACGTTGACGGCGCTGATGAATTCGACGGTCATGACTTCTCCTTCTGGATGGACGCCAGGGCGCCTTCGGGTTCGGATCCGATGGCGACCGGGCGGTCGGGGTGGTTCGACCACTGGCTCCACGACCCCGCGTACAGGGTGGGGCTGTAGCCGGCCAGGGTGAGGGCCACGAAGGCGTGGGATGCAGTGACGCCCGACCCGCAGTAGACGCCGACCGGCTCGCCATGCTCGATTCCGAGCTCGGCGAACTCGCGGCGCAGGGTCTCCGGATCGAGGAATCGCCCGTCGGCGTCGACGTTCTGCGCGGTGAAGCGGTTGAGGGCCCCCGGCACGTGGCCGGCCCGAGGGTCGATCGGCTCGAAGTCCCCGCGGTAGCGCTCGGCAGCCCGCACATCGATCAGCGCCCCCCGTCCGGCCAGGGCGGCCGCCTGGTCGATGTCCACCTGAGGCAGGTGCCCTCTCGAGAGCGTCACACTGCCAGGGGCGGGGACGGCATCGCCCTGCTCGAGAGCGTGGCCGGCGTTCGTCCACGCGCGAAGCGACCCGTCGAGGATACGCACGTCGGCGATGCCGGCATCCGTCAGCAGCCACCACGCGCGGGCCGCCGACAGGGACTTGAGGTCGTCGTACACGACGACGACGTCGCCGTCGTTCACCCCCCAGCGGCGAGCCGCCGTCTGCAGCAGGGCGTTGGAAGGGAGCGGATGCCGTCCGTCGGCCGGTGCGCCGTGTTCGGCGAGCTCGGAATCGAGGTCGACGTAGACGGCCCCCGGGATGTGGTCGTCGAGGAACTCGGGCCGCCCATCGGGGCGGTCCAGGCGCCAGCGCACGTCCAGAACGCGGACTGGTGAATCGGCGGAGAGCAGGTCGGCGAGTTCGTCTGCGGTGATGAGGATCTGGGACACGATTGTCTTTCGGAGTCGGCGGATGTCGAGCACCGGGCACGAGGGTGCCGGGCGCGGAAGGAATCGGATGCTGCCGGAGCGAGTGTCAGCGCAGCGAGGCGCTGACGGCCGAGCGCATTCGACGACGCCTCGCGGCACCGGGATTCAGCGAACAGAGGCTCAGCGAGTCGGTCACGTCCACGCCACGCGCCACGCCGACGCCCCGAAGGGTCGTGGTGAAGGGTGCGGGTCGCATCCGAGTCCTGTCTGTCGAGGTGCTCTGGCCAGACTATGGACAACGGCGGGCGAGCTCGCCCAGATCGCGCGGCATATGACGCCGCGTGTCACACGGCGTCCTGGTGATGGCCGGGGCGAGATCGAGACGCCGCGTGGCGGTTGCCGGATTTCGGCCTCACCTGGTGTTTGTCGACTCCGGCGCATCGTGGTCGGCGGAGCGGACTGCGCTCGAAGGGACGCTTCGGCGCTCGGTTCATTTCGCCGCGTGTCATTCCGGGCCCCGATCTCCCCGGATGTCTTCGCAGCTGCGCGCGGTCTCTGCGCGACGATCGACTGCGCCCATAGACACGGCGACACCGAGCCGGGCGGGTGCGCCGGCGGGGTGCGAGCACGCAAGAGATGCAGACGACATCAAGACGCTGTTCGTCTTCACACCCATCGTCGCGGCAAGTGCAGACGAGGCGGACCGGATCGTGCGTGCCTCCCTGGACCCAGACGAGGCCGCGCTGCGTGACGCCGCCGAAGCGTGGTCCAGCGACCTGGAGACCGATCTGACAACCCTCGACCTGGACAAGCCGCTCGACCCCGCGGTCTTCGGCGAGCACGTCTCGCAGGGCACCATCAAGGGGCTTCGCGCCGACTTCGACAGCTTCGCCGAGGCCCCCTTGCGCGACGTGCTCGCCAGCAAGGCCCGCCTCGGCCGAATCGGGAATGGGACCGGCGGCACGGTCGGCACGGCAGAGGAGATCGCGGACCTCGTCGAGGAGTTGGGCGAGGACGCCGACAACGACGGGCTCCTCTTCTCAGGCGACCTTCACCCGGTGACGCTCCACCGGATGCTCGACGAACTCGTCCCGGTACTGCGACGTCGCGGCATCCTCCGCTCGGAGTTCGCCACCGGCGGATTGAGGGAGAACCTCTCCTCCTTCTGACTCACTGGTGATTGATCTGCTGCTCGGCCGCGATCCTTGCCTGCTCTGCCGCATCGGCAGCCGTCTTGCAGGCAACCGTCGTCACGGATCCATCGGCCGCGACCGTCGCAACCTGCGCGGCATGGTAATCCGTCTCCCGGGGGTGCGCGGGGTAACCATCGGTCGAGTCGTAACGCGCGACGGCGAGACCCGCCGTCAGCAACGACAACCCGACATCCACACCCTGCGCCGTGTCGACGTGGCGCAGCATCCTGCCGTACCGGTCCTCGTCGTTCTGCCCCTCGGGCAGCTCCAGGATCGCGGGATCCGCCTTGCTCAGCAGGGATGAGACGAGCGCCGCGGCTTCCGCGTACCCGCACACGCCGCGCTCCGGCGCGTCGATCCCGATGATGCGCACCGTGCCGTCGCTGGTCTCGATCGTGTCACCGTCGACGACCCAGTCCACTGTGGCTGTCGAAATCAGGGTGGGAGCGGAGCCTGACGTTGGCTCAGGTGCACAGCCCACCACGAGACCAGCGACAGCGACACTCACGAGCGCCACCCGAACTTCGCGCATGGTGCTGAGCATAAGGCGTGCTGCATCCCGACCGCCGAACCGTCCCCAGCGCGACGACGCTCGCGCTGAGCCGTGACGGAGCTCTTGCGCCGATCGAATATTTGTTCGAAGCTAAGCGCATGACGGACCGCGAGTGGCACCCCGTCCTTGCGGCGCATGAAGGGCCGACAGGAACGTGGCGCATGATCGACCCGCAGGGACGGGTGTACGGCAGAGTGCAGATCCGGCGCCTCAACGGCGAGATCCGATACCGCGCCGAGCTGGGTGCCGAGCTCCTCGGATGGGCGAACTCTCTGAAGCTCGCGACGTACCGCCTGCACATGGCTCACCTTCGTCAAGCATCCGGGCGGGAAGGGCCGCCGAACGCGCCGCGCTGACCGCGAGCCGCTCCTGTGCCGAGGGCTCAGCCAGGGGACAACGCAACAACCCCGAAGACCAGCGGCGCGATGTCGATCCCGGCACTGTAACGAGAGCCGAGCCCGCGACTGAATCGGTCCTCCGTGGACCATGAATCCTCCGGCGGGCGGCGCCGCGGACGACGGATCCTGCCTCAGATCAGGATGCGCAGGGAGGATGCCGCGCTGGATGAGGACTTCACCGCGCCCGTGCCTCGAAAGGTCGCGACCACCACGTGCTTGCCGCGCGCGAGCTTCGGCAACTCAAGGGACGCCCGCCCCTTCGCGTCGACCGCCACGCTCCCGACCAGCTTCTCATCGACGAAGAAGTCGATCGTCCCCCCGGCCACAACACCTGCGGAACTCTTCACGAGGGCGGATGCGGTCAGCCGCTCCCGTGAGGTCCCGACCCGGCGCTCGAGTGCGAGGAAGGTGCTCGAGGGCGCGGCCGCTTCGAAGGTGACCGGCCCGCTCCACGCCGTCCGGTAGGCCCACGTTTCGGGCGCCTGTCTGCTGTAGCCCGATTCGCCCGCGAGAGTCGCAGCGGCGTCGGTGAAGCCCGCGGGGAGATCAGAAGGGATCTGCACCACCAGCCCGTCCGAACTGGTGGACGCCGGGAGATTGATCGGAGCGAACCGCCGGTCGCTCGAGGTGAGAACCGCCGAAGCGTAGCCGTCGAACTCCGGATCGGCATACTCCCACGGTCCTTCCAGCAGAACCGTCGCCCCGGGGGAGATCACATGCGGTGGGCCGGAATCGAAGGTCCTGGCTTCCACGACGAGGTACGGATCCTCACGGGCGAAAATATTCGTGGAACCCGGGCTGGTGCCGAGGAACCATCGCATGCGCCACTCCCCTTCGGCGCCCGCTGAGGTGCAGATCAGCTGCTCCGCGCCGGGGGAGAGCGCGCCGGCCGGGATGACCATCTGCGCCCCTGCGGGCGCGTCCCACTCCTCGGCGGTGAAGGTAGCGCTGACCAACGTGGCCGTGTTGTTGATGAGCGCGCATTCGGCCGTGGCTCCGGCAGCGGAGAGGCCGAAGATCGTCAGCGAGGTGGCGCCCGACGAGACGGCAGCGGACGGCAGCGACCAATCCTCGCTCGTCGTGCCGCCCGTCGTGGGGATGACGATCGTTGGTGGCTCGGCGGCATACGCGGACGAGGCAGAGGCGACGAGGGTGATCACCGCCGCCACCGCGATCGCTGCACGTGAGAACAAGCGGCGGGTGTGCGTCATCGGCGTCATAGCTCGTTCATATCGATGGGTGAGGCGCTGGTCAAGGCCCACGCCCTGCCGACCGGCACCGGGCGCAACCGCCCGCGCTCTCAAGTTCCCGGAGCACCTCGTGGAAACTCAGGTCGCAGTAGTCGTGCTCGCTGCGCCAGCGGATCTCCCGGGCCGGACGAGCTCGGCGATCGATGTATCGGGGGGGAGTGTCAACAGTCGGTATTCGGTGGGGTCGGCTGTGTCAGTGCGGTCGGGCCTTCGCTGCGATTTTCTCAGCGATCCCGCACAGTGAAGTAGCCTCGTTCGACCGGCGAGGAAGCGAAAGCAGTCGTGTTTGCGCAGTTGATCTGTTCAGACATCCGCACCAGGTGCGGATTCACGAAATCCATGCTCCCTTCGTCGACCACGTTGTCCCGAATGCCCATGATGACGTAATCGTAACCATCGCTTGATGCAGCGCTTGTCACAGGCCCCGATACAACCGCTTCATTGCCGACCACGTTGACGCAGTCGATTGTTCCAGCGACATCCTGATACAGGGGGTGATCCGGGATGTGGATCTTGTATCGACCGTGGGCGTCTGTCGTTGTTCCGTAGCCGACCACCCGGACATGGCCCGGCGAGCCACCGGCGAAGATCACTGTGCCAGATCCCGCCACAAAGTCCTCGGTCGCCGCTGTGGCCGGCGTCGCTGACCACACGATGATTCCGAGGGCGGACAGAGTGACGGCAATCACTTTTCGCATGGTGCCTCCACGTAGGGTCGATTGCTGATGGGGAGCGCACGCTCCCGTTCGGGATAGTACTCCGAGCCCTGTTTCGAGGCGTCAAGAACTCATGCCCTCGGGTGGCGAATTGCAGAGGGATCGTGTGTGGGCGGCAGAGGAAGGCTGCTTATGGAGCGTGGCTTATCAGGGCGATGGAGAAGGTCCTGCGGATGGGATGGGCGTGCATGTGACGCTATCGACGGGGCGTGCCGTAGAGGAGTATCGTCCGCACCAAGGGGGTGAGGCGTGAGTCGGCGCCCCGGGCGGCGCGTCGGGTTTCGAGCGCTGATCCAGGCATCGCCATAGCGCGACGGCACGCACCCATGAGCACGGTCCACACGACGCATTCGGACTCGGATCGCTCGATCCGCCGCCCCATCCGCGGGCTCGCGGCATCCGTTCCACTTCTTGTTCTGCTGCTCGGCGCGTGCACGGCGCCCAACGACGATTCGGACGACACCGTGCCGACCCCCCAGCCGACAACGGCGTCGAGCTTCGAGTACGTCGACTGTCCGTCGCCCAACATAGAGGGTGTCCAGGGTCTCGACTTTGCGCCCGAGGTGCGGTGCGGCTATCTCACGGTGCCCGAGAACAGGGGCGCCCCCGAGGGAAAGCAGATCCGAATCTTCGTGGCGCGTGCGTCCGCCACCTCAGACGACCCCAAGCCCGACCCGCTCGTGATGCTCGCCGGAGGGCCGGGCGGTGCGGGTTCGTTCGAGATCACAGGCAAGATGGCCGCGGGACTCAACGCCGAGCGCGAGGTGATCTTCGTCGATCAGCGCGGAACCCACCTTGCCGATCCGCTACTCAAGTGCCCCGAAGCTGAACAGGCCGACAATGATGCGATCAGCATCCCATTCCTTTCGGCAGATGCGACTCAGGCCCAGGTCGCGGCTAACGAGGTGTGCATACGCCGCGTACGGGACGAGGGCTTCGACCCGGCGGCATACAACACCGCCGAGAATGCGGCCGATTTCGCCGACCTGCGCGTTGCGCTAGGCATCGACGAATGGAACGTCTACGGCGTCTCCTACGGATCGCGGCTCGCGTTGTCGTACTTGCGCGATCACCCCGAAGGCATCCGCAGCGTTGTGCTCGATTCCGTGTCGCCCCCGAACGTGAATATTGCCGAAGACTGGTGGTCCGCCCCCGCGAGCTCGTTCCGCGCGATATTCGAGGCATGCGCAGCCCAGCTGTCGTGCGCTACGACGTATCCCAACCTCGAGGCCGACTTCTTCGCAACGGTGGACCGGCTGGCCGCGACGCCCGAGGTGGTGGAGACGACGGATTCCGCGGGGCGGCCGATCATCGTCAACATCGACGCCTTTCCGTTCCTGTACGCCATCATCATGGCAAGCGAGCGAGGCGATGCGTCGGGGGTGCCCAAGATGATCGATGACATGGCGAATGGCGATACGGCGTCCACGGTCGAAGCGGTGCTGGCGCTTCAGACACCCGACTTCTTCCTCGGCCTGGGTGGCTGGGGTCTGGCATTGACCATTTTCTGCGGCGAGAGTGCGAACATCACGACCGAATCGGCATACCTTGCGCGGTCGAGGGATGTGCTCCCTGAGTTCCCCGAAGAGGTATTCGCCGTACAGCCCAAGCAAGGACGCCTGTTCCAGCAATGCCCTGTCTGGGACGTGCCCGACCGGCCAGACCTCAGCGATCCCGCCGTTAGCGATGTCGATGTGCTTCTCATGGTGGGCGAGTTCGACGCGGCAACCGCACCCGCGTGGGTCGAAGCGGTGACGCCGCACCTGTCGAATGCGCAGGTCGTGGAGTTCCCCTTCACCGGGCACGATGTGCTTGACAAATCGCAATGTGCGAAGGACGTCATGTTCGCGTTCCTCGACGATCCCTCGGCTCCCGTCGACGGGTCGTGCGCGGCGGAGATCGAGCTGGTCTTCACAACGGAGTGATGTGTGGGGAATCACCCTGACGAGTGCGCGAAGTGGACGCACCTACCCTGGGGATGTGTCCGCACTTGCCGAGTGATCGCTTGTTGTCATACTGGCGCGGGCGATCTTGAGCCACCTCGTTTCGGGGTGGTCCACGCCAGCGGTCGCGCCGGCCTTGACGGCGACGAGTGGATCGGGTCGAGCCGTTGTTCTGGGACGCAGGTGCTGTCAGGATGCACACACATCGAGCGGCGGAGGTTCCATGTTCTCACTCGGGCAAACATGGCGCGGGAAGTCGTTATTCGCGCTCCTCCTCGCGCTCGCGCTGCCGGCGGCGGTCGCGTCGCCGCTGGCTGCAGTGGCTTCGCCTGCAGAGCCGGACACGGTTTCAGCGGCCTCCCCTGCGGAGCGGGACACGGCTCTCGAGTTTTCACTGGGCACGCCGCTTGGGGGCGGAGAGCGACGGTCCTTCGGCGATCTGTCGACTCGCCGGATCCTGTTCGGCGCAGACACGACCCGGCTCGTCTTCGCGACGGATCTGGTTGCTATCGGCCCTGTACACTGCGCCGTCTATTCCAGCGCGGGAACAATCGCCCAGCGTTCCTGGTCGCCGGAGGAGTGGGATGCGGCGGCGGACCGCGTGCTCGACGTCCCCGCCGGCTCGACCGGCCCGGGCAAGTTCCCAGAAGCGACCTGCGCCACGGGCGTCCACCCGGTGGAGAACACTGACCGTTGGAACCTCATCGGCGTCGCGGCCGCCGGCCCCACGGTGATCCTCACCGCCGACGTCAGTCTGTTGGACTTCTCCTGGAGCAGCGCCGCCTACGAGAACCGCACCCGGCCCAACGCCTACCCTGGGCAGCGAATCCTCGTGACCGGTCCACCCGGAACATGGACCGGGACCGGGACGATGGACCCCGACAACGCGAGGTATGGCGCGCAGTTGGCGCTCTCCGGGCATCCGGATAAGTACGACGTCGACATGCCGGTCGAGGTTTCTCCTGACGGGGCGACGGTCTCGGTCACCCTTCCGAACGAACTTCCAGCGGAGTACTTCGGGGATAGCCCAGCCGGGCTCGCTATCTTCTTCGAGAATCTCGTTCAGAACACCCCGGAGTCACCCGGCAGGTCGGAAAGCGTCGACTGGTACGCGATCCTCGACATCGCCGATCAACGAGTGAGCACAACGTTGACTATGAATCGAACCGTCACCCTCCCGCGGCTGCCTATCCGGGCGACGGCGGTGGTGGATACCGCGTCCACCGGTGGCACGGTCACCTTCACCGTCGACGACAAGACGGTCAAGGCCGTCAGGTTCTCGACGGCGACGAACGGCACTGTCACGACAACGCTTCCCAGCCTCCCCCGCGGTACGCACGTCGTGCGCGCGGTCTATTCAGGTGCCGGAGCAGTCGGCGGATCGGAGAGCCTTCCCGTCACGCTCCGCATCCTTGGCTGATCCGACACATCCGATCAACGCGGGCCAGCTTGACCCCGTCGTCAAGACACTCCAACGCCGCCCGTCCGTCCCGCGGCGTGCTATCGAAAGTTTGATGGTCTGTCCCGCTTGGGCCGCCGGTCTGCCTCGCACGTGGATTTCACACTCGGTGATCTTCCCGACGATCAGTGTGAGGACGACGGGCGGCGGGAAGACGACGGCGGCAGGAAAGGACGCGTGGGCGCCGCGATTGTGTGCTCTAGCGCTTCGGACCACCGCGCTTCACCGGCTACCGAAGCCCCACAGCCAGCGCTCCTTCATGACGATGACAGCGACCGCCGAAGCGATCACGAAGAGGTTGAACACGGCCGGACAAAGGAACATTCAGGCAGGCCGAGCACTTTTGAGACGCGATGCACAAAGTCCTTGCGGCGCTGTAGCAACCGGCTGTATGGTTCTCCCGAACTGGATGCAACGCGCCTCTACTCGCGTCCCTCCTCGCTACCCGAAAGCGCTGAGAGAGGCTTTTGTCGTGCCTGTGACGCTCCGCCAGCGAGAGATCGATCGACCTGAGGAGCATCCGATGACTGTTTCTGCGTCCATCACACCGCGTCGCCGGCGACTGCTGGTGACACTCGTAGCAGCGGTCGCCGTGATGCTTCCGCTCGCGGTCGCCTCGCCGCCGGTTCACGCCTCGCCCGCGAGCGCCGCTGTCGCGCCGCCCCAAGGCGACTGGGCGTCGCTCGAGGCGACTGCAAAGAAGCAGGGCGAGGTGCCGGTGATCGTGACGCTGAACACCTCCACCACGATCAAAGCGCCCGATCGCCTGGACAAGCCGGGGCTCGAATCCCAGATAGCCGCGATTGCCCGCGCTAATGCCCGGCTGCTGGCGCTATTGGGGCCGGTCAACGCGCTCAAGACGATGATGGAGTTCCCGTTGGTGGCGTTCCACGCGACTTCCGCGGACCTGGCGCGCTTGCAGCGCTCTCCGCTTGTCGTCGATGTCACCGAGGATCTCGAGAGGGCGCTGGATGTCAGCGAGCGCACCGCGACCGAATCGAAGTCGATCGAGGGTGTCGCGGGACCCCAGGCGACCTCGAACAGCGGCCAGTACACGCAGCTCACGAACTGGTGGGATTACTACCGGATCGGTGTCGACAAAGCCGCCGCTGCCGGCTATAGGGGCACGGGCCAGACGGTGGCGATCATCGATTCCGGCGTCGACCGGACGCACAACTGGATCACCAACGTAGTGAATGAGGCCTGCTTCGCCTCTGCCACTGTCGGCTCCTCCGCCGGCTACTGCCCCAACGGCGCATGGAAGCAACTCGGCTTCAATGCCGCGCGGCCGTGCTTGCAGGCCGGGTGCGCGCATGGCACCCACGTCGCACACACCGCCGCCGGGACCAATGGCGTCGCCCCCGCCGCGAAGATCATGGCGATCCAGGTCTTCCACCCCGGAGCGACGGGAATCACCTACTGGGACAGTGACCTCATCTGGGCGATGAAGCATGTGTACGACGTGCGTTCCTATTACAAGATCGCAGCGGTCAATCTCAGCCTCGGCTACTCCCTCAAGTTCGTCGGCTACTGCGACAACTACTACTCGACCACCTCCGATATAGGCAAACTGACCGGCTGGATCAACCTCCTCAAAAGCGTGGGAATCGCGTCGGTGATCGCCAGCGGCAATAGCGGTTTCCGTGGAGGGGTGTCGCATCCGGCCTGCCTGTCGAACGCCGTCACTGTCGGCAACACCACCCTCGTCGGCACGGCGACTGACGCCGTGTTCACGTCATCGAACTCGGGACCGCAGATCGACCTCCTCGCGCCCGGTACCGACATCTGTTCCGCGGTCCCCGGCAACCGGTACGAATGCGCGTGGATCGGAACATCGATGGCAGCTCCTCACGTAGCCGGCGCCTACGCCGTGCTGAGACAGAAGAGGCCCACGGCAACCGTGGACCAGATCCTGCTCGCTCTACAGCGGTCGGGAGTCGCGGTCGCCGATGGGCAGGGCATCACGAGGACGAGAATCAATGTCTACACGGGTCTGCAATACCTGAACTGACAGAGTTTCATGGAGTGCTCGCTGAAGTAGCGGCGGCCGGCGCCGTCCCGCTTGCCGCGTTGCTCGATCGGACGTGCCTCCAGCCTTACGCGGCGCGGCGGGGTTGGGGCGTGCGCGGACAACATCGGTGCGGCGCTGATTCCGTGGTTCGGCGAGACGCCTTGTCGCGCATCCCGCCGAGCGAGACACTTAGTCCACGCTGACCCAGGAACGGTCACCTACCGGGAGCGAACAATGACGGTTCGACGCAATTGGCGATTGAGTACGGTGGTTCTGACGGCACTGGTTGGGATGCTGTTGTTGCCGCTCCCGGCCACGGCGATGTCCGTGTCTCCCGCCCGGACACAAGCAACAGGCCTGCGGGATCTGGGCACCCTCGGTGGCCTGAATAGCCAGGGCGAGGACATCAACGCTCGGGGTCAGGTCACCGGGGTGGCGGACACCGCCGGCGGGTCACCCCACGCCTTCATGTGGACAGCGTCGGGGAATATGCAGGATCTGGGCACCCTCGGAGGCGCCGACAGCCGTGGTGTCGCCATCAACGAGTTGGGTCAGGTCATCGGCGAATCCAGTACAGGCGTGAACGGCGAGAGACATGGGTTCGTGTGGACGGCGTCGGGAGGTATGCAGGACCTGGGCACGCTCGGCGGTTGTTGTTCCGTCCCGGTGGCGATCAGCGAGCGCGGGCAGGTGACCGGGTACTCGAACCTGCCGAATGATGTGGGTATTCACGCGTTTCTGTGGACGCCTGCAGGCGGCATTCGTGATCTCGGTACCCTCGGCGGGCCGATCAGTGCTGCCACCGGAATCAACCTGCTCGGACAGGTCGTCGGCGTTTCGAGTACGGCAGAGGGAAGCACTCATGCGTTTCGGTGGACCGCGTCGGGCGGCATGCAGGACCTGGGCACGCTGGGCGGGGCCAACAGCTTCGCTCCACGGATCAACGAGTTAGGTCAGATAGTGGGGTCCTCAGAAACGGCCGACGGCTCACATCATGCGTTTCGGTGGACCCCGTCAGGTGGTATGCGGGATCTCGGCCCCTTCGTCCCCGCTGCTATCAACGCTCTCGGCCAAATCGCGGGCACAGCGATCGCTGCGAACGGCGCACAACACGCGTTCCGGTGGACGGCGTCTGGCGGTTGGCAGGACCTGGGCACCCTCGGCGGTGAGAACAGCGCAGCGACGGGAATCAACGACCTCGGTCAAGTGATCGGGCAAGCTCAGACCTCGAGCGGATCGCGGCATGCGTTTCGGTGGGCGCCGAGCAGCGGGATGAGGGACTTGGACCCACTCTTCACCAGAAGCAGCGGTGCATCTGCAATCAACATACGAGGTCAGGTCACCGGGCAGTTCTCCGCCACGGCTTGGCCCAACCCGCATGCATTCTTCTGGAGTCCATAGCAAGGCGGTCGCCGTGACACACGAGTCAGCGTCGTGGTCACTCGTTGATCGGCGATGTCGAGCATCCGACCCAGCTGACCCATCCGTCCCGCCCGGTGACTCGGGCGTGGTCTGAGCGACGTTGTCGTCGTAGATCCAGAGCGCGGCCGGACTGTCCCCGAAGCACTCCGCTGGAAGTTCGAAGTAGCCGGCGCCGCTCGAGACGAATGTCAGCAGGCTGTCGTCGGCGGTGAGATGATTCTGCACTTGCGTCCGGGGTAGCGCGCGCCGGACATATCACCCTACGCGGTGAGCATGCATCGTGAACCGTATCGGCCCGATCCGGCAATACTTAACATGAGGGCAGACAGCGAAATCATCGGACGGTCGATCGATATCCCGTCCGCAGCCGTGGCAATCACCGACCGGCACGCGGTTCGCACCGCGTCCGCCCTTGCAGGCGTGGCGCTTGTCGTCGCGGCGCTCACCGGGTGCGCGACGCCCCGCGAGGCATCCGACAGCGCCTCGCCAACGACATCGAGCCCTCCCCCGTCGAGCACGGCCCTCTCCTCGTCGGCCTCCCTTGCTGGAGCTGCGGGCACCGCGCTGGTGCTCCCCGAAGCGTGCGAGGACATCTACTCCGACGCGATGTTCGCCCATCTGACGGCCACGGCGCCTCCACTCAACGATCCCGGGCACACCACGCCGTCCACCGAGCTTGCGGTCGGCCGGGAGGTGCTCGATACGGCCCCGACCCTGCGCTGCACGTGGGGTGGGCCCTCCGAGTACGGACTCTCCACCAACGTCACCATCGTGGATGCCGGTCAATCGGCATCCATCGAGCAGGCCGCCGTCGAGTCCGGGATGACGTGCACGCCGCACGACGGCGGCACGATCTGCCGCACCCGGGAGGACCTCTTCGTCGACGGGGAGCTCTACGCCACCGTCGGAGAGACGCACTACTTCCGAGACAACGGCTGGATCGCCACGCACTGGACCAACTTCGCACCAGAGGGCTACACGGAAGACATCGTCGCCACGTTGTGGCCCTCACTCCCGCCGACGGGGTGAACAACCCACAGATGCACTCGCCCGCGACCTCGCCCCGTTGAAGCGCGAACTGGCGCCCGGAGTGCGAGAACCACCCGCGCCCGCCCCGGCGTCCGAGCCCCCGCGGGGGCCCGCCGACATTCTCAGTCCGCTGGAACCCCATCGTTGCGGCTCGAGAGGTCCACGGGCCGGGAGCGCACGCCGACGGACGCATCAGAAAATGTGAACCTCAGATGAGGCGCGGAACAATGCCCGGCGACGCTGTAGCTCACGGTAGACGGTGGCTCGGTCTGGCAGCACTCACCCTGTCGTGAAAGAAGGGCACGCTGAGCCTTCGAGAGCTTCGGATGCTTCCCCTTGAGTCTCCCTTCGGGCGGGCGACCGCCATCCCTTCGCGGATGCGCATGCTGATCAGATCACGCTCAAACTCAGCCACCAAGCCGAGAACGTTGAACAGCAGCCGCCCGATCGGATCGGTCGGGTCGTACCGGCTTCCGCCGAGACTCAGCGCGACGCCGTTGACACCCTCGCATAACCCACCTGTGTCTCATTCATCCGCACAGGATTCAGCGGCGCACTCGATAGCGCAGGTGAAGCACCCGGTTGCCCTGAACAACAACGTCTGGGTTTTCCAGCAGGTGCTGCGAGTCGACGGAGCCGAAGTAGCGCTTGCCGGACCCGAGGACGACCGGGGCGAGGTCCATGCGCACTTCGTCGACCAAACCTGCGGCGAGCACCTGGCCGCCGACGTCGCCGGCAGCGACCTCGACAGTGCGGTCACCCGCGAGCTCGTGCGCCTTGGCCACGGCCGCCTCGATGCCGTGGATGAAGTAGAACGGCGCGTCGGGGTCCCAGCCCTGGGGCGCCGGCCGGTGTGTCACGACGACCACGTGGTCGATCCCGCTCGGAGGCTTCCCATCCCAGCCGTCCGTGATGTCGAAGCTGTGGCGGCCGGCGATTGTCACCGCGATCGCGTCCCAGTACGGCCGGACGTGGTCGTAGGACGCTTGCGACACGTTCAGCACGCCGCTGTCGTCCAACGGCACGTCGCCGCTGACCAACCATTCGAACAGTGGACCGGGATCGTCGTTCTCGGCCGCAATGAAGCCATCGACCGAGACCGACGCATTCATGACCACTTTTCCCATGGGTTCCTCCTCTGTTCGAAGTCCCAGTCTCGTGTGTCGTGAGTTGGCGCCCTTGTAAGGAATCAATCGGCGGGCAACGGCCACCCATCCAGCGCGTGGTCGGGATGCTCGCGTTGGAAGCGTTGCCGGACTTCGACATACCGGGTCGGCGTGAGCCCCGTGAACTCATGGAACTCGTGGACGAAGTGGGCCTGGTCGAAGTAGCCTGCGCGCGCGGCAACGTCGCCCCAGTCGATCGGTGCGGTCACGTCGATCGCCAACACGGTCATGGTGAACCGGTAGCTGCGCGCCAGCCGCTTCGGCGTGACGCCGATGACCTCCTTGAACCGCTTCGCCACGTACGTGCTGCTGGCGCGGGCTGCCACGCCCAGGTCGCTGATCGGCACCGCTCCGCCGGTCTCCGCGATGGCGCTGCTCAGGTGGCGGACGATGTCCAGGCCGTCGACCGCACGCAGCCGTCGCACCAGCTCCTCCTCCAGCAACACCAGCATTTCGTGGGCTGTGTCCGCCGAGGCCAGTCGGTGTCGCAACTCAGCGGTAGCGGGCTGGCCCCAGACCTGCTCCACCGTCGCCGGTCGATCGCACAACTCCGCCGCGGGCATCGGAAGAAACGGTGCCAGCCCCCACGGCCTGAAGTGGACGCCCACGGACCGCGTCGGGGTCGGGTAGCCGAACTCCCACGCCCGGGTGGGCGTGGTGACCGCGCAGCCGTCGGTGTATTCCGCGGCCCCTACGTCCGTGCCGACGCGGATCAGAAACGGCGCCCCGAGGTTGACGATGAGCAAAGGCGCGGGCGCCGCCGGCAGAATGAACCGGGAGTACGGCGGGGCGCCCTCCAGGTAGTAGCGGTCGTCGATCAGCCCGGCGAGCGGCGGACCGGGCACTCTGGACACATACTCCACGCTGACATCATCCCGGAAGCCCATCTGCATCGCGCGCCGCCTCACGGGCTCGGCTCGGAGCATACCGCTCCGACCCGATCGCACGGACCCGCTCTAGCCTCTCCGCAGACTCGCCGTGGTGGCTGAATGTCCGGGGGCCTCGTTAGCGTCACTTCCGTGGGAGTATTCGATGCGCGCGCCGGTCTGGATCCGGCACAGCTTGAGGCCGTTGAGCACGCCGATGGGCCGCTTGTGGTCGCGGCGGGGGCCGGCACCGGGAAGACGCGCGTACTCACCGCACGTGTCGCGCGGCTGTTGGAAGCGGGCGTCGTACCGGAACGGATCCTGCTGCTGACATTCACCCGGCGCGCAGCGTCCGCGATGCTCTCTCGCGCTGCGGTGATGTGCGGCGACGCGCAGGCTGCGCAGCGCATCGCCGGCGGCACGTTCCATGCGGTCGCGCACCGCATCGTCGCCGAGCACGCACAGCATCTGGGGCTGGAGGACGTGACGGTCATCGATCCCGACGACGTCATCGACCTGATCGACCTGCTGCGCGCGGAGCACGGGCTCGACGGCACCGAGGTACGGCTGCCCACGACGCGCGCCATCGCCGACATCGCCTCTCGCGCGATCAACACCGCAACCCCGGCCCGTGCCGTCATCGAAGAGCAGTTTCCCTGGGCGCTCGAGCAGGCCGACGCGATCGCCGGCCTGTTGCGGCATTACCGCGACCGCAAGCGCGAACGCGGCCTGCTGGACCTGGATGATCTGCTCATCGCCTGGCGGGCGCTGGTCAGTGATCCCGACGTCGGGGCGCGCCTGCGGGCGCGCTGGGACTGGGTGCTCGTCGACGAGTACCAGGACGTCAATCAGCTTCAGGTCGACATCGTGCGTGGGCTCAGTCCCGACGGCCGCGGGCTCACGGTCGTCGGCGACGACGCACAGGCGATCTACGCGTTCCGAGGGGCGAGCGCCGGGCACCTGCTCGAGCTCATCGAGGCGTACCCCGACGCCACGCTGGTGCGCTTGGAACGCAACTTCCGTTCCACGCAGCCGATCCTCGACCTCGCGAACCAGGTGCGCCCGGGCGAACTGAGGTTGCGGCTCGTCGCCGACCGTCCGCAGCCGGGCGCCCGGCCGACGCTGGTTACCTGCCGCAATGCCGACGACGAGGCCCGCACGATCGCCGACCGCATCCTCGCCGCGCACGTCGATGGCACGCCACTGCGTTCGCAGGCCGTGCTGATGCGCACCGGATCCCACAGCGCGCAACTCGAGGTCGAGCTCAAGGTGCGGGCGATCCCGTTCCACAAGTTCGGCGGGATCGGCTACCTGGAGACCTCGCACGTGCGCGACCTGCTGGCGAGCTTCCGAGTGGTGCTCAATCCGGCGGACGAGGTCTCCTGGTACCGCCTGCTGACCCGGCACCGCGCGATCGGCAAAGCGAGCGCGCGCGGACTCGCCGGCATACTCGCGGACGGGGGCGTCGATCGCACGGCCGACGCTGTCGCGGCGGCACCGGCGAAGGCGCGCACCGGGCTGGCGTCAACCCTGTCGCTACTCGGCGCCGTCGACTCCACAACCGCCGTGCCGAAGCTGGTCGAAGCGTGCCGAGGGGCGGTGGATCCTCTGCTTCGCGGGCACTACCCGGATTGGCACCGGCGGGTGACCGAAGTCGACGGCATCGCCCAGGCCGCCGCTCAGCACAGCGATCTCCGCACATTCGTGAGCGAGCAGGCGATCGACCCGGTGAACGTCGCCGGCGACTGGGCGAAGCAGCCACATCTCGACGAGGACTGGCTGACCCTGTCCACGATCCACTCCGCGAAGGGCCTGGAATGGGACACTGTGCACCTCCTGCGCACGAACGACGGCGCGATGCCCTCCGACATGGCACTCACCTCGCCCGCGGGCCTTGCCGAGGAGGAGCGCCTCTTCTACGTCGCGCTCACCCGCGCACGCGACGCCCTCGACGTCTACGTGCCCTCGCAACTGCCCACGCATCCCACCGCGTTCCTGGCCAAGCACGTCGCGGCCAAGCCCAGCAGATTCCTGACCGAGTCCGCACGCGCTCTCATGGAGCCGGTCAGCACCGCCGCCGTCACACCCGGGGCTGTGATCAAGCGGGCCGCCGCTGCGCCTCGCGTGCGCACGGACGCGTTCGACGAACTATTCGCCTGATCGGCCATCGGCAGCGGATTCAGACCACGGCTACACGCTCAGATGTGACGGGCTTTTTTTATGATCACGTCGATGCCTCTCCGTTCTGAACAGATTCTGCTCATCGCGGGCGGCGATGAAGATCGCACCGAGATCGCTGCTACGCGCGCCGAAGCGCACGAGCCTGCGACCAAGCTCTTCACGCGACGGCGCGGCGGCGCATGATCGAGCCCGCCGCGACCGTCGCCGCCAGCACGGCGGCGACGAACACGAGCAGCACCGCCACCGGAGGCGCGAACGCGAGCGCGATCCCGACCGCCAGGACCGGGATGACCGGCCCGGCGTAGGCGATGAGGAACAGCAGCGCCAGCGTCTCGCCGGCGTGTCCCGGCTCGGCGATCGCGACCGCGGTGCCGATCGCACCGCGGAAGAGCACGCCGACCCCCAGCCCCGCGACGACGCCGCCGCTCAGGAACAGGACGATCTGCGGCAGCAGGGCACCTACGGCCACGAGCGTCAGGCCTGCCGCGCACGCGATGATCCCGATCGTCAGCTGCCTGCGCAGCGGCGCGCCGGCGAGCGCGAGTTGGCCGGCCGCCGCGGAGGCGAAGATCGCGAAGACCGCCACTCCCGCGAGCAGGTGATCTCGATCCCCGAACGTGCCGGCCAGGAACGTCGGGATGAGCGAGCTGAAGAGGCCGAACACCGCGAATCCGGCGAAGGCCCCGAACGCCGCGACGAGGAAGATGGAGCGGTGGGCACGCGGAACCGAGAGCCTCTGAGGCCGGTAGCGGTGCGAAGCACTCCGGCCGGCGACCGTCTCGGGCACCGTGAGCAGCGCCATTCCGGCGGCCGTGAGCAGCACGAGGAAGACCACGTGGGGCAGCACGAGCGGATCGGGCAGGAACTCGGCGCAGAGTCCGCCGATGAGCGGACCCAGCGCGAGGCCGCCGAGGTTGGCCGCACCGGCGACCGATGTGGCCACGACCGGGTTCTCCGCGGGCCGGGCGATGGCCCGCAGTTCTCCGAGGTGCGCGGTCGCCGTCGCCGACAGGATGCCGATGCTCACGCCGTTCACCAGCCGTGCACCGATCAGTCCGAGCGATTCCGGCCAGAGCAGGAACATCACCGCGGACGCGATGGAGATCAGCACGGCGACCATCAGCATCCGCCGGCGGCCCAGCCAGTCACTCACGTGTCCGGCGAGGTACAGGCTGAGCATGACGCCGACCGCGTAGGACGAGTAGATGACGGTGACCAGGCTCACCGGAAAGCCGTCGCGCTGCTCGTACAGCGGATACAGCGGCGTCGGCACGGTCGAGTAAGCCATCGCCGTGAGGAAGACCGCCGCGACGATCCAGAACCCCGTGCCGTGGCTCGCGCCGCCCACCGTCAGCCGAGCCATCGGCGGCTCGATGCAGCGCAGGCGAAGGGGTGCACGCCGTAAGCGTAGCCACCGCCGCCCAGGGCCGCACGGTCGGACCTACAGGCCGACCATCTCGCCGCGAAGCCGCCGATCGCCAGGCGAGGCGCGCTCATCGGCTTATCGCCGGTCCACCGGCGACGGGAGCGTGTCGCGTTGCTGCTCGATCCACGCGCGCACGTCGGAGCTACGCGGCCAGATCGTTGACCTCCGGGAGCGGCTCCAACCCCAGGGTTCCCTGCCGCGGTGCATTCGACGTCCATGCCGAAAAGGGCGGCACTCCCCGAAGCAACCCTGCCGGACGGGCAGTCATCGTTTCTCGGGCGCGTTACGGCGCAGCAGTCGGGACACGATCACGACAAGGGCGTACATCGCGGTGAGCGGAAGTAGCGCGCTCGACACCGCGAGGGAAGCCAGTTTCAGCGCCTTTCCGACGAGCGCCCCGGTGACGGCGGCAAACGCACCCTCCGTGATCACGGCGAAGGCCAGGAAGATGTTCTCGACGTAGTCGAACATCACCGGTAGCAGGCAAAGGAGCGCGATCCATTCCGGGACACTCCAGGATGTCGCGCGATTGGAGCGTCGGATCAGCCAGAGCGTGGTGGCGGAAAGCAAGAGACCTGCCGCCGGGGGGAAGACGTAGTCGATCGCTGCGAACAACTCGTAGGCCTCGACGGCGGGTTCTGAGTATGAGCGGATCTGTTCGACCATGCTCTCCGGTGTGATGACGCTCTGGGTGTCAAGCGTCGAGAAACCCCAGATGCCTGCGAACACCGCGTCGGCGCGGAAGAGAGCCCACTGGCTCAGAGCCACGGTGTCGTCAGTGCCACAGCTCAGGACATCGCGAAGAAGGTGTCGTTCAGCGTTCCCGGCGGGACCAGTTCTCGGCGCGTCCTTCTGACTGATCTGGCAGACGCCGACTGGTCGCTCGAGCGACGTCGCGCAGACGGAGAATGGGATCGGGTGAGTCTGACAAGCGGTAGAACGGTGTCGTCAGAGTTGGAAGCCGGCAACTACCGGTTACGACCTCAGTAGTTCCGCGGAGGGCCGGGTAGGTTTCGGTGAGGTGGTCATATCTCACCAACTGAGAAGTCCGGGAACCCGCAGGTTCCCGGGACTTTCCAGGAAGTGATGACCTCGGCCTTACGTAGCCTGACGCGGCTGCACCCCGTTCTCGATCGTCGAACGCGTCTGAGCGGGACCAACCGCAGTGAGGTCTGACGGGCCCGCGCCGCCCCGAGCACCGGATCGCCGAGTGACTCGAAGGACGAGCTTTGAGGCTTCAGCCGGCGCGAGCGCGAATCGGGTCCAGCACAGCCTCCGCCGCCCATGCGGCGGCGTCGGCGATGTCGCTGCGGCTCATCCCGAACTCGCGACGGAACGTGACCCACGTCGCAGCGGAGTCGAGGTGCGCCAAGCTTGCCACGATCGCCGCGCGCTCGGCGTCTCCCAGTGAAGGAATCTCGGCGTCGATCATCTGCTCGAGCATCGCCCGGCGCGGGCTGGGCGCCGCACCGCTGATTCCCCGCATGGTCGTCTCGGCCACGACGTGCGCCAGTTCCGGGCGCTGGTCGTAGGACTCCATCGCCGCTCTGATGGCGAGGGGCATGTCGAAGATGCTCGAGCAGTCCTGCCGAGCGAAGGCGGTGCTGTCGATCCATGCGGCCGTCGCGAGCAGCAGGTCGTTCCTCGTCGCATAGTTGCGGAAGACGGTGCGCTCGCCGACGCCGGCGCGTCTCGCGATGAGCCGGAACGACACGTCGTCGGTGCCCAGCTCTTCGATGAGCGCGGCGTAGGCGACAAGGATCGCCTCCTGCGTGCGACTCACCTCGCTCGAGGTTCGCCCACCGGGTTCGGCGATCGGGGACATCGTCATCGGGGCGTACGTCGCGGCGCGCCATCCACCTCGGTGCCGGTGAAGACGATGATGTCTTTCAGGACCTCTGCGGCCGCCCGGTCGAACGCGTCCGCGATGGCCGGGGCGCTCATTTCGAAGCCCGTCCGCATGCGAGCCCAGAACTGCGCCGAGGCGAAGTAGCGCAGGCTCGCCGCCACGCGACGCAGGTCCCGCTCGTTCACAGAAGGATGATTGGTGGCGAGCATGGCCACCAGGGCGCGGGTGAAGAAGGTGGGCTCCGGCTCGCCGGTCGGCGAGATGGATGCCGCGCGCGCACACACGAAGGCGAATGCCGGCGCCGCGTCGAAGGCCCGGAACCGGGCGCGCGACGCCTCCATGAACTCCGGGACAGTGACGAACGGCGGCATCGGGAACTCGGTCGACTCGATCCAGCCCGCGACGCCCTCCAGAAGATGAGATCTCGTCGGGAAGTGACGGTAGACCGTCCTCTCCGAGACGCCGACCGCGTCACCGAGGGTGCGATAGGAGATGTCATCCAGCGGGTTCTCGCGAAGGGCCGCGACGGCGTGCACGAGGATCGCGGTCGGAGTGTCCACCGCCTCCGGCATCATCCGCCCCTTCCCCTCTGCCATCTGCTCTCTTCGGCCGTCCGCGGTGACGAATGGGCTTGTCGCGCCGACGACTCGGCCGGCAGCACGTAACGATCCGAGTCGTCCAGGGTCAGTGCGAGCGACGACACGAACTGCGTCTCCCCGTGCGCCCCTCGCTCCGCGGATGCCAGCATATCCGGGCGCTCGAAGATGTAGCCGGTGACATGGCAGCGCAGCCGCTCACCCGACGGGTTGCCGTCGGCATCGAACATGGGCGACGCGATGCCGTCCGACTGGCGTCGCAGGTAGTACCTCCCCCGCGTGACAAGCGCCATGAACGGGGTCGTGACCACCGCCACCCCGATCGCGATGAGCACCGAGAACGGGCGCACCCCCTCGCCGAGGAGGCCCCCGAACGCCGCGAGTGACAGGAGCGACGCCAGGGCGACCGACACGAGGCCGACCGGGTTCCAGTCGCGCAGCATCCCCCGGCGGAACTCCGGGAAGATCGGCGAGATGCCCAGCACGTGCTTGTTGATCGCGATGTCGGCGGCGATCGTGACCAGCCAGGCCATCACCACATTCGCGTACAGGCTGAGCACGAAGCTGATGAGGCTGAAGACATCCATCCACATCAGGGCGAGCGCGATCGCGAGGTTGAAGAGGATGAAGATCGTTCTGCCCGGGTAGGTCTTCGTGAGACGCGTGTAGACGTTCGACCACGCCAGCGACCCCGAGTAGGCGTTCGTCACATTGATCTTGATCTGCGCGACCACGACGAGGACGAGCGCCAATCCCACCGCCAGCCACTCGGGCATCAGGGACTCGTACAGGGCGATGAATTGGCGCACCGGCTCCGCGGCCCGCTGGCCCAGTTCGGGGTCGACCCGGGTGAGGAGGTAGACCGCGAGGAAGACCCCGATGACCTGCTTGATGCCGCTGAAGAGCACCCAGCCGGGTCCCGCGAAGAGCAGCGAGGCCCACCACGACAGCCGATTAGCCCGCGTGCGGGGCGGCATCGCCCGGATCACGTCGATCTGCTCGGCCAGCTGCGGGGTCAGTGCGAAGCAGACGGCGGCACTCGCGACGATCGCCCCGAAGCTGACGATCCCATCGGACTCGCCGGGGAACGCGACGAACGCGCTCACCGCGCCAGGGTCGGAGACGATCACCCACAGCAGCGGCAGCAGCGCGAGCGCGAGCCACAGCGGCGTGGTCCAGAACTGCAGGCGCTCGAGCGCGCGCATCCCATAGATCACGATGGGGATCACCACCACGGTGGAGATGAAGTAGCCGATCGGGAGCGGGACGGCGACCGCGACGTGCAGCCCCTGCGCCATGATCGCCCCCTCGAGGGCGAAGAAGATGCACGTGAACACCGCGAAGATCACGGTCGTGATCGATGAGCCGTAGTAGCCGAAGCCCGACCCGCGCGCGATCAGATCGAGGTCCAGGTTGAAGCGGGCGGCGTAGTAGGCGATCGGCAGGCCGACGACGAAGATCACGATCGACGCGAACAGGATGCCGAGGACGGCGTTGTGCGTGCCGTGCTCGATCCCGACGCTGGCCCCGATCGAGAAGTCCGCGAGGAAGGCGATCGAGCCGAGCGCCGTCACCCCGATCGAGCCGGCGCTCCACCGTCGGAAGGACCGCGGGACATAGCGGAAGGCGTAGTCCTCGAGGCTGTCCTCGGCGGCTGCCCGCGCGTTGTCTGCCCTGCTCACCCTGAACTGCACATCGCGTCGCACTCCCTGCGCCTCGCACGTGGGGCTCATTGTGCCCGTCGCGTGTTACAGCCGCATTGCGCGCCGTCAGCGCTAGATCGTCATGGCGGCCCGCACGCCCTCCGCGGCGAATGCCCCTCCCTCGCCGGCGCGCGATGCGAATCCGCTCGCCAGCACGAGGTACTTGTCCGCGGCCTCCAGCGCGAAGCCGATGTGCTGCTCGACGAGCAGGACGGAGAGTCCG
Organism: Micromonospora sp. DT81.3; assembly: GCF_049847225.1. Lineage (NCBI taxonomy): Bacteria > Bacillati > Actinomycetota > Actinomycetes > Micromonosporales > Micromonosporaceae > Micromonospora > Micromonospora sp. DT81.3. The sequence continues at coordinate 163,596 of NZ_JBNCNY010000002.1, forward strand.
TCGCGCGCGAGCTGCATGATGGTGTGCTCTATCTCGGCGACGATCGTCGGCTGGATGCCCTCCGTCGGCTCATCGAGGATGAGCAGCTTCGGTTCCGTGATGAGCGCCCGGGCGATGGCGAGCTGCTGGCGCTGACCGCCGGAGAGCAGGCCGGCTTTGCGGCCGGCGAACTTCTCCAGCGCGGGGAACCGGGCGAGCTGCTGCTCGATGAGCGCCTTCCCCCGCTTTCGGCCGTCGGCCACGAGCTGCAGGTTCTCCATCGTCGACAGCTGCGGGAACGACTGCTGGCCCTGGGGCACGTAGGCCATCCCGCGCGCGACCCGCTTGTTGGGAGGCAGGGTCGTGACGTCGGCGCCGTCGAAGATCACCTGCCCGCTGCGCGGCTTGATGAGCCCGATGGCGACCCGCAGCAGAGTCGACTTGCCCGCGCCGTTGTGACCCAGCACCGCGACCACTCCATCGGAGGTGGGAAGCGTCACGCCGTGCAGCACGAGCGTGCGCCCGTAGCCGGCCTGGATTTCGTTCATCTCGAGCATCTCAGGCTCCCTCGCCGTGTGCAGCGGCATTCGTCGCGGTGGTCGCCGCCTCGATCGTGGGGTCGGCCACTACGAGCATCGCCGCCGTGGTTGTGGCGCCCGCCGTGCCGAGATAGACCTCCTGCACCTTGGGGTCGGCCTGCACCTGCGCCACGGTGCCCTCGGAGAGCAGCTTCCCCTGGTGCAGCACCGTGACCCGGGAGGCGTACCGGCGCATGAAGTCCATGTCGTGTTCGACGACGAGCACGGTGCGGCGCTGCGCGATGCGCTGCAGCAACTCGCCCGTGGCGGTGCGCTCGTCCTGGCTCATCCCCGCGACGGGCTCGTCGAGCAGCAGCGCCCTCGGCTCCTGGACCAGCATCATCCCGATTTCCAGCCACTGCTTCTGACCGTGGGACAGGATGCCGGCGGGCGTCTCACGCTCGCCGCTGAGTCCGGTCTCCTCGAGCGCCACCTCGATCCGCGGATCGACGCCGCGCCGGGCGCGCAGCAGGGAGAGCGATGAGCGATGCAGCCCGGCCGCGATGTCGAGGTTCTGCAGCACCGAGAGCTGCTCGAACACGCTCGCCGTCTGGAAGGTGCGACCGACCCCGAGCCGGACGATCTTCTGCGTCGACCTGCCCAGCAGCTCGTGGTCGCCGAGCGTCACCGATCCGCTCCCCCTGGACAGGCCGGTGATGGCGTCGATGCAGGTCGTCTTTCCCGCGCCGTTCGGGCCGATGAGGAATCGGACCTCACCGGGGTGGGCATCGAAGGAGACACCGTCGACAGCGACGAAGCCGTCGAACTCGACGCGCAGGTCCCTGACGACGAGCGAGCCGTCCGCGGCGGTCACTTCTTCACCTCGTCGAGCACCCGCGCCGGGGCCGGGGCAACCGGTGGCTCCGGGGTGGCGCGCGAACGCCACAAGACGCCCTTCGCCCGGCCGAACAGGGACGACAGCCCCATGGGGAGGAACAGCGTCACCAGGATGAAGACCAGCCCGAGGATGTAGATCCAGCCATCCGGCCAGCTGGAACCGAGGCTCGACTGCCCCCAACCGATCGCCATCGCGCCGAGCGCGGGGCCGAACAGCGAGGCGCGGCCCCCGAGGGCGACACCGGCGATCATCAGAATGGAGGCGGACGCGCCGATCTCGGCCGGCGTGATGATCCCGACGATGGGTACGAACATCGCCCCCGCGATGCTGGCCATGAGGGCGGCGACCACGTACGCGACGAGCTTGATGTTCGCGGGGTCGTAGCCGAGGAACCGCACGCGCTCCTCGGCGTCGCGCGTCGCGATCAGGAGTTCGCCGAAGCGGCTGCGGTTGAGCTGCCACACCGCCAGCAGGCAGAGGATGAGCAGCGCGGCGGCGATCATGAACACCATGAGCTTGTTCGCGTCGTCGTCGAGGACGTAGCCGAAGAAGTACTTGAAGTCGCTGAGTCCCGTATCACCACCGGTCTCGCGGATCGTCGAGCTGATCAGCACGGCCAGGGCGACGGCGAGCGCCTGGGACAGGATGGCGAAGTACGCCCCCTTGATCCGGCGCTTGAACAGCGCGTAGCCGAGGACCGACGCGACGATCACGGGGAGCAGCACGATGGCCAGCAGCGTGAACAGATCGCTGCGGAACGGCTCCCAGAACGCCGGGAGCGACGCGGACGGGTCATACAGGATCATGAACACCGGGAGGCTGTCCGGCCCCGAGGTCTCCAGCGTGAGGTGCATCGCCATGGCGTAGGCGCCGAGCCCGAAGAAGACCCCCTGGCCGAGCACCAGCATTCCGCCGCGGCCCCAGGCCAGGCCGATCCCGACCGCCGCGATCGCCCAGCAGCAGTACTTGCCGAGGTTGTTGATCCAGTGCATCGAGAGCACGGCCGGCGCGACGATCAGCAGCAGCACGGCGAACACCCCGATGCCGATCAGTGGAAGCCAGGGCTTCAGTTTCGTCATGTCAACCCCCGGGTGCGGACCGTGAACAGGCCCTGTGGTCGGAATTGCAGGAAGACGACCAGGAGCACGAAGGCGAGCACCTGGGCCATGCTCCCCGTGGTCCAGTCGGCGAAGTAGGACAGCGCGATCCCCAGGGCCCACGCGGCGATGACCGTGCCCTTGATCTGGCCGACACCGCCGGCCACGACGACCAGGAAGGCCGGGATGATGTACTGCGTGCCCATCTGAGAGTTCGTGCCGCCGATCAGGGAGGCGGCGACTCCTGCGACGCCGGCCAGGCCGGATCCGACGAAGAAGGTGATGCGGTCCACATTGCGCGTGCGGACGCCGCTGGTCTCGGCGAGATCCCGGTTCTGCACCGTCGCCCTGATTCGGCGTCCGAAGGACGAGTACTTGAGCCACGCCGCGAGGGCCGCCAGGCACAGGGCCGCGAGCACGATCGTGAAGACCTGGCGCAGCGGCCACGCGTACCCGAGCACGTCCACCTGACCGTCGAGCCAGCCCGGAGCCTCCACGGGGACTCCCTGTGCGGGAAAGATCTGCAGCGCGATCTGCTGCAGGATCAACGCCACCCCGACGGTGACCAGGAGGGTGTCCAGGGGCCGTCGGTACATCCACTGGATGATTCCGATCTCCAGGAGCAGCCCCAGGAGTCCCGCGCCGACGAAGGCAAGGGGCAGGGCCAGCAGGATCGATATGTTGCTGGAGCTCACAAACAGCTGCGTCACGTAGGCGATGAAGGCGCCGGCCATGATGAATTCGCCGTGCGCCATGTTGATCACCCCCATCTGGCCGAAGGTGAGCGTGAGCCCCAGCGCCGCGAGCAGCAGCAGAGCACCCAGCGCGGTGCCGTTCAGGAGCGGCGGTATGAGTGCGTCCACGGGCTGTCGCTTTCTCTCGTGGGGATGGTGGGGCGGGTGCTCAGGGTCCCGTGGTCGGCCACGGGACCCTGAGCGCCGTGGCGGATCAGCCGGCCGCGGCTACGAGCGCATCGCGGACGTCGGAGGGGAACCAGTCGTACCCCTCGAGGTACGGGTCGGGCTCGATGACGCCCTCGGACGACCAGACGATGTCGAACTGGTTGTCGGCGTTGATGCGGCCGATGTTGCCGGGCTTGGAGATGTGGTGGTTCTCGCCGTCCAGCGTGACGACGCCCTCCGGCGCGTCGACGGTGATGCCGCCCGCGGCCGCGGCCGCGTTGATCTCATCGACGTCGAACGTACCGGCTGCCTCGGCAAGAGCCTTGTAGAGGTACAGCGAGATGTATGCGGCCTCCATCGGGTCGGAGGTCACCCCGCTGCTGCCGGGGTAGGCCTTCCAGCGCTCGATGAAACCCGGGTTGTTCGGGGTCTGCAGTGACTGGAAGTAGTTCCACGACGCGTAATTGCCGGTGACCTCGTGACCCATCGCCGGCGCCTCCTCCTCGGCGATCGACACGGAGATGATGGGGGTCGTCTCCGGGGTGAGACCGGCGTCGTAGTAGGCCTTCACGAATCCGACGTTCGACGAGCCGTTGATGGTGTTGAAGATGAAGTCGGGGTCGGCCTCCACGATCTTCGCGACCTGCGTGGTCCAGTCGTCCCGGTCGAGCGGAACGTACTCCTCGCCGACGATCTCGATGCCGAGCTCGGCGGCGTAGAGCTTGATGATCGCGTTCGCGGTGCGCGGGAACACATAGTCGGATCCGGCCAGGAAGAGCGTCTCGACGCCCTGGGCGGCGAGATAGTCCATGGCCGGGATGATCTGCTGGTTGGTCGTGGCACCGGTGTAGTAGATGTTCGGCGAGGCCTCGAGGCCCTCGTATTGCACCGGGTAGAAGAACAGGCCGTTGTGCTCTTCGACGACCGGCTTGACGGCCTTGCGGGACGACGAGGTCCAGCCGCCGAAGATCGCGGCGACGCAGTCCTGGGTGAGCAGCTTCTCGGTCTTCTCCGCGAAGGTGGGCCAGTCGGTGGCGCCGTCCTCCTGGATGTACTCGATCTGCTTGCCCAGGATGCCGCCGTCGGCGTTGATCTCGTCCGCGGCCATGTGCAGGACGTTGGAGACGGTCTGCTCGGAGATGGCCATGCCACCCGTCAGCGAGTTGAGGAAGCCGAGCTTGATCGTGTCGCCGGACGAGTCGATGCAGCTCTCGGACGCGGCGGCGCTGCCCGATGCCGCGGGCGCTGCGGTGTCGCCGGCGCGGGCGCCGCATCCCGCGAGGAGGAGCGCCGCGGCGGCGGCCATGGCCGGAACGGCCAGCAGGCCGCGCGCCCTTCGATTCCGTGTGGTTGTCATGGGGAACTCCGTTTCTGTGTGGTGCAGGTGGTGCGTTCTCGGGATGGGTGGTGCATCCTGCAGGCACGCCGATCGACGCCGGGATGCCGGCGAGATGACCGGGCACGCCGAAGAGCGGATGTGCCGGGTGACGGGCGGGACGGACTGATCGGTGAATCAGGGTGTGGTGCAGGGGGACTGCCGGTGATGCGTCGAGGTGCCGTGCTCCGCGTGCCGGTGTTCAGCCGAAGAAGGTGGGCGCCGACTGCTGCGGTAGTGCCAGCATGGGACCGCGTCATTGCTCTGACATTTCTCGATTGTTCCGATTCTGTTAACCGTGAGCCGGGCTTAGCGCCGCAAACCTTGATTTTCCGGGGTCCGCGCCGCTGACACGGTGCGATGCCCCTTCCGTGACGTCCACCGAAACAGGCCGATATGGCACACTTCTGACATCACCCGCCGGAGGCCCGAATGCACTTCACTCCCGCCGAAACCGAGAAGCTTCTGCTGTCGGTCGCAGCGATGGTCGCGCGCGACCGGCTCGACCGCGGCATCCTCCTCAACCACCCCGAAACGGTCGCCCTGCTCTCGTGCTGGGTCATCGAACGTGCCAGAGAAGGACGTGGCGTCGCAGAGCTGATGCAGGAGGGCCGCACCGTTCTCACGCGCGACCAGGTGATGCCGGGCGTTCCCGAGATGCTCGCCGACGTGCAGGTCGAGGCCACGTTCCCCGACGGCCGCAAACTCGTCACCGTCCACCACCCGATCGACTGAGGAGTCGCCGTGGCATCCGCTTCCTCCGAAGGCCCAGGCGCCGTCCGAATTCGACCGGGGCGCATCGAGCTGAACGCCGACCGCACCGAGTCCGAGCGCATCCGGCTCGTGTTCGTGAACACCGGCGACCGCCCCATCCAGATCGGCTCTCACATCCATCTGCCCGACGTGAACAGTGCGCTGGAATTCGACCGGGCCCGCGCTCACGGGTTCCGCCTCGACATCGCCTCCGGCACGTCGCAGCGCTTCGAGCCGGGCGCCTCACGTGAGCTCGACGCTGTGGCGCTGCGCGGAGCGCGTCGGGTCCCCGGCATACAGCTCAAGACCGAAGGACAGGAGCTGCTCGATGGTCTGGCTTGACCGATCCCGATATGCGGCGATCTACGGACCGACCGTGGGAGACGAGGTGCGCCTGGGCGACACCGACCTCTGGATCCAGATCGAGCGCGACCTCACCGTCGGCGGCGAGGAGGCCGTCTTCGGCGGCGGCAAGTCCATCCGCGAGTCGATGGCGCAGGCGACCACGACGCGGGCTGACGGCGCCCTCGACACCGTCATCACCAACGCGATCATCCTGGACTGGTGGGGCATCGTCCGCGCCGACATCGGCATCCGGGACGGACGCATCGTGGGGATCGGCCATGCGGGCAACCCCGACATCAGCGACGGCATCGACATGATCATCGGGCCGTCCACCGACGTCGTCTCCGGTGAGGGGCGCATCGTGACCGCGGGCGCCATCGACTCGCACGTCCACCTGCTCTCGCCCTCCCAGATCCACGAGGCCCTGGCCACCGGCATCACGACGATCGTCGGCGGCGGCACCGGCCCCTCCGAGGGGTCCAAGGCGACGACCGTCACCCCCGGGGCGTGGCATCTGTCCGCCATGCACCGCGCGCTGGACCCTCTACCGGTGAACGTCCTGCTGCTCGGCAAGGGCAACACCGTGTCGATGGCCGCGCTGAAGGAGCAGGCGCTCGCCGGCGCCGCGGGCTACAAGGTGCACGAGGACTGGGGCTCCTCCCCCGCGGCGATCGACGCGTCGCTGCGCGCGGCCGAGGACTGGGGCCTGCAGGTCGCGCTGCACTCGGACTCCCTCAACGAGTCGGGCTTCGTCGAGTCCACGATCGCGGCGATGGGCGGCCGATCGATCCATGCGTTCCACGTCGAGGGCGCCGGCGGCGGCCACGCCCCCGACATCCTCTCGATCGCAGGGCTGCCCAACGTCATCCCGGGTTCCACCAACCCGACCCTGCCGCACACCGTCAACACCGTGGCGGAGCACCTCGACATGCTGATGGTCTGCCACCACCTGAATCCCTCGGTGCCCGAGGACCTCGCCTTCGCGGAGTCGCGCATCCGTGCCACCACGATCGCCGCGGAAGACATCCTGCACGACATCGGAGCCCTGTCGGTGACCTCGTCCGACGCGCAGGCCATGGGCAGGATCGGCGAAGTGATCACGCGCACGTGGCAGGTCGCCCACGTCATGAAGCACCGCCGGGGACCGCTCGGCGGCGGGATGCCGGCGGACAACGAGCGCGCGCGCCGCTACATCGCGAAGTACACGATCAACCCGGCGATCGCGCACGGGATCGCCTACGACGTGGGGTCGGTCGAGGTCGGCAGACTGGCCGATCTCGCCGTGTGGGACCCGAAGTTCTTCGGGGTACGGCCCGCCGTCGTCATCAAGGGCGGCGCGATCGCCTGGGCGGCGCTCGGCGACCCGAACGCCTCCATCCCGACGCCGCAGCCCGTGATGATGCGCCCCTCCTTCGGCGACACGATCGGCGCCGAACTCTCGGTGACCTACGTCTCTCCCGCGGCCCTGGAGGAAGGCCTGGCCGAGACGCTCAACCTGCGTCGCCGGCTCGCCGCGGTGCAGCCCACGCGTCACATCGGCAAGGCCGACATGAAGAACAACGACGTCCTGCCCTCCATCCGCATCCGGCCCGACACGTTCGAGATCGCGATCGACGGCGAAGACGTGCAGCCGGCGCCCGCGGCCTCCCTCCCCCTCGCCCAGCTGTACAACCTGTTCTGAGACCGCCCCGTGGACTCCGCCGCACACACCGTCGCCCTGCTGCTCGGCGACGCACGCCTCCCCTCGGGCGGGCACGCGTTCTCGGCGGGTCTCGAGCCGGCCATCCAGGGAGGACTCGCCCGACGAGATGTCGCCGCATTCCTCCGCGCCCGTGCCCGTACGACCACGCTCGTCGACGCGGCGACGGCGGTCGTGGCGCGGCGCGCCGCACTGACCGGCGCGCCGTACGCCCCCGTCGAACGGGCCTGGGCAGCCCGCACCCCCAGCCGAGCAGCGCGCACCGCGTCGACTGACCTCGGCCGCGGACTGCTCCGACTCGCGCAGCGCCTCTGGCCGCAGGCTCCGGAGATCGCCGCCCTGACGACCGGTGATACCCCATCGCCCGCGCGCCCCATCGTGCTCGGGGCGATCGCCGCCCACGCGGGACTCGACGCCGAGACCCTGGTGCGCGTCGCCGTCTACGACGACATGGCGGGCGGCGCCGCGGCCCTTCTCAAGCTGGAGCCCGGCGACCCCGTCGACGGAGTGCGGCTCGTGCTGGACGCGTGCGCCTCGGTCGATCCCCTCATCCCCCAGCTCGCCGCTCTCGCCTCACCCGAGGCGATCCCCGCGGCGAGCGCCCCCCAAGCCGAGGTGTGGACCGAGGCCCACGCCCGAACGAACAGGAGACTCTTCCGTGCCTGACTCCCCGCTCACCTCCCGCGCGCTCCGACTCGGCGTCGCCGGTCCCGTCGGCACCGGCAAGTCGTCGCTGATCGCGACGGTGTGCCGTGCCCTCGCCGCCGAACTGCGCCTCGGCGTCATCACGAACGACATCTACACCGACGAGGACGCCCGGTTCCTCCGCTCGGCCGGGGTGCTCGACCCCGAGCGCATCCGCGCCGTCGAGACCGGGGCCTGCCCGCACACCGCGATCCGCGACGACATCACCACCAACCTGCTCGCGGCCGAAGACCTCGAACGCGACTTCGCGCCGCTCGACGTCGTGCTCATCGAGTCGGGCGGAGACAACCTGACCGCGACCTTCTCACCCGCCCTGGTCGACGCGCAGATCTTCGTGCTCGACGTCGCGGGCGGGGGCGACGTGGCACGCAAGGGCGGCCCCGGCATCGGTCGCGCCGACCTCCTCGTCATCAACAAGACCGACCTCGCCCCGTACGTGGACGTCGACGTCGCGCAGATGGTGGCGGATGCCGAGGCGGCGCGCGACGGTCGTGCCGTGCTCGCCCTGTCGCGGCACGACGCCGCGTCCGTCGCGGCGCTGCGCGCCTGGGTGCTCACGATCCTCGCCGGCCACCGCGCCGGCACGCACATCGCGCAGGACCCCGGCCCCATGGCCCCGCACTTCCACGCCGACGAGGAGCACCCGGAGGGCGGATTCGTCCACTCCCACGCCGGCGACGAGCCCCACGACCACGACCTGAACCACGACCACTTCCCCGCGCACGCCGCTGCGGGGGCGAACCCGAGCGAGTGACCCCCACCCGCATCGCGCTCACGGCGGGCGAGCCGCGCGCGCACGTGCAGCTCGCGGTCGGCGCGCTCGCCCCGCGCCTGATAACCCGCGATGCCACGCGTGCGCACGTCGCAGTCACGGCCGCCGGAATGGTGCTGCTCGGGGGCGACCACGTGCACGTCGCGATCGACGTCGGTCCCGGGTGCACTCTCGAGATCGAGGATGTCGGGGGCACCGTCGCCTACCGCGGGGCGCCCTCGTCCTGGGTCCTGGATGTGCGGATCGGAGCCGGTGGAACGCTGCTGTGGCACGGGCTTCCGTTCGTGGTCACCGACGGCGCCGACGCCGAACGTCGCAGCTCCCTCACCCTGGCCGACGGAGCGCGCGCCCTCATCCGGGAGACCCTCGTGCTCGGCAGGCACGGCGAGCGGGGCGGTCGGCTCACCTCGGAGCTCACCGTCGTCGACGAGACCGGCCCGGTGCTCATCGAGCGGCTGGAGGCCGACGGGGCGGCGCCCCAGCCGGGGCTGCTGGGTCAGAACCGGGTGATCGATGCCGTGATCGCGGTCGGATTCCGCCCGCCCGCCCGCCCGGGCGACCTCGAGTTCGACCGCCCCGGCTCGATGGCGCGCCATCTCTCGGACCACACCCACGGCTCGCCGCTGGACCCCGTGTGGGACGCCTGGGCCGGGGCGGCCGCGGAGCGGGCGCACGCCGAAGAGGCGGTGATCGCCCGATGACATCGCTCACCGAAGACCGCGCCCCCGCGCGCATCCTGCCGAGTACGATCGGCGTCATCTCGCTGATCGCGCTCCTGCACGTGGTCGGGTGGGGCGTCCTCCTCCTGCTCGTGATCCCGGCCGGCATCCCGCTCGGCGGCGCAGGCGGCGCGGTCGTCACGCTCGGCGTCGGCCTCACCGCCTATGCCCTGGGAGTGCGGCACGCGTTCGACGCCGACCACATCGCCGCGATCGACAACACGACGCGCCGCCTCGCCGAGCGGGGCAGGCCTGCGAACACGGTCGGCTTCTGGTTCTCGCTCGGTCACTCCACGATCGTCGTCGTGCTCTGCATCCTGCTGACCCTGGGCATCACCGCGATCGGCGCCTCGCTCGCCGATGAGTCCTCCGCCCTTCGCACGTGGACGGGGGTGATCGGCCCCAGCGTCTCGGGCTTCTTCCTGCTCCTGATCGCCGCCATCAACATCGCGTCGCTGCGACGGCGCCACGGGCACGCCGGCGGCCCAGTGCTGCGGATGCTCGGCCCGTTCGAGAAGGCGGTCGACCGCCCCTCGCGGATGTACATCGTCGGTCTGCTCTTCGGGCTCGGCTTCGACACCGCAACCGAGATCGGACTGCTCACGCTCGCGGGCGCAGCGTCGCTCGCGGCCGTGCCCTGGTGGGCCGCGCTCACGCTGCCCATCCTCTTCGCCGCAGGCATGAGCGCCTTCGACACCACCCAGGGCGCGGTGATGCGTCGCGCCTACTCATGGCAACCCGGGCGCCGTTACCTGGGAGAGGTGTACGCAATAGCGATGACCGGGCTCTCCGTCGTCGCCGCTGTGCTCATCGCGATAGTCCAGCTCTCTGACGTCCTCGTCGCGAATCTCGGGCTCGGTGGCCCGCTTGCCTGGGTGGCGTCGGTCGGGCTCGATGGCCTCGGGTTCGTGCTGACCGGGCTGCTGCTCGTGACTTGGATGGCTGTGCTGGCAACGATGGGATGGACTCGCCCCAGGACGGACTGACCGTTATCGTCCAGGATTCGAGCGCTCCAACTCCCGCAGCTGCGCGGCATTCGTCATTTCCGGGGCTGAGGAGTCGGTGCCGCCCTTCCCGCCAACAGTTCCGAGCACAATTCAAGTCTCTGAAGCGCGCTCTGGCCGCAACGCGACCGTTCTCCGCCCGCAGTAACCCGATCTCGCCGAGCGTGCCGATCGCGAGTCGAGAGCGGTCAATTCGATGGCATTGCGATGACGTGGTCACATCTCACCAACTAAGAAGTCCCGGGAACCCTTAGGTTCCCGGGACTTTCCGGTCGGGATGACAGGATTTGAACCTGCGACCCCTTGACCCCCAGTCAAGTGCGCTACCAAGCTGCGCCACATCCCGATTCTTCAGTTGTCGTGACCGTGCCGAAGCGCGGACAACTCCCCCATCTTAGCCGCTCGCCGTAGCCGCCGCGAACGCGGGCGGGCGTATTCTGTCGGATGTCGCCGCATCCGAGTACCGTCGGTGCATGCCGAAGATCACGATCGAACCTGCGACGGCCGACCGGTTCGACGACGCGGAGCACGCCCTCACCGGCGGCGGGGACGGGCGCAGCTGCCAGTGCCAGTGGTGGATGATCACGAACGCCGAGTTCCAGAAGCTGTCGACGGATGAGCGCGAGCGTCTGCTGCAGCGAGAGCTGGATGCCGGTCCCCCGCCGGCCCTGATCGCCTATGCCGACGGCGATGCTGCCGGGTGGGTTCGGGTCGGTCCGCGCGTCCCGCAGGTGCGCATCGCCCGAACCCGCGAGATCGCGGGAGCGACGGCCCAGGCCCTCGATGATCCGTCGGTGTGGTCGGTATCGTGCTTCGTCGTCCGCAAAGAGCACCGGGGGCTCGGTCTGACGACCGCGCTGCTCGAGGCGGCGATCGCGCACGCCCGCAAGGGCAAGGCGCGGGTGATCGAGGCGTACCCCATCGACCCGACGGCCGCGAAGCACTCGTCGAACGAGCTGTACCGAGGGGTGCTCTCGGTTTTCCTGGCTGCTGGCTTCACCGAAGTGGCGCGCACGAAACCGGATCGCGCCATCGTTCAGCTCGAGCTGCGTTAGGAGTTCACGGGGGTGCGAGTGCCCGCGGCATCCCGTTCGAGCACCACGACGACGGCGACCAGCACGAGAGCGACGACCCCTGCCGACCCGGCGGGCAGGAGGCCGGCCAGCGCGATGAGCGCCGCGCCCCCGAGCACCGCCGCCGAGGCGCCATGGGTGATCCGGGGCCGCAGCGCCACCAGCCACACTCCGAAGACGAACAGCGCGACGGGTATCGCCAGGGAGAGCCCGGCGACGGTCTGGGACACCTCCGCGTGCTCGGTGATCACGTCGATCTGCACTTCGACGCCCGCCGAGACGGCGCCGGCCGCGGCGAAGATCACGTAGTGCAGGTATCCGAATGTGAACCCCGCACGTACAGAGGTGAGCCCGTCGGCCTGATCGCGTGCGAAGTACACCCACCACATGCCCGCGGCGATCACGACGCCGCTCCCGGCGAGCCAGAGCAGCTCGGGAACGTGCTCCCCCTCGGCCACGGCGTCGATGATCGCGTTCGCCGACGCGAGCAGGCTCTCACCGAGCAAGAGGAGGGTGAACAATCCGTACCGCTCGGCGATGTGGTGGGCGTGCCACGATGTGCGGCCGTGCGCCTCGGCCCAGAGGGGCACCAGCAGCTCAGCGATCATCAGCGCGAAGAAGCTCCAGAACTGCCACTGCTCGTCGAGCAGGTAGATGCGCGCCACCCACAGCACCTGCACCGCCGCGATGCCGACGGCCATGCGCAGGGCTGCGGGGCGGGATGACGGGTCGGATGCCGCGGCCCGAAGCCACTGTGCGACCATGGCCAGCCTCATGATGACGTAGCCCCACGTGGCGGTGGCGAAGTTCTGGTCGACCATCGCGTCATGCACTCCGGCCGCCAGCACCAGCACACCGGTCATCTGCACGATGGTGGTCACGCGATAGAGCCAGTCGTCCGTGTCGAACGCCGAGGCGAACCAAGAGAAGTTCATCCACGCCCACCAGATCGCGAAGAACACCATGATGTACGCAATGACGCCCTCGCCCACATGGTCGTCCGCGATCATGTGGTGGAGATTGATGGATGCCTGCGACACGGCCACGACGAACACGAGGTCGAAGAGCAGCTCCAGCGGCGTCGCGACGCGGTGCGGATCGTGCTGGTCCCTGGGCGACATCCGGCGAAGGCCCATGCGGCTGATGACGTCGGTCATGCCTCCATTCTGGCGGTGGGAAGATGGGTGCACTCACCAGCGTCCTGAAGGAGTGCCGTGTCCGCAGTGCGTGCGCCATCCGCGGTAGCCACGCGCCCGCTGTGGTGGGGTTTCGCGCCCTACGCCGTGCTGTCCCTCGTTCACGTCGTCGCCCTCGCGGTCGGCTCCGACGATGTCGCCGCGCCCACGAAGCTGACGCTGATGCCGGCGCTCGCGCTGGCGGTGCTGTGGGGTGGGCGCGGCGGCGCGTGGGGCGCCCCATACACCCTGCTGCTCCTCGCGATCGCGTTCTCCTGGCTGGGCGACGGCGCGGGTGCGTTCTTCCCCTTCGCCGGCGATCCGCTGCCGCTGATGCTGCTCTTCTTCGGGCTGGCGCACCTCTGCTACATCTGCCTGTTCTGGAAGCACCTGGCGGTGCGCGCTCTTCCCGGGTGGGCCGCGGTGTACGCCGTGTGGTGGCTGGGGCTGCTGCTCGTGCTGTGGCCGAGCCTCGGCGGACTGTCGATCGCCGTGGCCGTCTACGGCCTGGTGCTCGGCGGCACGGCCGCGCTCGCGGCACGGTGTCATACGCTGGTCGTCTGGGGAGGCGCCTTCTTTCTGGCCTCCGACACTGTCCTCGCGTTCCGCATCTTCCTGCCCGACGCCATGCCGGGGTGGACGAGCCCGCTCGTGATGCTCACGTACACGCTCGGCCAGGGCCTCATCGCGGCCGGTGCGATCGTCACACTGCGGCGGCGGGCGGTGGTCGTGTGACGGAGGGACCGACGTCCGCACGCGTCGACAGCTGGCTCTGGGCGGTGCGCGTCTACAAGACGCGATCGGCCGCGACCACCGCATGCCGCGCAGGGCATGTACGGGTGAACGGCGAACGGGCGAAGGCCGCGCAACCGGTGAGGATCGGCGACGAGCTGCGCGTGCGCATCGCCGGATTCGACCGGATCCTCGTCGTGCGCAAGCTGATCGTGAAGCGGGTGGGCGCGGCGCTGGTGGCCGAAGCGGCAGAAGACCGGACTCCCCCGCCTACCCCGCTGACGGAGCGCGCGATGGTGCCGATCCGCGACCGTGGCGCCGGACGACCGACGAAGCGCGAGCGTCGGGACATGGAGAAGCTGCGCGGGCGCTCCGGGCCCTAGGGCAGCAGGTCGAGCAGCCAGCCGGCGCCGCGCACCGAGGCACCGGCATCCGTCGCCCGCGCCGTCAGTCCGCGGTCGCTCGTGACGACGGTGACTGCGCGGCCGTCGCGCACGAGACCGGCCGCCACCTCGGCGATGGTGTCGTCCCCCTCGCCGTCCGCGCGAACCACCGCGATGCCCGTTTCCCCGTCTTCGAGCGCGCGCGCCTTCCCTTCGACGACGAGCGTCCATTCGGGATACCAGTGCGTCGCTGCGAGACCCAGAGCCGCGGCGTCCACACCGGCGGCGGACAGTGCCGTGAGCCGGTCCTTGAGCCGGGCGGCGGCGCCGGCCCGGTCGCGCCACCAGCCGTCGGGCACCGAGCCGACGACGTTGGCGCCGTCGACGACGATCGCGGGTCGCACGCCGAGCAGCTCTCGAAGTCCTGCCCAGGCCTCCTCGAATGCCGGATGCAGCGGCTGGGCGTCGACGTCGGGAACCGGCGTCCACTCCAGTGCGTAGCTCTCCGGATCGCTGATGACCGGCTCGAAGGGCTCGATCACATCGGCGACGACCGTCGCATACGACCACACGCCAAGGTCGAGCACGCTCGAGAATCGCGGACGCACCGCCTCGTGCGGCACACCGGCCTCTTCCTCGGCCTCGCGGAGCGCCGCGGCGATCGCCGACTCCTTCTCGTGACGGGCGCCCCCAGGCAGTGCCCACGTGCCGCCGAAGTGGCTCCATGACACCCGATGCTGCAGCAGCACCCCGCGATCCGGGTCGAGGGCCAGCAGCCCCGCGGCGCCGAAACGCCCCCAGTACCGCTCCCCCGACTCGGCGACCACCCACGCGTCACCCGGGTCCCGCGGCCCGGTGGGCCGACGCGGTTCGCCGGGAACGGGGGGCTCGATGGTCACCGCTTCAGCCTGTCACATGCGAGCCGAGTCGGACCCGTGGCGCGTCATCCACCGATGCACCACGCCCGCGGACCGCACTTCGGGCCCCATCCCGGCCCCCAGGCCACGGGGTTCTGATCGGCACGCGGCATGTGTCGGCGACTCTCGGCAGAATAGGCCGATGACGTACGAACTCGACGACGATCCCGAGCGGGTCCAGCGCGATGTCGTGTGGGACTGGCTGTCGACCGACGCCTACTGGGGTCGCTGGCGTTCCCGCGCAGACCTCGAGGCGCAACTCGATTCCGCGTGGCGGCTCGTCGCCGCGTACGACGAGCAGGGAGCGCTCGTCGCCTTCGCGCGGGCCGTTTCCGACGGCGTCGCCTTCGCGTATCTCGCCGATGTCTTCGTGCTGCCCGCGCACCGAGGCAACGGCCTCGGCAAGCGGCTGATGACGCGGATGATCGACGAGGGCCCCGGTCGCGACTTCCGGTGGGTGCTCTTCACGGGCGACGCGCACACGCTCTACACGCAGTTCGGCTTCGAAGAACCGGATGCGACGACGATGGTGCGCCGTGCGGCCCCGCACATGCGGTGACCGCCTGCCCGATTCTGCTTGACTGACCTCGTGCCCCCGCTCGTTCTCCCCGCCGCCCTCATCGCCGTGGCGATCCTCGCCGCCCTGGCCGCACTGCAGCTCGCCGTCGCGTTCGGCGCGCCGCTCGGGCACTTCGTGTGGGGCGGCAAGAACCGCGTGCTGCCGCCGAAGCTCCGCATCGCGAGCGCCTTCTCGATCGTGATCTACGCCGCGATCGCGCTGGTGCTGCTCGACCGGGCCGGCGCGATCGACATCTTCCCCGGCGAGCAGGTCGAGGCGGTCGCGACCTGGTTCATCTTCGGCTACTTCACGCTCGGCATCCTGGCCAACGGCGTCTCCCGCAGCAAGCCCGAGCGCTACACGATGACGCCCACCTGCGCGTTGCTGGCCTCCTGCACACTCCTCATCGCGCTGAGCTGAATGCTCAGCCCAGCGCGGCGACCGATCAGCGCGTGCGCTTCTCGCGCACCCGCATGTTGATGACGATCGGCGTGCCAGCGAAGCCGTACAGCTCGCGCAGGCGACGCTGCACGTAGCGGCGGTACCCGGGGTCGAGGAATCCGGTGGTGAACAGCACGAATGTCGGCGGGCGGCTGGCCGCCTGCGTGCCGAACAGGATGCGCGGCTGCTTGCCACCACGCAGCGGGTGCGGATGCTCGGCCACGAGCTCTGCGAGGAAGGCGTTGAACTTGCCGGTCGGGATGCGCTGATCCCACGACTCGAGCGCCGTCTCGAGCGCCGGCACGAGCCGTTCGAGGTGACGACCGGTGCGGGCGGAGATGTTGACGCGGGGCGCCCACGCGACGTGCGCGAGGTCCTGTTCGATCTCGCGCTCGAGGTAGCGGCGACGATCGGCGCCCTCGAGGTCGTCGTCGGCCAGGCGATCCCATTTGTTGAATGCCAGCACGAGCGCGCGGCCCGACTCGAGCACGAGGTCGATGATGCGCACATCCTGCTCGCTGATCGACTCGGACACGTCGATCACGACGACGGCCACTTCGGCCTTCTCGAGCGCGGCCGACGTACGCAGCGACGCGTAGAAGTCGGCGCCCTGCTGCAGGTGCACGCGGCGACGGATGCCGGCGGTGTCGACGAAGCGCCACAGCTTGCCGCCGAGTTCGACGATTTCATCCACCGGGTCGCGCGTTGTGCCGGCGAGCTCGTTCACGACGACGCGCTCCTCGCCCGCGGCCTTGTTCAGCAGCGACGACTTGCCCACGTTCGGCCGGCCGAGGATGGCGACGCGGCGGGGTCCGCCGATCTCGTGCTTCGCGACCGCCGACACCTCCGGCAGCACCTTCATGACCTCGTCGAGCAGGTCGGCGACGCCGCGCCCGTGGATCGCCGAGACGGGATACGGTTCCCCGAGCCCCAGGTTCCAGAGGGCGGCGGCCTCGGGCTCGTGACGGGCGTCGTCGATCTTGTTCGCGACGAGGAAGACCGGCTTGCCGCTCTTGCGGAGCAGCTTGACGACGTGCTCGTCGGTCGAGGTGGCGCCGACCATCGCATCGACGACGAACAGCACGACGTCGCAGAGGTCGATCGCGACCTCGGCCTGCGCGGCGACCGACGCATCGATGCCCCGGGCGTCGGGCTCCCAGCCGCCGGTGTCGACGAGCGAGAAGCGGCGCGCCATCCACTCGGCCTTGTAGGTGACGCGGTCGCGGGTGACACCGGGGGTGTCCTCCACGACGGCCTCCCGGCGGCCGAGGATGCGGTTCACCAGCGCGGACTTGCCGACGTTCGGGCGGCCGACGATCGCCACGACGGGCAGCGCGGGAAGGAACTGGATGCCGTCTTCGCCGAGTTCGACGCCGGCCAGCAGCGCGGCATCCTCCTCATCCAGCTCGTAGTCCTCGAGGCCCGCCCGCAGTGCGGACGCCCGCTGCTCGGCGAGCTCCTCGTCGAGGTCGGCCAGCTTGTCGGCGAGCTGGTCCGGCCCACCCTCGTACTCTTCTTCAGCGCCCATCCGGGCCTCCTGCTTCATGCACGCCGAGCGTGCGGTCAACGACGTCGATCACCGCGGATACGGTCTGATCGAAGTCCAGTTCGGTCGAGTCCACGACCTGCACGCCGGGGGCGGCGGTGAGGAAGTCGACGACCGTCGAGTCGGATGCGTCGCGCCGGTGCAGCGCATCGGCCACGGCCGAGGCATCCTGTGTGGTCAATTCTCTGGCCCGGCGGGCGGCGCGCACCTCGGGCGCCGCGGTCAGCAGCACGCGCACAGGCGCGTCGGGAGCGACGACCGTCGTGATGTCGCGACCCTCGACGACGACTCCCCGGGCATCGGCCGCCGCGACGAGCGCGCGGAAGAAGGTGTTGATGCTGCGTCGGATGGCGGGCACGCGCGCGACGCCGCTGACGGCCTCGGTGACGCGCGGCTCACGGATGGCCGCCGTGACGTCGGTTCTGCCGACTCTCACCCAGAAGTCGTCGGGATCGAGGGAGAGCTGCACGTCGAAGTCGCCGGCCGCATCGACGACCGCGGACGAATCGGAGGTGTCCGCGCCGTGCGCGAGGACATGCCACGCAAGAGCGCGGTATGCGGCGCCGGTGTCGAGGAAGCCGAGGCCCAGTCGCCTCGCGACGGCCTTCGAAACGCTGGACTTGCCGCTTCCCGCGGGGCCGTCGATGGCGATGATGTACGGCGACGACGGCGGATGGGTGAGGCCGGGCACGTCGGTCCCTGAGCCTGGCTCGGTCCCTGAGCCTGGCTCGGTCCCTGAGCCTGGCTCGGTCCCTGAGCCTGGCTCGGTCCCTGAGCCCGGCTCGGTCCCTGAGCCTGTCGAAGGGTCAGTCATTCGTGGTGCTCGCAATCCGCCATCCGCGTTCTGAGAGTCCTTCTTGCGCCCGTCGGACCGCCGAGGGGACGACACTGATCTCGGCGAGGCCGAACTGGGCGCCGGGCGAGTGCTCGAGGCGCAGGTCTTCGACGTTCACCTCGAGTTCGCCGAGCTCGCCGAACAGGCGTCCGAGCTGGCCGGGTGTGTCATCGACCATCACGACGAGCTGCTCGAAGCGGCGGTTCTGGCCGTGCTTGCCCGGAAGCCTCTCGACCCCTTCATTGCCGCGGCGGATCGTGTCGGCGACCGCGCGGCGCGAGCCGGGAGCATCCGGGGCACGCAGCGCGGTGGCGACTCCGGCGAGATCCGCGGCGAGATCATCGAGCACGTGGACGACGGGCTGGGCATTCGCGCCGAGGATCTGCACCCACAGCTCGGGCGCGGATGACGCGATCCGGGTCGTGTCGCGCACGCCCTGACCAGCGAGCCTCAGCGAGTCATCCGGTGCCTCTACGAACCGGGCGGCGAGCAGGCTCGCCACGAGCTGCGGAACATGCGAGACCAACGCGACCGACTTGTCGTGGTCTTCCGGGGTCATCTCGATCGGGGTCGCGCCCAGTTCCAGCGCCAGAGCCTCGACGAGGGCGAGATCGGATGCCGGGGTCTCCTCATCGCGGCAGACCACCCAGGGGCGCCCGACGAAGATGTCCGCGCGCGCCGAGATGGCGCCGCCGCGTTCGCGGCCAGCCATGGGATGCGAGCCGATGTAGTGGGTGAGGTCCACGCCGCGGGCGCGCAGCGCGTGCAGCGGCTCGAGCTTGACGCTGGCGACATCCGTCACCACCGCGTCCGGAAAGCGAGCGAGCTCGCGCTCGATCACGTCTGCGGTGACATCCGGCGGAACGGCCACGACGATGAGCGATGGTGCGTCGTGGGCGGCAGCGGCCCGGCCCGCCCCGTAGTCGATCGCGAGGCGCAGCTGCGACGGAGAGGTGTCATCGAGCACGACATCGACGCCGCGAGCTCTCAGGGCGTGCCCGATGCTGGCGCCGAGCAGGCCGGCGCCGACGATGCGCACGGTCCCCGAAACGCGAGGTGCCACACCCTCGCGTGATCGTGCGTGATCGCTCACTCGGCCTCCTGCCGCGAATCCCCCTGAGTCCCGTCATCAGCGGGCTCTTGGCGCGACAAAGTCAGAAGCGCGCCGCGTTCCACCTTAGTCAACTCGCGTGCCTTCCCCACTGGGAGGGTTCCCAGGTGAAGGGGCCCGAACTGCCGGCGCACGAGCTCGATCACCGGATGCCCGACCTCGGCCATCATGCGGCGCACGATCCGGTTGCGCCCGGAGTGCAGGGTGAGCTCGACGAGGCTCGTCCCGCCTCCGGTCGCTGAGCTCGTCGAAGCGTCGAGAAGCCGTGCCTTGTCCGCTGCGATCGGCCCGTCCTCCAGCTCGACGCCGCGGGTCAGTCTGGCGATGGTCTGCGCGGTGACGCGCCCCTCGACCTTCGCGATGTAGACCTTCGTGACCCCGAACGACGGGTGGGCGAGCACATGCGCGAGCTCGCCGTCGTTCGTCAGGATCAGCAGCCCGCTGGTATCGGCATCCAATCGGCCGACGTTGTAGAGGCGCTCGTCCCAGTCCTGCGTGAAGTCCCTCAGGTCGCGCCGGCCGCGGTCGTCCTTCATCGAACTGACCACGCCGGTCGGCTTGTTCAGCATGACGTAGCGCTTCGACGTGTCGAGCTGGATCGCCGTGCCATCGACGTCGACGGTGTCGGTCTCGGGGTCGATGCGGTTGCCGAGCTCCGTCACGACCACGCCGTTGACGCGCACGCGCCCCTGCACGATCAGGTCTTCCGATACGCGGCGCGAAGCCACGCCCGCATTGGCCAGCACTTTCTGCAGGCGCACGCCCTCCGGCCCGCCCCCGGTCGCTGAGCCACCACCGGTCGCTGAGCCTGTTGAAGCGCCGTCGTCGCTCATCGCGCCACCATCTCATCGAAGCCGTCGGCGCCGTCATCCAGGAGCGGAGAGATCGGCGGCAGCTCATCGAGCGAGTTGATGCCGAGGTTCACCAGCAGCGCATCCGTCGTGCCGTAGTTGATCGCTCCGGTCTCGGAGTCGGTGAACAGTTCCGTGATCAGCCCGCGTCCGAGAAGCGTGCGAACGACGGAGTCGACGTTGACGGCCCGGATGGACGCCACCTGCCCACGGGTCACGGGCTGCTTGTAGGCGATGACCGCGAGCGTCTCCAGCGCCGCCTGAGAGAGACGCGACGGCGCCTGGGAGTTCACGAACTCCGAGACCAAATCATCGTGCTCGGCGCGCACGTACATCCGCCAGCCGCCGCCCACCTCGCGGAGTTCGAAGCCGCGACGTGGTCCGCCCGCGAGTCCGTCGTAGTCCTCGACGAGCGACTCGACGGCCTGTCGTACCGCGGCGACGGGCGCCGCGACCGCGGTGGCCAGGCTGACGAGGCTCTGTGGTTCGTCGACGATCAGCAGGATCGCCTCCAGTCGACGTGCAACATCCGTCGTCGCCCTCCCTCCGGTCGCCGTGCCGTCCCCTCCGGTCGCCGTGCCGTCCCCTCCGGTCGCCGTGCCGTCCCCTCCGGTCGCCGTGCCGTCCCCTCCGGACACCGTGCCGTCCCCTCCGGTCGCTGAGCCTGTCGAAGCGTCGTCATCGGTCATAGTCGGCTCCCAAGGTGGCGAGTGTGTCTTCGGACCAGTGCTCTGCGGTCCAGCGAAGCGTGAGCTCCCCGAGCGGCTCGAGCTGCTCGAAGGACAGGGCGGCGTGGCGGTACAGCTCGAGCACCGAAAGGAAGCGCGCGACGACGACCCCCGCCTCCGCCACGCCCGCGATCAGCTCTCGGAACGAGAGGGAATCCCTCCCCCGCAGCAGGGTCACGACGATGGCCGCCTGTTCGCGGATGCTGATGAGCGGGGCATGCAGGTGGTCCAGGCCGACGTGCGGGATCTCGCGCGGCGTCATCGCCAGCAGGGCGAGGGCGGCGAAGTCGTCGGCCGTCAGTGTCCATACCAGCTCCGGAACGCGCCGGCGGAATTTCTCCTCGAGCGGCACGGTGCGTGCGTGCCGGGTGTCTTCGGCGCCGAGGCGGCGGGCGAACCACGTCGACACGTCCTTGAATGCGCGGTACTGCAGCAAGCGGGCGAAGAGCAGATCCCGCGCCTCCAGCAGCGCGACGGATTCGGCATCCACCAATTCGCCCTGGGGGAGCAGCCCCGCGACCTTCATATCGAGCAGCGTGACGGCGACGACCAGGAATTCGGATGCCTGTTCCAGCTCCTCGTCCGGACCGAGGTCGCTCAGGTAGGCGATGAATTCGTCCGTCACCTTGCTGAGTGAGACCTCCGTGATGTCGAGCTCGTGCTTGGAGATCAGGTTGAGAAGGAGGTCGAACGGCCCGTCGAAGTTCCCCAGCGAGACGCGGAATCCTTCGTCCGGCGCGTCGCGCTCGCTCAGGGACCGCGCTTCGTCAGGCGACGGCGCCACGGGCGACCAGCTCCCGCGCCAGCCGCAGGTAGGCCTGGGCGGCCGGGTGCTCGGGCGCGAATTCGGTGATGGGCATCCCCGAGACCGATGCGTCGGGGAACTTGACGGTGCGTCCGATGACCGTCTCGAGCACGTCGTCGCCGAACGCATCCACCACCCGCTCGAGCACCTCACGCGAATGCAGAGTGCGAGGGTCGTACATGGTCGCGAGCACGCCGTCGAGCTGGATCGTCGGATTGAGCCGGTCGCGAACCTTGTCGATCGTCTCGATCAGCAGGGCGACGCCTCGGAGGGCGAAGAACTCGCACTCGAGGGGAATCACGACTCCGTGGCTAGCCGTCAGGGCGTTGACGGTGAGCAGGCCGAGCGAGGGCTGGCAGTCGATGAGGATCACGTCGTAGTCGGGCGCCACCTTGCGCAGCACGCGCGAAAGGATGGTCTCGCGTGCGACCTCGTTCACGAGGTGCACTTCGGCCGCCGAGAGGTCGATGTTGGCGGGCAGGATGTCGAGCCCCTCGACGGAGGTCGGCACGATGACCTCGTAGGGGTCCCGCTTGCCGTCGAGCAGCAGATCGTAGATCGTCGGCACGTCGTGGGTCTGGATGCCGAGCCCGGCGGAGAGGGCTCCCTGCGGGTCGAAGTCCACCGCCAGCACCTTGCGGCCGTATTCGGCGAGCGCGGCGGCGAGGTTGATGGTCGTCGTCGTCTTGCCGACGCCACCCTTCTGGTTGCACAGCGAGATGATGCGCGCAGGGCCGTGGCCATCAAGCGGCGGCGGGGTCGGGAACCCGTGATACGGACGACCGGTCGGCCCCATCAGCTCTGCGCCGTCGTCCGCATTCGACGCTTTCGCCTTGCTCTTCGTCGCGCTGCCAGCCACCGGCACTCCCACTTTCAGTCCGCTCGTTCGATTCTAGCGACCGGCGCAGATCACTCGCGGAGCCTCGCGGCCGGGCCGTCGATGTCGGTGGGCCGTCATGATCCTCGGAGCGCGGTGATGGGCTCGATGCGCGCCGCACGACGAGCGGGCAGCCCACCCGCGGCGAGCCCGACCACGGCGCCCAGAAGCGCCGCCCCGATGGCCATCAGCGGATCGAGAACCGGAGTCCACTGCTGGCTCAGCGAGAGCGTCACGACCGCCAGCACTCCGAGGGATGAGCCGATGAGCCCGCCGAGCAGGCCGATGATCACCGATTCGAGCATGAACTGCGCGGCGATCTGCCGCCTCCGGGCCCCGAGTGCGCGGCGAAGCCCGATCTCTCCGACCCGTTCCATCACCGACAGCGATGTGACGTTCGCGATTCCCAGTCCGCCCGCCAAGAGTGCTATCCCTCCGAGGATGAGGAAGACCACGTTAACATCGGCCTGCACGTCGGCGCTGAGGTCGGAACCCGACGCCGGAGCGACGACATCGAAGTTCTCCGGAGCGTTCGGATCCAGGGCGATCGGCGCCTGCCGGCCGATCTGCGTTCCCGCGCCCGGCGCGATCCGCACCTGCAGTTCCTCGACGCTCCCGAGGTCGAAGTCGTTGCGGGCGGCTCCGATCGGCACGATGACCGCGTCTTTCAGGTCGGGTCGGCGCTGCATGTCATCCACGACGCCGATCACCGCGTAGGCGATGCCTCCGATGAAGATGGAGGGCTGACGGTCGACGCGGGCGATGCCGAGACGTTCCGCAACACGGGCGCCGAGAACGGCGACCCGGTCTCCGCGCGCATCGTGCCCCTCGTCGAAGGAGCGCCCCGTCACGACCGTTCCGCGCACGGCGTCGAGCAGTCCGCCCGACACCGCGAGGAGCGGAGGCGGTGCCGTGCTCGCCGCGGACGGATCGTTCACCGGCACGGCCGTGATCGTCAGGTCAGCGAGCGGGACCTCGCCGATCAGTCCTGCTGCCTCGACCCCGGCGAGGCGGCCGACCCGGTCGGGTGCGTCCCACGGCAGCCGGGCCGTCGCAACGCTCTCGCCCGTGGCGGTGCGGGTGTCGCCGGGGGTGATCACGACCTGGGTCGCTGCGACGGCGTCGAACTGGCTGGCGATCTGACGGGCCGCCGTCTGAGCGAAGCCGATCGTCATCACCAGCGCCGCGATCCCCAGCACAGTTCCCAGCGTGGTCATGACCAGGCGCGCCGGACGCCCTCCGATGCCGGAGGTGGCTTCGACGACGAGATCCTGGAACGTGAAGCGGTCCCGCCGGGCGATATCCCTTCCCAGCAGCTCCGCCGCCGGTCGATCGGACGCCGTCGTGGTCGCACGGGAGCGTGAGGGCGGCCGCAGCGGCCGCATCCGGTCCGTCATGCGACCTCGCTCAATCGCCCGTCGGCGATCCGCATCGTTCGCGCCGCCCGCTCCGCGACCGCTGCGTCGTGCGTGATCACGATGAGAGTGAGGCCGTCCGCATTCAGCTCCTCGAAGAGCCCCATCACCTCGCCGGATGTCGTGCCGTCGAGGTTTCCGGTGGGCTCGTCGGCGAGCAGCATGCGCGGCCCGCTGACCACCGCCCGCGCCACGGCGACCCTCTGCTTCTCGCCTCCGGACAGCGTGCCGGGCATGAAATCGACGCGGTGACTCAGTCCGACGCGATCGAGTGCCCCGCGCGCCCGAGCCTCCCGTTCGCCGCGCGGCACCCCGCTGTAGAGCATGGGCATCAGCACGTTGTCGAGCACGGAGCGCTGCGGCATCAGGTGGAACGCCTGGAAGACGAAGCCGATGGAGGTGGCGCGCACGGCGGCTCGGTCATCCTCGCTGAGCTCCGCCGTGAGAGCACCCGCCAGCCGGTACTCCCCGACGCTCGGTCTGTCGAGCAGCCCGAGGATGTTGAGCATGGTCGACTTGCCCGAACCGCTGGGGCCCACGATGGAGATGTAGTCTCCCGGCAGCACCGAGAGGTTGACCCCCTTGAGTGCCTGCACCTCCGGCGGCCCGACGAAGGACCGGGTGACGTCCCGCAGCTCCACGAGCGGCGTCAGCACCCCCTCCGCGACGATCGTCACTGACCGACCACGACGAGATCGCCCTGGGCGAGCTCGTCATCCAGCGCGGCCACCTCGACGTATCCGGCGGCGGCGAGACCCGTCTCCACCACCACCAGGCGCGTCTCGGCGCCCTTGCCGTCCTTCGGATCGCCGACGACGACCTCGACCCGCGACTCGCCGCCGGGTCCTGCGGTGAGCGCCGCAAGCGGCACCGACAGCACCTCGCCCTGCGTCGATCCCACGGGGATCGTGACACGGACGTTCTGCCCCTGCAGTGCGGAGATCTGCTCTGGCGTGAGCGGGTCCGGCTGCAGCGTGAGCGACCACCGGGACGACGGCGCCGCGCCCCCCTCGCCCGAGGAGGCGCCCGGCGGCTCGATCTTCGCCACCACCGCTCGGTGCGGGGTGCCGTCGGGAAGCTCGAACGACGCTTCGGCCCCGACGGCGAGGAGGCTCGCATCGGCTTCGGCCGCCGAGGCCGACACCTGCACGTCCGCGCCGGACACCGTCATCGCGGCACCGGAGAGCACGTCGCCACGGGCCACGGTCACGTTGTCCACACGGCGGGGAAGCTGGGTCAGGTACAGCACCTCACTGGCGGGCAGGTACGACAGCCCCTCCTCCCGTGCCTTTTCCAGCCCGGCGACCGCCGCGTCCCGCTGGGCGCGAGCCGAATCCAGCGCCGCCTGCTGACCGCTGGTGTCCGGAGGGAGCGAGAGCTGCTCCCGACGGAGGATCGCCAGCCCGAGCGCGTCCTGCAGATCCGCGATCTGGTCGGGATCCGGCGGAACCTGCGCCTGCGCGGTCGCCAACTGGCGCTTGGCGCTGGAAATGGCGTTGTCGGCTTCGCGGAGCTCCACCGGAGAGGCACCGCCTCCCGCCCGGTTCAGTTCCGCTCGCGCGGCCTGGATCGCCTGATCGGCGGAGCGGACACCCTCTTCGGCGGCGCGCACGGCATCGGCCGAGCCCTCCGCCGGAGCCGGCGCCGGATATCCGACGGCGTCGTACAGCGCCCCCACGGCGCCGGCCGCCGCGGCGTCGAAGACGTTCGAGTCGACGTCCCCGGCGTTGATCCCGACCGCCGCCATGGCCTGCTTGAACTGCAGCACGTCGGGGCCCGACACCCCGACGCGCAGCGTACGGTAGGCGGGCAGCTCGCCCGGAAGCACGATGACCGGCCGGCCGACGACCTCGAGCGCGATCGCGAGCGGCCCGAAGACCGCTCCGGCCGCCGGAACCTGCCCCGTCACGACGGCCGCACCCCCGATGTCCGCGGCGTCGATCGTCACCTCCACGGCATCCGCGTAGCCCACGTCCCCGCGGATGGTGACGTCGTTGCTGAGCTCACCCAGCTCGACGGGCACCGTGATCAGCCCCGCCTCCGGCGCCTGGGCGTTCGCGGCCGCATCGGCCGGCGACACGACGAAGCGACCGATCAGCAGCCCGGCGACCAGGCTCAGGACCGCGACCGATGCCACGATCCACAGGGTCCGATTCCCCCGGAACACGCGGCGCCACCCCGACACGCGGCTCGTCGAGCCGGCCTCTCCCGTGTCTGCCGGCGGCTCGGCGAGGAGGGTATCGAACTCCGTGGCGTCGCTCGGATCGTCCCGACCCGTCGGCACGTCGTTCGCATCGGTCTGGCCCGTCGGCGCATCGTCCCCGGGGGTCCGGCCCGTCGGCGTGTCGTGCCCTGGCGCCGTCGGCGTCACTTCCGACCCTGTTCGGCGTCCGCCTTGAGTGCGTCGAGTTCCGCCTTGTGATCGGCGATGAACTTCTCCTCGAGTTCGAACTGGATCTCCGCCGCCTTCGCGCGGTAGTCGGTCTTCTCGCGGCACTCGAGATCGACGAGCGCCAGCGCGATCTCCCTCTCACCGATCTCCTCGAGCTCAGGGTCGTTCTCGACGTACTCCGTCTGCGATTCGTAGTACTGGTTCATCTCGTCCTGGATGGAGTTCTGCGCGTCGGCCTGCTGAGCGAAGCCTCCGTGACCGCCGTCCGCCATGCAATCCGCCCATTCGGCATCCACTTCGCTCAGCTCCGGCGCGGTCGACTGCTTCTGCCAGAAGGTCTGCAGGGCGTCCATCAACGGCTTGTGCTCTTCGAGCTGCATCGGGTCATCCCCGCGGATCTCGTGCGATGCCCAGCCGTAGCACCCCTGTTCCTCCCAGGTGGGGCTGTACGAGCCGTCCTCGGCGAGATCCTCCTCGGCCGGCTGAGGGCCCCACAGCGACTCGGAGTACGCCATCTGCTCCGACTCGGAAAGGCCCGTCAGGTAGTCCTGATTCGGATCCTCCACTTGTTCCTGCTCATTCGCGTCGTCCCGACCCGGCCAGTTCACGGCGCCATAGCCGTACTCGGCGACCCACTCCTCCGATTCCGGCTTCCACTCGGTGCCGGCGTCGAACGACATGTTGTTGGTCTGCGGGATGTACTCGAAGCCCTCCTCGTTCATGCACTGGGCGACGAGCTCCTCCGTCTTCTTGTTGTCCTCGATCGCCTGCTTCTGCCAGTCCTCCTCGTCGCCGCTCTGGCCGTAGACGGCCATCATGTACTTCGAAAGAGGCGAGTCGGCGGGATCCGGGGCGCTGTCCGGGCCAGGATCCGCACCGCACCCGGCGAGGACAAGTGCGAGGGCCAGCAGAGGTGCGCACGCGAGCGCGGCGAAGGAACGTGACACGGTGGGGGGACTCCGAATCGTCGAGTTGACTGCCGGCTCCGATGCCGGCTGCCCTCAGCCTAAGTGTCCGCCCCAACGCGACACATCATCCTTGAGAATGATCAGCGGGCCCTCGGATGTGAGCTGGCGTAGACATCCCGCAGCGCGTCCACCGACACGTGCGTGTAGATCTGCGTCGTCGCCACGGACGCGTGGCCCAGCAGCTCCTGCACCACCCGCACGTCGGCGCCGCCCTGCAGCAGGTGGGTCGCGAACGAGTGCCGCAGGGTGTGCGGCGAGACGTGCGCCGTCAGGTCGGCTGCGTTCGCTGCTGCCCGGATGACGAGCCACGCGCTCTGTCGAGACAGTGGCGCTCCCCGTGCGCCGAGGAACAGCCGGGGGGTCGCGCTTCCCCTCGCGGCGAACTCCGGCCGTGCCCGCGTCAGGTACGCCTCGATCGCCGCCCGCGCGTAGGAGCCGACGGGCACGATCCTCTCTTTCGAGCCCTTGCCGCGCAGCCGCACGACCTCACCCTGGGCGAGGTCGTCGACATCCAGCTGCACCACTTCCGACACTCGGGCGCCGGTGGCGTACAGCAGCTCGAGCAGCGCACGATCGCGCAGCCCGACGAGATCGTCGCTCGGAGCGCCCAGCAGCGCCTCGACCTGATCGACCGTCAGCGCCTTGGGCAGACGCTGCGCAGCCTTGGGAGGCCTCAGGCGGCCCGACGGGTCCTCGTCCGCGAAGCCCTCCCGCACGAGGAAGCGGTGCAGCCCCCGCACGGATGACTGGAGGCGGGCGAGGCTGGATGCCGCGGCCGGCGGTTCCGCCGAAGCCCGCTCCGCCGCGAACGCAGCCACCATGGCGGGTGTCACGGCGCCGGTGTCCTCCACGCCCTGCGCGGTCAGCCAGTCGGTGTACCCGGCCAGATCGCGGCGGTACGCGGCGACCGTATGGTCCGAGAGTCCGCGCTCGATCGTGATGTGGCGCAGGTAGGCGTCCACCGCCTTGTTCAATCGCACGTCAGGTCAATCGCATGTCAGGTCGGTCGCATGTCAGGCGTGCCCCACCGCAGGCCCGTCGCATCGCAGGCGCGCGGCATGTCAGCGGGCGGCGGTCTCGGCCGAAGGATCCCCCGGCACGCGGCGAAGGCGCTCGGCCGCCGTCAGCACGCCCATGATGAGGATCGCATTGCGCATCCGGCCCTCGAGCACGGCCGTCACGGCATCCGCCAGCGGCACCCACTCGATCCGGATGTCCACCTCCTCCTCTTCGCGGACGTGCACATGCGGCGCCGCGGAGAGTCCCCTGGCGAGGTAGAGGTGTATGACCTCGTTGCTGCCGCCGGGGGTCGAGAAGACGCTGACCAGCGGCTCCCAGTCCGACGCGATGAGATCCACCTCCTCGGCGAGCTCCCGCTTGGCGGTCTCGGCTGGCGGCTCCTCGTCCACATCCAGCAATCCCGCCGGAATCTCCCAGTCCCGGTGCCCGATCGGGTGCCGGTACTGCTGGATCAGCAGCACCCGGCCCTCCTCGTCGAGAGCGACGATCGCCACGGCGCCGGTGTGGTCCACGTAATCACGCACGACGCGCTTCCCGTTGTAGAGGAAGGTGTCCGAGCGGATGTCCCAGACCCGGCCCTCGAACGCGACATCGCTGGAGAGCACGTCGACCGCGAGCGGCTCGTCACGGAGCGCTTCCGTGCCCGGCTCGCCGAGCGGGTCAGCCATTGGGCACGTCGAAGAGCTCGCTCGAACGGTGACGCTCCACGGCGGCGGCCACCAGTCCGCGGAAGAGCGGATGCGGATCAGTCGGCCGCGAGCGCAGCTCGGGGTGTGCCTGGGTGGCGATGTAATACGGGTGCACGTCGCGCGGCAGCTCGACGTACTCCACGAGGTTGCGGTCGGGCGAGAGGCCGGAGAACACGAGGCCGGAGGACGAGAGCGTGTCGCGGTAGGAGTTGTTCACCTCGTACCGGTGGCGGTGCCGCTCCGACACGTTGTTGGAGCCGTACACCTCCGCCGCGAGGGAGCCGTCCGCCAGATCGGCAGGGTAGAGACCGAGACGCATCGTGCCGCCGAGGTCCCCGCCCGCGATGATCTCGACCTGCTCGGCCATCGTCGCAATGACCGGCGCGGTGGTGTCGGGGTCGAATTCGCTGGATGACGCGCCGTCGAGTCCTGCGACGTGTCGTGCGTACTCGATCACCATGCACTGCAGGCCGAGGCACAGGCCGAGCGTAGGAATGCCCTGCTCGCGGGCGAAGCGCAGCGCGCCGAGCTTGCCCTCGATGCCCCGGATGCCGAAGCCACCCGGTACGCAGATCCCGTCGACATCGGCGAGGGCCTTCTCCGCGCCCTCCGGCGTCTGGCAGAGGTCCGAGGGGATCCAGCGGATCGCCACGTGCGTCTCCTGCGCGAACCCGCCGGCCTTCAGCGCTTCGGTGACAGACAGGTAGGCATCCGGCAGGTCGATGTACTTGCCGACCAGCCCGATCGTGACCTCGTGCTTGGGGTTGTGCACCGCCTGCAGAACCCTGCTCCAGCGCGACCAGTCGACCTCGTTCGCCTTCGACAGCCCGAGCGCACGGACGATGTAGGCATCCAGACCCTGCTCGTTGAGCATGGACGGGATGTCGTAGATGCTCGGCACATCGACCGCGTTGACGACGGCCTCTTCGTCGACGTCGCACATCAGCGCGATCTTGCGCTTGTTCGATTCGGTGACGGGGCGATCGCTTCGCAGCACGAGCGCGTCGGGCTGGATGCCGATGGAGCGCAGCGTGGCGACGGAGTGCTGCGTCGGCTTGGTCTTCTGCTCGCCGGAGGCGGCCATGAACGGCACGAGCGACACGTGCACGAAGAAGACGTTGTTGCGTCCCAGTTCATGGCGGATCTGCCGTGCGGACTCGATGAACGGCTGCGACTCGATGTCGCCGACCGTGCCGCCGATCTCGGTGATGATGACGTCGGGCTGCGGGTCCTCGGTGGACTGCAGGCGCATGCGCCGCTTGATCTCGTCGGTGATGTGCGGGATGACCTGCACCGTGTCTCCGAGGTACTCGCCGCGGCGCTCGCGCGCGATGACCTGCGAGTAGATCTGTCCCGTCGTGACGTTGGCCGCCTGGCTGAGGTCGATGTCGAGGAACCGTTCGTAGTGCCCGATGTCGAGGTCGGTCTCCGCCCCGTCGTCGGTCACGAAGACCTCGCCGTGCTGGAACGGGTTCATCGTTCCCGGGTCCACGTTGAGGTAGGGGTCGAGCTTCTGCATGACGACGCGGAGACCGCGCGCGGTGAGCAGGTTGCCGAGGCTTGCGGCGGTGAGGCCCTTGCCCAATGAAGAAACGACACCGCCGGTTACGAAGATGTGCTTCGTGGTCGAGGAGGTGTCGTTTTGAATGTCCGCGTCTGGAGTACCTGTCACGGGCTTTTATCCTATCAGCCGGCCGCTGTGCCGAGGCTGAGCAACTCGCGGGCGTGCGTGAGGGCGGCGTCCGAGTCGCTCAGCCCGGAGAGCAGCCGGGCCATCTCGGCCTCGCGCTCGGCGCCCTCCAGGCGGCGGACGCTCGAGGCCGTGACGCTGCCGTCGCTCTGCTTCTGCACGCTGAGATGGTTGGTGGCGAAGGCGGCGACCTGGGCGAGGTGCGTGACGGCGATGACCTGGGACGCCTGGGCGAGGCGGGCGAGGCGGCGACCGACCTCGATCGCCGCGGCGCCGCCGATTCCGGCATCCACCTCGTCGAAGACGAACGTCGGCACCGGGTCGGTGGCGGCGATGACGACCTCGATCGCGAGCATCACCCGGCTGAGCTCACCGCCTGAGGCGCCGCGGGCGATGGGGCGGGGCTCCGCTCCGGAGTGCGGCGCGAGCAGCACCGCGATGTCGTCTCGCCCGTGCACGCCCGCCCCGCCCGGGGTCACGTCGACCTCCAGCCGGGCATCCGGCATCGCGAGCGCGTGCAGCTCGTCCGTGACCGCCGAGGCCAGCCGTCCGGCGGCCTCCGTGCGGGCGTCGGTGAGCGCGGCCGCGCGGTCATCGAGGACGGATGCCGCGGCCTCCCGCTCGCCGGTCAGCCTCTCGATCCGGTCGTCGTCGTCGTCGAGTTCGGCCAGGCGCGCCGAGCCGGTCTCGAGCAGCGCGATCGCCGCATCCAGCGATCCGTGCGTGCGCACGAGCACGCCGAGCTGCGCGCGCCGGTCCTCGACGGCCGCAAGCTCGTGCGGGCCCGATTCGTCGAGGTCCGCAAGGTAGCCGCTGAGCTCCACGGCGATGTCAGCGGCCCGGTAGCCGAGCTCGGCCAGCTGCTCGGCGAGCGTCTGCAGGGCGGGATCGCCCGCGCGCTCGAGCAGCCGACGCGACTCACCGAGCAGCGCGGAGACATCCGGCGAGTCCTCTTCGCTGGAGAGCGCCTCCCTGGCCGCCGCCGCCGCCACCCGGAGCTCCTCGGCGTTCCCGAGGCGCTCCGCCCTTGCCTGAAGTGCCGCATCTTCGCCCGGCTCCGGTGCGACGTCTTCGATCTCTGCGATCGTCGCCCTCAGCCGCTCTGCCTCCGCCGCACGTGCGTCGCGCTCCTCCGTGAGGCACCTGAGTTCGTGGTCGATCCCTCTCCACGTCTCGTATGCCGTCCGATACTCGCGCAGGGCGTCGCGCACCGCCACGCCGCCGAACCGATCGAGGGCTTCGCGCTGCGCGGCGGCGGACCGCAGCCGCAGCTGGTCGGATTGCCCGTGCACCACGACCAGCTCGGTCGCCAACTCGGCGAGTACGCCGGCCGGCGCGGCTCGACCCCCGACGCTTGCGCGACTGCGTCCCTCGCTGGTCAGAGTGCGAGCGACGTACAGCTCGCCCCGACCGTTCCCGATCGGCTCGAGCTCTCCCCCGGCTTCACGCACGCGATCCGCGACAGGACCTTCGTCTCGCACGATCCAGACGCCCTCGACCGCGGCCTGTTCCGCGCCCGAGCGCACCGCACCGGAGTCGGCTCGCTGGCCGAGCAGAAGACCGAGGCCGGTGACCACCATCGTCTTGCCGGCGCCGGTCTCGCCCGTGATCGCCGTGAACCCGGGACCGATCGGGAGGACGGCCTCCGCGATCACGCCGAGATCGCGGAGGCGCATCTCCTCGATCACGCCGGCCCGTCCGGAGCATGGGATCCGCCGTTGCCGCCGGTCGCCGGAGTGTCGGCGGCAGTCGCCGGACCCCGCCATCCCTCCACGGGCAGCCGGAATTTGCGCACCAACCGGTCGGTGAAGGCGGCCGGGTGGAGGCGTGCCAAGCGCACCGGCAGCGTGGAGCGGCGCACCACGACGCGAGCGCCCGGTGGGAGATCGTGCGAGCGGCGGCCATCGCACCACAGGATGCCCGTGCCGTTCGTGCGCTCGAGCACCTCGATGGCCACGGAGGCCTCCGGCCCGACGACGAGCGGCTTCGCGAAGAGGGCGTGCGCCGAGAGGGGCACCACCGCGATCGCCTCGACGGTGGGCCAGATCACCGGGCCACCGGCGGAGAAGTTGTAGGCGGTCGAGCCCGTGGGAGTCGAGACGACGACACCGTCGCAGCCGAAGGTCGAGAGCGGGCGGCCATCGATCTCGATGACCACCTCGAGCATCCGCTCACGGCTGGCCTTCTCGACCGTCGCCTCGTTGAGCGCCCACGTCTCGTAGAGCACCTCGCCGTCGGCATCCTTGACCCGCACCGACAGCGCCAGGCGCTCCTCGACCCGATAGTCGCGCGAGATGACCCGGCGAACGGCGTCATCCATGTCGTCGCGCTCGATCTCGGCAAGGAACCCGACGTGACCCATGTTGATGCCGAGCACCGGCGCCGGGCCACCGCGCACGAGCTCGGCCGCCCGAAGGATGGTGCCATCGCCTCCGAGCACGATCGCGAGCTCGAGGTCGGACACCGTCACGTCATGGTCGAGGGTTTCGACCGGAGGAATGGTGCCCGTCGCGGTCGCCAGCTCTGCGAGGTCATCGGCCGCGAGCACCGGCCGTGCCCCGGCGGTGGTCAACGCGTCGATGACCCGTATAGCCGCCTCCACGGTGTCGTCCCGGCGCGCATGCGCCACGACGAGGATGTTCCGTTCGCCATCGGTCGTCACGCTGTCCGCCCCCCGTCCTCGCCCGCCAGTCGGTCCACCGTGCTCAACCATTCTGTCGGATTGGTCCCCCGCCCGGCCGCGATGTGCACGAGGTACTCCCGATTGCCGTGCGTTCCCGGCAGCGGGGAGGAGACAACGCCGAGGACGCCGAAACCCACATCCCATGCCGCCCACAGCACCGTGGCCACCGCGTCGGCGCGCAGGGCCGGGTCAGTGACCAGACCGCCCTTGACCGCCGTGCGCCCGACCTCGAACTGGGGCTTGATGAGCAGCGCGATGTCGGCGTCCGGCGCCGCCGCAGCGCGGACGGCCGGAAGGACGTGGGTGAGGGAGATGAAGGACAGGTCCCCGGTGACGATCATCGGGGCGGCGTCGATGCCACTCGCCTCGGCGAGGGACGCCGCAGTCATGTGCCGCACATTGAAGCCTTCGACGGAGATCACATCCGGGTCGGCGGCGACGGATGCCGCAAGCTGGCCGTGCCCGACATCGACGGCGATCACGGGACGGGCGCCTCGCTCCCGCAGCACCTGCGTGAACCCGCCGGTCGACGCGCCCAGGTCGAGCGCGACACGCCCGGCGACGTCGATCTCGAAGGTGTCGAGGGCGGCGATGAGCTTGTGCGCCGCCCGGCTGACGTAGTGATCGGATGCCGCCACGGCAAGGGCGGCGTCGTCCGCCACACGCGCGGAGGCCTTGATCACCGGCTGCCCGTCGACCGTCACGAGGCCGTTCGCGATGAGGGTCGCCGCGTGGGTGCGCGAGCGAGCCAGGCCTCGCGCAGCGAGCGCGGCGTCGAGCCGCTCCATCAAGCTCGTTCGTCCGAGGGGGCGGACTCGAGACGCTTCGCCAGCTCTTCATGAACGCTCGCATAGGCCGCCGCGCGCGCTCCCAGAGGCTGCGCCTCGATCACGCGCAGCCGGCTGACAAGCTCGGCCTCACCGCCGCGAGCGAGGTCGGCATCGCGAAGGTCCGTGATGGCGGCGGAGTTCTCGTGCTCGATGGAGTCGTCTGGCGTTGCGGGGGCGCTCACGCCCTCAGGATACGCGCCTACGGCCGGTGGAACGGGTCGGCGTACAGGCGTTCGGGCACACGGAAGCCGTAGATCGCCCTGCCGGAATGCCAGATCGCGTGTGCGCCGGCGCGCAGCAGGTCGACCTGCCGGTCGCCCTCCGAGACGATGTGGATGTCGGCGCCTTCTATGCGCACCGTCGCCCTACCGACGGTCACGCCGTTCCCGCGCACGACCGCCTCGGGGTATGGCTCGCTGAGTTCCCTCAGGTCGCCGAGGATGAACGTCGGCTGGGAGCCGGCCGGCGCGGCGAGCACCTGCTTGGGGCGGTCGATTCCCGTCAGGACGAGGGCCGACGGGATGCCTGCTCTGTTGGCGCCGAGGATGTCGGTGTCGAGGCGATCCCCGAGGAAGAGGGGCTGCTGCGCGCCGAAGCGCGCGACGGCCTCCTCGAAGATCGGTGTCTCCGGCTTGCCGGCCACCGTGGCGAGGCGTCCGACGGCGGTGTGCACCGCTGACACCAGCGTGCCGTTGCCCGGCGCGATGCCGCGCGCCTGCGGGATCGTCCAGTCCGTGTTGGTGGCGATCCACGGGATGCCGCCGTCCTCCTCCGGTAGCTTCAGCGCATACGCGGCCTCGGCGAGCTGCACCCACCCCACTTCTGGTGCGAATCCCTGGACCACGGCGGCGGGAGCGTCCTCGGCGCTCCTCGTGACGACGAAGCCCGCCTTCTCGACCTCGACGACCAACCCCTCACCACCGACGACGAGCACGGTGCTGCCCGGCGCGATCCGCGTCGCGAGCAGCCGCATGGCCGCCTGAGGGCTGGTGACGACGTCGTCGGGCTGCGCTTCGAGCCCGAGCTCGCGGAGGTGTCCGGCAACCGACGCATCGGTGCGCGAGGCGTTGTTCGTGATGTAGCCGAGGCGACGCGTCTGCCCAGCGGCGTTCAGGCTCTCGATCGCGTACGGCAGTGGACCCGGGCCTGCGTAGACCACGCCGTCGAGATCCGCGAGAACCGCGTCCACCCCGTCGAGCGGCGTCGCGGGCGAGCCGCGTCGCCCGAACAGCGCCATCAGGCGCGGTCCCCCGACTCGTCCTTGTTCTGCTCCGGCGACTCGAGCTGGTCCGACAACTTCGGCGGGTCCGACAACTCCTGCTCGTCCGGCGACTCCGGTTCGTCTGGCGACTCCGGTACGTCTGGCGACTCCGGCTCGTCGGCGACCGGAGCGCCCTCTGCGGCATCCGCTCCTCTGGTCGGTGCGTCGGAGAGTGACTCCTGGTCGGCCTCCTCGTCGCCGATCGGCTCCTCGAGGATCTCCTCGACGAGCACGAACTCGTCGGCACCCTGGAGCTCGTCGGTCGCACCGAGCGCCTCGGCGGCGATCTCCGCGCGGCGACGCCACTCGGCGGCCTCCTCGTTCCGGCCGAGCTCCTCGAGCACCGTCGCACGAGCGGCGAAAAGAGCCGGACTCCACTCGAACGCCCGGTCCGGATTGAGTTCGGGGATGTCGAGCTCGTGCAGCGAACGCTCCGGCTGACCGAGATCGAGGCGTGCGCCCGACATCGCGATCGCCAGTTCAACCCGCACGGCGGCGTCGAGCTTCGAGCGGTCCACGGCACGGCCGACCTCGAGCGCACGGTCGGGACGACCGACGCCTCGCTCGCTGTCGACCATGAGCGCGATCTGGTCGTCCTTGCCCGAGATCCGACGATACGTGCGCAGCTCTCGAAGGGCTAGCGCAAAGTCCCCCGTGGCGTACGCGGTGATTGCCAGCGTCTCGCGCACGACCGCGATGCGACCCGCACGCCGCGCTGCCGAAAGGGCGTGCTGGTGAGCCAGCGCGGGGTCCTCCTCGATCAGCGTGGACGCCATGGCCATATGCCGGGCGACCATCTCGGCGTTCTCCTTGCTGAGGGTCTTCAACTCGTTGCGGGCGCTGGGGTGCAGGTCCTGCGGGGTGACGTCGTCCGGAACGAATGGATCGTCGTGCCGGGGACGCACCGAGCGGATCTCGTCCTCACGAGGATCGCGCGCCGGTCGATCGCTTCCTCCGCGCTGAGACGAGTGCGTGCGCGCCCCACCGTCACGCGGCGGATAGCTCTTCCGCTGCCCATCACGCGGCGGATACGACTTCCGCTCACCATCACGCGGCGGATACGACTTCCGCTCACCATCACGCGGCGGATACGACTTCTTGTCGCCTTCGCGCTTCACGTAAGGTTTGCGTTCCCCCTGCCGGCCGGTGGCCGAGCTGCGGGGCGCATCGTTCCGTCGCGCGGCGCCGGAGCCCGACCGCGGAGACCGCTTCGCGTCGCGATCCTCGTTCTCCTCGACCATGGGGTCCCCTTCTTGCCGCGGCTCGTCGCGAGCACGGGATATGTGACTTAACGAAAAATGGCCACCCAGCTTTGGGTGGCCATTTCACGAAGAAGTCCGGCGGTGTCCTACTCTCCCACAGGGTCCCCCCTGCAGTACCATCGGCGCTGTGAGGCTTAGCTTCCGGGTTCGGAATGTAACCGGGCGTTTCCCTCACGCTATGGCCGCCGAAACACTATTGATGTTTCAATCGTTCAAAAGCATGGTTGCTGTCAGCGACAGCACGCAGCCGCAAAGGCTGCTCATGCGGCTCTCGACCGTACATCGAGAACCACTCAGTGGACGCAAGCACCTAGAAAGGTGATTATCAAATCATCGGCTTATTAGTACCGGTCAGCTACACGTGTTGCCACGCTTACACACCCGGCCTATCAACCCAGTAGTCTGGCTGGGAGCCTCTCGCCCGAAGGCATGGAAATCTCATCTTGAGGCCGGCTTCCCGCTTAGATGCTTTCAGCGGTTATCCATCCCGAACGTAGCTAATCAGCGGTGCTCCTGGCGGAACAACTGACACACCAGAGGTTCGTCCAACCCGGTCCTCTCGTACTAGGGTCAGATCCTCTCAAATTTCCTGCGCGCGCAGCGGATAGGGACCGAACTGTCTCACGACGTTCTAAACCCAGCTCGCGTACCGCTTTAATGGGCGAACAGCCCAACCCTTGGGACCTACTCCAGCCCCAGGATGCGACGAGCCGACATCGAGGTGCCAAACCATGCCGTCGATATGGACTCTTGGGCAAGATCAGCCTGTTATCCCCGAGGTACCTTTTATCCGTTGAGCGACAGCGCTTCCACAAGCCACTGCCGGATCACTAGTCCCGACTTTCGTCCCTGCTCGACTTGTCAGTCTCACAGTCAAGCTCCCTTGTGCACTTACACTCGACACCTGATTACCAACCAGGTTGAGGGAACCTTTGGGCGCCTCCGTTACTTTTTGGGAGGCAACCGCCCCAGTTAAACTACCCATCAGGCACTGTCCCTGAACCGGATTACGGTTCTAAGTTAGATATCCAGAGTGACCAGAGTGGTATTTCAACAATGACTCCACATGAACTGGCGTCCATGCTTCAAAGTCTCCCACCTATCCTACACAAGCCACACCGAACACCAATACCAAACTATAGTAAAGGTCACGGGGTCTTTCCGTCCTGCTGCGCGTAACGAGCATCTTTACTCGTAATGCAATTTCGCCGAGTTCGCGGTTGAGACAGTTGGGAAGTCGTTACGCCATTCGTGCAGGTCGGAACTTACCCGACAAGGAATTTCGCTACCTTAGGATGGTTATAGTTACCACCGCCGTTTACTGGGGCTTAAATTCTCAGCTTCGCCTTGCGGCTAACCGGTCCTCTTAACCTTCCAGCACCGGGCAGGCGTCAGTCCGTATACATCGTCTTGCGACTTGGCACGGACCTGTGTTTTTAGTAAACAGTCGCTACCCACTAGTCTCTGCGGCCTCCAAACGCTTTCGGAGCAAGTCCTAATACGTCGAAGGCCCCCCTTCTCCCGAAGTTACGGGGGCATTTTGCCGAGTTCCTTAACCACGATTCTCTCGATCTCCTTGGTATTCTCTACCTGACCACCTGAGTCGGTTTGGGGTACGGGCGGCTTGAACCTCGCGTCGATGCTTTTCTTGGCAGCATAGGATCACCCACTTTTTATCCGCATCGTGTCTCAGCCTGCATGAGTGACGGATTTGCCTATCA
This sequence comes from Micromonospora sp. DT81.3, assembly GCF_049847225.1. Classification (NCBI taxonomy): domain Bacteria; kingdom Bacillati; phylum Actinomycetota; class Actinomycetes; order Micromonosporales; family Micromonosporaceae; genus Micromonospora; species Micromonospora sp. DT81.3. The sequence goes on from NZ_JBNCNY010000002.1 coordinate 202,326, forward strand.
CTCGGCCTACGCACTTGCACCAGGACAACCATCGCCTGGCTTGGGCTACCTTCCTGCGTCACACCTGTTAATACGCTAACCGCCTCAGCATAGGGTCGTGTGCTAGGCCCAACGCTTCACCCCGAAGGGATCCGTCAGTGGGATTCAGACACTTAGCATTACTGGATTGGTTTGGGCGGTTCTTCGCCGGTACGGGAATATCAACCCGTTGTCCATCGACTACGCCTGTCGGCCTCGCCTTAGGTCCCGACTTACCCAGGGAAGATTAGCTTGACCCTGGAACCCTTGGTCTTTCGGAGGACGTGTTTCTCACACGTCTTTCGCTACTCATGCCTGCATTCTCACTCGTGTGGCCTCCACGGCTGGTTCACACCGCCGCTTCGCTGGCCACACGACGCTCTCCTACCCATCAATACGGCTGGACCACGAAGGCCTACCAATAATATCAATGCCACAACTTCGGTGGCGTGCTTGAGCCCCGTTACATTGTCGGCGCGGAATCACTTGACCAGTGAGCTATTACGCACTCTTTCAAGGGTGGCTGCTTCTAAGCCAACCTCCTGGTTGTCTAAGCAACTCCACATCCTTTCCCACTTAGCACGCGCTTTGGGACCTTAGTTGGTGGTCTGGGTTGTTTCCCTCTCGACTATGAAGCTTATCCCCCACAGTCTCACTGCTGCGCTCTCACTTACCGGCATTCGGAGTTTGGCTGACGTCAGTAACCTTTTAGGGCCCATCGGCCATCCAGTAGCTCTACCTCCGGCAAGAAACACGCAACGCTGCACCTAAATGCATTTCGGAGAGAACCAGCTATCACGAAGTTTGATTGGCCTTTCACCCCTATCCACAGCTCATCCCCTCAGTTTTCAACCTAAGTGGGTTCGGTCCTCCACGACGTCTTACCGTCGCTTCAACCTGGCCATGGATAGATCACTTCGCTTCGGGTCTAGGACATGCGACTGAATCGCCCTATTCAGACTCGCTTTCGCTACGGCTACCCCACTCGGGTTAACCTCGCCACATATCGCTAACTCGCAGGCTCATTCTTCAAAAGGCACGCTGTCACCCCTACTAAGGAGGCTCCAACGGTTTGTAAGCAAACGGTTTCAGGTACTATTTCACTCCCCTCCCGGGGTACTTTTCACCTTTCCCTCACGGTACTTGTCCGCTATCGGTCATCTGGGAGTATTTAGGCTTATCAGGTGGTCCTGACGGATTCACACGGGATTTCTCGGGCCCCGTGCTACTTGGGATACTCTTCGCGCTGTGAGAGACATTTCGACTACGGGGTTTGCACCCTCTGTGACTGGCCTTTCAATGCCATTCGTCTATATCTTCACATCACGCCGGCTGCTCGGCAGAGCAGCCTGAAAAGTCCCACAACCCCGAATATGCAACTCCTGCCGGATATCACACATACTCGGTTTAGCCTGTTCCGGTTTCGCTCGCCACTACTAACGGAATCGCGGTTGCTTTCTCTTCCTGTGGGTACTGAGATGTTTCACTTCCCCACGTTCCCTCTACCCGCCCTATATATTCAGGCGGGAGTCACTGGGTCGGCACGCCGCCCAGCGGGGTTTCCCCATTCGGAAATCCTCGGATCAAGGTGTGCTTATCCACTCCCCGAGGCTTATCGCAGATTGCTACGTCCTTCTTCGGCTCCAGATGCCAAGGCATCCACCGTTTGCTCTTAAAGATTTGAAATCACATGAGTTTCGTCAGAATCGGTCCGGACCGAAGTCCGGAATTGAAATTGACTAATGATCTATAAAGATCATCTATGTGAAATGATCCCGAAGGATCATCTCAAAGATGCTCGCGTCCACTGTGTAGTTCTCAAAGTACGGGCGGTACCTTCTCCGCATGCCGTATACCGGCAGACAGGAAAAGGTCCTGAGTTTCGTCTGTGCCGGCCCGTGGGCCAGCGCATCCGGTCCCTCAGGACCCAACAGCGTGCATGTGCCGGCCATCCCGACCCAAACCTTTCCAGCTGCAAGCAGCGTACTGAGTTCGGGAAGTTCCGATCGGCACCTAGTCAAATGTTCCACCCATGAGCTACCAGTCGAGAACGTGTGTCTCGAATCTGGCGCCTGAACACTCCGAAGAGTGCCAGATGCTCCTTAGAAAGGAGGTGATCCAGCCGCACCTTCCGGTACGGCTACCTTGTTACGACTTAGTCCTAATTACCGATCCCACCTTCGACGGCTCCCTCCACAAGGGTTGGGCCACCGGCTTCAGGTGTTACCGACTTTCATGACTTGACGGGCGGTGTGTACAAGACCCGGGAACGTATTCACCGCAGCGTTGCTGATCTGCGATTACTAGCGACTCCGACTTCATGAGGTCGAGTTGCAGACCTCAATCCGAACTGGGACCGGCTTTTTGGGATTCGCTCCACCTTACGGTATTGCAGCCCTTTGTACCGGCCATTGTAGCATGCGTGAAGCCCAAGACATAAGGGGCATGATGATTTGACGTCATCCCCACCTTCCTCCGAGTTGACCCCGGCAGTATCCCATGAGTTCCCACCATTACGTGCTGGCAACATAGAACGAGGGTTGCGCTCGTTGCGGGACTTAACCCAACATCTCACGACACGAGCTGACGACAACCATGCACCACCTGTTTACGAGTGTCCAAAGAGTTGACCATTTCTGGCCCGTTCTCGTATATGTCAAGCCTTGGTAAGGTTCTTCGCGTTGCATCGAATTAATCCGCATGCTCCGCCGCTTGTGCGGGTCCCCGTCAATTCCTTTGAGTTTTAGCCTTGCGGCCGTACTCCCCAGGCGGGGAACTTAATGCGTTAGCTGCGTCACGGAATCCGTGGAATGGACCCCACAACTAGTTCCCAACGTTTACGGGGTGGACTACCAGGGTATCTAAGCCTGTTTGCTCCCCACCCTTTCGCTCCTCAGCGTCAGTTACGGCCCAGAGATCTGCCTTCGCCATCGGTGTTCCTCCTGATATCTGCGCATTCCACCGCTACACCAGGAATTCCAATCTCCCCTACCGCACTCTAGTCTGCCCGTACCCACTGCAGGCCCGAGGTTGAGCCTCGGGTTTTCACAGCAGACGCGACAAACCGCCTACGAGCTCTTTACGCCCAATAATTCCGGATAACGCTTGCGCCCTACGTATTACCGCGGCTGCTGGCACGTAGTTAGCCGGCGCTTTTTCTGCAAGTACCGTCACTTTCGCTTCTTCCTTGCTAAAAGAGGTTTACAACCCGAAGGCCGTCGTCCCTCACGCGGCGTTGCTGCATCAGGCTTGCGCCCATTGTGCAATATTCCCCACTGCTGCCTCCCGTAGGAGTCTGGGCCGTGTCTCAGTCCCAGTGTGGCCGGTCACCCTCTCAGGCCGGCTACCCGTCGACGCCTTGGTGAGCCATTACCTCACCAACTAGCTGATAGGCCGCGAGCTCATCCCTGACCGAAGTTCTTTCCAGCTGCTGAAGATGCCTTCGCAGCTCGTATCCGGTATTAGCAGCTGTTTCCAGCTGTTATCCCAGAGTCAGGGGCAGATTGCTCACGTGTTACTCACCCGTTCGCCACTGATCAGGAGAGCAAGCTCTCCTTCACCGTTCGACTTGCATGTGTTAAGCACGCCGCCAGCGTTCATCCTGAGCCAGGATCAAACTCTCCGTAAAGAATTTTTGCTGCGACTGAACCGGAATGGGTTCGGCCGAGCGAGTTTGATCTGACGATCGGATGTCATTACTGACATATCCGTTTAATCTCAAAAGAATCTCATCGATCAGCAGAGCTGATCGCGAGGTTTTTTGGCATTTGACAAGTGCACGCTGTTGAGTTCTCAAGGATCGGATGCTCCTGCTGCTCAGCCTCTCGGCCTCGCCCGCAGGGCAACTTCTCTATCTTATTCATCGTGATCCGCGTGTCAAATCGGCGCTTTTCGACGTGAAGTCGTTCGCAGCTGTCAGTGACGGCGTCTCACCAAGCTAGATCGTGTACCTCGCGTTCCTGGCGTATCAACCGGGCCGCCGGGGCAACTTCTCTATCTTATCTCACTCGCTCTGCTTGTCAAGTCGGGCTGTCCGTGACTGTTTCAACGTCACCGGCCAGCACTCTTCGACAGCTTCGAGGAGTGGGAACCTCCATCTTAGACCCGAAGGTCGCGACACTCAATGAGTGTGTTTCAGATGGGGGGTGGTTCTCCGCTTGAGGGGGGTCAGGCTCTCGGCCTCTCCGCTTCCCTGTGGGGCGAACAAGTAATAAGTTACGTCGGTTCCGCGCATCGGGCAAATCCTGGCCGTCGCCCGGGCGTGTCGCACCGAGCGCCAGTGAGGAGAACCGCCGGTCATACGCCGTATTCGCCCTTCCGTCGGGTGTGCCCGCGGACGCTGCCCTCCCCTGTGGGCAGCAGACCGCGCCGAGCTCAGAGAGGTCGACGACATGTTCTTCGGCAACGCGCGCACGCTCGAGCTGCACGTCGTCACATGCCAGTGGTGGCCGCAGCTCGCGTCGGCCCGCAAGGTGCCGTTCTTCACGATCGCCGACGCGATCGCCCGTGCCTACAACGGCTGCCGCTCCTGTCTGCCCCACCGCCGACAATGGATGAGGAGCAGCGCCGGCTGGAGCAGCGCCGGCTGGGTCAGCGCCGGCTGAGGCCGAGCGCCTCGGCCCCCACGCGCAGATCGGCGACGAGCGCATCGAACGCGGCCGATCGATCGGCATCCGCACGCAGCCGCAGGATCGACGACGGGTGCACTGTCACCAGCGCCTGCCGACCCCTCGCGGGCTGCAGTCTTCCGCGCTCGCCTCCGATGGCAACGGTGCGGTCGAACACGGCGCGTGCGGCGGTCGCTCCGAGGCAGACGATCAGGTCTGGATCCACGGCATCCAGCTCCGCTTCCAGCCACGGGGCACACGCGACGATGTGGGCGACGCCGGGCTTGCTGTGGATACGGCGCTTACCTCGTTCCTCGAATCTGAAGTGCTTGACGGCATTGGTGACGTAGATCTCGTCCCTCGCGATGCCCGCGGCCTGAAGAGCACGGTCAAGGACCGCGCCCGCCGGACCGACGAACGGCTCGCCGCTCAGGTCTTCGCGGTCACCCGGCTGCTCGCCCACCAGCATCATCCGGGCGGACGGGCTCCCGTCGCCGAACACGGCCTGCGTTGCCGGCCTCCAGAGCTCGCATCCGCGACAGGACTGCACGGCGTTGCGCAGCTCACCGAGGTCCGCGCCGCGAGGCACCCACTTCTCCGCCCCTAGTCGCTCCTCCGCTGTCATGCGGGAAGAGTAGCCACGCCGCCGATCACCGGTGCAGGGGATGGCGGCCGACGCGCGGGGCGCGTATCGTCCGCTCCAGCTGGATGGCGACCGCCACCACCACGGTGAGCAGGCCCCATGCGGCGCAGGCCGGTGGCAGCACGAAGTAGCCGAGATGCGCTGGCGTCCATTCATCGGTCAGCGCCCCGACCGTGACGACGCCCCACACGAGCGCCCCGCCGAGCAGCAGCGGAAGCGACGCCCACCATGACCAGCGGATCCATCCGGGCAGACGGCGGCGGATCCGGTTCACGGAGCTGCGCGCGAGGCTGACCCCAGCCCAGACGGCGAGGATGGCGAGCCCCGCTGCGCTGGACCCGTGCTGCAGCCACTTGACCCCCACGAACGGGCCCCACGGCTCTGCGAGCGCAGGGATCGCCGACACGCCCCACCGGCCTTCATGGGTGAACAGGTCCCAGACGATGTGCGAGACGACGCCGATCGCGAGCGACGCGAGGAGCAGGAACACGCCACGCCACGACGGGAAGGTCTCCTTGACGGCGGTTCGCCACCCTGCGTCCCACTCGGTGGGAAGTCGAGACGCCAGCCATCCGGGCACCAGCTCCCGAGTCGCCGGACGCAGCACGCACCGCCAGAGGAGCAGCAGCACGAGCGCGATGACAATGGTCAGCGGAATCCAAGCGAGATCGTGCGTGACCGCGTACCGCGGAAGCACCCCGCGCACGAACAGCGGGAGGTCGGGCGTCATCGCTCCGATCGCGATCGCGGCCGGCACCAGCGGTGTCCGTACGAAGGGCAGCGCGACGACGGCGTGACTGGGAGTGAACGGCATGGCGCTTCGCCTAGCCGGCGGGCGGGGTTTCCGTCATGCGCGCACGAAGACGCCGCCGAGCGTCTTCTTGCCGCGCCGCAGCACTGAAACGCCACCGGGAAGGGAGCCCTGCACGACGGCGGACTCGTTCTCCACCTTCACGCCGTCGAGAGAGACTCCGCCCTGACCGAGCGCGCGTCGTGCCTCGCTCAGGCTGGCGACGAGCCGGGTCTCCACGAGTGCCTGGACGACGGGCGTGCCGGCCGGGAGTTCGGCATGCGGCAGTTCGCGGAGCGCGCTTGCAAGGGTGGCCGCGTCTATGGAGCGCAGGTCACCTTGGCCGAAAAGGGCCTCGGATGCCGCGATCGCCGCGTTCGCGGCATCCGCTCCGTGCACCAGGCTCGTGACCTCGGCGGCGATGCGCTTCTGACCGATCCGTCTGAACGGCTCCGCGGCGTGCTCCGCCGCGATCGCCTCGATCTGGGCGCGCGTGAGGAAGGTGAAGACCTTGAGGCGATCGACGACGTCGGCGTCATCGGTGTTGAGCCAGAACTGGTACATCGCGTAGGGGCTGGTCAGCGCCGGATCCAGCCAGATCGCGTTGCCCTCGCTCTTGCCGAACTTTCGCCCGTCGCTGTTCGTGATCAGCGGCGTGCCGATGGCGTGGACGCTCTTCCCCTCGGCGCGGTGGATGAGGTCGACCCCGCTCGTGAGGTTGCCCCACTGGTCGCTGCCCCCGGTCTGCAGCACACAGCCGTACTGCAGGAACAGCTCACGGTAGTCGAGGCCCTGGAGGATCTGGTAGCTGAACTCGGTGTAGCTGATGCCTTCGTCCGAATTCAGTCGCGCGCTGACGGCCTCCTTCTTCAGCATGGTGCCGACGCGGTAGTGCTTGCCGATCTCGCGCAGGAAGTCGATCGCCGACAGCGGCGCCGTCCAGTCGAGGTTGTTCACCATCCGCGCGGCGTTCTCGCCGTCGAAACTCAGGAACCGCTGCACCTGCTCCTGCAGGTACCCGACCCACTCGGCAACGGTCTCCTTCGTGTTGAGCGCGCGCTCCGATGTCGGTCGTGGGTCGCCGATCAGGCCGGTCGAGCCACCCACGAGTCCCAGCGGCTTGTGCCCCGCCAACTGCAGCCGACGCATGGTGAGCAGCTGCACGAGGTTGCCGAGGTGGAGACTGGGGGCGGTCGGGTCGAAGCCGCAGTAGTACACGATCGGCGGACCGGCGAGCAGCGCGCGGAGAGCCTGCTGGTCGGTCGAGACGTGCACGAGGCCTCGCCAGACGAGCTCGTCCCAGACATTCTCGAAGGACGGATCGACTGCGGGCGGCGCGGGATCGGCGGACACAGACACTCCGTCAGGCTATCAGCGGGCGCTCGTGACCTCTTTCCGCCCGTGAGGCCGGCTCGCGATAAGCTCGGAGACATATCTATGACTTGATGAAGCCTGAAGGCTTCAATAGAATAAGCCTCCAGCAATAATGCTTATGGAATTAGGCGTACAGCATAATGGAGGACGGATGTTCGTTATCACCGCGGATCAGCGGGCCAGCCGCACCAACCGTGATCTCGTTCCCGCCGCGCTCGCGGATGTCGACCGGCTCGCCGGCAGTCGCCTCGCGGCGCCCGCCGAGCGTACCGTGGGGGACGAGATCCAGCTGGCGACGACCGACGCGGATGCTGCCCTGCAGATCGCACTCCATCTGGTGCGCGCGCAGGAATGGAGCGTCGGAGTGGGAGCCGGTGCCATCGAAGCGCCCCTCTCCACCCACGTCCGGGAAGGGCGAGGCGACGCCTTCCTGCACGCGCGCACGGCCGTCGAACGCGCGAAGAAATCCCAGCAGCGCCTCGCCGTCGAAGCCGACGACCGTGTCGCAGGCGGTGACGCGGAAGCCCTCATCCGGCTGCTCATCGAACTGCGCGATCGCCGGACACCTCAGGGGTGGGAAGTCGCCGATCTGCTGAGCCGGGGAATGACGCAGAAGAGGGCCGCCACGGTGCTCGGCATCACCCCCACCGCGGTGAGCCTGCGCGCCAACGCCGCCGGGCTGCGTACCGACGAAGCGGCGATTCCCGCCCTGGGGCGGGTGCTCGCCCGCCTCGACGGGGGTGCGTGACAGACTGTGCGGATGCCGGCGCTGTTCCCCGAGGCGATCTCCATCGCCATCCTCTCGATCTTCCTGTTTCTCGCGATGTGCGCGGCGCTGGTGCTCATCGTGCTGAGCATGCGCAGGCCCGCGACGCTGCCCCTTGTCGTGGCCGCCGGACTGGTCGTGTCGGCTCTCGTCCTCGTCTCGGTCGCGCCCCTCAACGTGCCTATTCTCATGGGCATGGTCATCGCACTGCTCGGCACCGCGGTAGGCGTGCTGGGCGGGAACCCGATCACTCGGCGGGTGCTCGAGATCGCAACGCACGGCCGTGTGCGCGACGGGGTGAACGGTGGAATCATCCTGGATGCCGAGGCGGCGGGCACCGCCATCACCGAGCCGTCCGCGGCCGGCGCCGAGGTGATGCGAGGCGGCACGACCATCGGCTACCTGGAACGCCTCGCCGTCGTGGTGGCGCTCATCGCGGGCTATCCAGAGGCGATCGCGATCCTCGTCGCCATCAAGGGTGTCGGGCGGTTCTCCGAACTCGCCGCCGCCGAGGCGAGGGAGCGCTTCATCATCGGCACCCTGTCGAGCCTGCTGTGGGCGTGCATCGTCGGGGCTCTCGTGCGACTGGCGATCTGGTGAACGACCTTCGCTCCGGAGCGACCGAATGAGCACTCGGATGAGCGCGGAGTCCGACGCCGAAGAGACCCTCGGAGGTCTCGTGCAGCGCTATGTCGCGGAGCAGTGCGGCGTGATCCTGGAGAACTGGGAGCCCCTCGGTCGCAGGGAGGCGGAGTCGGTGCACCCCGCCCGGGTGGCCGTCCGTCGCCTGCGCGCGACCCTGCGCACCTTCGGGCGGGTCTACGACGCGCGGGCCGCGGAGGAGTTCGCCGCCGAGCTGCGGTGGTGGGGCCTCGTGCTCGGCGGGGTGCGGGATCTGCAGGTGCTCGGGGAGCGCTTCGCCCCGGACGAGGACCCACGGACCCCGCGTGGCCGGGTCGAACTGTACCTCGCTGCCGAGATCGCGCGGGAACTGGACTCGGCGTGGCGGGCGATGTCGGACGCGATGACCAGCGAGCGCGCCACCCGGCTGTACGACGCGGTCGGCCGGTGGCATCGTTCTCCGCCTTTCGCGGACGATGCCGACCGCCGGCCCGAACGCGCGAGGAAGCGAGTGAAGAAGGCCGACGCGAAGCTCCGCAAGCGGCTCGAGCGCGTTCGGGAAGCGGCCGCGGCGGGCGACCCACGGGCAGCCGATCTGCTTCACTCCGCTCGCAAGACCGCGAAACGCCACCGCTACGCGCTGGAGCTCGCCGCACCGGTGCTCGGCGCCGGCGCGGACGAAGAGATCGAGCGTCGGCGCGAGCTGCAGGATGCCTTCGGGGAACAACAGGACGCCGTCGTCGCGGCCGAGTTCCTCGAGGGCCGGAACGTGGCCGGCGAACCACCAGAGGTCGCCTTCGCACTGGGAGAGCTGACGGAGGCCACGCGCCGACAGGCCCACGACGTGCGAGGACCGCTCGCCGCGGTGCGGGGCTGATTCGGTCGCCTAGAGTCCGAGGGTGTGGGCGGCGGCCTGCACCCGGGCGATCAAGTCGGCTCGCTGCTCCGCCACCCGCTCCGGTGCGGTCCCTCCGGCCCCGGTGCGGCTGGCCACCGAACCCTCGATGGTGAGCACCGATCGGACGTCGGGTGACAGTTCGGGCGAGACGGAGGCGAGCATGTCGTCGCTGACCTCGTCCAGTTCGATCCCGCGCTCTTCGCAGAGCCGCACGAGCGATCCCGAGATCTCGTGCGCGTCCCGGAAGGGGACCCCCCGCTTCACCAGCCATTCGGCGACGTCCGTGGCGAGCGAGAACCCCTGCGGTGCGAGCTCGGCCATCCGGTTCGTGTCGAAGCGCAGAGTGGCCACCATGCCGGCGAATGCCGGAAGCACCAGTTCGAGCGTCGCCACCGAGTCGAACACCGGCTCCTTGTCCTCCTGCAGATCGCGGTTATAGGCGAGCGGCAGCGCCTTCAGTGTGGCGAGCAACCCGGTGAGATTGCCGATGAGGCGACCGGCCTTGCCACGGGCCAGCTCGGCGATATCAGGATTCTTCTTCTGCGGCATGATGCTCGATCCGGTCGAATACCCGTCGTCGAGCGTGACGAATCCGAATTCGCGCGTGTTCCACAGGATGATCTCCTCGGCGAACCGGGAGATGTCGATGCCGATCATCGCCGCGATGAAGGCGAACTCGGCGACGACGTCGCGCGACGAGGTGCCGTCGATCGAATTCTCGGCCGGGCGCGCCATCCCGAGCTCGCGGGCGACCAGTGCCGGATCGAGGCCGAGGGTGGAGCCGGCAAGGGCTCCTCCGCCGTACGGCGAGACGACCGCACGCGCCTGCCAATCCCGCAGGCGTTCCAGGTCACGCACGAGCGGCCACGCGTGCGCCTGCAGATGGTGTGCCAGTGTCACCGGCTGGGCGTGCTGCAGGTGCGTGCGGCCGGGCATGATGGCGTTCTCGTGGGCTTCGGCCTGCGCGACGATCGCGTCGACGACGCGCAGGATGTCGCGGGCGATCGGGCGCGAATGATCGAGCAGATACATGCGCACGAGTGTCGCGATCTGGTCGTTGCGACTGCGGCCGGCGCGGAGCTTGCCGCCGAGCTCGGGACCGACGACCGCGATGAGCGCCTGTTCGAGGGCACCGTGCACGTCTTCGTCGGCCGGACCGGGGCGCAGCGTTCCGTCGGTGATGCCACGCGCCAGCACGTCGAGGCCCTCGTGCATGGCACGCTCCTCCTCGGCCGTGAGGTAGCCGGCAGCGGCGAGGGCCTTTGCGTGAGCGTGCGATCCGGCTATGTCATACAGCGCGAGCACCCAGTCGAAGTGCGTGGAGCGGCTCAGCGCGGCGAGCTCCGGTGAGGGCCCACCCACGAAGCGGGCGCCCCAGAGTGCCCCCTCGTTGGTGGTCGCGTCGCTGGAAGAATCGTCGTCGGTCATGGCGTTTCCAGACTATCGGGGACGGCGAATCGCACGATGCGGTCGAAGGCCCACTCGACCGGTCCACGGCCGACGAGAAGTGCCCATGCGGTGCACAGCACGATCGTCCACAGCGTGAACGGCCAGAACGGCTCCAGCGCGCGGAACGCGCTGAGCTTGCTCTCCCCCGGCGCCGGCGCCGGCTGCAGCAGCGCCCATGCGATCAGCTGGGCGGAGTAGGCGGTGAGCGCCATCGCGCCGACGGCGCGCAGAGGAAGCACCACCCAGGTGAGCGGCGTAGAGGTCACGAGCACGCACAGTCCGAGGATCGCGATGGCGAATCCACCGGAGCCGACGACCTCGGCCACGCCGCTCGAGTGCGCGTCGGAGTTGGTCACGAACGCCCACAGCGACTCGCGCTCACCGGCCCGGGCGCCGGCCGTCGCGGCGCCGATGGCGTACCCGACCAGGGCGAGTGCGGAGCCTACGCCGAGCAGCGCCGCGGCTGTCCGCGGGCGGGAGAAGGGGAGCCGCGCCACCCCTAGCCCGGCCACGACGAACGCGCTCCACACCAGGAACGGGTAGTGGCCGCCGATCGCCGCGTCGATCAGCCAGCCTTGCGGCGTCGCCCACAGCGACCATCCGGCGACCACGAACTGCACGAACGGCATCGTGGCGGCGAGCGCCGCAGCGAGCGCGAACAGCCACGCGGCCGGAAGCCGGAGCAGCGGAAGCACGAGGAGGAAGAGCACGGCGTAGGCCGGCAGGATGACCAGCACCGGAACCTCGAGGGAGATGAGGGCGATCCCGAGCAGCCAGACCAGCACCGCCCGCACGGCGAGGCGACTCCGCGCGAGCGAGAGTTCCGGGCCGGCGAACGGGGTGGTTCGTCCGGTCACGAGCCCGACCGAGACGCCGGCGAGCGTTGCGAACAGAATCGAAGACCGCCCGTTCACCACGTCGTGCCAGGTGGAGGCATCCGTCCACTCGAACGGCGGAATCGACACCAGGTGCGCGGCGAACATGCCGATCACCGCGAGCCCTCGCGCCAGGTCGACCCCCGGCACCCGGCGATGGCCGTTCAGCCGCTCCCAGCGGGAGGCGACGTACGAGCGTCTCGTCTCGGTGCGCTCACTCAACGACCGGGGACCCTAGCCCTGTCGCAGCAACCACACAAGCAGCGCCTTCTGGGCATGCAGCCGGTTCTCGGCCTCGTCCCACACGACGCTCTGCGGACCATCGATCACTTCTGCATCGACCTCGTAGCCGCGGTCAGCCGGAAGGCAGTGGATGAAGATCGCACCCGGTCGCGCAAGCGACATCAGCTCCTGCGTCACCTTGTACTGCCCGAGGTCGCGCAGCCGCGCGAGCTTCTCCTCCTCCTTGCCCATCGACACCCAGGTGTCGGTCACGACCACATCGGCGCCCGATGCCGCCTCGAGGCCGTCGGTGTACAGCGTGACGGAGCCTCCGGTCGTCCGGGCGATGGCATCCGCATCCGCTATGACGTCCTCCCGCGGCGCGTACGACTCGGGTGAGGCGACGCGCACATGCATCCCGGCAGTGACGCACGCGAGCACGTAGGAGTGCGCCATGTTGCTGCGACCGTCTCCGAAGAAGGCGAGCGTGAGGCCTTTCAGCTCGCCCTTGTGCTCGCGGATGGTGAGCAGATCCGCCAGCAGCTGGCAGGGGTGGAAGTCGTCCGACAGCGCGTTCACCACCGGCACGCGCGTGCCGGCCGCCATCTCTTCGAGGCCGGCCTGCGCGTACGTGCGCCAGACGATGGCGGCGACCTGGCGCTCGAGCACCCGGGCGGTGTCGGCCGGGGTCTCCTTTCCGCCCAGCTGGCTGTTCGCGGTCGAGATGATGAGCGGCGAACCACCCAGATCGGCGATGCCCACCGCGAAGGAGACGCGGGTGCGTGTCGAGGACTTGTCGAAGATCACGGCGACGGTCTGAGGGCCGGCGAGGCTCTTGTCGGCCCAGCGGTCTTTTTTGAGCTCGATCGCGAGGTCGAGGATCTCGGCCTGTTCGGCGGGGTTCAGGTCGTCGTCGCGCAGTAGGTGACGGGTCACGCCGAGACCTCCTGCGCGGCGGGATGGTCGAGCAGGAGCGCTTCGGATGCCGTCGCCAGAGCCGCCGCGAAGAGCTCCGTGAACTGGGCGATCTCCGCGTCGCCGATGATGAGCGCCGGCGCCAGCCGGATCGTGCTGTCGTTGGCGGCGTTGACGATGAGGCCGTGCTGCTGGGCGGCGGCCACGACCGCGCCCGCCACGGGATGCGCGAGTCCGACGCCGATCAGGAGGCCCGCACCGCGGGTCCCCTCGACGAGCGGAGAGCCGATGCCCGCCACCGCTTCGCGAACCTGGTTGCCACGGAGCGCCGCGTTGCGGACCAGTCCCGCGCGTTCGATCTCCGTGAGAACGGCTCCGGCCACGGCCGTGCCGAGTGCGTTCCCCCCGAAGGTCGAGCCGTGCGAGCCGGGATAGAAGAGGTCGCTGGCGGCGCCGAAGGTGATCAGCGCGCCGATCGGGAACCCACCGCCGATGCCCTTCGCGACGGTGATCGCGTCGGGGGTGATCCCCGCGTGCTGGTAGGCGAACCATGCCCCGGTGCGCCCGGCGCCGGTCTGGATCTCGTCGATGATCAGCAACGCCCCGTGCCGCTCCGTCAGTTCGCGCGCCGCTCGCAGGTATCCATCCGGCAGCGGGATGACGCCGGCCTCGCCCTGGATGGGTTCGAGGAACAGCGCGGCCACGCGATCATCCATCGCTTCTTCGAGCGCTTCGAGGCTGACCGGGATGTGCTCGACGCCGGGCACCATCGGCAGGAACGACTCCTGCATCGCCGGCTTGCCGGTGAGCGCGAGCGTTCCCATCGTGCGGCCGTGGAAGGCGTTCTCGAGGGTCAGGATGCGCGTGCGGCCGGTGTCCTTGCCGTGCAGGCGCGCGAGCTTGAACGCCGCCTCGTTCGCCTCGGCGCCGGAGTTGCCGAAGTACACCCGACCCGAATCGCCCGTGCCGGCGAGCCGCTTGAGCCGGGCGGCGAGCTCGAGCTGCGGCTTCGTGGCGAAGTAGTTGGAGACGTGAGCGAGCGTTGCGGCCTGCTCGGCGATCGCCTCGACGAACGCAGGGTGGGCGTGCCCGAGCGAGTTGACGGCGATGCCGGCGAGGAAGTCCAGGTACCGACGGCCGTCCTCGTCCCACAGATACGCGCCGCTCCCGCGGGCGAACAGTGCCATACGGGGACCGAAGCTGCGGACGAGGTCGCGGCCCGCGGCATCCTGCCATGTCGTTGACCCGAAGGAATCGGTCACTTCGCCACCACCTCTGTTCCTATTCCGTTGTCTGTGAAGAGCTCGACGAGCACCGAGTGCGGCACCCGTCCGTCGATGATCGCGGCCGTCTCGACACCGCCCTCGACGGCGTCGAGACACGCCTGCATCTTGGGGATCATCCCCGACTCGAGCCTGGGCAGCATGGCGCGCAGCTGCGCGCTCGTCAGGTGCGAGACCAGCGAATCGCGGTTCGGCCAGTTCGCGTAGAGGCCCGGCACATCCGTGAGCACCACCAGCTTGGTCGCCTTCAGGGCGACCGCGAGTGCGGCGGCCGCGGCATCCGCATTGACGTTGAGTGAGTGCCCCGGACGATCGAGATCGGGGGCGATGCTGGACACCACGGGGATGCGGCCCGCGGCCAGATGATCGTGCACGGGGGTCGGGTCGACCTCCACGACATCGCCGACGCGACCGAGGTCCTGCTCGACGCCGTCGATCACCACTCCCCTGCGGCGACCGCCGAAGAGCCCCGCGTCCTCCCCGCTCAGGCCGGTCGCGTGGGGGCCGTGCGAGTTGATCTTGGCGACCAGCTGCGGGTTGATCTGACCCGTCAGCACCATGCGCACGACGCTGATCGCCTCGGTGCTGGTCACGCGGTAGCCGCCCTTGAACTCGCTCGGGATCGCCAGGCGATCGAGCATGTTCGAGATCTGCGGCCCGCCGCCGTGGACGACGACCGGCAGCACGCCGACGTAGCGCAGGTAGGCGATGTCTTCGGCGAAGGCGTCCTGCAGCTCCTCGCTGACCATCGCGTTCCCGCCGTACTTGATGACGATGATCTGGTTGTGGAAGCGCTTGAGCCACGGCAGCGATTCGACGAGCGTCTTCGCCTTCGCCGCGGCCTCTTCCGGGCTCGTGTTCTGGATGTCGGTCATGACGCGTAGGCGCTGTTCTCGTGCACGTAGTCGTGGGTGAGGTCGTTGGTGAGGATCGTCGCGGATGCGTCGCCGACCTTCAGGTCGATGACGATGCTGGTCGCCCGAGGGGTCAGGTCGACCTCTTCGCGCGGGCGATCAGGACCGCCGGAGCTGCAGACCCGCACACCGTTCATCTCGACATCCACGTCGTAGGGGTCAAAGAGCGCCGTCGTGGTGCCGATGGCGGCGAGCACGCGGCCCCAGTTCGGGTCGTTCCCGAAGATGGCGGCCTTGAAGAGGTTGTTGCGCGCGACGGAGCGGCCCACTTCGACGGCTTCTTCTTCGGATGCCGCGTGCACGACCTGGATGGAGATGTCATGGCTCGCGCCCTCGGCGTCACCCTGCAGCTGCCTCGCGAGGTCGCTGCAGATCGCCGTCAACCCGGCGCGGAAGGCCGCGGCATCCGGTGTGACACCGCTCGCCCCGCTCACCATCAGCGTGACCTGGTCGTTGGTCGACATGCAGCCGTCCGAGTCGAGGCGGTCGAAGCTCACGCGCGTCGCCGCACGGAGGTGCGCGTCCGCCTCGGACGAGGTGAGCACCGCGTCGGTCGTGAGAACGACGAGCATCGTCGCGAGCCCGGGCGCAAGCATCCCGGCGCCCTTCGCCATGCCGCCGATGCTCCAGCCGTCCGCCTGGTAGGTCGCGGTCTTCTGCACCGAGTCGGTCGTCATGATGGCGTTCGCCGCATCCGGCCCGCCCTCCGGGTTCAGCCGCGCGATGCCCTGCTCGACGCCGGCGAGCACCTTGTCGCGGAAGACCTGGTCGCCCGTGCCGATCAGCCCCGTCGAGCAGACCAGGATGTCGCCGGCCCCGACGCCGAGCAGCTCGGCGGCGCGCTCCGCCGTCTGGTGCGTCGTCTGGAATCCGAACGACCCGGTGAAGCAGTTGGCGCCGCCGGAGTTCAAGACGATGGCTTCCACAACCCCGTCGCGGATGACCTGCTCGGACCAGAGGATCGGGTTCGCCTTGGCCCTGTTGCTGGTGAAGACGGCGGCGCCTGTCTTGAGCGGGCCGCGGTTGACGATCACGGCGACATCCGGTTTGCCGGTGCTCTTGAGGCCGACCGCGACGCCGGCCGCTTCGAAGCCCTGGGGAGCGGTGACGCTCATGGTGCCACCCCGTTCACACTGAGTGCGCGGCCCTCGGGAAGGCCGAGCGCGATGTTCATCGATTGGATGGCGGCGCCCGCCGTGCCCTTGGTGAGGTTGTCGACGGCGGCGATCACCACGACCCGGCCGGCGGCGCGGTCGACGGCGAGGCCGAGAAGAGCCGTGTTGGCGCCGATCACATCCGCCGTGCGCGGGAACTGGCCCTCGGGCAGGAGCTGGACGAACGTCTCGCCGCCGTAGGCGGATTCCCAGGCGGCCCGGATCTCGGCATCCGTCGCGCCCGACGCGATGGGTGCGGAGCTGGTCGCGAGGATCCCCCGTGCCATCGGAACGATGATCGGGGTGAAGGAGATGCGGATGCCGTCTGCCGGTCCCCCGGCGGCGACCAGCGCCTGCCGGATCTCGGGGATGTGCCGGTGGGTGCCGCCGACGCCGTACGGGTTGGCCGATCCGAGGATCTCGCTGCCCAGGAGGTGTGGTTTCAGGCTCTTGCCCGCGCCGCTCGGACCGACGGCGAGCACCGTCACGATGTCGGAGGGATCGATCACTCCCGCCGCGACGCCCGGGGCGAGGCTGAGCGCGACCGTGCTCGCGTTGCAGCCGGGTGCGGCGATGCGCGTGGCACCGACAAGGCGCTTCCGCTGCCTGCCGTTCGCAGGACCGACCGGAAGCTCTGGCACACCGTAGGTCCAGGGGTCGGAGAACTCGCCGCCGTAGAAGCGATCCCACTCGGCGGTCGATTCGAGGCGGTGATCCGCCCCGCAGTCGATCACGAGGGGTGTGTCCGCGAGCGCTTCGGTGAACTGGCCCGACTGCCCGTGGGGCAGCGCCAGGAAGACGATGTCGTGGCCCGCGAGGGTGTCCGGCGTCGTGTCCTGCAGCGTCAGATGGGCGAGCGAGCGCAGGTGCGGCTGGTGCGCGACGAGCGGCTGGCCCGCGTTGGAGTGCGCGGTGACGGTGCGGATCTCGATGTCGGGATGATCGGCGAGGAGGCGGAGGATCTCGCCACCCGCATAGCCGGATGCGCCGGAGACGGCGACCGAGTACGTCATGGTTTCTACCTTATGGTCAGGAGTGCGGAGGCCGGGGACGGCGACACCGGCTGCTCGACCCGGGCGAAACCGGGGAGCGCGGGGTCGCCTACGGTCGGCGGTCGCTCTGACGACGGCGCGCGGGAGCGACGCTCGCGAGGAGCGTCGCGGGAAGCTGCGCGGCCGAAGGCATGCCGCGACCATAGCCGCCGGTGGGCCGGCTCCGCAAATCGAGGGCGGGACGTGCCACGGTCGCCGAGCCTGTCGAGGCGTCGGCCCCCACCCGGTCGCCGAGCCTGTCGAGGCGTCGCCCCTCCGACCCTTCGACAAGCTCAGGGACCTATCCCTACGCTCCGGTCGCCGAGCCTGTCGAGGCCTCGCCCCTCCGACCCTTCGACAAGCTCAGGGACCTATCCCTAAGCTCCGGTCGCCGAGCCTGTCGAGGCGTCGCCCCCGGCACGCGACAACCCGGGGAGATCATCGAGCCGACCCTCCACCAGCGCTTCCTTCTTGGCCCGACTCCACTTCTGCACCTGCTTCTCGCGCCTGAACGCGTCGTCGATCCGGGCGAACGACTCGACATAGACCAGAACGACCGGGCGCCGCTTGATCGTGTATCGCGCGGCGTAGTCCTCGTCATGGTTGTGCTCCCAGACGCGGGCCTCCGGATCCTTGAGCGTACTTCCGGTGTAATACGCTCCATCGCGGCAGCGCACGATGTACATGTATGGCATTCGGCCATGCTGGTTCGCGTCGCTCGACCCGAGCACGCCCGTGACTGAAGGTGTGGAGAAAGTGCTGACCGCCGAGCCTGTCGAGGCGTCGCCCCCTCGACCCTTCGACAAGCTCAGGGACCGAGAGCAAGCTCAGGGACCGGACCGCGGAACGACCCTTCGACAAGCTCAGGGACCGAAAGCAAGCTCAGGGACCGAGAGCAAGCTCAGGGACCGGTGAGGGCAGTGACCTGAAGCCCGGTCGCCGAGCCTGTCGAGGCGTCGCCCCCTCGACCCTTCGACAAGCTCAGGGACCGAGAGCAAGCTCAGGGACCGAGAGCAAGCTCAGGGACCCCAGAACAGGCCGCAGCCGGGGACTACTCGCGGAGCGTGGCGCCGAAGCGCTCCGCGGCGAGCGCGACGCCCGCGAGCTTCGAGTCCGTCGCCTCAGCGGCGGTGAGCGTGCGATCCGGCGCCCGGAAACGGAGCGCGAACGTGAGGCTCTTCGAACCATCCGGGATGCCGGTTCCCCGGTAGTCGTCGACGAGGCGCAGCGACTCCAGGAGCTGCCCTGCGCCCTCCTCGAGGGCGGCGCGAACGTCGCCGGCGGCGACACCGATCGGCACCACCAGCGAGACGTCCTGCGTCGCGGCGGGGAAGCCCGACAGCGATGCGGCCACGACCTTCTCGCCCGCAAGCCTCAGGAGGAGGTCGAGATCCAGCTCGGCCACGATCACCCGGCCCGGGAGGTCGGCGGCCTCCGCCACCGCCGGCAGGAGCTCACCGGCGTAGCCCACCACGGTCGGGGAGTCGCCGGGCACGGCGAGCACCGCGGTCCGGCCCGGGTGCAGCGCCGCACGCTCGCCCTGCGCCACCGTGAGCTCGACCCCGGCCGCGAGAGCGATGGTCCGCACGCCGTCCAGCGCGTCCGCCAGGCCCGCGGGCACGGGGGCCACGTCCGGCTGCTTCGGCACCGTGTTGCCCACGAGCAGCAGACCGACGTGTCGGCGCTGCGGCGGGATCGACGCGTCGAGCGCGGCGAGGGTCGCGGCATCCGGTCGCACGGCGAGGGGCGGCACCGAGTCGGTGCCGTAGACGACCCCCGGTTCGGGCAGGAACACGGTGCCCACCTCGAACAGCGACAGGTCGGTCAGCCCGCGCGCCACGTTGCGGTGCGCCGCCTGCAGCAGCCCCTGCACGAGAGAGCGGCGGAGGTACGGAGCCTGCCCGTCGAGCGGGTTGGCCAGCCGGATGCTCGGCAGGTGCTCTCCCGTCGCCGAGCCGTGCAGGTCGTTCTGCTCCTCAGTCGTGAACGGGAACGAGGGCGTCTCGACGAAACCGGCTGCCGCGAGGGCGTTGGAGACCCGCCGGCGTCCCTGCTGCGCCGGGGTCAGCCCCCGGCCGGAGGGCGGCGTCGGCAGCACGGACGGGATGCGGTCGTAGCCCTCGATGCGGGCGACCTCCTCCGCGAGCGTCCACTTGTCGGTGAGATCCGGGCGCCAGCTCGGCGGGGTGACGACCCACCCTCCCTCGGCATCGAGCACCCGGCATCCGATCAATTCGAGCGCTCCGCGCACCTCGGCATCCGAGTACTCCACTCCGATGAGGCCCGACACGAAGTCAGCCCGGAGCCGGATCTCTGGCGCCACGAACGGCTCGACGATCATGGCCCCGAGGTCGGACGCGGTCCCGCCCGCGTAGGCGACCATCAGCTGCACGACTCGGTCGGCGGCCGCCGCGGCCACCAGCGGATCGACACCGCGCTCGAACCGGCGCGACGCCTCCGATGGGAGCTTGTGCCGCCGCGCGGTGCGTGCGATCGAGATCTGGTCGAAGGTCGCCGCCTCGACGAGCACGTTGCGCGTACCGTCGCCGATCTCGGTCGTGCCACCGCCCATGACGCCCGCGAGGCCGATCGGTCCCGATCCGTCGGTGATCAGCAGGTCTTCGCGATCGAGCACCCGCACCTGACCGTCGAGGGTCTCGAGCTTCTCGCCGTGCTGTGCGCGGCGCACCGTGATGCCGCCGTTCAGCTTGTCGAGGTCGTATCCGTGGATCGGGTTGCCCAGTTCGAGCATCACGTAGTTCGTGATGTCGACCAGCACCGAGATCGAGCGGATGCCGGCGAGGGTCAGGCGCGTGATCATCCAGGGCGGGGTGGGGCGTGAGGCATCCACATCGAAGACGGCCCGCACGGCGAACCCGGTCGCACCGACCCGGCCGCGGATCGGGGCCTCGTCGAGGATCGCGAGCGGGAAGCCGCTCGCCGTCCACTCCGGAGCGTCGGCGCCGGGGTCGCGGAACGGCGCGCCCGTGGCGTGCGAGTACTCCCGCGCGACACCGCGGATCGACAGCGCGTAGCCGCGGTCCGGCGTCACGTTGATCTCGACCGCGACGTCGTCGAGCCCCAGCAGCGAGATGGCGTCGGTGCCGACGGGTGCGTCGACGCCGAGCTCGGCGAGGCGCAGGATGCCCGAGTGCTCGCTGCCGAGCCCGAGCTCCTTCGCCGAGGCGATCATGCCATCGGAGACGTGCCCGTAGGTCTTGCGCGCGGCGATCGGGAAGGGACCGGGCAGCACCGCACCCGGGAGCGTCACCACGACCTTGTCCCCCTCGAAGAAGTTGAGCGCACCGCACACGATCCCGTGCACGGCCGGGCCACCATCCGCGGCCGTTTCGCCGTCGGGCGCCACGCGCACCTGGCACCAGCGGATCGTCTTGCCGTTGGACTGCGGCTCCTCGGTGAACTCCAGAACCTCGCCCACGACGATGGGGCCCTGCAGCTCGAACCTGTGGACGTCCTCCTCCTCGAAGCCGACCGACACGAGCGCCGCAAGCACGTCTTCCGGGGTCGCCTCGGCGGGGACATCGACGTACTCACGCAGCCACGACAGGGGGACGCGCATCAGACCACCATCCCGAACTGCTGCGAGAAGCGGATGTCGCCCTCTGCCATATCGCGCATGTCCTGCACGTCGGAGCGGAACATCAGGGTCCGCTCGATCCCCATTCCGAACGCGAAGCCGGAGTACTCCTCCGGATCGATGCCCGCCGCGCGCAGCACGTTGGGGTTGATCATGCCGCAGCCTCCCCACTCGATCCAGCGGGCTCCGCCCTTGAAGGTGGGGTGCCAGAGATCGAGCTCGGCGCTCGGCTCGGTGAAGGGGAAGAAGTTCGCGCGGAAGCGCGTCTTGGCCTCCGGTCCGAAGAGCACGCGCGCCGCGTGATCCAGGGTTCCCCTGAGGTGCGCCATCGTGATGCCCTTGTCGACCACGATGCCCTCGAACTGGCTGAAGACCGGGAGGTGCGTCGCGTCGAACTCATCGGTGCGGTACACGCGACCGGGGCAGAGCACGTACACCGGCAGCTCCCGCGCGAGCAGCGAGCGCACCTGCACCGGGCTCGTGTGGGTGCGCATCACGAGGTGGCGCTCCGGCGGGTCGACGAAGAAGGTGTCCTGCATCTGCCGCGCGGGGTGGTCGGCGTCGAAATTCAGCGCGTCGAAGTTGAACCACTCGTGCTCGAGTTCGGGGCCCTCCGCGATCTCCCAGCCCATGCCGACGAAGATGTCGCTGACCTCCTCCTGGAGAAGAGTGAGCGGATGCCGCGCCCCGAGGCGCGCGCGGGAAGGCAGTGCCGTGACGTCGATCCGCTCGGCCTCGAGGCGGGCTGCGGTCTCGGCCTCGACGAGCTCGGCCTCTCGGGCGGCGATCGCCTGGCCGACCCGCCCTCGGGCCTGGCCCACGAGCTTTCCGAAAGCGGCCTTGTTCTGCGGGGCGACGTTGCGCAGCTGAGCGTTCAGAGCGGCGAGCGGCGATCCCTCCCCCGCGTGTGCGGAGCGCGCGGCCTTCAGCGCCGAGGAATCGGATGCCGCGGCGACCGCGGCGAGCGCGGCCTCGGCGGCGGCATCCACCGCTTCTGGTGTGATTTCGGGTACGTCGGACACGAGAGTCGAGTCTACCGACGGCTGTGCCGCGTCCCGTTCAGCGGGGGCGCAGGCGGCGCCCGGTCAGACGGTGGCCCTGCCCGTGTTGAGCGTGCCGTCCTCGACCTGCGTGATGATGAGCTGGGTGTCCGTGCCGTCCTTCTGACGCGGGTCTCGCGGGACCTTCGGCGAGCGACGCGTTCGCCTTTCCACCTGGTTCGCGATGAGCGACAGGATGAGGCACAGTCCGATGTAGATCGACCCGATCACGATGGTCGCCGGAACAATCGGCGAGTCCAGCTGCGACTGCGATCCGAGGTAGCGGGCGTAGAACAGCAGCTCGGGGTACGTGATGATGAAGCCGAGGGCGGTGTCCTTGAGCGTGACCACCAGCTGGGCGATGATCACGGGGAGCATGGCGCGGATCGCCTGTGGCAGCAGCACGAGTCGCATGACACCCGACTTGCGGAGCCCGATGGCGTACCCGGCCTCCTTCTGCCCACGGGGCAGCGACTCGACGCCCGCCCGGATGACCTCGGCGAGCACCGATCCGTTGTAGAGCACGAGTGCGATGACGACCGCCCAGTACGGCGCCATCTTCACGCCGATGACGGGCAGGCCGTAGTACAGCAGGAACATGAAGATCAGCACGGGGACCGCCCGCAGGAACTCCACGATCGCCGTCACCGGCGTGCGGATCCAGGCGTGGTCCGACATCCGGCCGATCGCCAGAGCGAATCCGAGGATGAGCGCCCCGATGCCGGCCACCGCGAACGCCGCCAGGGTGCGAAGCGTGGCGAGACCGATCTGCAGCCACACGTTCGTGTACGTGAAAGCGGCCCACTTCTCGGCGGAGAACTGGCCCGTCACGGCCAGGCGCCACACGAAGAAGCCTACGATGGCGGCGACCACCACCACGGTGACGACGCCGAGCACTCGGTTGCGGGCGATCGCCCGCGGACCGGGCACGTCGTAGAGCACGGAAGTCATCGCGCCACCCTCCATCGGTTCTCCAGGGTGCGCTGCGCCCATGACAGCAGGAGCACGAGGGCGACGAAGGACACCATCACCCAGAGGATCACGACCATCTGGTTCTCGCCGCGCTCGCTCAGGTAGTTGCGCACCGATCCGAGGTTGATGACCGAGAAGCCTGCCGCCACCGTCGTGTTCTTCAGCAGGGCGATGAACACGCTCATCATGGGAGGGATGACCGAGCGGAAGGCCTGCGGCATGACCACGAGCGACATCACCTGGCCGAAGGTCATGCCGATCGCCCGAGCCGCCTCCGCCTGACCCACGGGGACGGTGTTGATACCGGAGCGGATCGTCTCCGCAACGTACGTCGCGGTGTAGATGCCCAGGGCGCTGATGGCCAGGATCAGCGGGTTGATCCTCATCTGCAGGAG
Source organism: Micromonospora sp. DT81.3 (assembly GCF_049847225.1). NCBI lineage: Bacteria > Bacillati > Actinomycetota > Actinomycetes > Micromonosporales > Micromonosporaceae > Micromonospora > Micromonospora sp. DT81.3. Next base: position 225,891 of record NZ_JBNCNY010000002.1, read on the forward strand.
AGGCGGCAGCGCGAACACGAATCCGAAGAACACCAGCGTCAGCGGCGTATTGCGGATGATGTTGACGTACAGCGTTCCCATCGTCCGGGCGATCGGTACGGGCGAGACCCGCATCGCGCCGACGATGATGCCGAGGATCAGGGCGAGCAGTCCCCCGCACACGAAGAGCACGAGCGTGCCGTACAGGCCTTCCAGCCAGATGTCGGCGTTGTCGCTGATCACGCCCATGGCTCATCCTCTCGTTCGGGGGAAGTGCTCCGGGAGCGGCGGGCCGAAGCCGCCGCTCCCGGAGGACGATCACTCGTCTACAGCGGGCTGCGTCGCCTCGATGCCGGCCGGGGCGAGGTGCTCTTCGAAGAGGGCGGTCCAGACATCGCCGCCGTCCGTGAGCAGGGTGTTGATGTGATCCTTCAGGGCCGTGTCGCCCTTGGCGAGTCCGACGCCGTAGCGCTCCTCGCTGAAGGGCTCTCCGACGATCTTCAGGGCGTCGGGCTCCTGCGCGACGTAGCCGGCCAGGATCGCCTGGTCGGTCGTGATGGCGTCGACCTGTCCGTTCTTCAGCTGCTCGACGCACTGCGAGTACGTCTCGTACTCGACGGTCTCGCCCGGGTTGTACTCGTCTCGGATCCGCTGCAGAGGCGTCGAACCGGTGACGGAGCAGACGACCTTGCCCTCGAGGTCGTCGGGGCCGTTGATCGAGTCGTCGTCCGCGGCCACGAGCAGCCCCTGACCGGTCTCGAAGTACGGGCCGGCGAAGTCGATCTGCTCCTTGCGGGAGTCGGTGATCGAGTACGTGCCGACGTAGTAGTCGATGTCGCCGTTCACGATCGCCTGCTCGCGGTTCGCGGACGGGATGGTGACGTACTCGATCTGGTCCTCGCTGAACCCGAGCGACGCCGCGATCCAGCGGGCGATGTCCACGTCGAAGCCGGAGCGTTCGCCGGTCGTGGCGTCCTCGATGCCCAGACCCGGCTGGTCGTTCTTGACGCCGACCACGACGCCGTCGCGCTCCACCATGGCGTCGTACGTCGGGCTGCCCTCGAGGGACACGTCCGTCGAGACCTCCCAGAGCGCCTCGCTGGTGGTCTCTTCTCCGGCATCTCCGCCGTCGTCGCTGGGGGCTGCGCCGGGTGTGCCGCTGTTGCACGCCGACAGCATGAGCGCCGCCGTCACCGCGAATGCGGCTCCTGCGACGATTCGTGACTTTCGCATGTGATTCCTCCTTGTGTTGCGTCTCTCAAGTGAGCGGGTTCGACGGCTCACCGCGCGCGGCCGTGCCGACGCGCAGCGCCTCAGTGGGTGATGAGCTTGGAAAGGAAGTCCTTGGCGCGATCCGTGCGAGGCGTCGTGAAGAAGCCGTCGGGGGTCTGCTCTTCGAGGATGAGTCCGTCCGACATGAAGACGACGCGGTCGGCCGCCTTCCGAGCGAATCCCATCTCGTGCGTCACGACGATCATCGTCATGCCATCACGGGCGAGACCGACCATGACATCCAGCACCTCGTTGATCATCTCGGGATCGAGCGCGCTGGTCGGCTCGTCGAAGAGCATGACCTTCGGGTTCATGGCCAGCGCCCGGGCGATCGCGACGCGCTGCTGCTGTCCGCCGCTGAGCTGAGCGGGCAGCTTGGATGCCTGGTGCCCGACGCCGACGCGGTCGAGCAGAACCTGCGCCTGACGTTCGGCATCGGCCCGCTTGAGCTTGCGGACCTTCATGGGCCCGAGCGTCACGTTCTGCAGGATCGTGAGGTGCGCGAAGAGGTTGAACGACTGGAACACCATGCCCACGTCGGCGCGGAGCTCGGCGAGGCCCTTGCCCTCCTTCGGCAGTTCCTTGCCGTCGATCGTGATGGTTCCGCTGGTGATGGTCTCGAGGCGGTTGATCGTCCGGCAGAGCGTGGACTTGCCCGAGCCGGATGGGCCGATCACGACCACGACCTCGCCGCTGTTGACGGTGAGGTCGATATCGGTCAGGGCCTGGAAGTCCCCGTAGTGCTTCTGCACGTCTTTCATCACGACGAGGGGTGTGGCGGTCGCGCTTTGAGCCATGCCCTCACCATAGGAGGCGGATGGCGCGCCCGCAGGAGGTTGCCGGTGTCTTTACCGGAACGTAACAGTTGCGGAATGTGACCGCGTCAGGAGCGCTCGCGCTGCGCGAACGCCGTTTCGTAGAGGCACACGCTGGCGGCGGTGGCGAGATTCAGCGATTCGGCGCGACCGAAGATCGGCAGCCGCAGCGCGCGATCCGCGAGCGCCAGGCTCTCGTCATCCAGCCCTCGCGCCTCATTGCCGAACAGCCAGGCCGTCGGTCGGGACAGCACGCCTTCGGCGCGGGCAGCAAGCAGATCGTCGCCCTTGACGTCGGCGGCGATGACCTGCAGTCCGGCGGAGCGAGCCCGGTCGATGATCTGGTCGAGCTCGCCCCCGACCGAGACCGGAAGGTGGAAGAGCGAGCCGGTCGTGGCACGCACGACCTTCGGGTTGTAGGGGTCGACGGTGCGGCCGGTGAGCACGACGCCGTCGGCGCCGGCGGCATCCGCTGCCCTGATGATGGTGCCGAGGTTGCCGGGATCCCGTACCTCCTCGCAGATCGCGATGAGCTTCGGCGACCCCGCCAAGATGTCCCTGACGGATGTCGGAGTCTGGCGCGCGACGGCGATCACCCCCTGCGGGGTGACGGTGTCGGCCATGGCATCGAGCACCGCCTCGGTGGCGAAGTCGATGTCCACCCCGGCGGCCCCCGCGGCGGACCTCAGATCCGGATGCCGCTCCACGGCGGTCGGCGTGGCGAAGAGCTCGACGACGCTTTCGGGCACGTACGACAGGGCCTCGCGCACGGCCTGCGGACCCTCGAGCAGATAGAGCCCGGTCTCGTGGCGCGCGCTGCGCTTGGTGAGCTTCGCGACCGCACGCACGCGCGGAGATCGAGGGTTTTCGAGCACGCGCTCAGTCTAGGGGCGGGCGCGCGCCAGCAAGCCGGGGGTGTGGGGCGGAGCCCCACAAAGACGCGCGGGTACACGAAAGGGGCGCCCTCCCGAAGGAGGGCGCCCCGAACGACGATGATGCGACTACGCGGTGGCCTTGGGGGCCGACGTGTCGGCGGGCAGCGCCGCCTTCGCCGTGGCGACCAGCGACGCGAACGTGGCCGGCTCGTGCACGGCGAGCTCCGCCAGCATGCGACGGTCGACCTGCACACCCGCGAGGCCGAGGCCCTGGATGAAGCGGTTGTACGTCAGGCCGTTCTGGCGGCTCGCGGCGTTGATACGCTGGATCCACAGGCGGCGGAAGTCGCCCTTGCGCTTGCGACGGTCGCGGTATGCGTAGACGAGGGAGTGGGTGACCTGCTCCTTCGCCTTGCGGTACAGGCGCGAACGCTGACCCCGGTAACCGGAGGCACGCTCGAGGATGACGCGACGCTTCTTGTGGGCGTTTACGGCCCGCTTGACTCTAGCCATTTCTCATTTTCCTATCGTGTCTCGGGCGCGTCAGCGGCCGAGGAGCTTCTTGGCGACCTTGGTGTCGGCCTTGGACAGAACCTGGTCCTGGTTCAGGCGACGCGTACGGCGGCTCGACTTCCCCTCGAGGTTGTGGCGCATTCCGGCCTGCTGCTTCTTGAGCTTTCCGCTGCCGGTGATCTTGAAGCGCTTCTTGGCACCCGAGTGGGTCTTCTGCTTCGGCATCTTCCGTGTTTCCTTTGCTGGGGCCCTACGGGGCTTCGTTGTGTGTGCTGCCCGACGAGCGGGAGTCTGCTGTCCTACTCGGCGGATGCCGGAGCAGGTGTGTCTGTGCTTCGCGCCGGTGCGGCGGGCTTGCCCGGTGTGGGCTTCGGCGCCGCGGGCTTCGCGGGTGATGCTGCGGGCTTCGCCGGTGCGGCCGGCTTGGCCGGTGCTGCGGGCTTCGCGGGTGCCGCCGGCTTCGGGGCTCCCGCCGCTGCGGGCTTCGCCGGTGCTGCCGGGGCGGTCGCCGGGGGCGTCGCCGGGGCGGTCGCCGGGGGCGTCGCGGGTGCCGCCGGCGCGGATGCTGCCTGCGCGGCCGCCGCGGGCTTCGCCGGTGTCGCGGCAACCTGCTCGGCCGCCGCGGGCTTCGCCGGTGTCGCGGCAACCTGCTCGGCCGCTACGGCGGGTGCCGTGGCCGGTGCTGCCGCCTGCGGCTGAGCCGCTGCGACGGGCTCGCTGAGCGCGGGTGCCTCGTCGAGGGCCGGCGCCGAATCCGTGGCGGGCCTGCGCTCGCTGCGTGCGGCCTCCTTGTTGGCAGCCCGGACCGCGTTCTGCTCGGTCTTGACCTCGGACTTGTTCTTGTGCGGCGCGACGACCATGACCATGTTGCGACCGTCGATCGTGGGGTTCGACTCCACTGTGCCGAACTCGGCGACCTCTTCTGCGAACTTGCGGAGGAGGCGGACGCCCTGCTCGGGGCGCGACTGCTCGCGGCCGCGGAACAGGATCATGGCCTTCACCTTGTCGCCCGCCTGGAGGAAGCCCTCGGCGCGCTTGCGCTTGGTCTCGTAGTCGTGCTGGTCGATCTTCAGACGGAACCGGACCTCCTTGAGGACCGTGTTCGCCTGGTTGCGTCGGGCCTCCTTGGCCTTCTGCGCTGCCTCGTACTTGAACTTCCCGTAGTCCATGATCTTGACGACGGGAGGCTTCGAGTTGGGAGCGACCTCGACGAGATCGAGGTCTGCTTCCTGGGCAAGACGAAGGGCGACCTCGATGCGGACGACGCCGATCTGCTCGCCTGCCGGGCCGACGAGTCGGACCTCCGGCACGCGGATGCGGTCATTGGTGCGGGGATCGCTGATGCGGAACTCCTCTTTGTGCGGATTCGGCCGCCGCGACGCGAGGAATCGTGTCACGGGCGAATTCGGATCACAGTCCACCCGGCACGTGCAGCGCCTGCACCCTTGCTACCCCTGCGCTGGCGGCGCGGAGGCGGAGTGCTGTGACCCGGTAGCCTGGAACGGCAAGCGCGGGTGGGATGTGAATCCTCTTTCGAGCCGGAGCAGAACGCTCCGGAGCCCGCCCAAGTCTAGCAGAGAGCAGCGCGTGAGCACGATTCCAGTCCCAGACGGCCCTCCCGAGAGCGATGCGAGCGAGGATGACGCGCGCCAGGCCCAGTGGGAGGAGCGCGAACAGGCCGCGGCATCCGCCACACGCGACATCGCCGACGTACCGGCCGTCGAGGTCATCACCACGGCCGCAGTGCACCTGCTCAGCGCCGCCGCGGTGAAGGTCGGGCTCGCCGACGACCCGGATGCGCAGATCGACCTCGACGAGGCGCGCAAGCTCATCAACGCCCTGGCGGGCCTCATCACCGCGGCCGCGCCCGAGGTCAGCGACATGCATGCGCGCTCCCTGCGCGACGGGCTGCGGTCCGTGCAGCTCGCGTTCCGCGAGGCGTCGGTCATCCCCGACCCCATCGGCAAGGGACCCGGCGAGAAGTGGACCGGTCCCGTCACCTGAGACGGCTCAGGAGCGCGACAGCGGGTCTCCTGATACGAGCGTGACCGTGAGGGAGTCTACGAGTACCGCGATCCGGTCATCGGCGGCCCATCGCCGAGCCAGCCGCGCGAGCACTCCGTCGAGCTCCGCGCGCTCGAGGCCCGCCATGAGCTCCAGCCGGACGACGAGTTCGGGCCCGCGCAGGCGCGACTGAGGATCGCCCGCCGCGACGGACAGGTCGAGGACGGCCAGCTCCGATGCGACCGACGCGGTGAGGGCAGAGAACACCTCCGGAGACGAGTAGCTCGGCTCCCAGGGGATCCCGCGGGCGATCGCCCACACGGCCGGGCGGCGGACGATGAATTCGGTGTCGGAGCCGGGGTCGACCACCACGAGGTCCGTGCCCTCGTCGGCCGCCGCGAGCGCAATGCGCCGCACCGGTGTCGGGATGGGCCGGGCCGCGGGATCCCACCGCGCCATTGCGGCGACGTCGCTGAAAGCCGGCAGCACCGTTCGTCCGTCCGGCGCGGCGACCGTCACGATGGAGAGCTCCTGCGACTTGTCGGCGGTGTGCCCGTTCGTGCCGGTTCCCGACTCGCCCAGCTCCGCCACGAGGGGCATCAGCAGGCGCGCATCCCGCAGGGACTCGACGACGGCTTCGGGTCCGGCCTCGCCGGCGCGGAACCGGGCCAGGGCGTCGAGGAAGGCGGGAGGGGCCGACCCGTCGTCGGCGGCGTGCTCGTTGGGCTCGAAGGACCGGCCGGCCCACGGGACGCCCGCGGAGTCGGCGGGGAAGCCATCCGGATCAGCCGGCCGCGACATCCAGTGCCTCGGCGAGCGTGAAGGCGCCGGCGTAGAGCGCCTTGCCGATGATCGCTCCCTCAACGCCGAGCGGCACGAGGTCGCGGAGCGCCGCGATGTCATCGAGGCTCGAAACTCCGCCGGACGCGACCACCGGCTTGGGCGTGCGCGCCGTGACATCGCGCAGCAGTTCGAGGTTGGGACCCTGCAGCGTACCGTCCTTGGCGACGTCGGTGACGACGTAGCGACTGCATCCTGCGGCTTCGAGGCGGTCGAGCACCGTCCAGAGGTCGCCGCCCTCCTGCGTCCAGCCGCGCGCCGCGAGCGTCGTGCCGCGCACGTCGAGCCCGACTGCGATGGCCTCCCCGTAGCGCGCGATCACATCGGCCGCCCACTCCGGATTCTCCAGCGCCGCCGTGCCGAGGTTGATGCGCGCCGCCCCGCTCTCGAGCGCCGCCTCGAGGGTCGCGTCGTCGCGGATGCCGCCCGATAACTCGATGGACACGCCTCTGACCTGCTTGATCACGCGGCGGAGGACCGCCGCGTTGCTGCCCCGGCCGAACGCCGCGTCGAGATCGACGAGGTGGATCCACTTCGCGCCCTGGCGAGCGAAGTCGGTGGCCGCATCGACCGGGTCGCCGTAATTCGTCTCGCTGCCGGCTTCGCCCTGCGTGAGCCGGACGGCCTTTCCCCGCGCGATGTCCACCGCGGGAAGGAGGGTCAGCTCGGGCGTTGACGCGAAATCGTTCATGGCTCCTCGTGCGTGTCGTGGGGACGGGTGCCCTCCACTGGTGGCACGAAGTTAGACACTAGCCCTTGCGCAGTCCGTCGATCCAATTGGCGAGAAGCCGGATGCCGGCAGCGCCGGACTTCTCCGGGTGGAACTGCGTCGCCGACAGAGGACCGTTCTCCACGGCGGCGAGGAAGGGGGATCCATACGTCGACCAGGTGAGCACCGCCGGCCGGAACGGCCGCTGCGCGTCAAGCAGCCACTTCTGGGCGCCGAACGAGTGAACGAAGTAGAACCGCTCGTCCTCGATGCCCCGGAAGAGGCGGGAGCCCTCCTCGGGTTCGACGGTGTTCCAGCCCATGTGCGGCAGCACGGGGGCATCGAGTTCGGTGACCACTCCGGGCCACTCCCCCATGCCCTCGGTGTCGACACCGCGCTCCACGCCCATCTCGAATAGCACCTGCATGCCGACGCAGATGCCGAGCACCGGCTGGCCGCCGGCCAGACGGCGGTCGATCAGTTCGTTTCCGCGGCTCACTCGGAGCGCGTCCATCACGGCGCGGTAGGCGCCGACCCCCGGCACGACCAGGCCGTCCGCCTCCATCACGAGGCCGCGGTCCTTGGTCAGTCGCACGTCCGCGCCCGCGGCCTCGAGCGCCTTCACCGCCGAGTGCACGTTGCCTGATCCGTAGTCCAGCACCGCCACGAGCGGCCTGGTCGCGGCATCCGGCCGGGTCTGCTCCGTCGTCACAGTGCTCCCTCAGTCACAGTGCTCCCTTGGTGCTGGGCACGCCCTCCACCAGAGGGTCGAGGGCCTTCGCCTGACGGAACGCGCGAGCGAACGCCTTGTATTCCGCCTCGGCGATGTGGTGCGGGTCCCGACCCGACAGCACGCGGACGTGAACGGTCAGCGCCGCGTTGAACGCGATGGCCTCGAAGGTGTGGCGAACGAGCGACCCCGTGAAGTGACCGCCGATCAGGTGGTGCTCGAAGCCCTCCGGCTCGCCGGTGTGCACGAGGTACGGCCGACCGCTGATGTCCACGACGGCCTGCGCCAGCGCCTCATCCAGCGGGACGAGCGCATCGCCGTAGCGGGAGATGCCGGCCTTGTCTCCGAGAGCCTCCCGGATCGCCTGGCCGAGCACGATCGCCACGTCCTCGACGGTGTGGTGCACGTCGATGTCGGTGTCACCGGAGGCGCGGACGGTGAGGTCCGTCAGCGAGTGCTTGGCGAAGGCCGTGAGCATGTGATCGAAGAACGGGACGGTCGTGTCGATGTGGCTCTTGCCCGTGCCGTCGAGGTTCAGCTCGAGCTCGACGGTGGACTCGCTGGTGGCCCGGGTGCGACGTGCGGTGCGGGCTGTGGTCATGCTGGGGAGTCTATCGACGCGAGTGCTTCGAGGAACGCGGTGGTCTCCTCCTCGGTGCCGGCGGTGACGCGCAGACATCCGGGTATCCCGATGTCGCGGATCAGCACACCCTGGTCGTAGAGACCCTGCCATGTGGCGGCGGGGTCATCGACGCCCCCGAACAGCACGAAGTTGCTCCACGATTCATAGGCCCGGTAGCCGAGTGCTTCGAGGGTCGCCGACATCCGGTCGCGCTGCGACACGATCTCATCCACCATGCGCAGCATGACGGGGGCGTGGCGAAGCGCCGCGAGCGCCGCCGCCTGCGTCAGCGCGCTGAGGTGGTACGGCAGCCGCACGAGGCGCAGCGCGTCCACCAGCGCCGCGTCCGCGGCGAGATACCCCACACGGGCTCCGGCGAAGGCGAACGCCTTGCTCATCGTCCGCGAGACCACGAGCCGCGGGCGATCGGGAAGGAGGGTCAGCGCCGACCGTTCCTCGTGCGGCGCGAACTCCTGGTAGGCCTCGTCGACGACCACGATGCCGTCCGTGGCGTCGTACACCGCCTCGATCACATCGAGCCGCATCGGAGTGCCGGTCGGGTTGTTCGGCGCGCAGAGGAAGACGACGTCGGGTGCCGCGTCGGCGACCTGGGATGCCGCATCATCGGGCGTGACCGTGAAGTCCGGCTCGCGGGAACCGCCGATCCAGGTGGCGCCGGTGCCGCGCGCGAGCAGCGGATACATGGAGTACGTCGGCTCGAAGCCGAACGCTGTGCGGCCGGGACCGGCGAAGGCCTGGAGGACATGTTGCAGCACCTCGTTGGAGCCGTTGGCCGCCCAGACCTGATCTGCGGTGACGCCGTGCCCGAGATAGTCCGCGAAGCTCTCTCGCAGCGCGACGAATTCGCGGTCCGGGTAGCGGTTCACCTCGCGCAGCGCGAGGGCGATCGAGTCGAGGATGTCGTCGGCGACCTCTTCCGGCACCGGATGCGTGTTCTCGTTGACGTTCAGCGCGATAGGGAGCGGGGCCTGCGGGGCGCCATACGGGACCTTCCCCCGCAATTCCTCGCGCAGGGGCAGATCATCGAGACTCACACTCACCACTCCATGCTAGAGCGCGGGTCGCGGCTGTCGGCTCGGTGCGGAGGGTGCGACGAGCCGCCCGGCGTCAGTCGGTGGCGTACTCGGCGGGGATGGCAAGGCGCTGGCCCGGGGTGATCGTGACCCCGTCGAGGGCGTTGAGCCTCGCGATCGCGTCGACGACATCCCGGGGGTCGGCGGCCGGGGCGACGTCTTGCGCCAGCGACCACAGCGTGTCGCCGCTCGTCACCGTGACCATCTCGAACGCCGTAGACGGTGCCGCGTCGTCGCGGGCCGCGATGGCGGAGCCTCCGGCGACGATGGCGAGGCCGAGCCCCAGAGCCGCCGGCGTGGCCGCGAGGACGGCGAGCACACGACGGCCGCGCACGGTGAGGCGGAGGCGGGCAGTGGGCGTCTGCCCTGCGCGGGACACCGGAGCCGAGACGATCGCGTGGCGGATGCCGGCGGGTGCGGTGACCGTGGTCATGGCGGGTCCTTCCGAGGTTGGCGTAGTTTCGTATCCGACTCTCGGCCGGGAGGGCCGGATACGAACCTACGTTCCGAATTTATCTTCGATGTTCTACGCTGTCAAGCGGGTCTTCGAATCGGATGCCGTTCCAGGCGCGACACGCTCGAACAAATCTCTGCTTGACGGGCTTTTTTCGGATACCGTTTCGATAGACAGAGAACATCAGGAACCACCGACATTCGAAGAGCGGCCTCTTCGAACGGCAGACAAGGAGCACGCATGAGCGACGCGAGCGACAGCATCGGCGATGAGGCCGGGGCGACCTCGACCGTCCGCGAGAAGCCCCAGACGCGGCGGCGCAAGAGCCTCAGCGACAAACAGCTGGCGATCCTCGAGGTCATCCAGCGCTCCATCGCCCGGCAGGGCTATCCGCCCAGCATGCGCGAGATCGGTGACGCGGTGGGCCTCAAGTCCCTTTCCAGCGTCACCCACCAGCTGAACCAGCTGGAGTTGAGCGGCTACCTGCGGCGTGACGCGGGCAAGACGCGCGCGATGGAGGTCCTGATCGATCTGCCGGGCAGCGCCACGGAGAACCCGGCCGACAGCGGACCGTCGGTGGGCGACGCCGCGATGGTGCCGCTCGTGGGGCGCATCGCCGCCGGCGTGCCCATCACGGCCGAGCAGCAGGTGGAGGAGATCTTCCCGCTCCCCCGTCAGCTCGTCGGCAAGGGTGAGCTCTTCATGCTGCGGGTCAGCGGCGAGTCGATGATCGATGCCGCGATCTGCGACGGGGACTGGGTCGTGGTGCGTTCTCAGCCGAACGCGGAGAACGGCGACATCGTCGCCGCCATGCTCGACGATGAGGCGACCGTCAAGACGTTCCGCCGGCGCGACGGCCACACGTGGCTGCTGCCGCGCAACTCGGCGTTCGAGCCCATCCTCGGCGACGAGGCGACGGTGCTCGGCAAGGTCGTGGCCGTGCTGCGCGCCGTCTGACCGGACGACGGGAACGGCCGCCGCGCTGGGCGCGGCGGCCGTTCTCGTATGGAGGTCAGGAGACGGGCACGCCCTCGCGCACCCGCAGCGCGGCCTCGACGATGTTGTTGAGCGACGCAGTGGTCTCGGCGTACCCCCGCGTCTTCAGCCCGCAATCGGGATTGACCCACAGCTGCCGCTCCGGGATCTCGGCCAGAGCGCGCGAGAGCAGATCTGTCACCTCGTCGACCGAGGGCACCCGCGGCGAGTGGATGTCGTAGACCCCGGGGCCCACGGCGTGGTCGAAGCCGGAGCGGGCGACATCCGTCACCACCTCCATGCGGCTGCGGGCGGCTTCGATCGATGTCACGTCGGCGTCGAGGCCGGCGATCGCGTCGATGACGACGCCGAACTCCGAGTAGCAGAGGTGCGTGTGCACCTGCGTGGCGGGCGCAGCACCGGCGGTCGCGAGGCGGAACGAGCCCACCGACCAGTCCAGGTACGCGGGCTGGTCGTCCTTCTTCAGCGGCAGGAGTTCGCGCAGCGCGGGCTCGTCGACCTGGATGATGCCGATGCCGGCCGCCTCGAGGTCGGCGATCTCGTCCCGCAGGGCGAGCGCCACCTGGTTCGCCGTGTCGCCGAGGGGCTGGTCGTCGCGGACGAAGGACCACGCAAGGATGGTGACCGGGCCGGTCAGCATCCCCTTCACCGGCTTCTCGGTGAGCGACTGCGCAAAGGCGGACCACCCGACCGTGATCGGCGCCGGACGCGACACGTCGCCCCAGAGGATCGACGGGCGCGTCGCACGCGAGCCGTAGGACTGGACCCACCCGTGACGCGTGACCGCGAAGCCGTCGAGGTTCTCGGCGAAGTACTGCACCATGTCGTTGCGCTCCGGCTCACCGTGCACCAGCACGTCCAGCCCCAGCTCCTCCTGCAGGCCGATGACGGTGCAGATCTCGACGCGCAGGAACTCCTCGTACTCCTCGGTGCTCAGCTCGCCCTTGGCGTGGCGCGCCCGCGCGCGGCGGATGTCGGCGGTCTGCGGGAAAGATCCGATGGTCGTCGTGGGGAGCACCGGGAGGTCGAGTGCTTCCGCCTGTGCGGCCTGGCGCTCGGCGTAGTCGCCGCGGTCGAAGTCCAGCGGCGACAACGCGGCCGCACGCGCGCGCACGGAGCCATCGCGCACGCCTGGGGCGTCGAGGCGATCGGCGAGCGCGGCGGACGCCTGGGCGATCTCGCCCGCGATCGCGTCGCGGCCCTCGGCGAGCCCGAGGGCCAGCGCGGCCACCTGGGCCACCTTCTGGTCGGCGAAGGCGAGCCACGACGCCAGCCGCGCATCGAGATCGGTCTCTTCCGAGACGTCGTGCGGCACGTGCAGCAGAGAGGTGGATGTGGATGCCGACACCGTCGCACCCAGACCGCGCAGCGCCTCGAGCCGGTCGAAGGCGGCACCGAGGTCGCCCCGCCAGATGTTGTGCCCGTCGATGACCCCGCCGACGAGAGTCTTGCCTTCGAGCCCCGGAACGCCCGCGGGAACGTCGCCGCGAACGAGATCCAGACCGAGCGCCTCGATCGGCGCGGCCGCCAGCGCGGCGAAGCCGGCGCCGAGGTCGGCATAGGGTGCGGCGACGAAGATCGCGGGGCGGCTCTCGGCCGCACCGAGCACGGCGTACGCCCGAACCGCGGCATCCGTCAGCGTCGCGGCATCCACCGGCAACGACTCGCTGACGAGCGCCGGCTCATCCAGCTGCACCCACTCGGCACCGGCCTCGGCGAGCCGGGCGAGCAGTTCGGCGTACACGGGAAGCAGGTCATCGAGCCGGCTCAGCGGCGCGAAGCCCTCCGGCGCCGCATCCGATGCCTTCGACAGGGCCAGCAGCGTCACCGGGCCGACCACGACCGGCCGCGTGGTGAAGCCCTCCGCCCGCGCCTCGGCGACATCGCGCACGAGCCGGTCGCTCGAGAGGGAGAAGACCGTCTCGGGACCGATCTCGGGCACGAGGTAGTGGTAGTTGGAGTCGAACCACTTGGTCATCTCCAGCGGCGCCAGCTCGCCCTCGCCGCGCGCGGCGGTGAAGTACGCGGGCAGCCCGATGGTCCCATCCGTCGAACGGAGGTGCTCGAAGCGCTCGGGAAGCGCGCCGACCGCGAGGGCGGCGTCGAGCACCTGGTCGTAGTAGGAGAAGGACTCCGGGATCGAGGAGTCCTCGCGGGCAAGACCGAGGGCCGCGAGGCGCTCCCTCGTCCCCGATCGCAGCTCGGACGCCGTCGCCTCGAGGGCCGCCTCATCGATGCGGCCGGCCCAGAAGGACTCGACGGCGTGCTTCAGCTCGCGGCGGCGGCCGATGCGCGGGTACCCGAGGATCGTGCCGGTGGGGAATGCGGTCATGGGAGTTTCCTTCACTGGATGGGAACGAGGCGGTGGTCGGCGGGTGTGCCGGCCGGGGTGGTGATCCCGGCCTCGGCGAGGACGGAGAGGACGGTTTCGTGCTGATTGAAGGCGTAGAGGTGGACGCCCGGGGCGCCTCCCGCGACGACCTCGCGGGTCAGGCGCGCCGCGGCCTCGATGCCGATCCGGTTGCGGCCGTGGACGGTCGGTTCGATCTCGAGCGCTATCGCCAGCTCGCTGGGAAGCGGCTCGCCGGAGAGCTCGAGCACGCGGCGGAGGCGGTTCGGCGAGGTGATCGGCATGATGCCGGGCAAGATCGGGATGACCACCCCCGCGCGGCGTGCGCGCTCGACGAAGGACAGGTAGTCGTCGGCGTGGAAGAACAGCTGAGTGATGGCGAGCGTCGCGCCCGCCGCCTGCTTGGCCACGAGGGCGTCGACGTCCTCCCCGGGGTGCCGTGACCGCGGATGCCCGTTCGGAAAGGCAGCGACCGCGATGCGCACCTTGCGCCGGGGCGCGACCGTGGCCGCACGGGGCAGACCCGGCACGACCGCCTCGGTGTACGGGGCGCGCTCCGCCTGCACCCGCTGGATGAGCTGGGTCAGCTGCGCGGCGCTTTCGAGGTCGCCCAGGGAGGAAGCGCCGTCGAAGGCGCCGGCCGGCGGGTCGCCGCGAAGCGCGAGGAAGTTCTCGATGCCGGCGTCCAGGAACTCGCGGATGAGGGCCGCGGCGCCCGCGTAGCTGTTTCCGACGCACGTCAGGTGGGCCATCGGCTCGACGGACGTGTGTTCGCGGATGTAGCGGAGCACCTCGAGCGAGCGGCCGCCGGTGGAGCCTCCTGCACCGTAGGTCACGGAGATGAACTGGGCACCGGCATCCGCCAGCCGGCCGATCGTCGAGTGGAGCTGCGCCTCGCTCGCGTCGGAGCGCGGCGGGTACAGCTCGAACGAGAAAGGCACCGCTGACGGACTGCGGGTCTCGAAGGGCATCGCTCCCCCTCGGGTCGATGGACGGTGAAGGCCGGACGGCCGCGACCGGCGCTGGAGACGCCGGGGATCGCGGGCGGGTGCCGGGCTCGGCTGTCGCACCATGCCCTGGACTGCCGGGCAACGATGGGACCACGGTAGGGGAACTCGGCACCCGCTTTCACGGATGTGTCGCTGTGTTTCGCCGGCGCCGTGTTCCGGCCCCCTAGCCTGGGGTGGTGCCCCAGACGCTCACGTATGGTTCGTGGCCCTCTCCGATCGCGGCGGCCGATGTCGCCATCGCCTCGCCGCGGATCGACGGTGCGCGATTCGTCGGCGAGGACGTGTGGTGGAGCGAGGGGGTACCCGCCGAGCGCGGCCGCACCGCGGTCTTCCGTCGAGCGTCCTACGGTCCATCGGATGCCCGGGTGGAGCTTCTCCTCCCCGCCCCGTGGAGCGCGCGGTCGCGCGTGCAGGAGTACGGCGGCGGCGCATGGACGAGCATCGGCCCCGACGATCTGGTGTTCGTCGAGCACTCCGACCAGCGGGTGTGGCTGCAGCGGCTCGGTGGCACGCCGGAACCCCTGACCCCCGCCGACGCGGGCATGCGCTTCGCCGACCTCACCGCCGCCGACGGGCGGCTCTTCGCGGTGCGCGAGACGCACACCGATGGCGCCGCACCGGTCCGCGACATCGTGATCGTGCCGCTCGACGGCTCGGCCGCCGATCGCGCCGAAGCCCTGACGCGGGTGGTCGGCGGGACGGACTTCGTGGCCTATCCCTCGGCACGGGGCGCTCGGTTCGCCTGGCTCTCGTGGAATCACCCGGACATGCCGTGGGATGCGGCGGCCCTTTCCGTCGGCCGGCTGATGCCCGATGGCGCCGTCGCCGACAGCGTGGTCGTCGCCGGGGGAAACGGCGTCTCCGCGCTGCAGCCCGAGTGGACGGGACCGGACGAACTCACGTTCCTGGCGGATCCCCACGGTCGCTGGAACCTGCAGCGGCTGCAGCTGGAGGGGCGCCTCGCCGGGAAGGTGGAGCCGCTCGCCACCCCGGATGCCGACACGGGCGGACCGCTGTGGAACCTCGGGCTCCGCTGGTTCCTGACGCTGGAGGACGGGCGGATCGTCGCCGTCCGCACCAACGGGCGCGACGATCTGGTGGTCCTTGAGCCCACCGGAACGCGCACTCTCGGCATCCCGCTGTCCGGCTCGCTGCTGCTGCGCGACGCGCGCGGCACCCGGGTGCTGCTGACGGGCGGCGGCTCCCGCGTGCCGGGCGGGCTCTGGCTGCTGGATGTGGATGACCCGGCGTCCCTCGTGGCGCTGCGCGGAGGCGCGGGGATCGACCCCGAGTGGCTGCCGCCCTCGCGACCGGTCACGTTCGAAGGCCCGTCGGGCGAGGTGCACGCGTTCGACTATCCGCCGACCAACCCTGACGTGACCGAGCCCGATGATGAACGGCCGCCCTACCTCGTGCTGGTGCACGGCGGGCCGACCACTTCCGTGTCGGGCGAGGCATCCGCGGCCGTCGCCTTCTTCACCAGCCGCGGGATCGGCGTGCTGGACGTGAACTACGGAGGCTCCACCGGCTACGGACGCCGCTACCGGGAGCGCCTGAACGGGCAGTGGGGCGTGGTCGATGTCGAGGATGTCGCGGCGGCCGCGCGGGGGCTCGCGGAGGACGGGCGGGCGGATGGGCGGCGGCTGGCCATCAAGGGCGGTTCGGCCGGAGGCTGGACGGTGCTGTGCGCGCTCGCGAACACGGATGTCTTCGCCGCCGGCATCAGCCGGTACGGCGTCGCCGATCTCCGCGCCCTCGCCGCGGACACCCACGACTTCGAGGCACGCTATCTCGATCGCCTCGTCGGTCCGCTGCCCGAGGCCGAGGACGTCTACATCGAGCGGTCGCCTCTCACGCATGCGGACCGGCTGCGCGTGCCCGTACTGATCCTGCAGGGCGCGGATGACCCCGTGGTGCCGCCGGCGCAATCCCTCGCCATCCGCGATGCCCTCGCGGCCAACGGCGTGCGGCACGCCTACATCGAGTACGCGGGCGAGGGCCACGGGTTCCGGCGAGCGGAGACGATCGAGAACGCCTTCGAGTCGGAGCTGAGCTTCCTCGGCCAGGTGCTCGGCTTCGAGACTCCCGGCGTGCCGGCCCTGCCGCTGGACTGACCGGCGGGCCCCGCGCCTGGCTCCGCGGGCTCAGGAACGGGAAGGGCGCCGTGCACCGACTTCGGAGAATGTCACGGCTTTCGGCCCATACGGCATGAATCGGCCGACGATGGTGAGATCTTCCGAAGTTCGTGCCCGCCGGCGAACGACGAAGCGGCCGGCATCCGCGCTGAAGAACGGGATGCCGGCCGCTGGCCGCCGGGCGGTTACACCCGGTACTGCTTGAGCTCCGCGGCGAGCCGCTCCGACACGTGCGCGTGCAGGGCGGTGCCGCCCTCTTCGTGCACGGCGGAGAGGATGTGCCCGGAGTCGTGTGCCGCCGAGATGAGGTCGCCCCGGTCGTACGGCACCAGGGCGCGCACCTCGACCGCCGGCAGCGGCAGGGCGGCCTCGACCGCCTCGCGCAGAGCGTCGATGCCCTCGCCCGTGCGTGAGGACACGAAGAGCGCGTCGGGCTCGAGCCCTCGCAGCACCATCCGCGTGTCGTCGTCGACGAGGTCGGCCTTGTTGAACACCACGATCTCGCGCGATCCGCGTGCCCCGACATCCGCCATCACGTCGCGCACCGTCTGCAGCTGGCTCGCCGGATCCGGATGCGCGGCGTCGACGACGTGCAGGATCACATCGGCCCCGGCCACCTCCTCGAGCGTCGAGCGGAATGCCTCGACGAGCTGGTGCGGCAGGTTGCGAACGAAGCCGACGGTGTCGGTCAGCGTGAAGGTGCGGCCGTCCGCCGTCTCCGACCGGCGCACCGTCGCATCCAGGGTCGCGAACAGCGCGTTCTCGACCAGGACCCCCGCGCTCGTGAGGCGGTTCAGCAGGCTGGACTTGCCGGCGTTCGTGTATCCCGCGATCGCCACGGAGGGAATGGTGTGGCGCTTGCGCTCGGCGCGCTTGGCCTCGCGGGACGGTCCGAATTCGCGGATCTGCCGGCGAAGGATGGCCATGCGCGTGCGGATGCGGCGGCGATCGAGCTCGATCTTCGTCTCACCCGGTCCGCGCGAGCCCATGCCCGCACCGCCGGCACCGACCTGGCCACCGGCTTGGCGGCTCATGGAGTCACCCCATCCGCGCAGGCGCGGGAGCAGGTACTCGAGCTGCGCGAGCTCGACCTGCGCCTTGCCCTCGCGGCTCTTCGCGTGCTGGCTGAAGATGTCGAGGATGACGGTCGTGCGGTCGATGACCTTGACCTTCACCACGTCTTCCAGCGCGCGGCGCTGCGACGGGGCGAGCTCGGTGTCGGCGATCACCGTGTCGGCTCCGACGGCCTGCACGAGATCGCGGAGCTCACCGGCCTTGCCGCTGCCGATGTAGGTCGCCGGGTCGGGGTGCGGTCGACGCTGCAGCACGCCGTCGAGCACGACGGCGCCCGCCGTCTCGGCGAGAGCCGACAGCTCGCGGAGCGAGTTCTCGGCGTCCTCCTGCTCGCCCTGGGGGTAGACCCCCACCAGCACGACGTTCTCCAGCCGCAGCTGCCGGTACTCGACCTCGGTGACGTCTTCGAGCTCGGTGGACAGGCCGGGCACCCGGCGCAGCGCTGCGCGCTCTTCGCGGTCCCACTGGTCGCCGTCGGCGCCGGCGCCGCCCGCCGTGGATTCGTCTTGCAGAGCCTGAGCGGCTCCCGTCACGCGACCGTCTGTCGGGGTCGCGTCGGAGCCGAAGACCCGCACGCCGGATCGCGCTTCCGCGCGGGCGAGAACGCGCTCGACCGGGTCGGTCGGGGTCTCGCTCGGCTGTGTGGTCGTATCGGTCATGTATTGCCTTTCGGATGCTTCTGATGTCTGTCTTCGTCGAGAGTGGTGGCTGGAGCCGGTATCAGAGGAGCATCCCCAAACCCTAGCCTCCCCCGCCGACGCCTGTTCCGCTACGCTCGCTCCCATGGGCGGCGACCACTACTTCAGCGCCACACCATCATCCCCCGAGAATCTGCGTCGCATCAGGGTCACCCTTGCGGGCCGGGATGTCGAGGTGGCGACCGCGGGTGGAGTTTTCAGCCCCGAGCACGTCGACGTCGGAACCGCGGTGCTGCTCGCGAACACTCCGCCCCCGCCGCCCGGTGGCCAGATCCTGGACCTCGGATGCGGATGGGGTCCCATCGCGTTGTCGATTGCGCTGCTCTCCCCCCACGCCACGGTGTGGGCCGTCGATGTCAACGAGCGAGCCCTCGATCTGGTGCGCCGCAACGCGCTGTCACTCGGGCTCGATAATGTCAACGCCGCGCTGCCCGACGATGTTCCCGAGGACGTGTCCTTCCGCGGCATCCGATCCAACCCGCCGATCCGCGTGGGCAAGAGCGAACTGCACGGTCTGCTCGAACGCTGGATCCCTCGTCTCGACGAGCGCAGCGACGCATGGCTCGTCGTGCAGCGCAATCTCGGATCCGACTCGCTGCAGCGCTGGCTCGCGGCCACGTTCGCGACCGGGTACAGCGTGCACCGGGCCGCGACGGCGAAGGGGTTCCGCGTGCTGCGGGTGCGCCGGCACGGCACTCCCCCGACGGAGCCCCTGCACATCGTCGGCTGACGCCTCGCACGGCGGGACCCGCGGACGCGATCGGTTCAGCCGGCGAGTGCGATCTCGCCCGAGAAGACGAGCGACGCAGGACCGGACAGGGCCACGTGTTCGCCCTCCTCGGTCGGGAACATGCGAACACCGAGCGTTCCGCCCGGCACCTCGACGCGCCAGTGATCGGGAGCCGCCGGCCCGGCCCAGTGCCGCACGGCCAACGCCGCCGCGGCGACCCCCGTGCCGCAGCTGAGCGTCTCGCCGACGCCTCGTTCGAAGACGCGCATCCGGATCGAGCCGACGCCGTCGTGGACGAGCGGGTCACCCGGCACGACGAACTCGATGTTGGCGCCGTGTGGCGGCACCGGATCGAGCTGCGGGAGAACGGTGAGGTCGAGGCTCTCGAGCTCGTCGACGGACTGCAGGGCGACGACGACGTGCGGGTTGCCGACGTCGATGCCCTGACCCGGGCGCGGCACGGACAGCCCGCGAGCGCGCACCAGGGTGTCGGCCTCCTCGATGCGCCAGCGCCCCAGGTCGACCTGGAACCCGCTGTCGCTGCGCGTCAGGTCACGCACGCCCGCGCGGGTGCCCACCGGCAGTGTCGACCCTGCGTTCAGCGTGGTCAGCCCGGAATCGAGCAGGTACTTGGCGAAGACGCGGATGCCGTTGCCGCACATCTCGGCCTTCGATCCGTCGGCGTTGCGGTAGTCCATGAACCACTCCGCGGCCGGCTCCTCCGCCAGCGCGGCGGCTCCTTCGGCGAGCTGGGCCGAGCGCACGACGCGTAGGATGCCGTCGGCGCCGATGCCGAAGCGCCGGTCGCAGAGCGCGGCGACCTGGTCGTCGCTGAGGTCCAGCTGCCCCTCCGGGTCGGGGATCACGACGAAGTCGTTACCGGTGCCGTGCCCCTTCGTGAAGGCGATGGTGTCGGCGGGCATCGCCCCAGTTTAGGGGGCCGGGATCAGTCGGCGATCAAGCGCTTCCCGGTCGTCGTCGTCGGGAACCGCTCGTAGCCGAGCGCGTCGTAGAAGCCGAGGACGTCCTCGTTCTCCGGGCGCACCATGAGCTGGACCTTGGGGCAGCCGAGGTCCAGCAGCGCGTCCTCCGCCGCGGTGACGAGAGCCCGGGCGATGCCCTGCCCGCGGTGACGCGGCGATGTTGCGAGGTAGTAGAGCCACCCGCGATGGCCGTCGTAGCCCGCCATCACCGTTCCGACGACGTCATGACCGTCCACCGCGACGAAGAACAGCTCTGGCTGCACCGAGAGCTTGCGCTGGATGTCGAGGTGCGGGTTGTTCCACGATCTGGTGAGGCCGGTCTGCTGCCAGAGCGAGATGACGGACTCGGTGTCTCGGAGCGTGAACGCTCGGATGCTGGTCATCCACCCAGTATCCGTGCCACCGCCCCCGAATCGCCCGCATCGAACCACCGCGCGTCGGGGTAACGGTTGAACCACGACACCTGACGGCGCGCATAGCGCCGGGTGAGCGCCTGCGTCTCGGCGATCGCGTCGGCCTGCGTGCTGTCGCCGCAAAGCTGGGCGAGGGCCTGTGCGTACCCGATCGCGCGGCGGGCCGTGATGCCGTTCTCGAGGCCGTCGGCTCTCAGCCTCTGCACCTCTTCGAGCAGACCCGCTGCCCACATGCGCTCGACGCGCGCGTCGAGCCGGCCGATCAGCTCGTCCCGGGGGCTTCGGAGGCCGATGATCGTGGAGGGTCGCCACAGCACCGGCTCGTCGGGAAGGGCGGCGCCGTGCGTCGCCTCACCCTGCGCGATCACCTCGAGCGCGCGGACGATCCGCCGGCCGTTCCGAGGGTCGACGCGAGCGGCGGTCGCGGGGTCCGCCACGCGCAGCCGTTCGAACAGCGCACCGGGCCCGAGGGCTTCGAGCTCATCCTCCAGCCGGGCCCGCACCGCCTCGTCCCGCGGCGGAAAGCGGAAGTCGAACAGCACGCTCGAGACGTAGAGTCCCGACCCTCCGACCAGGATCGCGTGGGACCCACGCCCCAGAGCCGCCTCGATCGCGGCGCGAGCCCGGCTCTGGTAGCGGGCGACCGCGGCGTCCTCCGTGACATCGAGCACGTCGAGCAGGTGATGCGGGATGCCGCGGCGCTCGGCCACGGTGAGCTTGGCGGTTCCGATGTCCATGCCCCGGTACAGCTGCATCGCGTCGGCGTTGACGACCTCCGCCGGGCGCCCGGAGGCGGCGAGGGCTTCGGCGAGATCGAGGGAGAGGTCGCTCTTGCCCGTGCCCGTGGCGCCGACGACCGCGAACAGCTGCGGCCCCGCGGACCCCTGCTCGGTCCGTGCCGGCTGGTTCACTCCCCGACGTGGAGCGCGGGCGCCGCGAGAGACGTCGCGCGGAGGGTCGGCAGCCCGAGCGACACGGCGCGCGGGGTGCCGGCGCCGACGGATGCCGCAGGGATGGCGCAGGACTCGGCTTGCGATCGATCCCACGCGTCGCCCGCGCGCGTGCGGCGGATGAGAAGCGGTCCCCCCGCCGGCGCATCGGCCAGCAGGTGGAACGGGGCGGCGTGCGTGATGCGCACCGACACGACGTCCCCCGGCCGCGGCGTGTCGCTGCCGGCGGGCAGCTCGAAGTGCACCAGGCGGTTGTCTTCCGCACGGCCGGTCAGCCGGTGCGTCGCCGCATCCTTCTTGCCCTCTCCCATCGATACGAGCACCTCGACCTCGCGCCCGACCTGCGCCTGGTTCTCCTCGAGCGAGATGCGCTCCTGCAGCGCGAGCAGGCGGTTGTAGCGCTCCTGCACGAGCGCCTTGGGGACCTGGTCGGGCATCGTCGCGGCAGGGGTACCCTCGCGGATCGAGTACTGGAAGGTGAAGGCGCTCGTGAACCGCGCCTGCTCGACCACTCGCAGGGTGTCTTCGAAGTCTTCGTCGGTCTCGCCCGGGAAGCCGACGATGATGTCGGTCGTGATGGCGGCGTACGGCATGCGCTCGCGCACGCGGTCGAGGATGCCGAGGAACCGCTCGCTGCGGTACGACCGGCGCATCGCGCGCAGGATGCGGTCGCTTCCCGACTGCAGGGGCATGTGCAGCTGCGGCATGACCGACGGGGTCTCGGCCATGGCGTCGATCACATCGTCGGTGAACGCGGCGGGGTGGGGGCTCGTGAAGCGGATGCGCTCGAGCCCCTCGATCTCACCTGCCGCGCGCAGCAGCTTGCCGAAGGCGAGCCGGTCGCCGAACTCGACCCCGTAGGAGTTCACGTTCTGGCCGAGGAGCGTGACCTCGATCGCGCCGTCCTCGACGAGCAGCCGGATCTCGTTGAGGATGTCGCCGGGCCGGCGGTCCTTCTCCTTGCCGCGCAGACTCGGCACGATGCAGAACGTGCACGTGTTGTTGCAGCCGACCGAGATGGAGACCCAGCCGCTGTAGATGGAGTCGCGCTTGGTCGGAAGCGTGGACGGGAAGACCTCCAGCGACTCGAGGATCTCGAGCTCCGCCTCGCCGTTGTGCCGGGCGCGCTCGAGCAGGCTCGGCAGCGAGCCCATGTTATGGGTGCCGAAGACGACGTCCACCCAGGGGGCCTTGTCGAGCACCGTCTGCTTGTCCATCTGGGCGAGGCAGCCGCCGACCGCGATCTGCATGCCGTCTCTGCGGCGCTTGATGGACGCCAGGTGCCCCAGGGTTCCATACAGCTTGCCGGCCGCGTTGTCACGGACGGCGCACGTGTTGATGATGACGACGTCGGCCTCTTCCCCGGCCGCGGCACGCACGTAGCCCGCGCTCTCCAGCGACCCGGAGAGCCGTTCCGAGTCGTGCACGTTCATCTGGCATCCGAACGTGCGCACTTCGTAGGAGCGCGCCTTGCCGGCCGCATCGTGAGCGGCGGGCGATGGTGCGATGTGCGTGGGGGTGCCATCCAGCAGAGTCATGATTCCCCGATTCTACGGCTCGATGCCCGATGACCGGCTGGGCGGTCAGCGGAAGCGGACCCCGGATGCGCCCGAGGAACCGCGCGCCTCCGCCAGTGCCGCGCGAGCCGCCTGCCCCGCGGCGGAGCCGCCGAATCCGCGACGGGCGAGCATGCCCATCAGGCGCCGCGTGGCGGTGGCATCGTCATATCGGGTCAGCGCCCTGGCCTTGGCACGGGCGAACTCGAGCGCACGTTCCGCGTCGTCATCCGGCAGCTCTGCGATCACGGCGTCGATCACCTCGCGGCTGACGAGTCGCTTGACGAGCAGCTGGCGGACGGCGCGGGTTCCCATGTCCTTGCGAGTGGTGGCCGCATAGACGAGCTGCTCCGCGAGGACGCCGTCATCGAGCCAGCCGCGCTCCACGAAGCCCTGAACCACGCCGGCCGCTTCGGCATCGGTGAGGCCGTCCGCGCGAAGCCGGGCGTTGGCCTCGGCCACCGAGAGGCCTCGCCGCCCCAGGTCGCGGGTCAGGGCGTCGGCGGCCGATGCGGCGATCGATTCCCGGTCGGGGACCTGCGGCTCGCCGGAGACGTCGTCCCCTGAGAGGACGTCGTCGGCGAATGCCGCGGACGTGTCCCCAGATGCGTCGTCCTCTGCCCAGTAGTCCTCGGTGAAGGCGACCGGGCGTCGCGGCCCGTCCGGCAGCGACGCCGCACGCCGCGGCGCTTCACGCTGTTGCGGCGCTGGCTCCGACTCGACAGGCGGTAAAACACCGGGGAGGAAGGTGACGGGGGCGAGCTTCTCGCCCCCGTCACCATGGCCGTGTGAGGTCATCAGGCCGGACGACGCTTGGCCAGTTCGTCGGCCGCATTCGGCGGTTCGGCCGCCGTCTCGGCCTTCGGGACGCCGATGCCGAGCTTCGTCTTGATCTTCGTCTCGATCTCCGTCGCGATGTCGGGGTTCTTCAGGAGGAAGTTGCGGGCGTTCTCCTTGCCCTGACCCAGCTGCTCGCCCTCATACGTGTACCAGGCGCCGGACTTCTTGACGATCGCGTGCTCGACGCCGAAGTCGATCAGGCTGCCCTCGCGGGAGATGCCCGTGCCGTAGAGGATGTCGAACTCGGCCTGCTTGAAGGGCGGCGCCATCTTGTTCTTGACGACCTTGACGCGGGTGCGGTTGCCCACGGCATCCGTCCCGTCCTTCAGCGTCTCGATGCGGCGGATGTCGAGACGGACCGACGCGTAGAACTTCAGCGCCTTTCCACCGGCGGTGGTCTCGGGCGAGCCGAAGAACACGCCGATCTTCTCGCGCAGCTGATTGATGAAGATCATCGTGGTGTTGGTGGTGTTGAGCCCACCCGTGAGCTTGCGGAGCGCCTGCGACATGAGCCGCGCCTGAAGGCCGACGTGGGAATCGCCCATCTCGCCTTCGATCTCGGCACGAGGCACGAGGGCTGCGACGGAGTCGATGACGATGAGGTCGATCGAGCCCGAGCGGATGAGCATGTCGGCGATCTCGAGCGCCTGCTCCCCCGTGTCGGGCTGGGAGACGAGCAGCTGGTCGATGTCGACACCGAGCTTCTGCGCGTACTCGGGGTCGAGGGCGTGCTCCGCGTCGATGAACGCGGCGATGCCGCCCTGCTTCTGCACGTTCGCGATGGCGTGCAGCGTGAGCGTGGTCTTTCCCGATGACTCCGGTCCGTAGATCTCCACGATGCGTCCGCGGGGCAGCCCGCCGACGCCGAGGGCGACATCGAGGGCGATCGAGCCCGTCGGGATCACTTCGACCGGCGCGCGCTCGTCGCTGCCCAGCCGCATGACCGAGCCCTTTCCGAACTGCCGGTCGATCTGGGCGAGGGCCGATTCGAGGGCCTTCTCGCGGTTCTCTGCTGAGGGCATGACGTGCTCCTATGCTCGCGTTCCGTCGCCTGTAGGCTGTCGCGCCTCGCACCGAGGGTGGCACGGGATCTGCGACAAGGCGTAGTGGTGTGTTGTGCCGATCTGCACGCTACGAGGAACCTCCGACGTTGGAGCCGGAATGGACGACGCTGTGGGCAGAGAGGCGCTCGACACCACCTGTGCAGGAGACTACGGGAGATCGAACAGATCTTCGAGGACCGGCCCGGCGTGTCGACCGCGATCTCAGCGTCGGCGGGGCTCGAGCCGACCTACTCCGTGACGGCGCTCCATCGGCACGTCGGTCTCGGCGCACAGCGCCAGCCAGACGTCCTTGGGGGGCACACCCGCATCGATCGCGGCGGCCGCGGTGCGGTCGCCGACGGCCGGCAGCACGAGGTCGCTCAGCAGGGCGGGCCCGCGTGCGCCGAACTCATCCTGAACGGCGCGCAGGAACTCACTGCGCCGCATGCACTGCCTCCGGGCCCGGAATCAGCGGAACGACAGCTCGGCGTCGACCGACGCCACGAGGTCGTCCGGTACGACATCCGGGAAGGGATGGATGCCTTCGAGGACCGAGATGCGGTCGCCGACCTCGCGCATGATGGTCGAGATCGGGACATCGAGTGCATCCGCCACCGAGGCGAGAATCTCGCTCGACGCCTCTTTCTGACCCCGCTCGACCTCGCTGAGGTAACCGAGGGCGACGCTGGCGCGACTCGCCACCTGCCGAAGCGTCTGGCCTTTTTGAAGGCGGAAGTCCCGCAGGACGTCGCCGATTTCTTGACGTACCAGAATCATGATGGACCCCCTCCTTCGCTGCTGGATCTGCGTGCCGGGTGGATAACAGTACAACACCCGCTGATTCCAATCTAATCCCCTGGGCTGGGGAAGGGTTGAGAATCACCGAATGTAACCGAGGCGAAACACTCCGTATTCCAGCCGTCGCGCGACGCCCTCACGTCGCCTCGATCGCCAGGCGAATCGCGCGGCGGGCGGCCTCCTGCCGGATGGCGTCCCGTGTGCCATCCAAGTGCAGCGATTCCACGCGTGTCCCTCGAGGTGTGGCGATGCCGACGAAGACCGTGCCCACCCTCTGCCCGTCCGGCGAATCGGGCCCGGCGATCCCGGTCGTCGAAACCCCGACATCCGCCGCCTTCCCGTCGACGGCGAGCGCGTCGCGGACGCCCTCGGCCATCTGCCGCGCCACCTCGGGATGCACGGCGCCCTGCGCTTCGAGCAGGCCGGCATCGACGCCCAGCAGCGACGCCTTGACCGGCGTCGCGTACGCGACGATCCCGCCACGCACGCTCGCTGAGGCCCCGGGCACGGCGACGAGCGCCTCCACGACGAGCCCGCCGGTCAGGGACTCGGCCACGCCGATCGACCAGCCTCGCTCGCGGAGTGCCCGCAGCAGCCGCTCGGCGTCGGACGGAGACGCGGGGTGCGCCCCGCTCACGCGGGATCCCGCTGCCTGCGGGCGCCTCGTACCTCCGTGACGACGTAGTCGATGCCGCTCGCGACGGTGAGCAGCACGGCGATCCACATCGTGACCGTGTTGACCCAGAAGATCCACTCCCCCACGAGGGTCCACAGGGGCAGGAGCGCGAGGGAGAGCGCGACCGCCTGCGCCAGCGTCTTGAGCTTGCCCATCCAGGCGGCCGCGACGACGTGGTCGCTCGCGACGACGAGGCGATGCACCGTGATGCCCACCTCCCGCACGAGCACCAGGATCGTGACCCACCACGGCAGTTCGCCGAGGATCGACAGCCCGACGAATGCGAACCCCGTCAGCACTTTGTCGGCGATCGGGTCGAGGAGCTTTCCGAGGTCCGTGACGATGTCGTACCGGCGCGCGATCCAGCCGTCGATCCCGTCGCTGGCGATCGCGACGATGAAGAGGGCCGCCGCCCACCAGCGGAGCGGTCCGTCGGCACCCCCGTCGGCGATCAGCATCCAGAGGAAGATCGGCGCACAGAGGATGCGCACCAGCGTGATCGTGTTCGGGAGCTGCCGGGGCACGGCCATCAGTCGCGACCCGTCAGGCCCCACGCGTCTTCGTCGCCATCCTCCTCGACGACGGGCATCCCTTCGTACTGGGCCTCGATCGGGTCCGCCGCGCCCGCGGACATGCCCAGCGAGCGGCCGCCGGAGGCCGGCGCGTCCTCACCTCGCATCTGTGCGAGCACGCCGGGCAGCTGCTCGGCGGTGACGAGCACATCGCGGGCCTTGGACCCCTCCGAGGGTCCGACGATCTCGCGGGACTCCAGAAGGTCCATCAACCGGCCCGCCTTGGCGAAGCCGACGCGCAGCTTGCGCTGCAGCATGGATGTCGAGCCGAACTGCGTGGACACCACGAGCTCCGCCGCGGCCAGCAGAAGCTCGAGGTCGTCTCCGATGTCGGCGTCGATCTCCTTCTTCTCGGCCGCCACGGCGACCTCGCGGTACTCCGGCCGGGCCTGCTGCGTCACATGCTTGACGACCTTCTCGATCTCGGCCTCGCTGACCCACGCGCCCTGCACGCGGATGGACTTCGAGGCGCCCATCGGCAGGAAGAGCGCGTCGCCCTGGCCGATCAGGCGGTCGGCCCCCGGCTGGTCGAGGATGACCCGGGAGTCGGTCACGCTGGTCACCGCGAAGGCAAGCCGGGAAGGGACGTTGGCCTTGATGAGGCCGGTGACCACATCCACCGAGGGTCGCTGGGTGGCGAGCACCAGGTGGATGCCGCTTGCCCGGGCGAGCTGCGTGATGCGTACGATCGAATCCTCGACGTCGCGGGGGGCGACCATCATGAGATCCGCGAGCTCGTCGACCACGACCAGCAGGTAGGGATAGGGCTTCAGCACGCGCTCACTGCCCGGCGGCACATCGATCTCGCCCGCGACGACGGCCTTGTTGAAGTCGTCGATGTGACGGAAGCCGAACGACGCGAGGTCGTCGTACCGCATGTCCATCTCCTTCACGACCCACTGCAGCGCCTCGGCCGCCTTCTTCGGGTTCGTGATGATCGGGGTGATGAGGTGCGGCACGCCCGCGTAGGAGGTCAGCTCGACGCGCTTGGGGTCGATCAGCACCATCCGCACGTCGGAGGGCTTGGCCCGCATCAGCAGGCTCGTGATCATCGAGTTGACGAAGCTCGACTTGCCGGAGCCGGTCGAACCGGCGACGAGGAGGTGGGGCATCTTCGCGAGGTTCGCGATGACGTAGCCGCCGCCGACGTCCTTGCCCACGCCGATGGTCATCGGGTGCGTGCTGTTCATCGCGGTCGGCGAGCGGAGCACATCGCCGAGCGTCACGATCTCTCGGTCGGTGTTGGGGATCTCGACGCCGATCGCGCTCTTGCCGGGGATCGGGGCGAGGATGCGCACCTCGTTCGAGGCGACCGCGTACGCGATGTTGTTGGTCAGCGCCGTGATGCGCTCCACCTTCACGCCGTGCCCCACCTCGACCTCGTACTGCGTGACGGTGGGACCGCGCGAGAAGCCCGTGACACGGGCATCCACCTGGAACTGCTGCAGCACGCTCGTGATGGCGGCCACGATCGCGTCGTTCGCCGCGGAGCGCTCCTTGTGCGGCGTGCCGGCGGCGAGCGTCGCGGTGGAGGGCAGCTTGTACGGCGGCGCGGGAGGGCGGGGGCCGCCGGCACCGGGTCCGTCGGTGCCGAAGCCGGAGAGTCCGGGGAGGGCGTCGTCGTCGTCCTCGCCGTCGTCGAGGATCGATGTCGCGCCGCCCTTGCCGAGCGATCCGGCGACGGCCTGCACGTTGCCGAGCACCTCGGTCGCCGCATCGAAGATCACGGGCGACGGCGACGGGGGCACCGCCGGGGCGATGGCCTGCTCGAAGCCGCCCTGCGCCTGTCCAGGGGTGAGCAGCTCGGTCAGATCCTGCGATCCGATGCCCGAGTCCGGGTCCTCCTCGCGGCCGGTCTTGTTGCGGCGCCACCATGGAATCGAAGGATCCGGCATCGAAGGGTCGGCGTCGGATGCCGGCACGGCCGTGACGACGCCGGGCTGCGGCTCCGGCTTGCGCTCGGCGTCGAACATCCAGAAGTAGAGGTCACCGAGCCGCTTGCCGATGCGGTTGGGCGGGGTCTTCGTGAGAATGAGGATGCTGAGCACGGCGAGCAGCGACAGCACGATGTAGGCGCCGACATCCGTCAGCAGCATCGCAAGAGGTTCGCCGACCATCCAGCCGAAGAGCCCGCCGGCCTCGCTGAGCGCGGGAAGCCCCTCGCGTGGGACGGGCCGTCCGCCCGCGACGTGGCAGAAGCCGGCGACGGTGAGAGTGAAGAGGCCGAAGCCGATGCCGATGCGGCCGTTGTCGTGCACCGATGACGGATGCCGGAAGAGCCAGCCCGCAAGCAGCAGAAGCAGCACGGGGAACACGAAGGCCACGCGGCCGATCAGTCCGCCGACGGTGTAGGCGCTGATGTTCTCGGCGACCTCGTTGCCGATGAAGAACCACTCGACGACGGTTCCCGCGATGGCGAGGAGGACGAGGAGGAACGGCAGGCCGTCGCGGCGCTGCTCCTTCTCGAGCGTCTCGGGACCGAACGCCCGGAACAGGCCGCCGGTGCCGTGCGCCAGGCCCATCCATGCGCGTGCCAGAACGGGCGGCTTGTCCTCCTCGCCGACGTACCGTTTCGGCGCGGGGGCCGGCTTGCGGGCGCGCGAAGATGACGCGTTCGCGGGCGCGCGACCATTCTTGGTCGGGCTTGAGCTCCTGGCCATTCCTCCACGGTAGGCGGAAGCGCCCCCGAATCACCGGAACGACGCGGGAGCGTTATCTCCGCGAGGTGGCGTCGGCGGGCTCGCTCAGCGCAGCCGCTTCACCATCGTGTCGCGGCCGACTCCGCGCTGCGTCACGGCGAAGCCCTCCGAGCGGTACAGCGTCGTGGCGAAGTTGGCCCGCTCGACGCTCAGGCTGATGCGCGCGTAGCCGTCCGCGCGCGCCTGTTCCGTCAGCGCCTGCAGAAGGGCCCGACCGACGCCGTGGGCGCGCCAGATGGGGCGAACCCCGATGATCAGCTCGGGCACGCCCGTTCCGACGTAGCCGAATCCGGGGTCGCTGCGGGGCATGAGGCGATACCAGGCGGCCCCGATGGGATCGCCGCCCGCGTCGACGGCGATGAAACCGGCGTCGGCAGGGCGCTTCCAGCCCGTCAGGTACCGGGTGTGCTCGGCGTCGGAGAGCAGCTGCACCTTCGGACGCGCCGCCTCCGGCCGCCAGTTGGCGGCCTCGACGACCATGTCGCCGAGGAAGGCGCCGTCGGACTGACCGGCGGGGCGTACGCGGAAGGTGGCCATGCGGGGATAGTACCCGCGCCGTGTTACGCCTCGATCACGAGGGGGATGATCATCGGCTTGCGGCGGAGCGAAGTGTTCACCCACCGGCCGATGGTACGGCGGACGATCTGCGAGAGGGCGTGGTTGTCGCGGACCCCGGACTGCGCGGCGTCGGCGAGCGCCGCCGCGATCTTCGGCTTGACCCCCTCGAACACGGCGTCGTCCTCCGCGAACCCCCGGGCGTGGATCTCGGGGCCCGAGATGACCCTGCCGGTCGCGGCATCCACCACGACGATCACGGAGATGAAGCCCTCTTCGCCGAGGATCCGGCGATCCTTCAGGTCGGCATCCGTGATCTCGCCCACGGTCGAGCCGTCGACGTACACGAATCCGAGGTCGAGCTGCCCCACGACCGAGGCGACGCCGTCGCGCAGGTCGATCACCGTGCCGTTCTCGCCGACGATCGTGCGCTCGGGCGCGATGCCGGTGTCCTGCGCGAGCTTCGCGTTGGCGATCAGGTGCCTGTACTCGCCGTGCACGGGAAGCACGTTCTTCGGCTGCAGGATGTTGTAGCAGTAGAGCAGCTCGCCCGCGGCCGCGTGGCCGGAGACGTGCACCTTGGCGTTGCCCTTGTGGACCACGTTCGCACCCAGTTTGGTGAGCCCGTCGATCACGCGGTAGACCGCGTTCTCGTTGCCCGGGATGAGGCTCGAGGCCAGGATCACCGTGTCGCCCGGACCCGGTTCGATCTCGTGGTCGTTGTTGGCCATGCGGCTGAGCACGGCCATGGGCTCGCCCTGCGAGCCCGTCGACATGTAGACGATCTTGTCGTCCGGCAGGTCGCGCGCCTTCTTGTAGTCGATGAGGACGCCCTCGGGAACGTTGAGGTAGCCCAGCTCATCGGCGATCGTCATGTTGCGGACCATGCTCCGACCGAGGAGCGCGACACGGCGACCGTGCGCCGCCGCGGCATCCAGCACCTGCTGCACGCGGTGCACGTGGCTCGCGAAGCTCGCCACGATCACGCGCCGGGGCGCCTTGCCGATCACCTGATCGAGCACGGGGCCGATGCTGCGCTCCAGCGCCGTGAAACCCGGGACGTCCGCGTTCGTCGAATCGACGAGGAACAGGTCGACGCCCTGCTCCCCCAGCCGGGCGAACGCGCGGAGGTCGGTGAGGCGCCCGTCCAGCGGCAGCTGATCCATCTTGAAATCGCCTGTGGCGAGGGCGAGGCCGGCGGGGGTCCGGATGGCGACGGCCAGGGCGTCGGGGATCGAGTGATTGACCGCGATGAACTCGAGGTCGAAGGGTCCGATCCGCTCGTGCTGACCCTCGCTGACGGTCAGCGTGTACGACTTGATCCGGTGCTCCTTGAGCTTCGCCTCGATGAGGGCGAGCGTGAGGCCGGAGCCGATCAGGGGGATGTCGGACTTGAGCTTCAGCAGGTAGGGAACCGCGCCGATGTGGTCTTCGTGGCCGTGTGTGAGCACCACGCCGACGATGTCGTCGAGTCGGTGCTTGATCGGCTCGAAGTCGGGCAGGATCAGGTCGACCCCCGGCTGGTGCTCCTCGGGGAACAGCACCCCGCAGTCGACGATGAGGATCTTGCCCTCGTACTCGAAGGTGGTCATGTTGCGACCGATCTCGCCGAGCCCGCCGAGCGGGGTGACCCGCAGGGTCTGTGGCGCGAGCGCGGGCGGATCGTAGACGTTCGTGGGCATTCAGTGCCTCCTCGGGATGGCGCGCATCCCCTCAGCGAGTGGTTCCGTGCACCTTCGGCAGCGCGCCGCCGGCGGCGGCGTTGCGGTCGGGGCGGAAGTTGGAGAAATCGGCGCCCGGGACGTCCTTCACGAGGGCGAGCTCGTCTTCGATCATGGCGGCCTCCCACTCTTCGGGGCCGACGAGCGGAAGGCGGACACGCGGGCTGCCGATGCGACCCAGGCCGTGCAGGATGTACTTCGCCGCGACCGTGCCCGGCACGTGCGTCATCGTCGCGCGCACCAGGGGTTCGAGACTCTTGTGAGCCGCGGTGGCGGCGGCGAGGTCGCCTCGGTTCACCGCGTCGACGATCGTGCGGTACGGGGCGGACGCGATGTTGGCCGTGACGCCGATCAGACCGGCGGCCCCGATGCTCAGGTGCGGCAGCACGTTGGCGTCGTCGCCGGAGAAGTACATCAGGTCGGTCTGGTTCAGCACACGGCTGACCTCGCTGAAGTCGCCCTTCGCGTCCTTGATCGCGAGCACGTTCGGGTGCTTCGCGATCCGCAGGATCGTCTCGTACTTGATCGGCACGCCCGTGCGGCCGGGGATGTCGTAGAGGATGACGGGCAGGTCGGTCGCGTCGGCGACGAGCCGGAAGTGCGTGAGGATGCCGGCCTGCGTCGGCTTGTTGTAGTACGGCGTGACGATCATGATGCCGTCGGCGCCGGCCTTCTCGCTCGCCTTGTAGAGGCCGATCGCGTGTGCGGTCTCGTTGGATCCGCCGCCCGTGATGATCTTCGCGCGGCCGGCCGAGACATCCTTGCCGACCTCGACGAGCCGGATCTTCTCCGGGTCGGTAAGCGTGCTGGTCTCGCCCGTGGTGCCCGTGACGACGATGCCGTCGGCGCCGGCGGTGATCACGTCGTCCATGTGCTTCTCGACGGCAGACCAATCGACCTCGCCGTCGGCCGTCATCGGGGTGACGAGCGCGACGAGCACCTGACCGAATGGGTTGCCGGTGTGCGTCATGCCCTCAGGCTATCGGTCGCGCGGTGGCGGGTCATCCGGGCGGAGGAGGGCAGGGCCATCAGCCGATCGCGGTGCGACCCGCACCCGCGGACGGTCTGCCGCGCTCGCCGATCCTCGCGGCGAGTCCCGGCGGTGCCACCCGCGACAGGGCGACGAGTGCCTTGTATCGGAGCGACGGGATCGACACGCCTCTGCCGCGGGCCACGTCGCGCAGTGCCTCGCCGACGACGTCCCTCACGTCGAGCCACATCCAGCCCGGGACTCCCTCGGCGCCCGGAGCCAGTCCCATCCGCTCGTGGTAGTTGGTGTGCGTGTAGCCCGGGCAGACCGCGGTGACGGTGACGCCGCGTCCCGAGTACTTCCCGTTCGCCCAACGGCTGAAGGCGATCAGCCATCCCTTGCATGCGCCGTAGGTCGCACGCGGGATGAACCCGGCCACGGAGGCGACGTTGACGATGCGTCCGCTCCCCCGCTGCAGCATCGGCCCGAGCGCGGCGTGGGTCAGCCGCATCGGCACCTCGACGTGCAGCTCCAGGTGGCGCACCTCGTCCTCGACGTCGTTGCGCTCGAACTGCAGCGGCAGCCCGAATCCGGCGTTGTTGACGAGCATGTCGATCGGCTGCTCCGGGTCGGTCAGGCGGCGGACGATGCGGTCCCGCTGTCGCGGCACGAGCAGGTCGGCGCTCAGCACCTCGACCTCGACGCCGTGCTCGTCGTGCAGGGCGATGGCGAGCGTCGACAGCGCCGCCCTGTCGCGCGCGACGAGCACCAGGTCCATGCCGCGCGCGGCAAGCTGCCGCCCGAATTCCGCTCCGATGCCGGAACTCGCGCCCGTGATCAATGCCGTTCTCACCATGCGTGTCAGCCTATGTCGGCGCCGACCCGGCGCGCCCCGCGGCCTAGGGGGCGACCCGACCGTTCGCATTGAAGGCGGCATGCGTCATCGGCATGAGCGCCGTCCACGCCGTCTCCATCTTCTCGGCGCACATCTCGATCTCGCGCTGCGGGAAGGAGGGGAAGTGAGTGCCCGCCACCCTGGTGCGCAGCGACAGGAAGTTCATGAGCGCGCGGGCATTCATCGTCACGTACATCGACGAGTAGATGTTCAGGGGAAGGACGATGCGGGCGACTTCGCGGGCCACACCGGCCTCCAGCATCCGCTGATAGGCATCGAAGGCGGCGACGGACGACGCACGGGTCACCTCGTCGACGAGGGCGCTCTGGTCGGGGGTGCCCTCGAGGAACTCGTAGGCACCTGGCTTGCCGACCTGGATGAGCCGGCGATCGGGCCCGGGAACGTAGAACACCGGCCGCAGCTCGCGGTATCGGCCGGATTCCTCGTTGTACGAGGCGATGCGGTGGCGCATGAACTCGCGGAACACGAAGATCGGCGCCTGCACGTAGAAGGTCATCGAGTTGTGCTCGAACGGGGACCCGTGTCGGTCCCGCATGAGGTAGTTGATCAGTCCCCGGTCGCGGCTGGTGGCACCGGCATCCGACTGCGCCTCGCCGAGGGTCTGCTCCCCCTGCGTCGAGACCCGCGCCGCGAAGAGGACGTCGGAATCCGACGCGCTGGAGCGGACGAGTTCGACGGTGACGTCGCTTCGGAATTCGGGAACTGCACTCTCTGCTGCCGTGGATGTCGCATCGCTCACGCGCCCCACACTACCGACGCCGCCGACACCGGGATTGTCACCGGACGCGCGTCACAGAGACCCCTTCGGCCTTCCATTCAGGCGCAAGGGGTTAGCCTGGGGTGCTGTGACCCTGATCAACGCGCTTTTCGCCCTCACCGCTCTGCTGGTGCTGACGATCGGCGTCGGCGCACTCCTCAAGTGGCGCCAGGGCCGGCCGCGGCCCTCGAGGGCGCATGAGGTCATCGAGGCCTCCCGTCTCGGGGCCCCCCCGCTCGGCGAACGCGCGACGCTGCTGCAGTTCAGCACGGAGATGTGCACCCGCTGCCCCGCGGTGCATCGCACCCTCGCCGATGTCGCCGAAAGCTTCGACGGCGTGGCCCACCTCGACATCGATCTCACCCACCGACCGGATATCGCCAAGCACTTCCACGTGCTCCAGACGCCGACGACCCTCATCCTCGATCGGAACGGCGTCGTGCAGACCCGCTTCGGGGGAGCAGCCCGGCGTGACGTCGTCGAACTCGAGGTGGCCCGGGTCGTGGGAGAACAGGAGCGTTCCCATGCCTGAGACGTCCGGTCGGATCGATCCGCGCGGTCCGCGCTTCGCGGCGTCCATCACGGCCGTCCTGCTGCTGCCGGCAGTGCTGCTGGCGCTCACGGGGATCGCCACGTCGGCCGGGATGCCGGCGGCAACGGCGGCGCAGCGAGCCGGTGATCCCGGCTTCCCGGTACTGCTCCTCATCGCCGGACTGTTCCTGTGGGGCGTACTCTCGCCGAGTACCCACCCGTACGCCGTGCTCTTCCGCCGTGCCGTAGGCCCGCGCCTCAAACCCCCCACCGAGTGGGAGGATCCGCGTCCTCCGCGCTTCGCCCAGGGTGTCGGCCTGCTCGTGACCGGTGCCGGGCTGCTGCTGCATCTCGCGGGCGTGCCGTGGGCGCTGCCCGTGGCGGCGGCCGCGGCATTCGTCGCCGCCCTGCTCAACGCCGCCTTCGGCTACTGCCTCGGGTGCGAGCTGTACCTGCTTCTGCAGCGCGTCGGGATCATCGGCCGCCGGCGCGCCGCGTCCGCGTAGCGCCGCGGACCCGGCCGTCGCGGCGATCACCGGATCCGCACACGGCATCCGATCCGTCAAGCCATCGCCCTGCCGTGCGCTGCCGGTTTAGGCTGGCCGCGGGCGTGGAAGCCCGCACCAGTCCGCGAGAACCGGAGAATCATATGACCGCAACGAGTGAAGCATCCACCGCCTGGAAGGGCACCCTGTTCGAGGGATCGGGCACCGTCACGCTCGACTCGTCACATTCCGGAACGTTCGATGTGAACTGGAAGGCGCGCAGCGAGGGATCGGACACGACTACCACCCCCGAGGAGCTCATCGCCGCAGCGCACTCCTCGTGCTTCAGCATGGCCTTCTCGCTCGAGCTCACGAACAACGGCACCCCGCCGGAATCCATCGACACCACGGCATCGGTCACCTTCAAGCCCGGTGTCGGCATCACCGGGAGCCACCTGAACGTCAACGCGGTCGTGCCGGGCCTCGACCAGGCGGACTTCGACCGGATCGCCGAGACGGCCAAGGCGAACTGCCCCGTCTCGAAGGCCCTGGCGGGCGTCGAGATCACACTCGAGGCGACGCTTGCCTGACGATGGGGACGGGCCCTCGCGCCACGTCGTGGTGGCGGGGTCCTCAGGGCTCATCGGCTCCGCGCTGGTGGACAGCCTCCGCGCCGACGGCATCCGCGTGACGACGCTCGTGCGGCGGCCCCCGGAGGCGCCGGATGAGGTCGAGTGGCTGACGGGCGGCGGAGTCCTCGACCCCGGCGTGCTCGAGGGGGCGCATGCCGTTGTCGGCATGAACGGCGCCAGCATCGGTCGCTTCCCCTGGACCCGCTCCTACAAGAGCACCCTGCTCTGGTCCCGCATCACGCCCACGCGCGCGCTGGCGACCGCGATCAAGGCGCTCGGGGCGGACGCGCCCGCGTTCGTCTCGGCGTCCGCCGTCGGCTACTACGGCTCGGCGCCGGGGCGCAAGCTCACGGAAGCCTCGCCGCGCGGGGAGTCGTTTCTCGCAGACCTGTGCGGCGAATGGGAGTCCGCAGCGCTCGCGGCCGGACCGCACGCGCGTGTGGTGCTGACCCGCACCGCGCCGCTCGTGCATCCGCGCGGCGTGCTGAAGCCCCTGCTGCTGCTGACGAGATTCGGCGTCGCCGGCCCCATCGGGCGAGGCACGCAGGCGTGGCCGTGGATCTCACTGGATGACGAGGTGCGTGCCATCCGGCACCTTCTGGATGCCGACGTCGAAGGCCCTGCGAACCTGACCGGGCCGACCCGCGCCACGGCGAATGACCTCGGTTTCGCGCTCGCGCGGGCGATGAACCGCCCCTATGTCGTGCGCGCGCCGATCTGGGGGATGAAGCTCGTCCTCGGGTCGGATGCGACGGATGCACTCCTCGCCGCGGACGCGGATGTCGTGCCCGCGGCGCTGCAGGGCTCGGGCTTCACGTTCCAGCACACGACGGTGGAGGAAGCGATCGCGGCCGCACTCCGGGCCGACTGAGCGTCACGGGGCGCCGGGTGAGCGTCACGGGCTGACGTCGCGCGAGCCCGCCTCGAGGCGGATCGCCTGCCGGATCGCGGAGCGTGCGCGTCGTCTGTCGCCCGCCGCATCGTAGGCGAGTCCGAGCCGGTACCAGGCGCGCCAGTCCTCCGGAGCGGCCTCGACCGCCTCCCGGTAGACCGGGAACAGGGCGTCGCCCTCCTCTCGAAGCACCCGACCGCTGGGCCTGACCGCGACGGATTCGGCGGGGAGGGCGTCGTCCGCCTCGAGCCGCGCGCCGAGGCGCTCCGCCGACCGGCCGAACATCAGCTCGCGAACGAGTGCCCACCCGGCGATCGCCGGCAGGACGAAGAGGGCGACGCCCATCGCCACGCCGATGGGGTCACCGCTGCGCAGGAGCAGCCATCCGCGCTGCGCCACCAGCACGAGATACAGGACGAGCAGCGCGGCCATGACGGCCACGCCGATGCGGGCGCTCACGCCCCTGTCGCCCGAGCGACCTGGCCGGGCACGCCGCCGTCGTCGACCGGGGCGGCCCCTGGTGTGCCGGGGACGCGGATGCCGATGTCGATGAAGTTCTCGAGGCCGATCGTCACTCCCCGCGCTGCGCGAGCGGCCTGCAGGGCGAGCCGGATGCCGGGGGCGTACGCCGTGGCGGGCTCGATGGTGTCGTGCGTGATGGTCAACGACTCGCCCGCTCCGGCGAGGATCACCTCCTGCCTCGCGACGACACCCGGCCGGCGCAGCGAGTGGATGGGAACGCTCGCGACCTGCTGGCCGCGGGCCCGCTGATCGACGTGCGGAGACTCGACGGGGCCGGCATCGGCGCGGGCCGCGGCGATGAGCTCGGCGGTGCGAACGGCGGTGCCGCTCGGCGAGTCGACCTTCGTCTCGCGGTGCGCCTCGACGATCTCGATCGACGGGAAGAAGGGGGCGGCGGCAGCGGAAAGCGCGGAGCCGAGCACCGAGCCGAGCGAGAAGTTCGGGATGAAGACCGCTCCGGTGCCGCCGGCGTCGACGAGCGGACGGACGAGCGCAACTCGTTCGCTCGACCAGCCCGACGTGCCGACCAGCACGTTGATGCCGCGTTCGATGGCGGCGCGGACGACGTCGATGCTCACCGCCGGTGTGCTCGCATCGACCACCAGGTCGGCGCCGGACAGATCGTCCCAGTCGCTGCCCGAGCCCAGCACGGCGAGGACCTCGAAGTCGTCCAGTTGGTCGACGACAGTGCGGATGATGCTCCCGAGCCTGCCGGTGCCGCCCACGAGTGCCACACGCGTCGTCATGGGTCCATCCTACGTTCGGCCGCCGCGCGGTCCTTTCCGCCCACTCGTTAGGCTCGAAGCATGGTACTGCTTCGCGCATCCGCCGTCGACGCGCCGGATGCCCACGCGCTGCTCGCGGAGTACTTCGCTGCAAGAGCCACCGGATTCCCCGACGCCACCTACCGCACCACCTTTCCCGCCCCGGAGACGTTCGAGCCGCCGGCGGGTGTCTTCCTCCTCGTGGAGGACGACGACGGAGCGCCGGTGGGATGCGGAGGGATCCGCGCGATCCCGGATGGTCCGCACGGCCGGCGCTACGAGATCAAGCACCTCTACCTGCGCCCCGAGACGCGCGGCCGGGGCTGGGGGCGGCTGCTGATGGATGAGCTCGAGCGCCGGGCACGCGAGTGGGGCGCCGTCGAGCTCGTGCTCGACACCCATCACACCCTCGAGGCCGCCGGCGCTCTGTACGCCCGCTCCGGCTTCACCCCCATCGAGCCGTACAACGACAACAGCAACGCCACGCGCTGGTACGGGAAGGTTCTCTCGCCCGTCTGATCCGGCCTAGACGACGGTGTGGTCCGAAAGGCCGGTGCGGAGCTCGAAGGGCAGATGCGCGAGGTCGTTGAAGGCGTTCAGCGTCCAGGGCCTGCCCTGCTTCTGCGAGATCACCGTCAGGCCGCCGTGCGCCTGGTTGAGCGTCATCCAGCGCCACTCCGGCGCCTGCAGCACTTCGCGCACGAACCAGGCGATGACGAAATTGTGGGTGATGAGGAGCTCGTGCACATCGCCCTGCCGACGCACCAAGAACTCGCTGACGGCATCGGCCATCTGCGCCCGGCCGGCATCGACCTCCGCCTCGGTGATCGAGCCGAAGAACGGCTCGAAAGCGGCGGGTGTCTGCCCGGTCATGCCCGTCGGCACGCAGTCGAAGAGCAGCGCCGACGGCTCGGGTGTCACGGACGGCAGCCGGTCGGCCACGATCCGGGCGGTCTGCGCTGCCCGCTCGAGCGGGGAGTGCCAGACCGCCTCCAGCGGCACCCCGGAGAGGCGATCGGCGATGAGGGAGGCCTGCCTCCGGCCGCGCGCCGACAGCGGTCCGTCATGGAGGCCGTGCTCGGCATCCTGATGCTCACCGTGGCGCACGAGGTAGATAAAGTGCGTCACTGCACATCACTCCGATACTTCGGCTGGGGGGAACCATCAGACTATGCCACGTCGCGCCAGGGCCGCCGCAGGGTCGGTCTCCGCTACTCGGCCGCCCTGTTCAACTCGGCCAGCTGTGCTCGGCTGAGGTGCACACCGACGCCCTGTACGAGCTCCTCGACGTGCTGAGCCGCGTAGGCGTTGACGATCGGCGCCACGACGGTCTTCTGCGCGAGCAGCCATGCCACAGCGACCGCGGCG
Source organism: Micromonospora sp. DT81.3 (assembly GCF_049847225.1). NCBI lineage: Bacteria > Bacillati > Actinomycetota > Actinomycetes > Micromonosporales > Micromonosporaceae > Micromonospora > Micromonospora sp. DT81.3. The sequence goes on from NZ_JBNCNY010000002.1 coordinate 265,434, forward strand.
TCCGGCACCTGCAACTCGGCGGCGACGGCATCCAGCGCGCGCAGCGTGCGCGTGCCCCGGCGGTTGAGGCTGCCGACCATCTGGGCGCCGCGGACCGTGTGGCTGAGTCGGGAGCGCTGGCGGTGGCGGCCCGAGAGGAAGCCGTGCTCGAGCGCGTGGGAAGGAGTGACGGCGACGCTCTGCGCGCTCGCGACGAGGCGGACGTCACCCTCGAACTCCTGTCGCCGCAGCACGTTGTACGGCGCGTCGAGCACCGTGATGCGCGGGTAGCCGGCAGATGCCAGGATGCGTGCTTCCACCAACTTCTCAGCGGAGAAGGCAAACGCGCCGAGTGCCCGCGCCTTGCCGGCCTCGACGAGCCACTCGGCGGTGGCGAGCGTGTCCTCCAGCGGAGCGTCGGCATGGGTGGCGTCGAGATAGAGCACGTCGATGCGGTCGGTGCCGAGGCGCGTCAGCGACGCTTCCACGGCTCGCACCAGACTGACCGGACCGAGCCCCGGATTGTCGGCGTGGCCGCCGACGCGCACCGCCAGCACCACGTCGTCGCGGAGTCCGCGGGAGCGGGTCCACTGCCCGATGATGTGCTCGCTGCGGCCGGCGGAGTATGCGTCCGCGGTGTGGACGGTGTTGCCGCCCAGCTCGACGTAGCGATCGAGGATGTCGTGGCTCGACTCGAGGTCGACATTCCAGCCGAACTCGGCACCGCCGAGGATCAGCGGGAAGACCCCGGGGCCTGATTCGCCCAGTGGGACGCGCACGCTGCGTCCGACGGCGGGTCCCTGGACGGGAATGGGGGCTGATGGGTGCGGCGCGTTCGCCTGGACATCCGGTCCACCGGATGGCACCTCGGCGGAAGCCGTTGTACCAACGCCGAAGAAAGACATGAGCCCACCCCCCACGAAGCCCTTGGGTTCTTCGTGATCTAATGCGCACCCCCCGGCGCGTACTTCGAGGCTAGAGCAGGGCTCCGACAGAGACCGTCAATCAGGCGGACCGGCGGTAAACATTACATAACAGTTTGGTCACGGTGCGCAAGCGAAGGCCCGGCTGTCCACCGAATAGGGGACAGCCGGGCCTTTTCTGCTCCGTCAGAGCGTCGCTCAGACCTCTGCGGGTGCCTCGAGGCTCTCCGGCGCGGCCACCGGCGACTCGGTCCCCGCGGCCTCTTCGACCACGGGCTCGAGCGACAGCTTGCCGCGGTCGTCTATCTTCGTGATGCGCACCAGGATCTTCTGGCCGACACCGAGCACGTCTTCGACGTTCTCGACGCGCTTGCCGCCGGCGAGCTTGCGGACCTCGCTGACGTGCAGCAGTCCGTCCTTGCCGGGAAGGAGCGAGACGAACGCGCCGAAGGTGGCGATCTTGACGACGGTTCCGAGGAACTGCTCGCCGATCTCCGGGTTCGTCGGGTTGGCGATCGCGTTCACCTGGGCGCGGGCGAGTTCGGCCGAGGGGCCGTCCGCCGAGCCGATGTAGACGGTGCCGTCCTCCTCGATGGAGATCTGCGCGCCGGTCTCGTCCTGGATCGCGTTGATCGTCTTGCCCTTGGGGCCGATCAGCTCGCCGATCTTGTCGACCGGGATCTGCACGCTGATCACGCGCGGAGCCGTCGGCGCCATCTCGTCCGGACCGTCGATCGCGGCGTTCAGCACGCCGAGGATCGTCAGGCGGGCGTCGTGGGCCTGCTGGAGCGCGGCGGTCAGCACCGAGGTCGGGATGCCGTCGAGCTTCGTGTCGAGCTGGATCGCCGTGACAAACTCGCTCGTGCCGGCGACCTTGAAGTCCATGTCACCGAGAGCGTCTTCTGCACCGAGGATGTCGGTCAGCGCCGCGTAGCGGGTCTGACCGTCGACCTGGTCGGATACGAGGCCCATCGCGATGCCCGCGACGGGTGCGCGCAGCGGCACACCGGCGTTGAGCAGCGAGAGGGTCGAGGCGCACACGGAACCCATCGACGTCGAGCCGTTGGAGCCGAGAGCCTCGGACACCTGGCGGATCGCGTACGGGAACTCCTCGCGGCTGGGCAGCACCGGCACGAGGGCGCGCTCGGCCAGGAAGCCGTGCCCGATCTCGCGACGCTTGGGGCTGCCCACTCGGCCGGTCTCACCGGTCGAGTACGGCGGGAAGTTGTAGTGGTGCATGTAGCGCTTGTGCGTCACAGGCGACAGCGAGTCGATCTGCTGCTCCATCTTGAGCATGTTCAGCGTGGTGACGCCCAGGATCTGGGTCTCGCCGCGCTGGAAGATCGCGGAGCCGTGCACGCGCGGTATGACCTGCACCTCGGCATCGAGCGGGCGGATGTCCGCCAGCCCGCGGCCGTCGATGCGCACGCCTTCGGCGAGGATGCGGCCGCGCACGATGATCTTCGTCACCGACTTGTAGGCAGCGGAGAACTCGAGCGTGGCGGTGGCCGGAAGCTCGCCGGCCTCGACCGCGGCGGTCAGCTCGGCCCTGACGGCATCCTTGACCGCGTCATCCGCGTTCTGGCGCTCCTGCTTGTCGGCGATCTGGTAGATCGGGACGAGCTTATCGTACGCGCGACCGGCGACGAAGTCGTAGGTCTCCTTCGTGTACGGCAGGAAGACCGGGTAGTCCTGGATCTCCTTGGCCGCCGTGCTCGCGACGCTGTTCTGTGCCGCGACCAGCTGCTTGATGAAGGGCTTCGAGGCCTCGAGGCCCTCGGCCACGACCTGCTCGTTCGGCTTGGTGGCGCCGCCCTTGATGAGGTTCCAGCTGCCTTCGGTGGCCTCGGCCTCGACCATCATGATCGCGACGTCCTCGCTGCCGTCGGCAGCGGTGATGACCCGACCGGCGACGATGAGGTCGAAGACGGCCTCCTCGAGCTGGGTGACGGTGGGGAACGCGATCCACTGGTCGGCGTTGTCGCCGTGACCAGGGATGAGGGCGAGGCGCACGCCGGCGATGGGGCCGGAGAACGGCAGACCCGAGATCTGCGTCGACAGCGATGCCGCGTTGATCGCGAGCGCGTCGTAGAACTCGCCCGGCGCGATCGAGAGCACGGTGATGACGATCTGCACCTCGTTGCGGAGGCCGTCGACGAACGACGGGCGCAGCGGGCGGTCGATGAGACGGCAGACGAGGATGGCCTCGGTCGAGGGGCGGCCCTCGCGGCGGAAGAACGAGCCGGGGATCTTGCCGGCGGCGTACGAGCGCTCTTCCACGTCGACGGTCAGCGGGAAGAAGTCGAAGCCTTCGCGCGGGTGCTTTCCGGCGCTGGTGGCCGAGAGGAGCATCGTCTCCTCGTCGAGGTACGCGGCGACGGCGCCCTGCGCCTGCTGCGCGAGACGACCCGTTTCGAAACGGATCGTGCGAGTGCCGAAACGGCCGTTGTCGAGAACGGCTTCGGCGAACGTGATTTCAGGACCTTCCAAGAGGTCTATCTCCTTCTTTGTTGATGAGTCCTCCCCTACCTGGGGACGACTCTTTGATGAGCTCCTCCCATACCGGGGAGGAACTCCTCGCCCGCCCGAGTGGCGCGCGAGTTCGTTCGAAGGAGCAGGAACAGGCAGATTTCAGCACGGCTTTTGATGCGCTTGCGCTGGTCACCAGTGGAAGTCCACCAGCCGCCGATGGCGAGATCGGCGACTGGGAGACCACCACAGGGGACCAGCATCCTGCCGGCCTGCTCCGTAGTGGCTCATATGAAATTGAGCGGATGCCCGAAGGCAACCTGCACAAGCCTACCAGCGTGCCCGTCGTACGCCGCGATCGGCCGCGTCTGGCGGGGCGAGGAGGCATCGATCTAGGGTGGGAGGCATGAGCACCGACGATAAGCCGCAGGAAGCGGCAGCCGACGAACAGAAGCGCAAGTTCAAGGAGGCGCTCGACAAGAAGAACGCGAAGCACCGCGAGGGCGAGGCGCACCTCGACGGCGATTCGACGGTGCACGCGGCTCACGGGCCGATCCAGACCAAGCGCGAGTTCCGCCGCAAGAGCGGGTGATCGACGCCGAAGAGGTCGGTTACGACGCCTCGTTCCTGGGGGTGCCGGTCCCCGTGCCGACTCCGCTCGGCGGGGCCGAGGTGCGCGAGCTGGCGTACCTGCACTTCAGCGTGCTGCTGGACATCGAGCGCCGGCTCGCGAGCGTGACCGCCGTCAACATCGACGGCGAGGCGCTGCTCGACCTGCCGCGGACGGGCAGGTGGGAGCTCGACGCCCGGGTTCCCGCGAGCGCGCAGGCGGGGCCAGCCCTCTACAGCGACAATGACTTCGACCGCGGCCACATGGTCCGGCGGCGCGATCCCGGCTGGGGGGATGCCGCGACCGCGCGCGCCGCGACCGAGCAGACCTTCGTCTACACGAACGCCGCACCCCAGGTCGGTCGCTTCAATCAGGGCGAGGATCTGTGGGTCGGACTCGAGGACCACGTTCTCGGCTACGCCGACGCCCAGGACCTGCGCGTGTCGGTCTTCACCGCACCCGTGCTGGTCGAAGACGACCCGCTCTATCGGGGAGTGCAGATTCCCCGGCGGTTCTGGAAGGTCGCCGCGTGGGCATCCGACGGGGCGCTCAGCGCCGCGGGGTTCGTGCTCGACCAGAGCGCCCTCCTGCGGGACGGCTCTCCCAGGGCCGTGCCGCCGTTGGGCGGCTTCCGCACCTTCCAGGCGCCGATCGCCGAGCTAGGCGACCTCGCCGGCATCGACTTCGGCCCGCTCGTCGCGGCGGATGTCCTCGTGCCGGTCACGGCGCTCCCCCGCCCGCGATGGCGTGAACTGCGCACCACCGCCGACATCGTGCTGTAGGTCCAGCGGCACTGCGCGTAGCGGGGTCGCCCTGCGGGAGCAGCGTATCTCGCCGTTGACAACCTGGCGGTTTATCAACACAATGGTTGCATGCACCGCTCCAGCCGTGTTTCCGCCCAGTTCTCGATGTCCATCGACGGGTTCATCGCCCGCGACGACGACAGCGTGGGCCCCCTCTTCGACTGGTACGAGGCGGGGGACGTCGAGACGTGGATGCCTGGTCATCCGGTTCCGTTCCATCTGAGCCAGGCGGACTCGGAGTACTGGAATTCCCTGCCCCGCGAGGGCGCCTTCCTCACCGGGCGCCGCCTCTTCGACGTCGCGAGAGGCTGGGGCGGGCATCCGCCGAACGAGTCGCCGACCGTGGTGCTGACCCACCGGGAGCCCCCCGCTGACTGGCCGCCCGCGCGTCGGGATGGCGCCCCTGCGCCGTTCGAGTTCGTGGGAGACCTCGACGCCGCGCTCGATCGCGCGGCCGAACTCGCGGGCGGCGGGGAGATCGGGGTCGCGGGGCCGGATGTCGTGCGGCAGTGTCTGCGTCGGGGCGTCGTCGACGAGATCCGGATCGACCTCGTGCCGGTGCTGCTCGGCGGGGGCATCCGCTGGTTCGGCGAGCTCGATGGCGACATCCTGTTCGAGGATCCCGTGATCCACCCCGGCGACCGGGTGACCCATCTCATCTACCGGATCCCGGGGTCGACGGACCGCGGCTGAACACGGCCCGCGCCACCCCCGTTCACGTCAGGGCGAGGCGTTCGCGAGGCGGGCCGCTCTTCGCCTGCGGATCGTCTCCACCGTCGCCCAGACGAGAATTCCGACGGCGATGCCGAGGAACGCCCCGCCGATGACATCTGTCAGCCAGTGGGCGGCGAGATAGGTCCGGCTCCACGACATCCACACGATCCACACCGCCGCGAGCGCCCACCAGACCCAATGCCGGAGGAGCAGCGCGAGAACCGTCGTGAGGGCGGCCGCGAAGGCGACGTGGCCCGAGGGGAACGAGGTCGGGACGTCTTCGGCGAGCGAATCCTCCGGCCTGATCCGGGCGACGACCGCAGCCAGCGGAGCGGCGATGGCGATGCACACCACCAGCGTCGCGGCGACGGTGATGGCGGCCCACCACCACCGCAGGATCAGGAGTGTTCCCACGACGACCAGTCCGGTGACGATGGCCAGCACCGGACCCCCGAGGTGTCCAGGGATCCACGCCAGCACCAGCCCCGCATCCGTCCGATTGGAGACCATCAGCTCGTGCCACCAGACATCGATCGGGAACGGCTGGTCGCGGCGCACCGACGTCACGATCCACAGGAAGATGATCGCGACGATGGCGGCGGCCGCGCCCACGATCAGCGGGATCAGCCGTGAGAGGTCGGGGCGTTCGTGGGGAGGTTGCACTGGGCTATCCTCGCAGGCACCGCTCAGGCATCGGGTCGCGCCGCGGCGCGGTCCGCGTGACCGAGCGGACGATCCGGCGCGATGCGGTCGCGCACCCGGCGCTTCAGCAGCACGATGTCCGGGAAGCCGCCGTCGTCCTTGCGGGACCACACGAGCTGGTCGTCGGCGTAGACCTCGAAGATCCCGCCCGTGCTCGGTACCAGGGTGGCGCCCCCGCCCATCAGCTCGTCCTGGAACGTGGTGAGCAGCTCCTGCGCGACCCACGCGCCTCGCAGCATCCAGGCGCACTGCGTGCAGTAGACGACCTTGATGTGGTGGATCATCGTGAGTGACCGGCACTCGGCGCGAACGGCCCGTCGAGCGCCGCCCAGTGCAGCAGCATGATCGTCTTCGCGTCGCAGATCCGCCCGTCCCGGATCATGGCCAGGGATTCGTCGAACGGGATGTCGAGCACGTCGATCTCCTCCCCCTCGTCCGCCAGCCCGCCGCCGTCGGCGGTCCTGGTATCGGCGGTGTACGGCGCGGCGTAGAAGTGCAGGCGCTCGGTCACCGACCCGGGGCTCATGAAGACGTCGTACACGTGCTGCAGCTCGCCGATCTCCACGCCCGTCTCCTCGGCGGCCTCGCGGCGGATCGCCGTCTCGGGGTCATCCTCGTCGAGCAGTCCGGCCGCCGCCTCGATCAGCATCCCGTCCGGATGGCCGTTGACGTAGACCGGGAAGCGGAATTGGCGCGTGAGCAGCACGGTTCGGCGATCGGGATCGTAGAGCAGCACGGTGGCGCCGTTGCCGCGGTCATAGGTCTCGCGCTGCTGCGTCGACCACTCGCCCGAGGCGTCCTGGTATTCGAGAGTGGTGCGCCGCAGCACGTGCCACGCGGCCGCGACCAGTTCGACATCCGTCACCCGCACCCGCGGATTGCCCGTCAGATCGAGTCCGGTGCGATCAAGGCCGGTGCGGCCGCGGGAGTCGGGGATGTCGGCGCCGGGAGTGCCTGCGGGGGAAGTCGTCACTCCGGCACCATAGCGCGAGCGAGCCCGCCCGGTCGGGACCGGACGGGCTCGCGCCGTGGCTGCTCCGCGTGGTTCAGTGCGAGGCGACCGCGCGCTGCGCCTGACGTGCTTCCTTCGCCTCGGCCTCGGCGATCGCCGCGTCTTCGAGGCCCTGCGTGCCGACGGCATCCTTCGCATCCGACATGCCGTCGTGATCGTCCCCCTGCATCGTCGTCTCGTCGAAGGGGATCTCGCCGCGGAGCACCGCTTGCGCGCGGGCGCTGTCGATCTCCTTCACCCACGTTCCGATGAGGATCGTCGCGACGGCGTTGCCGGTGAAGTTCGTGAGGGCACGACCCTCGGACATGAAGCGGTCGATGCCGACGATGACGCCCACGCCGTCGACGAGGTCGGGGCGGTAGGCCTGGAGGCCGCCCGCGAGGGTCGCGAGCCCGGCACCCGTGACGCCGGCCGCACCCTTCGACGCGATGATCATGAAGACCAGCAGCCCGATCTGCTCGGGGATCGACATCGGCGCACCCATCCCCGATGCGATGAAGAGCGACGCCATCGTGAGGTAGATCGCGGTGCCGTCCAGATTGAAGGAATAGCCGGTCGGGACGGTGATGCCGACGACCGCGCGCTGGATGCCGAGATGCTCCATCTTGGCGATGAGTCGTGGCAGGGCCGACTCGCTCGAGGAGGTGCCCACGATGAGAAGGTATTCGCGGGCGAGGTACTTCATGAGGCTGAAGATGTTGATGCGGGTCACCACGTAGAGCAGCGTCCCGAGGATGCCGACGATGAAGACGATGCACGTGATGTAGAACGCGACCATCAGGATGCCGAGGCTCCAGATCGCCGCCACCCCTGTCTCACCCACGACGGCCGCGATGGCACCGAAGGCGCCGAGCGGAGCGAGCCACAGGATCATGCCGAGGATCCGGAACACGAGCGACTGCAGCTGCTTGACGGCGTTCATGATGGGCTGACCCTTTTCGCCCATCTGCTGGAGGGCGAACCCGACCAGCAGCGCGATGAACAGGACCTGGAGGACGTTCTCGCCGACGAACGCGGAGAAGAACGTGGTCGGGATGATGCCGAGGAGGAACTCCTCGGTCGTCTTCGCCTCCGCTGTCGCGGCGGACTCGTACGTCGCGGCCGTCATGTTGAGGCCCTCGCCGGGGTGGATGATGTTTCCGACCACCAGGCCGATCGCCAGCGCGAACGTCGACATCACCATGAAGTACAGGAGCGCGAGTCCGCCGATCTTGCCCACCGTCGCCGCCTTGGCGATCGACCCGACCCCCACGACGATCGTGCAGAAGATGATCGGCGCGATCATCATCCTGATCAGCGAGACGAAGGCCGTCCCGATCGGCTTGAGGGTCACGGCGAACTCGGGCCAGATCAGGCCGATCGTCGCGCCGGCCACGACAGCGACGATCACCGCGACGTACAGCCAGGTGTGCTTGTCCCAGGCCGTCTTGCCCCGTCGCCAGTTGTAACCGGGCAGCTTGAACGATCCCGTCTTGGGATTGGAAAGAGCCATCATCGCCTCCAGGGGAGAAACTTCACTGTTCTGCGGACCGCGGTCGCGGCATCCGCCCTGCGAGTACTCTGGGCCTTCATCGGCGACGCAGCCGGGTTGCGGTCGTATTGGTCTCGGAGAGGCGGGGGCTCGCATGGCGCGGAGCGGCGCGAGCGCGGCATCCCGCGTCTTCCTCGCCTTTCTCGGAGCGGTCTTGGTCATCACCGCCGTGCTGGTGGCGCTGCTCGCCTGGCAGGCACAGGCGACGGAGCGCGCCGAGGCGGAGGCCCTGACCCTCGCCGTCGCTCAGACGATCGCCGAGATGCCTGCGGTCGCCGAGGCCGTGGCAAGCGGGACGGATGCCGCGGCCACGGCATCCCTGCAGCCCATCGCCGAGGCGATCATGGATGAGACGCCGATCGACTTCGTCACGATCATGAACACCGACGGAATCAGGCTGACGCACCGCGATCCGACCGAGATCGGAAAGCCCTATCTGGGGACCATCGAGGAGGGGCTCGAGGGCCGGTCGCTCACCGAAGAGGCGGTCGGAACGCTGGGTCCGTCGCTGCGCTCGGTGGTCCCGGTGGTCAGCGACGGCGAGGTCGTTGCACTCGTGTCCGCCGGAATCACCCTCGGCAGCGTCGGAACCGGAGTGTGGGGTCAGATTCCGTTCGTCATCGCGATCGCCATCGCGCTCGCGGCCATCGGCATCATGGCTGCCTGGCTCGCGCGCCGCCTGACCCGCCGGATCGCCGGCGACCTTCCCGCAAGCGCCGTGCGCGACGCCGTCTCGTCGTACGAGTCGGTGCGCACCCTGGGCGAGGCCCTGCGTGCGCAGACGCACGAGCACGGGAACCGCATGCACACCGCGGTCGCGCTGATCGAACTCGGCCGCAGCGACGAGGCGGTGGAGCTGTTGACGGAGACCTCGCGCGTCAGCCAGGACCTGGTCGACCGCGTGCTCGCGCGCGACGGCGACCCGACCGTGGCGGCCCTGCTGCTCGGGAAGGCCTCGCAGGCCAAGGAGCGGGGCATCGAATGGATCGTGGATGTCGACCCCATGGCGCCGCGATCGGTGCTCGGACCCGTTGACGCCGTGTCGGTTGTCGGCAACCTGATCGACAACGCCATCGACGCGGCGGCGGCGGGGCCTGAGCCGCGGTGGGTGCGGGTGCGGATCGCCAGGGCCGGCGCCGACCTGTCGGTCACGGTGACCGACAGCGGGCGGGGCGTGGATCCGGGCCTCCGGGAGCGGATCTTCGAGCACGGGTTCAGCACCAAACCGGCCGGCGCTGCCGGTCGCGGCGTCGGGCTGGCGCTCGTGCGGGACGTCGTCGCGGCGGCCGGCGGCACCGTCAGCCTCGCTGCGGCACCGCCCACGGCGTTCTCGGTCGTGCTCCCCGCGGTCGGCGTCGCGGGCGCGCCGACGGTGACCAGGGGCGCGTCGTGATCCAGGTGCTCATCGTCGACGACGAACGCCTCACGCGGGAGCTGCATCGCCAGTACGTCGAGCGCCTTCCCGGGTTCCGGGTGGTTGCGGAGTGCGCCGGCGCCCGGGCGGCCGTGACGGCGGTGCTCGAGAGTCCTCCGGCCGAGGGCATCGACCTCGTGCTGCTGGATATGACGATGCCGGACGGACACGGGCTCGACGTGGCCCGGCACATCCGCGCCCGCGCCTCGGACGTCGACATCATCGCCATCACCGGTGTGCGGGACGCGGATGTCGTGCGTCAGGCGGTCGCGCTGGGCGTTGCCCAGTACCTGCTGAAGCCGTTCACGTTCGCGACGTTCCGCGAACGGCTGGAGCAGTACCAGGCCTTCCGGGCGAAGGTCTCGGACGTCGACGGCCAGGCGACGCAGGCCGAGGTCGACGCGCTGCTGAGGTCGCTTCGGCCCCCGGCATCCGTCGACCTGCCCAAGGGCCTCTCGGCAACGACGCTCGACCGCGTCGCGGCGGCCGTCCGCGCGTCGGGACCGCTCTCGGCGAGCGAAGCCGCCGCGGCGCTCGGGATGTCACGTGTCGCGGTGCGGCGGTATCTCGAGCACCTCGCGGAGCAGGGCAGCGTGGGCCGCGACTCCCGGTACGGCACGCCGGGGAGGCCGGAGACGGAGTACGCCTGGCGGCGCTGACGCGGGCCTACTCCCCCGCGAGCCCGCCGAGCAGGTGGCCGAACGAGCCGCCGTCGCCCAGATAACTCGCCGGGTCGAACGGGTCGCTCGACGTCGACGACTCGCGCGCCGCGATCGCGGAGGCCAGCTCGCGGGCCCCCCGGTCGATGCGCTCGCCCAGTGGGGCGACGCCGTCGCCGTTCGAGCCCCAGTCGCTCGACGCCGCGAAGACGCCCGTCGGCACGGCCTCGGCGTGCAGGTACGCGAAGAGCGGCCGCACGGCGTAGTCGATCGCGAGCGAGTGCCGCGGCGTCCCGGCGTTCGCGCCGAGCAGCACCGGCATGCCGGTGAGTGCGTCCGGGTCGAGCACATCGATGAACGATTTGAAGAGCCCGGAGTAGCTGGTCGAGAAGATCGGTGTCACGACGATCAGCCCGTCCGCGGAGACGACCGTGTTGACCATCGACTCCAGCGCCGGCGGGGCGAAGCCCGTCAGCAGATTGTTCGTGATGTCGTGCGCGTAGTCGCGCAGTTCGAACACGTCGATGTCCGCCTGGATGTCGCGCTCGGCCAGCTCGCGCACCGTGGCCGTCGCGAGGCGGTCGGCCAGAAGGCGGGTCGTCGACGGATTCGAGAGCCCTGCCGTGACGACGGCGATGCGGCGAGGGTTCATCGTGCGCCCCCGATACCGAAGGAGGCTCCCCGTGCGGCCTGCGCGGCGACCGGCTGAGGCGCCTTCGTGCCGCCGGCGACGGGCAGCTCACCGCGCGCAGCCTGCACCACGCGGGCCGCGTGGGTGGGGGCATCCGGGACCTCGACCGGGCGGTTCTTCGCGAGCTCCTTGCGGAGGGCGGGAACGACCTCGCCACCCAGGATGTCGAGCTGCTCGAGCACCGTCTTCAGCGGCAGACCCGCGTGGTCGATGAGGAACAGCTGGCGCTGGTAGTCGCCGAAGTACTCGCGCATGCCGGCGTAGCGGTCGATGACCTGCTGCGGAGAACCGACGGAGAGCGGGGTCATCTCGGCGAAGTCCTCGAGCGACGGGCCATGCCCGTACACCGGGGCGTTGTCGAAGTACGGCCGGAACTCGCGGACGGCGTCCTGCGAGTTGGCCCGCATGAAGACCTGGCCGCCGAGGCCGACGATCGCCTGCTCCGGCGTGCCGTGCCCGTAGTGGGCGTAGCGCTGTCGGTAGAGCGTGATCAGGCGCTGGTAGTGCTCCTTCGGCCAGAAGATGTTGTTCGCGAAGAAGCCGTCGCCGTAATACGCGGCCTGCTCGGCGATCTCGGGCGTGCGGATCGAGCCGTGCCACACGAACGGGGGCACATCATCGAGCGGGCGCGGGGTCGAGGTGAATCCCTGCAGCGGCGTGCGGAACCTGCCCTCCCAGTCGACGACGTCCTCCCGCCACAGCTTGTGCAGCAGGGCATAGTTCTCGATGGCGAGAGGGACGCCCTGACGGATGTCCTGGCCGAACCACGGGTAGACGGGGCCGGTGTTGCCGCGGCCGAGCATCAGGTCGGTGCGACCGCCCGAGACGTGCTGCAGCATCGCGAAGTCCTCGGCGATCTTCACCGGGTCATTCGTCGTGATCAGCGTCGTCGCGGTCGAGAGCAGCAGGCGCTCCGTCTGCGCGGCGATGTACGCGAGGGTCGTGGTGGGAGAGGACGACCAGAACGGCGGGTTGTGGTGCTCGCCGAGGGCGAAGACGTCGAGACCCACCTCTTCGGCGTGCTTGGCCACGGTGATGGTGTTGCGGATCTTCTCCGCCTCACTGAGGGTTCGCCCCGTGGTCGGATCTTCGGTGATGTCGCTCACCGTGAAGATGCCGAACTGCATCTGGTTCTCGTTCACGATCGCTCCTCGCGTTTCTATGCAAGTGAATGTATCTCGTGTAACGCGACACCCTCAAGGATATTCCCGGCCCAGCCGCAGAGCGGTCCCGGCGCGGCGAGCGCCGCTCAGGCGGGAGCTATCGAATGCGGGTACGCGGCATCCCGGCCTTGGAACTCGAGGATCGCGGGATTGAGGATGATGCCATCCCTCATCTCGGTTGCCCGGCGGATCGTCTCGTCCGCGGCCCACGCCTCCGGACCGGCGAGCACGGTGGGAAGGAAAGGCAGCAGCGCTTCGCTGATCTCCCAGCTGGCCGAATTCCAGAGATACGAGGGGCTGTGGTCGACGCCGTAGTAGTTGATGATGGCGCCGGAATCGGTGTTGCCGCCGACCATGAACATGGGGTCGGCGAAGCTCGTCGGACGCGCCCACTCGAACGCCATGCCCTCGTCGCACGACACATCCACGATCAGGCTGCCCGGACGGAACGCGTCCAGATCCTTCTCCCGCAGGTACAGCAGCGGCCGGTTCGGGTCCTGGAGCGTGCAGTTCACGACGATGTCGCTCTCCGCGAGGAACGGCGCGAGCGGCACCCTGCCGTCATCCGTGATCACCTCGCTGAGGTACGGGCCGTCGTCATGGTCGAACTGGATCATGTGCGCCGCGTGGATGGGAGAGGCGACGGATGCCGTACGGCGGTTCGTGAGGACCCGCACATCGTGCACGCCGTGGGCGCGGAGGGCCGTCACCGCACCGCGAGCCGTCGCGCCGAACCCGATGACGACGGCCGTGAGCCGCCGCCCGTAGTCTCCCGTCGACCCGCAGAGCTGCAGGGCATGAAGGACGGAGCAGTACCCGGCGAGCTCATTGTTCATGTGGAAGACGTGCAGCCCGAATGTCCCGTCCGCACCCCAGTGATTCATGGCCTCGAAGGCGATCATCGTCAGGCGCTTGTCGATCGCGAGCTGCGTCATCCGCGCGTCCTGCACGAGATGCGGCCAGCCCCACAGCACCTGACCGTCCCGCAGCGCTCGAACGTCGTCCAGCTGCGGCTTGGGCAGCAGCACGACATCGGATGCCGCGATCACGTCTGCGCGCGACGCGACCGAGCCGACGAGGGGTCGCAGCTCGGCATCCGAAACGTCGAAGCGCTCGCCGTACCCCTCCTCGAGGACGATGCGGTCGCGCAGATCCGAGGGGATGCGGTCGAAGTGCCCCGGATGGATGGGGACCCGCCGCTCATCGGGTTTGCGGGAGGTTCCGATCACGCCGAGGCTGAGGCTTGCTGAGGTCATGTCTGCTCATTCCGTCAGCCGGGCGAGGCCTGCCCCGACATCCCGACGCTACACCCGGGCTCCCCGATGGATCGCCGGAGCGGAAGCCGCGTGGCGTCGCCCCGCGGATAATGTGGACACGTTCCTCGAAGACCCGGCGGTGACGATGTCCGACAGCGGAGCGGCGCGGACCGGCGCCACGCCGACCGGCTCCATCGCGCGCCCCAAGCGCCGTGTTCCGTTCTGGGACAACGCACGGTTCGCGTGCATCGTGCTCGTCGTGCTCGGCCACTCGGTGCAGCGACTGACCTACGACTCGGATATCGCGCTCGGCCTGTACCTGCTCATCTACGCGTTCCACATGCCCGCGTTCGCCATCATCTCGGGATACTTCTCCAAGGGCGGCCCGCCCACCAGGGTGCAGATGGCACGCGTGATCACCGACATCCTGGTGCCTTACGTCATCTTCGAATCGCTGTGGACCCTGACGAAGTGGATCGTCGAGGGCGGCGCCAATCCCAATCTGACGCAGCCGTCGTGGACGCTGTGGTTCCTTTTGTCCCTCGGCACGTTCCGTCTTGTGCTGCCATATCTCGCCCTGCTCAGATGGCCGCTGCTCTGGACCGTGGCGATCTCCATCGGCGCCGGATACCTGCCGAACGTCGACGACACCTTCTCCCTCGCCCGCACCCTGGGGCTGCTGCCCTTCTTCACCCTCGGCTGGTGGCTTCACGAGCACGACATCGTGGAGCGGCTGGGGCTTCTGCGTCAGCGACCATGGTGGGTCTTCGCGGGGGCCGCGGGGCTGTTCGCCCTGGCCGGCTGGGTGGCGTGGTACGGCAAGGACCTGTGGCAGGACGTCGACCTGCGGCACTGGCTCTTCTACGACGAGTCCTACTCCGACCTCCTCGGGGAAGAATGGTGGGCGGGGGCCGTGCGGCTCGGAGTGATGGCGATCGCGGTCGTGCTCTGCGCCGCGTTCTTCGCGCTGGTCCCCCGCGGCGGGCATTGGTGGACGCACTTCGGCCAGTACACGATGTACGTCTACATGCTCCACTCCTTCGTGCTGTATCCGTTCCGCGAATCCGGCCTGCTGCGCGACCTCGAGCCCACCTGGATCTGGCTGCCCATCATCATCGTGGCATCGGTGCTGATCGCGATCGGACTCTCGACCAAGCCGGTGCGACGGCTGTTCCGGCCACTGGTCGAACCGCGGCCGCGATGGCTGTTCGACGATCCATCGCTCGCGGCCCGGGAGGGCCGGCGGTCGGATCCGACCGGCTCTCGGCGCCCGCGCGAGAGCGCCTGACGTCGGCGGAACCGTGTACGGTCGCGGGGTGAGTGAACCCGAGACGGCCGAAGACCTGCGCGACGAGGCTCTCGGGGCGCTCCGGCGTCTCGTGGCCGACGAGACGGCGACGTTCCACGACGGCCAGTTCGAAGCGATCCAGGCGCTCGTGCAGCGGCGCGCCCGGGCGCTCGTGGTGCAGCGCACCGGTTGGGGCAAGTCCGCCGTGTACTTCGTCGCGACACTGCTGCTGCGCGGCCGCGGCGCCGGGCCGACGATCCTCGTCTCCCCGCTCCTCGCGCTCATGCGGGACCAGGTGGCGGCCGCCGAGCGAGCCGGGGTGCGGGCCGCGAGCATCAACTCCGCGAACCCCCTGGAGTGGACTGACATCCTCACCCGCCTGGGCAACGACGAGATCGACGTGCTCCTGGTCAGCCCGGAGCGACTGAACAACCCCAGATTCCGTGACGAGCAGCTCCCCGCGCTGATGGCGCGCATAGGGCTGCTCGTGGTCGACGAGGCCCACTGCATCTCGGACTGGGGGCACGATTTCCGGCCGGACTACCGGCGCCTGCGCGACCTCATCGCCGGGATGCCGCCCGGAGTTCCGGTGCTGGCCACCACCGCGACCGCGAACGAACGCGTCGTGCACGATGTGGAGGAGCAGCTGGGCACCGGCGGCGATGGTGTGGTGACCATCCGCGGGCCGCTCGCCAGGGATTCACTGCGACTCGGCGTGCTGCGCCTTCCCGACGCCGCGACGCGCCTCGCGTGGCTGCTCAGTCACATCGGCGACCTTCCGGGGAGCGGCATCATCTACGCCCTGACGGTGTCCGCCGCGGAGGACACCGCTCGCCTGCTCCGCGACGCCGGCCACGAGGTCCGCGCGTACACCGGCCAGACCGACCCGGCCGAACGGGAGGAATCGGAGCGGCTGCTCAAGGAGAACCGCGTCAAGGCCCTCGTGGCCACCAGCGCGCTCGGAATGGGATTCGACAAGCCCGACCTCGCCTTCGTGCTGCACCTCGGCGCGCCGTCATCGCCCGTCGCTTACTACCAGCAGGTCGGGCGCGCAGGGCGCGCGACCGCTCGGGCCGACGTGCTGCTGCTTCCCGGCCCTGAGGACGAGGCGATCTGGCAGTACTTCGCGACGTCCTCGATGCCCGAGCAGGCGAAGGCGACCGCGGTGCTCGACGAGCTGGACCACGAGGGCGGCGCCCTGTCCACGGTCGCCCTGGAGGCGCGAGTGGACATCCGCCGCAGCCGGCTCGAGCTGCTGCTCAAGGTGCTCGATGTGGACGGGGCCGTCGAGCGCGTGCAGGGCGGCTGGCGCTCGACCGGTGTCCCTTGGGCGTACGACGCCGAGCGCTACGGTCGCATCGCGGCGGCGCGACGCCACGAGCAGGACGCGATGCTCGAGTACGAGAGGACATCCGGATGCCGCATGGAGTTCTTGCAGCGCGCGCTTGACGACCCCGCCGCAGCGCCGTGCGGCCGCTGCGACACCTGCACATCGGCGTGGTACCCGACGGGCATCGAAGAGGCGACCGCCGTGGCTGCGGACGCGGCGCTGAACCGGGTCGGCGTCCTCATCGAGCCGCGCGCGCAGTGGCCGAGCGGCATGCCGAGACTCGGACTGGAGCTGCGCGGGAACATCCCACCGGGCGAGCGGCTCGAGCCGGGGCGCGCACTCGCGCGGCTCACCGATCTCGGCTGGGGCGGCCCGCTGCGGGAGCTCTTCGCCCCCGGGAGCCCCGATGCCGAGATCTCGTCGGCGATGGCCGCGGCCTGCGTCCGCGTGCTGGCGGACTGGGGCTGGGACACGCGACCCGCGGCGGTCGTCTCGATGCCGTCCCGTTCGCACCCCCGCCTCATCGGCTCCCTGGCCCGCACGGTCTCCGAGCTCGGACGCCTACCGCTGCTCGGCACGCTGGAGCTCACCGGCAAGGGTCCCGGCGGGAGCGGCGGCAACAGCGCCTATCGCCTGGCCGGGGTGGCCGAGAGCTTCGCGGTGGGGCCCGAACTGGCCTCCTCGCTCAGCGACCTCCGGGCCGCTCCCGTGCTGCTGGTCGATGATCTGGTCGACAGCCGCTGGACGCTCACGGTGGCGGGACGGCTGCTGCGGCGCGCCGGAGCGGGAGCGGTGCTTCCCTTCGTGCTCGCGGCACGCGCCTAGCCGCCACCCTGCACGATCGCCGCCACCGCAGCCGTGCCCACCGAGCCTGCCGCGGCCAACCGCGGACCCAGCCCGATGTCGACCAGCACGATCCGCCCGGCGAGCTCGGGTCCCCTTCCCCGCACCAGGCCCGCCTTCACCGCTCCGAAGGTGACCGTGACGGATGCGGGGAGCACGACGTCATCGCTCGATCCGTCGTCGGGCTGCAGCCCGCTCGGCACGTCGACGGCGATCACCCTCGGCCTGCCGGCGTGCACTGCGGGCAGCAGCCCGGCGACGATCACACGCGCGTCGCCGCGGAGCGCCGCGGACGTCGACGCGCCGATGCCGAGGATCCCGTCGAGCAGCAGGTCGTGACCGGATGCCGCGGAGACGGCTTCCGCCAGCCCGATCGTTCGCGCCCCCGCCTCCACCGCCGCCTCGAACCCGGCGGTGTGCACCCGGTCGGACGTGAGCAGCAGGTCGACCGCCACGCCTGCTTCCGCGGCGAGGTGCGCGCCCGCGAACAGGGCGTCGCCCCCGTTGTCGCCGCTGCCGGCGAGCACCAGCACTCGGCCTCCGCGCGCGCCCAGCTCACCCAGAGCGATGCGCGCGAGGGCCCCCGCGGCGCGCAGCATGAGCGGTTCGCCCGCATCGAGCAGCGGCTTCTCTGCGGCTCGAACCTGCGCGGCGAGGTAGACGGGCGCGCTCTCAGCCACCGACGCCTCCTTCACCGGGTCGTCTCCTCAACCGGATCGTCGCGGCGGATCAGGCGAAGAGCCCGGCCCCGACGTACGAACCAGGGGCGGCGCCGGGCGGCACGGCGAACAACGCCGATCCGACGGGCCGAATGTACTCGTTTAGCGCGTCGCTCGCCAGTGCTCGCTGCACGGTGATGAACTGCTCCGGCGAGCGCTGGTAGGAGAGGAAGAAGAGCCCGGCGTCGAGGCGGCCGAGGTCATTGTTGCCGTCGACGAAGTTGTAGCCGCGCCGCAGCATGCGGGCCCCCGAGTTGTGAGCGGGATGCGCCAGCCGCACGTGCGCCGCCATGTCGATGGCCGGCGCGCCGGCCGCATCCGCCTTCTCGAAATCAGGAGCGGTGAACTCGTTCCCGCCCGAAAGCGGTGCCCCCTCCCCCTTGGATCGCCCGATGATGCGGTCCTGCTCGGCGAGCCGCACGCGGTCCCACGACTCGATCAGCTGCGCGATCTTGCGGGCGACGAGATACGAACCGCCGGTCATCCACGCCGGCTGATCGCCTGCCGCGACCCACACGTGGTCTTGGAGCGCCTCGCGGTCATCGGCGAGGATGTTGGCGGTGCCGTCTTTGTAGCCGAACAGGTTGCGCGGCGTGGCCTGAGCGGCCGTCGTCTTGGAGGTGCGGCCGAAGCCGAGCTGCGACCAGCGGAGGCGGGCCCGCCCGAAGGCGATGCGGCTGAGGTTGCGGACGGCGTGGACGGCCACCTGCGGATCGTCGGCGCACGCCTGGATGCACAGATCGCCGTCGCTCGTGAGGGGGTCGAGGTCGTCGCCCAAAAACGCCGGCAGCTCGTGGAGCTCGGGCGGGCGGCGCGACGCGATGCCGAATCGGTCGACGCCGTCCGCCTCGAACAGGGTCGGACCGAACCCGAACGTGATCGTCAGGTTGCTGGCGGGAAGGCCCTGCGCCTCCCCCGTGTCATCCGGCGGCGCCATCGGCGAGCCGCCCACGGCGCCGGTGGCGCTGACGTCGAGACCGCGCGTCATCCGCGCAGCCGCATACGACCACTCCTCGAGCAGCGACACGAGGTCGGCGCGCGTCGCACCGGCCATCATGTCGAAAGCCGCGAAGTGCAGGTGGTCCTGGACGGGCGTGGTGACGCCGGCCTGATGCGTGCCGTAGAAGTCGTAGGCGGATGCGCCCGCTCCCGTGTCGGCGGCACGAGCGACGGCGACGCCGCCCGCCAGTCCCGCACCGGCGCCCAGGGCAAGGCCGGCTGCTCCCGCCCCGACGAAGCCGAGCAGACCACGCCGGCTCACACCGGCCGCTGCGGCGTCGTCGGTAAGCGAATCGGGCCCCGAGCCTGTCGAGGGGTCGTGAGGATCCGTCATCTCACTCCAGCACGGTCACCGTGAGCTGGGACAGCGGCTCGGCGAGCGCGTTGATGAGGTCGGTGAACTCGCGCTTGTCGGCATCCGTCAGCGCGGAGTAGGTCACGAAGCCGGTCGCGAGAGATCCGTGGGCGGCCAGGGAGCTCTCGAGCGCCGCGTAGCCGGCGTCGATCTCCTCGACGAGGGCCGCGCCGGACTCGCCCTTGGATGCCGCGAAGTCGCGCGCGAGCGAGAACGCCATCTTCGAGCCCTCGACGTTGGCGGCGAAATCCCAGAGATCGGTGCCCGACCACCAGTCCTCCTCGCCGGAGATCTTGCCGGTGGCGACCTCGTCGAGGAGCGCGATCGCTCCGTTGCTCAGCCCGGCGACACCCTGCGCGTCGATCGCGGCCTGGAAATCGGCGGAGTGCACGTAGTCGTAGAGCTCCGCGACGTCGGCGACCAGGAGGTCGCCGAACTCGGCGCGCTGCTCGGGGGTCGATGGCGCCCAGTTTTGCCATGCCGGCGTCTCGCCGTCGGCGTTCAGCGCGTCCGTCGCCGGCACCCACAGGTCCTTCTCGATGCGATGGAAGCCCGTCCAGTCGAGGCCTTCGGCAACGGCATCCACCTCGCGGTAGTCGATGCGAGGGTCGAGGTCGCCGAGCGCCTCCGCCACGGGCTCGATGCGCTCGTAGTACGCGCGCACCTGCGGGAATGCGGCGCGCGCCGCTTCGTCGTCGCCCGCAGTATAGGCGGCGGCGAACTCCTCGGCCCGCGGCACCAGCTGCGAGACCTGGTCCTTCACGAACGCCGCGTAGAGGTCGACGGCCTGCTGCTTCAGCTCGGCATCCGGACCATCGACGGCGACCGCGTCGCCCGAGACGGTGAAGCCCGTCCGGCCAACGCCCTCGCCGATCATCCCCGGCTTGCAGAGGGTGAAGTACTCCCCCGGCTGGGCCACCACGGTCAGACTGCGAGACGCGCCGGGTGCCACGTTCTCGACCTCGCCCACGATGCGCAGCCCGTCGTCGGCGAGCAGGTAGAACTCCGTGACGTCGGCGCCGGCGTTCGTGACCTCGAAGGCCACCGTTCCGCTCTCGGCGGTCGTGGCGGAGACGTCGCACGATCCGTCGGTGGACGTGACGGTGATGGCCTCGGATGCGGTGGCGTCGGCCTTGGCGACGCAGCCGGTCACGACGAGGCCGGCGGCGGCGGTCGCGGCGAGACCGGCGAGGATCCTGTTCGGGGTCATGATGCTCCTAGCGGGGGTGGGGAGGAGGTCGATGCGGCGGAGGAGGGAGTGACCGCCGAGGCAAGCGCGGCCGAAGCCGGCGTGGACGCGGTCGGGGCGCCTGCCGCAGAGGGGGCTGCCGCCCGGGGCTTGGAGTGCAGCGAGCGCACCAGGAAGATCGAGCCGACGATGCCGACGTACAGCACCCACGCGATGATCTGCAGCCACGACATCCGCGGGGTGAAGCCGATCGTGGCCTGCAGGATCGCGGCCAGTGGGCTGCCGGGCGGGATCGCCGCGCTGACGTCGAACGCCCAGCCGAACGGGAAGGCGCTCGCGCCTACCGCGACGGCGCCCGTTGCCTGTGCGACGGGCGCAAGAGCGGAGAAGGGACCCGGCAGCGCGCCCGCCTCCTGCAGGTCGTGGATGCCGTACGCCAGCACGCCGGCGGCGACGATGATGAGGAAGGCACCGGTCCAGGTGAAGAAGCGCCGAAGGTTTAGGCGCAGCATCCCGCGGGCGAGCAGCCAGCCGAGGGCCACCGCCGTCAGGATGCCGAGCAGCGCGCCGAGCAGCGCGGAGGGCGCGTCGCCGAAGGACTGCACCATCGACCACAGCAGCAGAGTGGTCTCGATGCCCTCCCTGGCCACGGAGACGAAGCCCAGCACGACCAGTCCCCAGACGGTGCCGCGTGCCAGCGCCCGGTCGATGCCGCCCTCCAGCGTGCGCTTGAGCGTGCGTCCGGCCTTCTGCATCCAGAAGATCATCCACGTGACCATCGCCACGGCGATCAGCGAGAGAGTGCCGCCGATGAGCTCCTGCGCCTCGAACGTCAGGCTGTACGCGCCGAAGGTGAGCACCGCGCCGATGACCAGTGCCATCAGGGCGGCCAGCCCGATGCCGATCCACAGGCGGGGCAGCACATCCCGCCGGCCCATGCGGGTCAGGTAGGCCACGAGGATGCCGACGACCAGCGCGGCCTCGAGGCCCTCGCGGAGGCCGATCAGGAAGGTTGCAAGCACGGGATTCCGGGTGGGTGAGAAGGAGAGGGGCGTCCTGCGTGACGCTCGGCTTGCGCCGTCGAGTGTTCGAGGAAGGTAAGCCTTACCTTGCAAGGGTATTCAGGGTGTGCACCGCTGTCCAATCGAGGAGGCTTCGCGCGCGGCACCGTCAGTAACGATCGGCAACAAACGAGCGGATGCCGCGAGCCGTGCCTAGCCTCGTGTGCATGTCCGAGCTCAGCCTGCCGATCCTCGACCTCTCGCAGTTGGATGCCGGGAATGACGCCGCGGCCCGATTCCGGGCGGACCTTCGTGCCGCGACCCACGACGTCGGCTTCTTCTACCTCACGGGCACCGGTGAGACACCGCGGCTCGAGCAGCGCCTGCACCGGGCGGCGCGCGACTTCTTCGCCCTCCCCGAGGCGGACAAGCTCGCGATCGAGAACGTGCAGAGCCCGCACTTCCGCGGGTACACGCGGGTCGGCGGAGAGCGGACGCAGGGGAAGGTCGACTGGCGCGAGCAGATCGACATCGGCCCCGAGCGGGCCGCGATCACCGATCCGGACGCGCCGGACTTCGCGCGCCTGATCGGGCCGAACCTCTGGCCGGCGGCACAGCCGGAGCTTCGCGAGGTGGTCGCGGAGTGGCACGAGCGCCTGACGACGGTGGCTCGGCGGCTGCTGCGGGCGTGGGCCCAGACGCTCGGCGCACCGGAGGACTACTTCGACGAGCACTTCGGGGAACCGTCGACCCTGATCAAGATCGTGCGCTATCCGGGCACCAGGGAGCCCGAGCCGCAGCAGGGCGTCGGAGCGCACAAGGATTCCGGCGTGCTGACCCTGCTCTGGGTCGAACCGGGCAAGGGCGGCCTGCAGGTGGAGCGCGACGGAGCGTGGGTGGATGCGCCATCCGTGCCCGGCGCGTTCGTGGTCAACATCGGGGAGCTCCTGGAGTACGCCACGCAGGGCTATCTGAAGGCGACGAACCACCGCGTGGTCTCGCCCCGCTACCCGGATGACCGCATCTCGGTCCCGTTCTTCTTCAACCCCGCGCTCGATCGGCGGCTGCCGATCATCGAACTGCCGGCCGAGCTGGCGGCGGAGGCGACCGGTGTGACCCAGGACCCGGACAACCCCATCTACGCCCTCTACGGCGAGAACGCGCTCAAGTCGCGGCTGCGCGCGCACCCCGACGTGGCCGAGCGTCACCACAGCGACCTTCTCGCGGCGCGGGCCGCGGCATCCGCCCGCTGACCGCCCTCTGACCGCCCTCGCCGCCGCGATACCGGCGCAGGCGACTCCCCTTGTCCTCGTCGTGAGAATCGGTCCGGCGGCCGAGAATCGGTGCGACGCGCCGAGTTTCTGACGCCCCACCGATTCTCGCGACAGCGACGACGTCCGCGGACAACAGCGAAGGGCCGCCCCACACCTGGGACGGCCCTTCGAGAAGTGCGATGTACGCTGGTGCGCCTAGCGGCGGAGCCCCAGACGCTCGATCAGCGAGCGGTAGCGCGCGATGTCGATGTCCTGGAGGTAGCCGAGCAGACGGCGGCGCTGACCGACCATCAGGAACAAGCCACGACGCGAGTGGTGGTCGTGCTTGTGGTCCTTCAGGTGCTCTGTGAGGTCTTTGATGCGCTGCGTCAGCATTGCGACCTGCACCTCGGGGGATCCGGTGTCGCCGGGGTGCGTCGCGTACTCTTCGATGATCGCCTTCTTGGCGTCGAATTCAAGTGCCATAGATGGGATCCCCTTTCTCCTCATTGCGCGGCGCCCATCGCCTGATGCGTGAGCTCTCTTTATCCGCGGCCGATCGAACGGCAACCTGAAGAGTCTACCAGCCGGGCACCGCAGGGGTGAACGCGGCGGCGACCGGGCGCCGAATGCGCGTTAGCCTCGATGGATGCCCCCGCTCGACGTCGTCGCCGCGTGATGATTCGTCGAGGCCCGACGAGGATGCCGCGCCTGCGTCGCGACCACTTCCTCGACCTGCGGCCCCTCACGACGAGTCCCGCGTTCGCGCGCATGTGGATCGGCTCCACCCTCGCCGGGCTCGGCGGCCAGCTCACGATCGTCGCGATCATGCTGCAGATGTACGAGCTGACGGAGTCGACGTTCGCAGTGGCCATGATCGCCGTGGCGGGGCTCGTGCCGATGATCTTCGCCGGCCTGTACGGCGGGATGCTCGCCGACGCGTTCGACCGCCGGCGCGTCGCTCTGCTTGCCGCGACGGTCACCTTCGCGTCGACCGCCGTGCTCTGCGCACTCACCTGGGCCCAGCTCGAGACGGTGTGGTGGCTGTACGTGATCAGCATCGTGAACTCCTCGGCGAACTCGATCGTCATGGCCGCGCGTCAGTCGATCGTCCCGCGCCTCATCCCGAGGGAGCTGCTCCCCGCGGCATCCGCGCTCGGCGGCATCACGGTCGGGGTGATGGTGACGATCGGACCGGCCCTCGCCGGCGTGCTCGTGGCCTTCTCGGGGTACGGCTGGACCTACACGATCGACCTCGTACTGATGTCGTCGCTGTTCCTCGGGCTGTGGGGCCTCCCCCGCATCCAGCCCGAGGGAGTTCTCGTGCGCCCCGGCCTGCGGTCGCTCGCCGACGGCTGGGCGTTCCTCAAGCGTGCGGGCAATATCCGCCTGCAGTTCGTGCTGGACATCGTCGCGATGACGTTCGGAAACCCGCTCGCGCTCTTCCCCGCCATTGGCGCGGTGCTGCTCGGCGGCGGACCGATCACGACGGGCATCCTCACGGCAGCCGTGGCGGTGGGCGCATTCTTCTCGAGCCTCTTCTCCGGGCCGGTCGGCCGGGTGCGCCACCATGGCGTCGGCATCCAGCGCGCCATCGCGGTCTATGGAGGCGCGATCTCCGTCTTCGGCGTGATCCTGCTCGCCGGGGCCCTGGGCGTCTTCGCACCGGAGACCGTCGGCATCGACAGTCCCAATTCCGTGCTCATCGTGGCCGCCGTGGCCGCGCTGATCGTCTCCGGTGCCGCCGACAACGTGAGCTCGATCTACCGCAACACGATGGTGCAGGCGGCCGTCCCCGACGCGATCCGCGGTCGCCTGCAGGGTCTGTTCATCGTCGTGGTGGCCGGCGGACCGCGCCTCGGCGCGCTCTACGCCGGCACGCTGGCGACGGTCACCACGCTGTGGTTCCCACCGCTGCTCGGCGGGTTCCTCATCATCGCGCTGGTCGCTGCGCTCGTGCGCCTCAATCCGCGCTTCCGCGCATACGACGCGGAGTTCCCCGAGCCCTGATCGACGCCGAACAGCCAACCATCGGCGGGATTCGGACGTGGCATCCGCGCGGCCCGCAGAACGTCGGATGCCGCGCGTAGAGTCGCCCCGTGACTTCGACCAGCCCCCTCCTCGCCCGTGCGGCGAAGACCCCGTCGCCGGCGTGGGTCGCCATCCAGTTCACCCTGACGGGCATCATCTGGGGCTCCAGCTTCCTCTTCATGAAGGTCGCTCTCGAGGGGCTCTCGCCCGCCCAGGTGGCCTGGTCCCGCCTGCTGCTCGGCGCGCTCACCCTCGGCCTCTTCGTCGCGCTGCGACGCGACCGGCTCCCCCGCAGCATCCGGATCTGGGCACATATGAGCGTGCTCGCCGTCTCGTTCTGCGTCGTGCCGTTCCTGCTCTTCTCGTGGGCCCAGCAGCACGTCACATCCGGGCTCGCCAGCATCTACAACGCGACGACGCCGATCATGACCGCGATCATGGCGGGGCTGCTGTTCCGGGTGGAGAAGCTCAAGGCGGTGCAGGTCGCCGGCATCCTCGTCGGGATCCTCGGCGTCATGGTGATCATCGCGCCGTGGCAGGGCCTGGACTTCAGCCAGAGCCTCGTCGCACAGCTGGCCATCCTCGGCGCGACGGCCTGCTACGGCTTCAGCCTCGCGTACATGCGCAAGTTCGTCGGGAACACCGGCATGAGCGCGCTCGTCTTCTCGTTCCTCAACATCGGCATCGCGGCGGCGATCATGGCGCTGCTGACACCGGTGCTCGTGCTCACGCCGGTACGGCTCGACCCGTGGATCGTCGGCAGCATCGTGCTGCTCGGATGCCTCGGCACCGGCGTCGCGTACATCTGGAACCAGAACGCGCTGCGGGCGTGGGGCCCGACGCGCGCGTCGACCGTCACCTACATCACGCCGGTGGTGGGAGTCCTGCTCGGCATCCTGGTGCTCGGCGAGAGCCTGTCCTGGAACGAGCCGGTCGGTGCCGTCATCGTCTTCCTCGGCATCCTGCTCGCGCAGGATCGCCTCCGTCGTCGGCGCGCCGCCACGGCCCCCGGTGAGGCGCTCGCGTCGGTTGACGAGCAGAGGGCGGATGCTTCGCCGGTGCTCCCACAGAGCGCCGACGAGGCATCCGCCCCCTTCGAACCGGTGGTCAGTCCTGCTGCAGCGCGCCCTGGAGGTCGAGCGTGATGGTGACGTCCTTGCCGACCAGCACCCCGCCGGTCTCGAGCGCCGCGTTCCACGTCAGGCCGAAGTCCTCGCGGTTGATGACGGTCGTGGCGGTCGCACCCGCCTTGTAGTTGCCCCACGGGTCGGTGCCGAAGCCGCCGAAGTCGAACTCGAGCGTGACGGGCTTGGTGACGCCGCGGATGGTCAGGTCGCCGTCGACGAGCATCTCGCCCTTCTCGATGCGCACGCCCGTCGAGACGAACTCCATCGTCGGGTAGTTCTCGACGTCGAAGAAGTCGGCGGAGCGCAGGTGCTGGTCGCGACCCTGGTCCTTGGTGTCGAGGGAGGTGACATCCACGCTCGCGGTGACGCGGGCATCGAGGGGGTTCTCCGGCGCGATCAATGTGGCGGACTTCATGCCGAAGGTGCCCCGCACCTTGGAGATCATCATGTGACGAACGCTGAACTGCACCTCGCTGTGCGAGGGGTCGAGCACCCAGGTTCCTGCGCGGTAGCCCGGGATGTCGAGCGCGTGATCGGTGGAAGTGGACATGAGTGCTCCTTGAGGTTGGGGGTGCGGATCTCCGCGACGGTCCCCCCTCTCAACCGACCCCCGGACTATTCCATTCCCGTGAATGGAAATTTCCTCCGGGTCGGCATGAGGAACGGCCCGGGGCGCCGAAGCGCCGCGGGCCGTTCGAGCGTCGAGCTCAGCCGACGGCGATCAGATCGATGATGAAGATGAGGGTCTTGCCGGAGAGGAAGTGGCCGCCCCCGGCGGGGCCGTATGCGAGCTCCGGCGGGATCACGAGCTCGCGGCGCCCGCCGACCTTCATGCCGGGGATGCCCTCCTGCCAGCCCTGGATGAGCCCGCGGAGCGGGAACTGGATGCTCTCGCCACGGTTCCACGACGAGTCGAACTCCTCGCCGGACTCGTACTCCACGCCGGCGTAGTGCACCGTCACGGTGTCGCCCGGCTTCGCCTCAGGGCCGTCGCCCTCGATGAGGTCGCGGATCTGCATGGTGTCCGGAGCGGGGCCCTGCGGGGCGTCGAATTCGGGCTTGGTGCGGTCTTCAGTCATGCCTCCATCCAACCGGCGAAGCCCCCGAGAAGCAATCCGATGCGCCAGGCGCGAACACCGCCGCACGCGCACATGAGAGGGCGTAGAACGGCCCCACGGCGCTTGACACGCCTGCGGGCTCGGGCCACCCTGGTTCTACGACAGAGACCGACTCAGCGCTCGGTTGACACGCAGGCATCGCCGCGGCACCGAGCGCTGAGTTCTGCCTCAGCGCATGAGCAGGGCTGATCGAGTGGCGGCCGTGCGCGCCAGCAGCATGCGTTCGTCGTCCACGGCGCGCGGGTCGCGCCCGGAGATCCCCCGCTGCCGCGCGGCTGCCAGTGCGGTGGCGTCCTCGATGAAGGTCTTCATCGTGTCCGTGCGGTCGCCCGTGAGGGTCTTCGCCCAGGCAAGCCCCGTTCGGCGCCCGCCGGGTGTCGCGAGCATCTCGACCTCCTGGGGCGTGAACCATCCAGCGGCGGCATAGTCCCCGAGCCGGTTGCGGGTCAGCCGGGCCTCTTCCCTCCTCAGCGCCAGCACACCGAGGATGAAGATCACGAAGAGCGGGATCTGCAGCGTGATGTACAGCTGGAAGAAGTCGCCGAAGACGGCCGAGCCGTTCCAGAGCGCGTGCAGGATAACGGCGCCGGTGAGTCCTCCCAGCCACGGGCCGAGGGCGCCACCGAAGGAGGCGCCCCTTCGGGCCGCGAGCCCCAGCGCCAGGCCGGTGACGCTGGTGAACATCGCATGAGCGAACGGCGAGAGGATGCCGCGGACGAAGAACGTCGTGGTGAGATCCGCGGCACCACCCTCGATGAAGGCGATCGCGAAGTACTGGATGTTCTCGGTGAAGGCGAAGCCGGCGCCGATCAGCGCGCCGTACACGACCCCGTCGACAGGACCGTCGAAGGCGCGGCGGGCCGTCACGAACAGCAACAGCAGGCCGAGACCCTTGCCGACCTCTTCGACGATCGGGGCCTGCACCACCGCGCGCAGCACCTCACGGGCCTCGGTGGGCGCACTGCCGACGGCCTGCGAGAGCACCAGGTCGACGAGCAGGGCGAAGGCGACCGCCGCGATCGCGCCCCACGCGATGGCGAAGACCACGAGACTCCGAGGCTCCGGCTCCCACCGGTCGACGAGCCGCACGGCGAAGAGCACGATGAGGAACGGCACGACGGCGACCACCAGGCCGATGAGCGACGCCGCAGGCCCGAGCGCACTCAGGAAGTACCCGACCAGCCCGACGAGCACGAGCACCAGAAGGCCGAAGAGCCATACGGAGGCGACGCGGCCACGTCGCGGCGGAACCGGCGGTGTCGGTATCCCGACCGGAGTCGGGGGTGCCGGCGGGATCAGAGCGCCCGCACCGCGGCGGGGCTGCGCGAGTGAAGAGGCGAACTCCCCAGGTGGCGGCGGCGGGCTGTACGTCACACCGCCAGCCTAGGACGCCGAGCCCGCATGAAGGGGCGCGGGCCGGGTAGCGTGGGGGGATGCGCTTCGCCCACGTCCGCCCCGGCGACGCGGCAGATCCCGTTCTGGCCGTCGTTCTCGAGACCGAGGCGATTCCCGTGCCGACGCTCTTCGACGGCGCTCCCGCCGACCTGCAGACCCTCATCGACGGCGGCGACGAGACGCTCGCTCGGGTGCGCACCGCCCTCGAACAGCACTCGGGCGACGGGCCGCGGCATCCGCTCGCCGACGTGCGTTTCGAGTCCGCCCTGAACGCTCCCCCGGTCATCCTCGCGATCGGGCTCAACTATGCCGCCCACTCCGGGGAGCTCGGGCTGAAGACGGACTCCACGCCCACGGTCTTCGTGCTGTGGCCGAACTCCCTCAGCGGCCACGAGCACACGACGTCGTGGCCGCGCTCGCTCAGCGAGTCGGTCGACTACGAGGCCGAGCTCGGTGTGATCATGGGGCGCCCGGCGAAGGATGTGTCCGAAGAGGATGCCCTCGAGCACGTGTGGGGATACACCGTCGTCAACGACATCACGGCGCGTGACATCCAGTTCAGCGAAGCGCAGTGGTCGCGCTGCAAATCGTTCGACGGCTTCACTCCGACGGGACCCTTCGTCGTCACCGCCGACGAGATCCCCGACCCGCAGGACCTGCACATCTGGACCGTCGTGGACGGGCACAGGGTGCAGGACGCCAGCACGGGCCAGATGGTGCGCTCGGTCGCCAAGCTGATCGCCCACCTGTCGAAGTCCGTGACACTCCTGCCGGGAACGCTGATCTCGACCGGAAGCCCCGGCGGCGCCGGCTACTCGCGCGACCCCCAGATCTTCCTTCGCGACCGCTCCACGGTCACGGTGGGCGTCGACGGAATCGGCGAGCTCACCACGCACTGCCGCATCCTCGACTGAGCGACCGGGCGGGAGCGGCCGAAATCGACGCCCGCCCGGGCGATCTCAGTTCGACGGGCAGTTCAGGGTGACGGTGACCCCATTGATGTCATGGGTGCCGGAGCCGTACTCGGCGCAGAGCCGTGCGAATTCGCCCGCCGCCGCGACCACGCCGCTGATCACGACGATGCCGACGATGATCCCGACGACCATGAGCACGGAGCTGACGATGATGGCCCACACGGCCGGAGTGTTCTTGTAGCCGGCCCTCTTGCTCTGCACCAGGGCGATGATGCCCAGGATCAAGGCCACGAGCTGGACGAAGAACGCGAGGATGAGCGCGACGATGCCCATCGTCTTGCCCGGAATGGTGCCCTGCGCCTGCCCGCCGTACGGGGCCGGCGGTGCCGCGCCATAGGACGGGGCGGGCGGTGTCGAGCCGTATGCGGGCGGGGGCGGCGTCGCGCCGTACGGCGGCGGGGAGTTCTGGGGGTCCTGGGGGTCGGTCACGGTGGTCTCCTCGTGTTGAGCTGTGTGCTCGAACGCTATCGCTCCGGTCCGACCCCCGGCAACGCAGAACCCGCGGGGATGCCTAGAGCGACTCTTTGGGAGCTCCGGGCGGCGGCACGATCGGGATCGCCGCGGTGACCGCCTCGAGCCCCGACAGCCGCGCCGGTGAGAGCTGCTTCATGCACTCCTCCCGGGTCATGAGGCCGCCCTCCACCACGAGGTCGGCGATGTTGTGGCCGGTGAGCAGGGCCGTCTTGGCGAGCGCCGCGGCGGCCGCGTAGCCGATGAACGGGGTGAGTGCGGTGATGACTCCCACCGACGAGCCGACCATCCCGCCGAGGCGTTCGCGGTTGGCCGTGATGCCCTCGACGCAGTTGACGCGCAGGGTCCACATGGCCTGCCGCATCCACGTGATCGACTGGAAGATCGAGTGCGCGATGACCGGCTCGAACGCGTTGAGCTGAAGCTGCCCGCCCTCGACCGCCATCGTGACGGTCATGTCGGCGCCCACGACGGCGAAGGCCACCTGGTTCACGACCTCGGGGATCACCGGGTTCACCTTGCCCGGCATGATGCTCGAGCCGGCCTGGCGCGCCGGCAGGTTGATCTCGCCGAACCCCGCCTGGGGACCGCTGGAGAGGAGGCGAAGATCATTGCAGATCTTCGACAGCTTGATGGCATTGCGCTTGAGCGACGAGGAGAACGACATGAACGCCCCGGTGTCGCTCGTGGACTCGACGAGGTCGACGGCGGTCTCTAGGTCGAGCCCGCTGATCTCGCGCAGGTGACGCAGAACGCCGGCCGCGTAGTCGGGATGAGCGGTGATGCCCGTGCCGATGGCCGTCGCACCCATGTTGATCTCGAACAGCAGGTAGGCGTTCTCCGTCAGGCGGTTGTAGTCCTCGCGAAGGGTCGTCGCGAAGCCGTGGAACTCCTGACCGAGCGTCATCGGCACCGCGTCCTGCAGCTGGGTGCGGCCCACCTTCAGCACGTCGTGGAATTCGACCGCCTTGGCCAGGAACGCCTTCCGCAGCAGGTCGAGCTCTTCGAGAAGGCTGCGAAGGGTGAGCGAGAGGCCCACCTTGATGGCCGTGGGATACACGTCGTTGGTCGACTGGCTGCGGTTCGTGTCATCGATCGGCGAGAGGTAGGCGTAGTCGCCCTTCTCGCGGCCCGCCATCTCGAGGGCGACGTTGGTGATGACCTCGTTCGCGTTCATGTTCGTCGACGTGCCGGCGCCGCCCTGGATGACGCCGACGACGAACTGGTCGTGGAACTCGCCGTCGATGACGCGCTGGCTCGCGCGGTCGATCAGGTCTGCGGTCGCCGGCTCGAGATCGCCGAGATCACGATTCGCGCGCGCGGCGGCCTGCTTCACCATCGCCAGCGCGACGACGAGGTCCGGATAGACGGAGATCGGGCGCTTGCTGATCGGGAAGTTGTCCAGCGCACGGGCGGTGTGGATGCCCCAGTAGGCGTCTGCGGGGATCTCCATCGATCCCAACGAGTCGGTTTCTATACGGGTGCGCGTCATTGCGTCCAGTGCCATGGTGTGTGGGTCCTTTTGGGTCACGAGAGGCGGGTGCTTCGAGCCTATCGCCGGACGACCGGCGATTCTGCCCGGGGTACCCGCCCCCTGTGTCCGAGCGCTACCGGTTCACCGAGCTCATATCGGCGTAGCGGTCGCCGACCGGAGACTCGAGGTCGCCCAGCGCCTGGAGCTGGTCCGCGCTCAGTTCGAGCGCGTCGGCCGCGACGTTCTCCTCGAGATACGGGATCCTCTTCGTCCCCGGAATGGGCGCGATGTCATCCCCCTGCGCGAGCAGCCAGGCAAGTGCCACCTGCCCCGGCTTGGCTCCGAGCTCGGCGGCCACGGCATCCACTTTCTCGACGATCGCGATGTTGCGCTCGAGGTTGCCGTCCGCGAACCGCGGGTTGGAGCGCCGGAAGTCGGTCGCATCGAGCTCGTCGAGCGACCGGATCGACCCGGTGAGGAACCCGCGACCCAGCGGCGAGTACGGCACGAATCCGATCCCCAGCTCGCGCACGGTGGGGAGGATCTCCGCCTCCGGGTCGCGCGTCCAGAGCGAGTACTCGGTCTGCAGCGCCGTCACCGGGTGCACGGCATGCGCGCGGCGGATCGTCTCGGGCCGCGCCTCCGAGAGGCCGTAGTGCAGGATCTTGCCTTCCTGGATCAGCTCCGCGAGGGCACCGACGGTGTCCTCGATCGGGGTGCCGGGATCCATGCGGTGCTGGTAGTACAGGTCGATGCGATCGGTGCCGAGGCGCTTCAGAGAGCCGTCCACCGAGAGCCGGAGGTTCTCGGGGCTGCCGTCGATGCCGTAAGAGTCATCGGTGCGGTGGCGCAGGGTGCCGAACTTGGTGGCGATCACGACGTCGTCCCGTCGCCCCGCGATCGCCTTGGCGAGGAGCTCCTCGTTCAGGTACGGCCCGTACATCTCGGCCGTGTCCAGGAACGTGACTCCGAGCTCGAGAGCGCGGTGGATCGTGCGGATCGAGCCGGCGTCATCCTGCGCGGCTCCGGTGTAGAACGCGCTCATTCCCATCAGGCCGAGGCCGATGCGGCCGACGGACGGCCCCTGTGCGCCGAGGGTGATCTTCTTCATTCGAGTGTCGCTTTCTGATAGAGGTCGATCTTGTAGTCGATGGCCGCGAGGCTCTGGGTGATCTCTTCGAGCTGGGCCAGCACCGAGATGCGGTGGCGGAGCAGCAGCTCGAGGCGGTCGCCGGTCGTCCCGTCCCCCGCGCGCGCCAGCTCGACGTACTCGCGCACCGTGGCGATCGGCATCCCGGTCGAGCGCAGTTTGGTGAGGAATCTCACCCATCCCACATCGGCCTCGCTGTAGCGTCGATGGCTCGAGGACGCCCGGTCTACGGGAACGAGCAGAAGGCCCGCACGCTCGTAGTACCGCAGCGTGTGCGTGGTCAGGCCGGTGAGCTCCGCCACGTCGGAGATGCTGAGGCGGGCGTCGGTGACGGTCATAGCCCCAGGCTAGAACTTAGAGCGCGCTCTAAGTCAATCGTTCCGAGGCGGCTTTCTCGAGAACTCCTCCAGGCGCTGCTCGGGGCTGAGCCGTGCCATCCGCTCGACCCATTCCGCCGAGAAGTAGTCGCCGGTAGGCGCCTGAGTCACGGGCACGACGGAATGGGTGATCGTGTCGTCGTAGACGTGCACCAGGTGGAACGACTGTCCGGCGTCCATGCCGTTCACCGCGTCGCCCGGTCGTGCCAGGTTCATCGTGTAGCAGGTTGCCGCCGCGACGCTGACGGGAACCCCGGCGAACGTCCCGCTCGTGGAATAGTGCAGGTGCCCCGCGAGGATGCCGCGCACGTCCGTGCCCTCGATCGCCTCCGCCAGCCGGCCCTGATCGCGCAGCTCGAGGATGTCGAACAGCGGGACGTGCGAGGGCAGCGGCGGATGGTGAAGGGCCAGCAGGGTGCCCAGGGGCGCCGCCGTGCTCAGAACATCGCGCAGCCAGCGGAGCTGCGCCGCGTCGAGGTCGCCGTGGTGCCAGCCGGGAACGCTCGTGTCGAGGGCGATCAGTCGGAGCCCGCCGAGGTCCCAGACGCCGGTCACCGGCTCCTCCGTCGGTGCCAGGCCGAGCATCGCCTCGCGGAGCGCGGGGCGTTCGTCATGGTTGCCGGCGACCCAGATGAGCGGGGCATCGAGCCGCTCGGCGACGGGGTCGACGGCGGCCCGCAGCCTGCGGTAGGCGTCCGGCTCGCCGAGGTCGGTCAGGTCACCGGTGAAGACGAGGGCGTCGGGGCGGATGCCGAGCGCCTCGACGGCGCGAAGCGTCTCGGCGAGGTTCGCCTCGGTGTCGTACCGGCCGCCCAGCGGTGCGTTGCCCGCGAGAAGGTGGGTGTCACTCAGGTGCACGATCGTGCGCCGCGCGGGCGGGTGCTGTCCGAAGGAGACGGATGCGGCCGGGGTGGGGACCATACGCCCCAGCCTAGGGGCGGCCGCCGACGCGCCCGCCGACGCGCAAGCAGCTCAGTGGTTGAAGAGGATGAGCAGCAGCCCACCGAGCACGGCGAGCCCCGCCATCCCGAAGCAGAAGTACGCCCCTATCAGCGACACCCGCTTCTGCACGTCGGTGAGCGGGTTCTTGCGGGCCGCCTTCGCGGCAGCCTTCGCCGCGCGCTCGGCATCCTTCCGAGTGATCACGGTGATGGCGTCGGTGAACTCGGCGGGCGTCACCACGGGGGCCCTGCCCGCACGAACGAGCAGCCGGAGGCCCGACGAGTAGAAGCCCACGACGAGGACCGCCCCGATCATGGCGGCGACGAATACCTGCACGAAGGCGATCCAGTCGATGCTGAAGGTCACAGCGATCCCCCTCCGTTCTTGTCCGCTCCCCTGCGCGCGTCGGCCTTCGCCTTCTCCTTGGCGGCCTGCTTCGCGGTGGCGGCGACACGGGCTCGCTCTTCGGTGGCGCGGCGCTCCGCGGCTTTGCTCTCCGCCTTCACCCGTGCCGCCTCCTCCGCCTCGCGGCGCTGCTCCTCACGCTGGATGGCCCTTTGGCGTCGCGTGGGAGGCGGGTTGCGCTTCACCTTCACGGCCCGACCCGAGTCCGCGACCTCGCTCATGGCATTGGACGCGGTGACGGCATTGCGGCGCGAGCGCAGGAAGATGCTCAGGATGACGAGAACGGCGAGCACGGCATCCACGAGGATGCCCCACATGCCGAACCAGACCACGACGAGGGCCGCGGCCGCGCCGACCGCGCCCGCGGCGGGAAGGGTCAGGAGCCAGCCGACCATGATGCGGAACACCATGCGCCAGCGCACCGTCGAGCCACGGCGGCCGAGGCCGGATCCGATGACGGAGCCCGAAGCCACCTGGGTCGTCGAGAGCGCGAAGCCCAGGGCACTGGAGGCCAGGATCGTGGCCGCGGTCGAGGACTCGGCGGAGAATCCCTGCGCGGGCTTGACGTCCGTGAGCCCCTTGCCGAGCGTGCGGATGATGCGCCAGCCGCCCATGTAGGTGCCGAGGGCGATCGTGATGGCGCAGGCGAAGACGACCCAGGTCTGCGGGTCCGGATCGCTGGCGCTCTGAAAGCCGGCGGTGATGAGGAGCAGCGTGATGACGCCCATCGTCTTCTGGGCGTCGTTGGTGCCGTGCGCCAGCGCGACCAGCGACGAGGTGAAGATCTGTCCGATGCGGAACCCATCGCGCCCGTCGGGCTTGGAGTCGTAGCGCCGCGTGACGACATACGCGATCTTCGTGGCCGTGTAGGCGATGATGCCCGCGGTGAGCGGGGCGATGACCGCCGGGAGGATGACCTTCGACATCACGACGCTGAAGTCGATCGCCGCGGCCCCGACGCCGACGAGCGTCGCGCCGATCAGGCCGCCGAAGAGTGCGTGGGACGAGCTCGAGGGCAGACCGAGCAGCCACGTCAGCATGTTCCAGGTGATGGCGCCGATGAGCCCGGCGAAGATGATGGCCGGGAAGATCGCCGAATCGATCTGATCCTCTCGGATCATGCCGCCGGAGATCGTCTTGGCCACCTCGGTGGACAGGAACGCGCCGACCAGATTCAGCACAGCGGCGAGGAGGACCGCGACCTTCGGCTTGAGGGCCCCGGTCGCGATGGGCGTCGCCATCGCGTTCGCGGTGTCGTGGAAGCCGTTCGTGAAGTCGAAGAAGAGTGCCAGCGCGATGACCAGCACGATGATCAGGGCTGCGGCTTCCACCGTTCGCTTTCCTTTGGTTCAGGAATGAAGAGGTGCCGACGGGATCGGCGTGACGAACGAACAGTTCACCGTGAATTAAGCATCCGGCAACCGGGCCGTAAGAATCCTCGCACCCTGCCCCTCTTCGGTCAACTCGGGCGGGTCCCGTGTCGAGACGCTCGACTAGCGTGGACGCGTGACCGTTCACCCACCAGCATCCACCGCCCCCGTCGCCGCCCGCACGTCCACGATCCGCACCCACCACGGCGATGCCTTCGATGACCCGTACGAGTGGCTGCGCGCCAAGGAGGACGACGAGGTTCTCGCTCACCTGCGGGCAGAGAACGCGCACACCGAGGGGGCCACGGCGCACCTGGAGGGTCTGCGGACCCGCATCTTCGACGAGATCAAGGGTCGCACCCTGGAGACCGATCTGTCGGTGCCGTCGCGCCGCGGCGACTGGTGGTACTACGGCCGCACCGTCGAGGGTCAGCAGTACGGCATCCAGTGCCGCGCCCCGCTCGCCTCCCCCGACGACTGGACTCCTCCGCAGCTCGAGCCGGGTGTCGATGTGCCGGGCGAGCAGGTGCTGCTCGATGCGAACGTCGAGGCGGAGGGCCACGAGTTCTTCTCGCTCGGCAGCTTCGACGTCTCGAAGGACGGCACCCGGATGCTCTTCGGGGTGGATGTCGCCGGCGACGAGCGCTACACGGTGCGCGTGCGCGACCTCGTCTCCGGTCAGCCGCTGCCCGACGAGATCCCCGGCACCTTCTCGGGCGCCGAGTTCACGCCGGATGGCAGCGGCATCCTGTACACCACCGTCGATGACGCGTGGCGGCCCGACACCCTGTGGCTGCACGCGGTCGGCACCGACGTCGCGTCCGATGTCACGCTCTTCCACGAGCCGGACGAGAAGTACTGGCTGGGCGCGGGCATCACCCGCAGCGACAAGTACCTCGTGATCTCGGTGGGCTCGAGCATCACGTCGGAGGCCCGCATCCTCGACACCGCCGACCTGACGGCCGAGCCGAAGCTGGTGTGGCCGCGCACCGAGGGCGTCGAGTACTCGGTCGATCACGCCGTCGTGGACGGCGAGGACGTGCTCCTCATCGTGCACAACGACGAGGCGCTGGATTTCGAGCTGGTACGGGTCTCGGCGGAGGACCCGCAGGGTGAGCGCCGGGTGCTGCTCCCCCACACTCCCGGGCAGCGTCTGCTCGATGTCGACTGCTTCCGCGACTTCGCCGTCGTGGAGTACCGCCGGGGTGGGCTCGCACGCGTGGGGCTTCTGGACTACGGCTCGGGCAAGGTGGACGAGCTGCCCTTCGACGAGCCGCTGTACACGGCGGGGACCGGGGGCAACCCGGAGTGGGCTCCCCCGCTGATCCGCCTCGGCTACGACTCGTTCGTCACGCCGGGCACCGTCTATGACTACGAGCTGTCGACGCGCGAGCTGCTGCTGCGCAAACGGCAGCCCGTGCTGGGGGGCTACGACCCCGGGGACTACGACCAGGCGCGGGTGTGGGCGACGGCGTCGGACGGCACGCGGCTGCCGATCTCCCTCGTCTGGAAGCGATCGTTCGGCGACGCCGGCCGGTCTCCGAGGCCGCTGCACATGTATGGGTACGGCTCCTACGAGCACTCCATCGAACCGCGCTTCTCGATCGCCCGCCTCTCCGAACTCGACCGGGGCGTCGTCTTCGCCGTCGCGCATGTCCGGGGCGGCGGGGAGATGGGCCGGCAGTGGTACGAGGACGGCAAGCTGTTGCAGAAGCGCAACACCTTCACCGACTTCGTCGACTGCGCACGGCATCTCATCGACAGCGGCTACACCTCACCCGACCGGCTCGTCGCCGAGGGCGGGAGCGCAGGCGGCCTGCTGATGGGTGCGGTGGCCAACATCGCGCCGGAGCTGTTCGCCGGCATCCTCGCCGCCGTGCCGTTCGTCGATGCGCTCACGACGATCCTCGACCCGTCGCTGCCGTTGACCGTCATCGAGTGGGACGAGTGGGGCGACCCGCTGCACGAGAAGACCGTCTACGAGTACATGAAGTCGTACTCGCCCTACGAGAACGTGCGGGCGGATGTCGCATATCCGCGCATCCTCGCCGTCACCTCGCTCAACGACACCCGTGTGCTCTACGTCGAGCCCGCCAAGTGGGTCGCGCGGCTGCGCGAGGTGGGTGCCGACGCGCTGCTGAAGTGCGAGATGGTGGCAGGGCACGGCGGCGTCAGCGGACGGTACAACTCCTGGAAGGAGCGGGCGTTCGAGCTCGCCTGGCTGCTCGACGTGCTCGGCCTCGCCCACGACTGAGCCTCGGCGACGGAGAAATCGCCAGGGCAGGACGTTTCCGCGCGGAACCTCCTGCTTCGGAGATTCGTCCTGTCCGGGCGAGGGCGTCGGCGAGTCCTCCTCAGGATGCGCCGTCGCCGCGCCCTCCCCGAGTCCGGGCCTGGGGCGCTTTCGATCCTGCCGGCGCGCGAGCATGGGGTATGCGCGCTGCGGAGCTCGACAGCTGGATGCTGTCACACCACGGCATCGCCCACTCGTCGGTGCTGAGATCACAGGGGTTCACCGAGCACGACGTGCGCCGTGCCATCTCGGCGGGCGTCCTCAGGCGCGTGCGACGGTCGTGGCTCGTCGCACCATCCTGCGATCACCGGCGTGTCTCGGCGGCCTCGGCCGGCGGAAGGGCGACGTGCGTCACGGCGGCTGCGCTGCGGGGACTGTGGACGCCGGCTCACGAGCACACCCACGTCGCCGTTGCGTCGACGACCGCCCGGGTCGACCGCACCGGCCTGCGGGTGCACTGGTCGAGCGGACCTGTCGCCCTGCCGGCGTCGACCGCGGAGGAACACCCGATCAACATGCTGTTCCATGTCGCGAAGTGCCTCCCCCCGGCTGAGGCGCTGGCGGTGTGGGAGTCCGCCTTGCGGCGCAAGGTGGTCGAACCCGAGGTCCTTCGACGGGTGAAATGGCGAAGCCCGAGAGCCCGCGAGCTGGCCTCCGTGGCATCGGTCCTGTCCGACTCCGGAGTGGAATCGCACTTCCTCGACCTGATGCGGTCGGTGGGCGTGCAGGTTCGACAGCAGGTGTGGATCGACGGCCACCCGGTCGACGGACTCATCGGTCGCGCCCTGGCCATCCAACTCGACGGGTTCGCGCACCACAGCACCGCGCAGGACCGCCGCCGGGATCTCCGCGCCGACGCCAGGCTGACCCTTCTCGGCTACACGGTCATCCGGTTCGACTATCAGCAGGTGCTCTTCGATCACTCGCACGTCATCGACACCGTGCTCACCGCCATCGCGCAGGGGCTCGACAGGTGATGTCGCCTGAGCAGGAAGAACCGCCGTCGATCGTCCTGCGTCGGCGATCACTCCTGCACCGGGGCGACCGCGGAACCCTCAGCCGAAGAGCGCCGCCGCCTCTTCGTAGCGGTAGAGCGGCACCTTGTTCAGCTCGCCGAGCGCCTCGGCGAAGGGCACGCGGACGATGTCGGTGCCCTTCAAGGCCACCATGCGGCCCCAGTCGCCGTCGACGACCGCATCAGCCGCGTGCAGGCCCAGGCGCGTGGCCAGCACCCGATCGAAGCCGGAGGGCGATCCACCTCGCTGGATGTGGCCGAGCACGGTCGCCCGCGTCTCGATGCCCGTGATCCGCTCGATCTCGGGGGCCAGGATCTCGCTGATCCCGCCGAGACGCGGCCGGTTGAAGGAGTCGAGGCCCTTGTCGCTGTAAGCCTCGTCCATGTCCTTGAGAGTGAAACCCTCCGAGACCACGACGAGGGGCGCCCGGCCGCGGTCGTGGGCCTTCGTCACAAGATGGCAGATCTCCTCGATCGTCATCGGGACCTCGGGGATGAGGATGGCGTGGGCACCGGCGGCGATGCCGGCGTGCAGGGCGATCCAGCCGACGTGGCGTCCCATGACCTCGGCCACCATGCACCGCTGGTGGGAGTCCCCGGTGGTGCGCAGGCGATCCATCGCCTCGGAGGCGATGTTCACGGCCGTGTCGAATCCGAACGAGTAGTCGGTCGCCCGCAGGTCGTTGTCGATCGTCTTCGGAACCCCGAGCACGTTGATGCCGTCCTTCGACAGGCGGTCGGCCGCCGCGAGGGTTCCCTCGCCGCCGATCGCGATGATGCCGTCGAGCCGGTGGCCGTACATCGTCTTGGCGATGTTGTCGGCACCGCCGCGGGGACCGTCGTACGGGTTCGTGCGGCTTGTTCCGAGGATCGTGCCGCCCACCTTCGAGAGCCCCTTGACCTCGTGGCGTGTCAGCGGGAAGAAGTCGCCGTCGACGACACCGCGCCAGCCGTCGCGGATGCCGACGAACTCGAGGTCGTACGTGGTGGTGCCCTTGAGCACCACGCCGCGGATGACCGCGTTGAGCCCGGGGCAGTCGCCGCCGCTCGTCAGGATGCCGATCTTCATGCTGTGGTCCTCGCTGTCGGGAATCGCAAACCGGCGACACTGCCACAGACGACACTAGCGCCGGTGGCGATCACCCTGCCACACGGCCGGGACAGGCGCCTCAGGCGGCGCCGAGCGCCTGCCTCAGCAGGTGCATCAGGGCGCTGAGCTGCACGGATTCGCTCGATGCCGCATCCACTGCCTGCCCGTCGAGCGCCCGCAGCGCGAGCCCCTGCTTCTGGTCGATGAGCTCGGCGATCTTCGTGTCGATCGTGTGCGCGGCGATGATCCTCCATGCCGTGACGGGTTCGTCCTGCCCGATGCGGTGCACCCGGTCGATCGCCTGCGTCTGCTCGGCTGCGGTCCAGCTGAGCTCGGCCAGCACCACGTTGGACGCCGCCTGCATGTTCAGGCCGACACCGGCCGCGGTGAGCGAGCAGACGGCGATGCCGACGCCCGGATCGTTGTTGAAGGCGTCGATGGCGGCCTGGCGGGACTGCGTGGTCTGATCGCCTCGTACCGAGATCGTGCGCAGCCCGGCCGACGCGAAGTGGTTCTCCGCGGCATCCATCACGTCGATGTGCTTCGCGAAGAACACGACCTTGCCGACCGAGCGCTGCAGCTGCACCGCGTAATCAGCGGCGAGCAGCGCCTTGGCCTGACCGATCTTGCGCACCATCGTGAAGACGTTGTCGCCACCGGCGCCCGCAGCCTTCGACTCCTCCAGCTCGTTGTGAGCCACGAGGCGGATGATGTCCTCGTCCACGTCGTCGTATACACGACCGCGTTCGCCGCGCGCTTCGATGATTCGTCGGTACTTCGCCGCCATCCGCGAGCCGAGCTCGCGTTCGGCCTGACGGATGCTGCGCCCGAACTCGTCGTCGAGCTGCACCGGAAGGTCGGCGATGAGCTTGTCGGGCAGGTCGGCCGCGACGTCCTTCTTCTTGCGACGGACGATCCCCATCGAGATCACGGCATCGCGCGCCTCGGGATAGAACGACTTGTCCGCCGGGGTCAGCCCCGTCTGGTCCAGCTTCTCCATGAGCTCAGGACCGGGCTTGTCGCCCGTCGTCCAGCCGAGGAAGCGCCAGATCGCGTCGAAGTCCTCGACATCGTTGATGAGGGGGGTACCCGTGAGCGCCAGCATCAGCGGGTCCGGCGTGGTCTCGCGGATACGCGTCGCGAGCGCGAGCACATTCTGCGACCGCTGGCTCGTGAGGTTCTTGATGAAGTGCGCCTCGTCGACCACCATGCCCTTGAGCCCGAGCGAGCCGAGCCACGACAGATGCCGGTCGAGGATCTCGTAGTTGACGATGAACACGTCGGCGAAGGCGTCGATGTCGTCGCCGTCGCCCTGGATCACGGTTGCACGGCGCTGCGGCGTCCACCGCTCGACCTCGCGCGCCCAGTTCATCTTGACGACGTTCGGCACGACGGCCAGCAGCGGGTACGCGCCGGCGACGGATGCGGCGATGACCGACTCGGCGGTCTTGCCGAGTCCCGGCTCGTCGGCCAGCAGGAAGCTGCGGTGGCCGAGACGCACCGCCTCGAGGAAGCGCGACTGGTGCGGCATGACCTCGAGGCCCTTCGGCGAGAGCCGGTCGTACTCGGGAACCTCGGGCAGCTCCATCGATGCGGCCGAGCCGCCCGCGCCGATCTCGAACGCCTTGTACAGGGGTCCCATCAGCTCCCACCCGTCCAGGCGGCGGCGAGGCGCCTCCTTGCGAGCGGGCTTGGAGAGATCAGGGGCGAGGAAGGGGTTGGCGAGCTGGCGCGCCTCGATCGCCAGAGGGGTCACCTGCCGCTCGGCCAGCGCCGCCGGTACGACACTCGTGCTCTTGGGCGCCTCGTCCGTGATGATCAGCTCGTCGGGGGCCAGCTCGGCACCCGACTCGAGCAGCCAGTCCCTGCGCATCCGCCTGGCCACCGGGCTCGTCGCCTGGTCGACCTCGAGCAGCTGGATCAGCGAGGTGTCGCGCGCGGCTGTCTTGGCGAGGATCGTCGCGACGCCGTCCAGGCGCTTCAGCAGCTCCGAGCGCACGGCGTCGGTGAACCCGGCGTCGGCCTTCACGCGCGCGCGCTCCTCGCGCACCAGGAACGCGATCACCTGGAACTTCACCCGGTTGGTGGGTCCCAGCTTGCCTCGCTGCGCCTTCGCCTCGACCTCTCGCACCTTGCGGGCGAGGATCGGGATGATGGGTGCGTCGTCGTCGCGTCGCGCGGATGACGACGTCTTCCTGCGACGCTGGGGTGCGGATGTCGCCGTAGTCGGCATGCTCCTCCTGAGCGTGAATGCCGGGTGAACCGGCGGGTTCCAGCCGAGACTGGGGTAAGTCAGCGGGTCCCCGCGGGCGGCTCGGATGCCGGGACGGACGCGGGTGGTGGTGGTTCTCGCATCCCTGCCGCCGGCTCCCGCTTCAGCGGGGCGACGTCACGGGCGAGTGCACCGATGTCATTCTACGCCTTTTGGGCGACTCAGCCCCACAGGGTCGCGACGATGTCCTCGGTGTAGCCTTCGGGCGCGAAGTTGATCCAGTGCGTGGAGACCCATCCGTTGCCGCGGAGGTAGTGCGTCTCGCCGGTCTTGGCCACGACGTCGTCCTCCCCCAGGTGCTCGGTCTCGATGCGGCAGAGGGTGCCCTGTTCGTAGTCCGCGCACTCCATGCCGGTGTCTCGCATCGACTGCTCGAGCGACTGCGT
Organism: Micromonospora sp. DT81.3; assembly: GCF_049847225.1. Classification (NCBI taxonomy): domain Bacteria; kingdom Bacillati; phylum Actinomycetota; class Actinomycetes; order Micromonosporales; family Micromonosporaceae; genus Micromonospora; species Micromonospora sp. DT81.3. Next base: position 308,227 of record NZ_JBNCNY010000002.1, read on the forward strand.
CTGCGCTGCATCGACGATCGTGACGTTCGTCGCGAGCCCGAAATCGGAGGGCAGTCCCCACGAGCACCGGATGGTCGGGGCCGTCTCGAGGATCTCGAGCCCGGCGGTCATCTCCGTGGAGAGGAGGGTCACCCCGGGGTCGTTCAGGGGCATGTCCGCGATGGTGGCGAGCAGCTCCTCGGAGTAGATGTCCTCGCACGCGGCCGGCAGATCGATGCTCGAGCCCGGGTCCTCGGTCGCCACCGGGGTCGGCGACTCCGACGGCGCCGCGCTTCCGGTCGCCGTGGGACGCGGCGTGCTCGAGGGGCTCTCCGACGGGGTCGTCGCCGGAGGAGTCTGCGGCGCGCAGGCCGCCAGCACGGCGATCAGCGCGACGGATGCGGTCAGCCATGCCGCGCGCCGTGCGGGGGCGGTGCGGGGGCCGGTGGCAACGGGGAGCATGGATCCTCCGAGATCTGGGGAGACGCTTTTTCAGAGGCTAGCGACCCGACGGCCCGCAGCCGCGGCGACGGAGCGAACAGTGACGGGATCGATACGTCGGGCGTGTCCCCGTCAGCGCGAGGCGTCCGCCTGCCACGCGTTCAGCGAGCCGGGGTCGTCCGTGACGATGCCGTCGACCCCGAGGGCGGTGGCCTCCAGCCACTGGGCACCATCGTTGAGGGTGTAGACGACGACGCGCATTCCGTGCGCGTGCAGCTCGTCGACGATCTCCGGTCGGGCGATGACCGCCATGTCCTTCGCCACGATGCCGCGGACGCCCATCGTGCGCGCGGCGGCCACGACGTCATCGGGAAGCGCCCGGAAGATCGCCAGCCGGTAGATGACGGATGACGCGGTCGAGATGTGGGCGAGCGTGCGCGTGTCGAAGCTCGCCACCGCGACGTTCCGCTCCATTCCGCGCGCCACCACCGCGCTCGCGAACCGCGCGGCGGCATCGGCATCCCACACCCCCTTCAGCTCGATCAGGGCCTTCGATTCCGACGCGGCGAGCACGTCGAGGAACTCTTCCAGCGTCGGTACGCGGGTTCCGGCGAATGCCGGGTCGAACCAGGAGCCGGCATCGAGTGCTCGCACCTCGGCCAGGGTGAGCTCGGCGATGCGGCCCCGCCCATCCGTGGTGCGGTTGACGGTGCGGTCGTGCATGAGAACGGGGTGCCGGTCCTCGGTGAGCGCGACGTCGACCTCGACATACGGGAACCCTCCCGCGATCGCGCTCTCCACGGCCGGCAGGGTGTTCTCCGGAGCGGATGCCGAGTCTCCGCGGTGGCTGGCGACGAAGGCCGCCTCTCCGGGACTGCGGGCGTGCCCCATCAGCTCGCTCGTGCTCACGCGGGCGGGTGTGGCGCCGAGCATCGCGATCGCCAGGCTGGCCACAGCGAGCACGCACACGGTCATGAGCGCCTGCATCCGATCCCGGGCAGGGTCGGATGACGGGTCGTCGGGCATCGGGCATGTCCTCCGGTGATCCACGCGTCGGCGTCGACGCGTGTGCTCACACTACATGCTTGCGTTACCCATTCGTTACCGCGGGCGCGACCGGCGCTAGACGAGGCTCTTGGTGTGCCAGACGGTCTTGATTTCGGTGAACGCGGTGATGCGCTGCAGGCTCGGCGCCGCCGCATCCGCTCCCCCTTCGGGAGGGAGCACCCGCTTCAGCGTCTCCGCCGCCGCGATCTGCAGCTCCACCCAGTCCAGGGCCCCCGCGCCGACGAGATCGAGCGCACCGACGTCGGCATGCGAGGCGAGCCACGGCGCGATCTCCGCGGGCGATCCCGTCAGGACGTTGACCACTCCGCCCGGCACGTCGGAGGTGGCGAGCACCTCGGCCAGGCTGATCGCGGAGAGCGGGAACCGCTCGCTCGCGAGGACCACCACGGTGTTGCCGGCGACCAGCGCGGGGGCGATGGACGATACGAGACCCAGCAGCGCGGAGTCCTGAGGCGCGATCACGGCCACGACGCCGGTCGGCTCCGGCACGGAGATGTTGAAGTACGGACCGGAGACGGGGTTGGCATTGCCCGAGACCTGCGCGAACTTGTCGCACCAGCCGGCGTACCAGACCCACCGGTCGATCGCCTCGTCGACCTGAGCGCCGGCGGCCGCCTCGGAGACGCCCTGCTGCCCGCTGATCTCCTCGATGAACTGGGCCCTGCGGCCCTCGAGCAGTTCCGCGATGCGGTACAGCACCTGGCCGCGGTTGTACGCCGTCGCGCTCGCCCAGCCCTTGAGTGCACCACGCGCCGCGACGACGGCATCCCGAGCGTCCTTCCGCGAGCCCATCGCGGCGTTGGCCAGGAACTCGCCCTTGGCCGAGACCACCTCGTAGGTGCGGCCCGATTCGCTGCGGGGGAACTTGCCGCCGATGTAGAGCTTGTACGTCTTGGGAACGGTCAGTCGCGCGCTCATGCTCGCGCCCCTTTCAGGTAGGCGAGAAGGCCGTGCCGGCCGCCTTCGCGGCCGTAGCCGGATTCCTTATAGCCGCCGAACGGGGAGGCGGGGTCGAAGCGGTTGAACGTGTTCGCCCAGACCACACCGGCCCGCAGGCGATCGGCCACGGCGAGGATGCGGCTGCCCTTGTCGGACCAGATGCCCGCCGAGAGTCCGTAGGGAGTGTTGTTCGCCTTCTCGATGGCCTCCCCCGGCGTGCGGAAGGTGAGAACCGAGAGGACCGGCCCGAACACCTCCTCGCGCGCGATCCGGTGGCTGGCCTGCACGTTGGTGAAGATCGTCGGCGCGAACCAGAAGCCGTTGGCGGGGATCACGCAGTCGGCGCTCCAGCGCTCGGCACCCTCGTCCTCGCCGACCTGGCTCAGTTCGCGGATGCGGTCGAGCTGGGCACGCGAGTTGATCGCCCCGATGTCGGTGTTCTTGTCGAGCGGGTCGCCGAGGCGCAGGGTCGACAGCCGCTCCTTGAGTCGATCGACGACCTCGTCGTGCACCGACTCCTGCACCAGCAGGCGGCTGCCGGCGCAGCACACGTGACCCTGGTTGAAGAAGATGCCGTTGACGATGCCCTCGATGGCCTGGTCGATCGGCGCGTCGTCGAACACGATGTTGGCGGCCTTGCCGCCGAGCTCGAGGGTAACCTTCTTGTTCGTCCCCGCGACGGCCTTGGCGATCTCCCGTCCGACGCCGGTCGATCCGGTGAACGCCACCTTGTCGACATCCGGATGCCGCACGACGGCCGCGCCGGTCGCGCCGGCGCCCGTGACGATGTTGACGACACCGGCGGGGAGGTCGGCCTGCTGCAGGATCTCAGCGAAGATCAGCGCCGAGAGTGGCGTCGTCTCTGCGGGCTTCAGGACCACCGTGTTGCCGGCCGCGAGAGCGGGGGCCAGCTTCCACGCGAGCATGAGCAGCGGGAAGTTCCAGGGGATGACCTGGCCCGCCACGCCGAGGGCGCGGGGGTTGGCGCCCAGCCCCGCGTAGTCGAGCTTGTCGGCCCAGCCGGCGTAGTAGAAGAACCACGAGGCCACGAGGGGAACGTCGACGTCGCGGCTCTCCTTGATGGGCTTGCCGTTGTCGAGGCTCTCTGCCACCGCGAGCTCGCGGGCGCGCTCCTGCACGAGGCGGGCGATCCGGAACAGGTACTTGCCGCGGTCCCGGCCCGACATCTTCGACCAGACCTTGTCGTGCGCGCGGCGTGCGGCCGCGACGGCGGCATCGACATCCGCTTCCGACGCCGCTGAGATGGTGGCGATGTGGGTCTCGTCCGCCGGAGAGATCGTCGCGAACGACGCTCCCCGGCCCTCGACGAACTCACCGCCGATGAACAGCCCGTACTCCTCCCGGAGGTTCAGGATTGCGCGCGACTCGGGCGCGGGGGCGTACTCGAGAAAGCTCATTGAATCTTCGCCTCAGTCGATCGTCACGTAGTCGGGACCGGAGTAGGCACCGGTGGTCAGCTTCTGGCGCTGCAGCAGCACGTCGTTCAGCAGGCTCGACGCACCGAAGCGGAAGAGGTGCGGCTGCAGCCACTCCTCGCCGACCGTCTCTGCGACGGTGACGAGGTACTTGATGGCGTCCTTCGACGCGCGGATGCCGCCGGCGGGCTTCACACCGACCTTCTCCCCCGTCGCACGGTGCCAGTCGCGCACGACCTCGAGCATCAGGAGCGTGACCGGCAGGGTCGCGGCCGGCTGCACCTTTCCGGTGGAGGTCTTGATGAAGTCGCCACCCGCCAGGATCGACAGCCACGACGCGCGCTTGACGTTGTCGTAGGTGTTCAGTTCGCCGGTCTCGAGGATGACCTTGAGGGATGCGTACGAACCGTCAGCGCGGCGGCAGGCCTGTTTGACGCGCGCGATCTGGTCGAAGACGACGCCGTACCGTCCGGCGAGGAAGGCACCGCGGTCGATCACCATGTCGATCTCGTCGGCCCCGTTCGCCACGGCCTCCGCCGTGTCGGCGAGCTTCACCTCGAGCGACGCGCGGCCGCTGGGGAAGGCGGTCGCGACCGCCGCCACGCTGACCAGCCCCTTGTCGGGGTCACCATGGGCGGCGCCGAGGGCCTCGACGGCGTGGGGCACCATGTCGCCGTAGACGCACACCGCCGCGACACGGGGGCACGACTGGTCCGAGGCATCCGGGTTGAGTGCCTTCGCGACCAGGGATCGCACCTTCCCGGGGGTGTCGGCACCCTCGAGGGTCGTCAGGTCGATGAGCTGGATGATGCGGTCAAGGGCCCAGGCCTTGGAGGTCGTCTTGATGGATCGCGTGCCGAGGCCGGCCGCCCGCTGCTCGAGACCCACGGCGTCGACCCCGGGGAGCCCCTGCAGGTAGCGCCGCAGCGTGACGTCGTCCGGCTCGCCTCCGAGCAGCTCGACGGCGCGCTCGGGCAGGGTCATCAGATCTGTGCGGCTCATACGTCCCTCCGTGTCTGCGGCTCGGATGTCGCGAATCCTGGCGGGCTCAGTCGACCGTCCAGCCTAACCCGCCCGCGGACGCCGGTCTACGGCGCGCGGTCGGCGGATCCGTCGCGCCCGTCGCCGAGCAGGGCCGTGACGAGGGCGTCGACCGTGACGCCGCGACGGGACGCCTCGGCGCGGAGTCGGGCTGCGGCGTCCGACGAGATCCCGTTCGACTCGGCGGCGGGCGCAGCTGGTCGCTCCGCCGACCCTGGTTCGCGGAAGAGCAGCGACAGCACCGGCACCACCACTGCCCCCAGTGCGGCCAGGATCCCGAGGATTCCGAGCGCCCGCGGAAAGACGTCGTCGTCTATGTCGGCGGGGAACCAGATCAGGTAGAGGACCATCGCCACGACGACACCGAACAGCCCGAGCGTGATCCAGAGCCCGGCCCGCACCGCCGGCCGGCGGCGGTTCGACAGCAGCAGCAGGAGCGAGCCGAGGGCGAGCGCGGCGGTGATCGTGACACCAGACCACAGCACCCGCCACAGCCCATCGGGAGGCGGCTGGCCGAAGTCCCACCAGATCAAGACGATCGTCAGCGCAGCCGTGGCGACCGACACGGCCGCTCCGATCGTGCCGAAGACCTGCAGCCGACGCCCCGCGAGCGCCGCGCAGCACAGCACGGCGACGCTGTAGGCGCCGACGACCGCCGTCGTTCCCAGCACACGCCCCGCCGTCGGCCCGAAGTCGCCGCCGAGCAGCACGGCGATGCCGCCGACCGCGGCGAGCGCGAACGAGACGACGATGACGCCGACGATGACCCTGCGCACGAGCGAAACTCGCTGCCCGACGGGACCTGTGCCCTCGGCATCCGATGTCATCTCAGCGCCTCGCGCACGCGCCTCACATCGTCGCCGATCTGGTCGATGAGCGCATCGATGCCCCGAAACGCGACCATTCCGCGCACGCGCTGCACGAACTGGATCTCCACACGCCGACCGTACAGGTCCAGGTCGGTCTCATCGAGCACGTACGCCTCGACCTGCCGAGCGTGGACGTCGTCGAAGGTGGGATTGAGTCCGACCGAGATGGCGGCGGGGTAGCGGATGCCGGAGCGGAGCCCGTCGGCGGAGCCCTGGTCGATGAGCCACCCGGCGTAGACGCCGTCGGCCGGCACGAAGCCCTCCAGCTCGGCGCTCAGGTTCGCCGTCGGGTAGCCGAGCTCGCGGCCCCGCTTCAGTCCGTGCACGACCTCGCCCCACACGGAGGCCGGTCGCCCGAGCAGCCGCTGGGCTGTGGCGACATCGCCCTCATCCAGCAGCTCGCGGATCCAGGTCGAAGAGACCCGCCGCCCCTCATCGATGGCCCGCACGTCCTGCACGACATCCACCGTGAAGCCCCACTCGCCGCCGAGTTCGCCGAGCAGGTCGACGTTGCCCGCTCCCCCTCGGCCGAACCGGAAGTCCTGACCGACGAGCACCGTCTTGACCCCGAGGGCCCCGACCAGCACGTGCTCGACGAACTCCCGCGCCGGCAGGGCGGCGAGTTCCTCGTCGAAGTGCAGCATCAGGGTGGCGTCCACGCCGGCCTCTGCGAGCAGCTGCAGCTTCTGGTGCACGCCGATCAGCTGGGGCGGGCAGATCTCGGGGCGCAGCACGCTCAGCGGGTTGCGGTCGAAGGTCACCGCGACCACTCGCGCGCCCGTCGCCGCGGCATCCACCTTCGCCTTCTCGATCAGCGCACGGTGACCGGCGTGCACGCCGTCGAACTTGCCGATCGCCACGACGGATGGGCCGAATCCCTCGGGGACCTCCGCCGGCTCCCGGAAGACGATCACGGTGCCACCGGCTTGTGGGTGGCGAGCCACCAGATGCCGAGGAAGGGGAGCACGAGCGGCACGAACAGGTACCCGGACCCGAATCCCGACCAGACGGTGGGGTGCGCGAAGAGTTCGGGCAGCACGACCGAGAGGGTGCCGACGACGAGCACACCGGCCAGCTCGAAGACGATCGCGATCCAGGCGACGCGGTACCAGGCGCGGCTTCCCGCGAAGATGAGGGCGAGGGTGGCGACGATGTAGACCGCGGCCGAGACCGCCGACAGCGTATAGGCGAGCGGTGCCTCGTCGAAGCGCTCGGCGATCTGCACGAAGGAGCGGCCGGTCGCTCCGAGCGCCATGACGGCGTAGACCACGACGAGGACGCGTCCGATCCCGCTCATGCGCCGGCGGGCCGGTGCGGCGGCTTCGGTGGGCGAGGAGGCTGTGCTCATAACGCACTCAATCCTAGGCGCGGGCGGTAGGGCCGATCCTCGGCGGGCGGCGACGCCGATCCCCTGCGGGCGGCGCCGCCGATCCTCTGCGGGCGGCGCCTGCCGATCCTCTGCGGGCGGCGCCTGGGCCTAGGCGACCTGGATCGTCCAGATGACCTGCATGCGCCAGACCATGACGGCGACGGCGAGCGCGACGACGCCCATGATCACCGTGCTCCACCGGCTGCGCTCCACGAGCGCCCACGCGACACCGGCCGGAGGCAGCAGCGCCGCCGAGACGAGGTAGACCCAGAACTCGAGCAGGCTGCCCGTCGGGACGTTGCCGGTGAGCGGCGCCACGATCGCGACCACGACCTGGACGAGCAGCAGCAGCTCCAGCAGGGCGAGTGCGCCGACGGTGAGGTCGCTCGGCCGGCGCCCCGCCACCCCGAGCACGATGCACAGCACACCGGCGAGCGTGGCCACCGCTACCTGGATGTAGGTGAACCACAGGATCACGGGGCCTCCCCCTGCGTCGTCGGCATGTTCATCCCGCTCTTCAGGTCGGCACCTCGGCGTTCGAGGATCCCCACCAGCGCGCCGGCCGGGTCGACCGCGGCCGCCGCGTCGCCCGTCATGCGGGCGCCCGCACCGCTCAGGCGCTTCCCGTGGCGAAGGTCGCGCGCCTCCTCAGCGGTGACATCCACGCGACCGAGCACGGCCGACGCGACATGGGCCGGCGCCAGCAGAGGCCGGTCGGCGAGGTCGTCGATGGAGGCCGCACGGGCGACGTCGAAAGGGCCGACGTGCGTTCGCCGCAGGGCGATGAGGTGGCCGCCGATGCCGAGGGCCGCCCCCAGATCGCGGGCGAGAGCCCTGATGTACGTCCCGCTCGAGCAGTCGATGACCACGTCGAGCTCGATGCCCTCCTCGCCTCTCGTCGAGCCGAGCACCTCGAACCGCGAGACGGTCACGTTCCTGGCCTTGAGCTCGACGTCTACGCCCTCCCGTGCGAGGTCGTACGCGCGCCGGCCGCCGACCTTGATGGCCGAGACCGTGCTCGGGATCTGGGAGATCGGCCCGGTCAGCGCGGCGACGCCGGAGGCGATGGCCTCAGGGGTGACGGCGGCCAGCGTCGCGGCATCCGCTCTCGCTGTCTCGACGCCGTCGGCGTCGTCGCTGTCGGTCGACACGCCCAGCCGGATGGTGGCCTCGTAGGTCTTGTCGAGCCCCACGAGGAAGGTGAGCAGGCGGGTGGCACCCTCCACCCCGAGCACGAGCAGCCCCGTCGCCATCGGGTCGAGCGTGCCGGCGTGCCCGATCTTGCGGGTCCCGAGCCCCTTCCTGGCACGTGCGACGACGTCGTGGCTGGTCATCCCGCCGGGCTTGTCCACGAGCGCGATGCCCGATGACGCCATCAGCGGAAGTCCCGATAGACGCGGGCCGGATGCGACGGGTCGGTGTTGTCGATGACCGCGGGTGCCGCGAGCCTCGGATCCGCCTCGAGGACATACAGCCGCTGCCCCTCGACGTAACGGGCATTGGAGGGGGCCTGCGGGTCCGGGTCGGAGCCGTCGCGTTCGGCCATGCGCGCGTACGTCACCTCGAGCGGCACCTCGAGCCACACGGACCAGTCCCAGAGCCCGCGCAGCTCCGGGCGGTGCAGGAAGATGCCGTCGACGACGAGCACGGCGTCCTCGGGGGCGGTGACCCACCGCGATCCCACCTGGGCGTCACGGGCGACGTCGAACGCGCTGAGCTGGAACCCGGTGGTGCCTCGCGTCTGCAGTCCGTCCCGGAACGGCTCGACCAGCACGCGCCGGAACAGGGAGTAGTCGAACGAATCGCGGTAGAAGCCCTCCGGAGAGTCCCGCCCTCGCACGTAGCGCTCGGCACGCGGACGGTGGAATCCGTCGATCGACGCGCGGAACACCGCGGACCCGTCCTCGGCGAACACCTCCGCGAGGGCGTCCGCGAACGTCGTCTTCCCCGCTCCGTCCACGCCGTCGACGGCGACGAGCACGCGGCCGCCCCGGTAGTGCAGGCGCACCTCGTCGCGCAGTTCGCGCAACAGGGTCGTGGCCGGCGTGATGGGGAGTCGCACTCCCCCAGCCTACGGTCAGGCGCAGAGCTCGTACGGCGGCGTGGCGTGCGTCGTCACCGTGATCTCGGACACCGTCTCCGCGCCCTCGTAGAAGGTCAGGAAGATCGTTCCCTCGAGCTGGATGAACCGCCGGCCTCCGACGGCGGAGCCGTCGGACGTGTCCATGAAGTCTGCGCCGGGGTACGCGGCCTGCACCTCTTCGAGCGTCGACCCGACCCCGATGCCCTCGGGCGTGAGGGGTCCGGTGACCCCTGTCGACTCCGGCAGCGTCATCGAGGCCACCAGGTCGACCGGTCCGTCCTCCGAGGCATCACCGGGGCGGGCGGTGACGACCTGGTAGCCGCCGTCGGGTGCCGACCACCACGCCGCCCACGCGCACCTGTCGGTGTCGTTGGTGGTGCCCTCGGGCATCACGCCGATCGCATCCGGGAGCGTCATCCCGAGCTCGACCGGGCCGATTCCGGCAGCGGTGACGACCCACGTCGAGGGATCCTGAGCATCGACGGGGGTCTCACTCGTCGTCGGCGACGGGGCGGCGGTGGGCTCCTGTGTCGACGCGCCGGTGGGTGTGGGCTCCGCGACCGTACCCCCGCCAGCGGTCGCGCACGCGGTGAGGGCGAGCGCGAGAGCGGATGCCGCGATGCCTGCGAAGAGGCGCGAAGAGTTGAGCACGGGAGACCTCCGGGGGGTTAAGGACCGTCTCCACCTTAGGCACCTCGGGCACGAGGCCGTGGGATGGCACGGCAGCCTCTCAGCCGCGAGCGGGAGTTTAGGCTGATCGGCATGCCCGATCTCGCCGCTCCTCTTGTGGCGTGGTACCGCCAGAACGCCCGGGTGCTGCCGTGGCGGCATCCCGAGTTCGGGGCGTGGGGCATCCTCGTGAGCGAGTTCATGCTGCAGCAGACGCCCGTCAACCGGGTGATCCCGCACCTCGAGGCGTGGCTCGACCGTTGGCCGACGCCGGCCGCGCTGGCCGCCGCGCCGCCCGCCGAGGCGGTGCGGCAGTGGGCGAACCTGGGCTACCCTCGGCGTGCACTGTGGCTGCACCGGGCGGCGGTCGAGATCGCGGAGCGGCACGGCGGCGTCGTACCGCGAGATGTGGATGCGCTGCTCTCGCTCAGCGGGATCGGCGACTACACGGCGCGCGCCGTGGCGGTGTTCGCCTACGGCGACCGGCATCCGGTGGTGGATACGAACACGCGTCGGGTGCTGGCCCGTGCGGTGGACGGCCGGTCGCAGCCCGGCCCGCCGTCGAGGCGAGACCTGGCCGCGATGGAGGCCGAGCTTCCCGAGAGCGACCTGGATGCGGCGATCGTGAACGCCGCCGCCATGGAGCTGGGCGCCGTCGTCTGCACCGCGCGGGCGCCGCGGTGCGACGCATGCCCGCTGGCGAATGGGTGCGCCTGGCGTGCGGCCGGGTACCCGGACACCGGGGATGACCGCCGTCGGCAGGCGCGTTACGAGGGCAGCGACCGGCAAGCCCGCGGCGCGGTGCTGAAGGTGCTGCGGGATGCCTCGGCCGTCGGCATCAAGATCGAAGACCTGCTCCCCGATTGGCCGGATCGACACCAGCGGGATCGCGCCATCACATCACTTGCGGACGACGGCCTCGTGGAGCTGGTCGGCGCGGCCGCGCGACTGCCGGACGCCTGAGGCGCACGAACTTCGGAGGAACGCACGAAACTCGGACGATCCGGCGGGGATCGTCCGAGTTTCGCGTCATTCTCCGAAGTCGGTGCTACTCCGCGCGCTGGCGCTGCAGGTCGTCCGCCTCGGACTCGGACTGCTCCGCCGCGGCCTCGCCGTCGACCGGCGCCTCGTCGAACTCGCGCGGCTTGACGTACGGGTCGGCATCGCCGGCGTACTGGGCGGATGCCGCGAGTCCGGCCACCGCCTGGTCGCGCTCACGCGCCTCGCGCAGGAGGTCGGCGATGTGGTCGGCGTTCTCGGGGATCGCGTCGGCGATGAACTCCAGCGACGGGGTCAGGCGCACGTTGAGGTGCTTGCCCACTTCGGAGCGGAGCATCCCCGTCGCGGCCTTGAGCGCCTCGGCGGATGACTGGCGCTCCTCCGCAGTGCCGAGCACCGTGTAGAACACCGATGCGTGCTGCAGGTCGCCCGTCACCTTCACGTCGGTGATGGTGACGAACCCCAGACGAGGATCGCGGAGCCCGCGCTCCAGGCGCTCCGCCAGGATGACTCGGATGCGGTCGCTCAGTCGAGCGGCCCGGCTGTTGTCGGCCATAGCCTCTTCCTTTCCTCGTCCCCAGCCAACGGGGCTGAGCATTCTCGTGTGCCAGGAGGCGCATGATGTCGCCGCTGAGGCAATCGGGGTAGGGGCCCCGCTCTTGCCGAAGCGGCGACATCATGCGCCGGCCCGCGAAGGAGGATCAGCCGCGCGGCTTCTCCACCATTTCGGTCGTCTCGATCTCGTCGCCGATCTGGATGTCGTTGAACCTGCCGAGACCGATACCGGCCTCGAAGTCCGTCCGAACCTCGGTGACGTCGTCCTTGAAGCGACGCAGCGACTCGATGGCCAGGCCATCGGCGATGACGACGCCGTCGCGGATGACACGGGCCTTCGCGTTGCGGGTGATCGTTCCGCTGCGCACGATGACACCGGCGATGTTGCCGAACTTGGAGGAGCGGAACACCTCGCGGATCTCGGCCACACCCGACTGCACCTCTTCGAACTCCGGCTTGAGCATGCCCTTGAGGGACTGCTCGACGTCGTCGATCGCGTTGTAGATGACCGAGTAGAAGCGGGTGTCGACGCCCTCGCGGGACGCCCGCTCGCGGGCCTTGGTGTCCGGCCGGACGTTGAAGCCGATGATGATCGCGTTGTCGATCGTCGCCAGGTTCACATCCGACTCGGTGATCGCACCCACACCGCGGTGGATGATCCGCAGCTGCACGGACTCGTCGACCTCGATCTTGAGGAGCGACTCCTCGAGCGCCTCGACGGCACCCGACACGTCACCCTTGATGATGAGGTTGAGCGACTCGACCTTGCCCTCCTGGAGAGCGCGGGTGAAGTCTTCGAGCGAGATGCGCTTGCGGGCCTTGGCCAGCTGGGCGTTGCGCTCGGCCGCTTCACGCTTCTCGGCGATCTGGCGGGCCAGGCGGTCCTCGTCCGTGACGATGAACGTGTCACCGGCGCGGGGCACGGAGTTGAGGCCCTGCACCTGCACGGGCCGCGAAGGCGCTGCCTCGAGCACGGGGTCGCCGTTCTCGTCGGCCATGGCGCGGACGCGTCCGTACGCCGTGCCTGCGACGATCGCGTCGCCGACCCGGAGCGTTCCGGACTGGATGAGCACCGTGGCGACCGAGCCGCGGCCCTTGTCGAGCTTGGCCTCGATCGCGACACCGCGCGCCGCCTTGTTGGGGTTGGCCGTGAGGTCAAGACCCGCGTCGGCGGTCAGCAGCACTGCGTCGAGCAGCTCCTGGATGTTCGTGCCCGCGCGGGCCGAGACATCCACGAAGATGACGTCGCCGCCGTACTCCTCTGCGACCAGGCCGTACTCGGTGAGCTGCTGACGCACCTTGGCCGGGTTTGCGTCGGGCTTGTCGATCTTGTTCACCGCGACCACGATCGGCACACCGGCAGCCTGGGCGTGGTTCAGCGCCTCGACCGTCTGCGGCATGATGCCGTCGTCGGCCGCGACCACGAGGATCGCGAGGTCGGTGACCTGCGCACCACGGGCACGCATGGCGGTGAACGCCTCGTGACCGGGGGTGTCGATGAAGGTGATGGCCCTCTCGATGCCGTCGTGCTCGGTCCAGACCTGGTACGCACCGATGTGCTGCGTGATGCCGCCCGCTTCGCCCGCGACCACGTTGGTCTGGCGGATGGCGTCGAGCAGTCGCGTCTTACCGTGGTCGACGTGACCCATGACGGTCACGACCGGCGGACGGATCTCGAGGTCGCTCTCGTCCTCGTTCTCCAGTTCCGCGTCGAGGTCGAGGCCGAAGCCCTCGAGGAGCTCCTTGTCCTCGTCCTCGGGCGAGACCATCTGGATCTTGTAGCCGAGCTCGGCGCCGAGCACCTCGAAGGTGGCCTCGTCGAGCGATTCGGTCGCGGTCGCCATCTCACCCAGGTTGAACAGGATGGTGACGAGCGTTCCGGGCTGCACCGTGTAGCCGGTCAGCGTCTCGATCTTGTCCGCGAAGTCCGAGATCGACGCGCCACGGCGCATGCGAATGATCTCGCCGTTGCCCTTCGTGACGTTGACGCCGCCGACGACCGGGGCATCCCTCATCTCGAATTCCTGGCGCTTCGCCCTGCGCGACTTGCGCTGCTTGGACTTGCCGCCGCCCTTGCCGAAGGCACCTGCCGTGCCGCCGCCGGGTCCACGGCCACGGCCGCCGCCGCCACCGGGGCGACCGGCGAAACCGCCGGCCGGGGCGCCACCGGGCGCGCCGCCACCGCCGGGGCGCTGGAAGCCGCCGCCCGCCGGACGGCCGGGGCCGCCGGGGCGCTGCTGGAACGGGGCGCCGGGGCGACCTGCGCCACCCGGGCGACCGGGGCCGCCGGGGCGCGCACCTGGTGCACCGGGACGCGGGGCGCCGGGGCGGGGCGCCTGCGGGCGCGGGATGTTGCCGGGGGTGGGCGTGGGCCGCTGGCCCATGCCCTGCTGGCTCGCGAAGGGGTTGTTGCCCGGGCGCGGTCCGGCCGGGCGCTGGCCCATGCCCTGCGCGCTCGAGAACGGGTTGTTGCCGGGGCGCGGCGCAGCGCCGCCGGGGCGCGGGGCGCTGTCGGTCGCGGACTCCGCCGGAGCGGATGCCGCCGGAGCGGATGCCGCCGGAGCGGGAGCCGCCGGAGCGGGAGCCGCGGGCGCAGCGGGCGCCGGAGCCGGAGCCGAGGGTGCGGCGGCCGCAGGTGCGGCCGGCGCCGCCGCGGCCGGAGCCGGAGCGGGTGCGGCCGGACGGGGGGCGCCAGGTCGGGCACCGTTGGGCCGAGCCGGAGCGCTCTTCGCCGGCGCGGACGCGGAGGCGGTGACGGATCCGGACGCCGGGGTCGACGCGGCGGCGGCGGCCTTGCCGGCGCCGTCAGCCTCGAGCGCGGCGCGAAGCTTGCGAGCCACGGGGGGCTCGATGGTGGATGAGGGGCTCTTGACGAATTCGCCGAGCTCCTTGAGCTTTGCAAGTGCGAGCTTGCTGTCTACACCGAGTTCGGATGCGATCTCGTGTACGCGTGGTTTGGCAGCCACAATTCTCCTGTCTGGGTTGGTCTACCCAGGCAGGGCAGACCTCAATCGAGGACGGGTCTCATTTCGAGCCGTTCACTTTGTTTCCATAGCCGTTCAGCCTTTTCGTGAAGGTCTGGGTGAAGGTCTGCGTGTCGAGCTGGCCCGACACACGCAATGCTCGTACGAAGGCCCGGCGCCGCACCGCGGCATCCACGCACTCGTTCGACGGATGAACCCACGCGCCCCGTCCGGGCAGAGACTTCCGCTCATCGAGGACGAGGGAGGAATCCACTGCGACCACCCTCAGGAGGTCGGACCGGGAGGCACGGGCGCGACAGCCGACGCACGTTCGTACGGGTTCCATGGTACACCTCCCGCCTGTGCGCTGGATGAGCCGGGGAGCGGGCGCCGAGTCAGTTGTCCTCGAGGATGCTGTCGGGCTGGATGTCGATCTTGGCACCGGTGAGCTTGGCGGCGAGGCGGGCGTTCTGCCCCTCCTTGCCGATGGCGAGGGACAGCTGGTAGTCGGGCACGAGGGCCCGGACGGCCTTGATGGATGCGTCGAGCACGAATGCGCTGGTCACCTTGGCCGGCGACAGCGCGTTGGCCACGAACCGCGGAAGCTCCGGGTCGTAGTCCACGATGTCGATCTTCTCGCCGCTGAGCTCCTCCGTCACCGCGCGCACCCGGCGGCCGAGCTCGCCGATGCATGCGCCCTTGGCGTTGATCGAGGGGTCGTTGGCCTTGACCGCGATCTTGGTGCGGTGACCGGCTTCGCGGGCGAGCGAGACGATCTCGACGAGCCCGGACGCGATCTCCGGCACCTCGAGCGCGAAGAGCTTGCGGACCAGTCCGGGGTGCGTGCGCGAGACGGTGATCTGGGGGCCCTTCGTGCCCTTCGAGACGCTCGTGACGTAGACGCGCAGGCGCGACCCGTGGGCGTAGTCCTCGCTCGGAACCTGCTCCTCCGGGGGAAGGATCGCCTCGATGGAGCCGAGGTCGACGTGGATCATGCGCGGGTTCGGTCCCTGCTGCACGACGCCCGCCACGATGTCGCCCTCCTTGCCGCGGAACTCGCCGAGCACCGCGTCATCGGCGATGTCGCGCAGCCGCTGGCTGATGACCTGCTTCGCGGCGAAGGCGGCGATGCGCCCGAAGTCGTCGGGAGTCGTCTCCTCCTCGCCGATGATGGCGCCCTCGTCGTCGGTGAGCGGGAGGAACACCGCGACGTGACCGGTCTTGCGGTCGAGGACGGCGCGCGCGCCTTCCGGCGCCTCACCGGTGCCGGTCGTGTGCTTGCCGTAAGCCGTGAGGATGGCCTGCTCGATGATGCGGACGAGTTCGTCGAAGGGGATCTCCTTCTCGCGCTCGATCGTGCGCAGCAGCCCCAGGTCGATGTCCATCGCGGCCTCCTCTATTCAGCTCTGTCGCCCCCGAGGTTGTCGGAGGCGTATCGACCCACGATACCCGATGGGGCCCCGGCCCGTCGCGTCACCCGGGGCAGTGCGAGACGTTGGAGTCGTCGCCCGCGAAGCGTTCGGCGGTCCACCGCACCAGGGTGGGCAGGAACCGCGATGTCGGCATCAGGACGCCGCGGTGATCGGTTGCGTGGTACTCGATCGACCGTACCGATGCGCCCCCCTCGCACAGACTCGCGACGAAGTCACTGGTGAGCTCGGGCGGGATCACCTCGTCGGCGGATCCCCAGGCCAATATGAGGGGCGCGGCCCAGGGTCCGTCCGGAACGTTCTGCGCGAGGCGCCTGCCGAGGGCGCCCGCTGTGAGGTCGGCCGGGTACAGCGGCCGGTCGCCCGATACGCCGAGCGACGTGATCGCCGAGAGGAAGAGTCCCGGCTCGGAGAGGCAGCGCTGCGTCATCTCCCGAACGATCGCCCGGCCGGAGGTCGCGACGTAATCCTGGATCGCGACGTCGGGATACAGGTCGGCGTACGGAACGAGCACCCAGGATATGAGGATCGACAGCTCCGCCGAGGCATCCGATCTCGTCAGCTCCTTGGCGACGGCGAGCGGGTCGGCGACGGGCGCCAGGGCGGCGGTCCCGCGGATGCCGAACTCGGGTGCGTAGCTCGCCGCCACCTGTTCCGTCCAGAGCGCGGCGTGCCCGCCCTGCGAGTGGCCCCAGACCACGACATCCGATGACAGCGACAGACCGCTGATCTGGTCGGCCGCCCGCACCGCGTCGAGGCTCGATCGCGCCTCGCCCGGACCGACCAGATAGGGGAAGAGCCCGTCGGCGCCCTGACCGCTGTAGTCGGAGCCGACGATCACCCAGCCCCGGTCAAGGGCCTGCTCGACGGCCGGGATCGCCCACTTGGTGGCCGACCCGTCCATCAGGCTCGGCGCGCACCCCCGTGCGACACCGGTGGTCCCGTGGTTCCACGAGATGACCGGCCTCGACCCGGGTGGCGGATCGATCGGCACGACGACGAGCGCGCTCGCGACGGCGCTGCGTCCGAAGGCGTCGGTCGTCGTGTAGAGGATGCGGGACACCTCTCCCCCGGCGGGTGCGCGGCCTGCGTAGTCGTCGACCCGGATCAGCTCTCCCGGTCGCAGAGGCAGGTCCTGCGGCGCGTCGTAGAACGCGTCGACCACGGGCGCGCCCTCCGCCAGCCAGCCGTTGAGCAGCCAGGCGCTGCCGGTCACGACGACGAGGACCGCCGCGGCGGAGTAACGGCCGACATCCAGCCAGACCCGCCGCGCCCGGCCGGCCGCGACCGGTTCCTCGTGCCGCGGCCGGCCCCAGACGCGCCGACCGGCGCGCCAGGCGAGCGACACCCCGAACAGGAGGGTGCGTGCACCGAAGATCACGGCGACGACGAGCAGAGTGACGTCCGGCCACAGCAGCGCGAGCACGCCGAATGCCACCTGACTGAGGCCCACCGCGACGGCGAGCACCCGCTCGCTGACCCGACCGCGAGCGACCCCGGCGAGCGACCCCAGGCCGCCCACCACCAGCAGCACCGCGAGCGCGGCGGGCAGGAGCTCGAGACTCCGACCCAGCCAGACCAGGATCGCCAGGCCGCCGAGGATCCAGACGGAGGAGACGAGGCGATTCCACCAGACCGGGGTGCGCCGCACGTCGCCGAGATCGGCGATCCCCGACACGATCGCGCTCACGCCGACATACACCCCGAGCAGCCATAGCGATGTGAGGGGGCGCGTGAGGATGAAGAGGCCGAGAAGCGCCAGCCCGAGCCCGATCAGCACCGCCAGCCGGGGCGGCGCGGACTCGATGATCCTCAGCAGCCGCCCCCACCGCGGCGGCTGCCGGCGGCGAGGGGGCGACGTGGTCATCCGAGCAATCCTAGGGATCTAGGCTGACCGGGTGGATTCGATCGCACCCCGGCGGGCGGCCCAAGAGGCGCAGTCGCACCGTGCGTTCCGGTGGACCGCTCGGGCCGGTTACGCGGCGAGCGGTGTGGTGCACATCCTCATCGGAGTGATCACCCTGTGGGTCGCCTTCGGCGGAGACGGCGAAACGGATCAGTCCGGGGCCCTGATGGCGATCGCCGCGGCGCCGCTCGGATACATCGTCCTGTGGCTGATCGCGATCACCCTGTGCGCCCTCGGTGTCTGGCACCTGCTGGAGGGCATCCTCGTGCGCAAGCCGACGGACGACGCCCCCGGCGACGCCAAGAAGTGGGGGGCGCGGGTCGGCGAATGGGGTCAGGCGCTCGTCTTCATCGCCCTGGGCCTTCTCTCGGCATCCGTCGCCCTCGGCGCTCATGTCGACGCCGAGGATGCCACCGAGAGCGCCAGTCGCGGCGTGCTCCAGGTACCGGGCGGCTCGATCGTGCTCGGGCTCGTCGGCATCGGAGTCGGGATCGGGGGCGTCGTCTTCGTGGTGATGGGCGTCAGGCGCAGCTTCAGGAGCAAGGTCGACATCCCGGAGCACGGCATCGGCCGCGCCGTTGCGGGGCTCGGCCTCGTCGGATTCGTAGCCAAGGGGCTCGCGCTGATGATCGTGGGCGTGCTGCTCGTCGTCGCCGCGGTGACCACCGACGCCGACGTGGCGGGGGCCCTGGACGGGGCGTTGCGGGCCCTGCTCGCGCTGGCGTACGGCCCCTGGCTCGTGGCCGCCGTGGGCATCGGTCTCATCGCGTATGGGATCTTCTGCCTGTTCCGGGCTGTCTTCGCGCGCCTCTGAGAAGCACGCGCGGCATCCGGCGCTGTCAATCCCCTGGCCCGCGCGAGCGTGCGGTGTGAGTCTGAAACCATGGCAGATCAGGAAATGACCCAGGTCGACGCGATCAAGCGCGTGAAGGAGCTCGTCGAGGACATCGACTTCACGATGCTGACGACGGTGGATGTCGCGGGCAACCTCGTCTCGCGCCCGATGAGCACCCGCCAGATGGACGAGAACGGCGCCATCTGGTTCTTCACCGGCGATGACACGAAGAAGGTCGACGAGGTGGAGAAGGACCACGACGTGGGGCTCTCCTACCTCGACGCCAAGGGCATGCGCTTCGTCTCGGTGGCGGGCAAGGCCGTCGTGGTGCACGACGAGGCGAAGATGAAGGAGCTGTACACCCCCTCACTGGACATCTGGTTCGAGGACGGGCTGGACACCCCCGGCGTCGCGCTGCTGAAGGTCACCCCCGTCGAGTGCGAGTTCTGGGAGCCCAAGC
Source organism: Micromonospora sp. DT81.3 (assembly GCF_049847225.1). Taxonomy (NCBI): domain Bacteria; kingdom Bacillati; phylum Actinomycetota; class Actinomycetes; order Micromonosporales; family Micromonosporaceae; genus Micromonospora; species Micromonospora sp. DT81.3. The sequence continues at coordinate 327,269 of NZ_JBNCNY010000002.1, forward strand.
ACGGCAAGATCGTGATGGCCGCCGGCATGCTGAAGGCGCTTGTGACCAAGGACACCCCGGACGACACGATGCGCCACGAGAAGATCAGCTGCTGAGCGCTCAGGCGCGATACACCTGCACCACCGACGGTCGCGGGGCGGTCGGGACGTCGCCGGGAACGGGCGCCGACTTGTAGCCGTCGGGGAACACCGAGGTCTGCAGCTCGTAGGTGCCGCCCTCTCCCGGATGCTGCACGGCGACGAAGACCATGCCCTCCCAGTCGTGGATGACCGGGCCGCACGTCTCGGCCTGACGCGGCACGGCGAGGAACTGCTGCACGTGCCCGCGGTCGTCGCCGGTGAGCGGCACCTTGAAGAGGCCGTCGTTGTAGCCGATCGTGCTCGGCGCGCCGTCGGTCGCGATCCACAGGTTTCCGGCGGCGTCGAAGGCGAGGTTGTCCGGGCAGGAGATGGGCGACACCATGTCGGCCGGGAAGCCCGCGAAGTAGGTGTTCGCCACCTGCGCCGGGTCTCCGCAGAGCAGCAGGATGTTCCAGGCGAAGCTCGTGCCCGCGTGGCCAGCGGTCTCGGTCAGCTCGATGACGTGGCCGTAGCGGTTGCCCGTCACGGGGTTCGCCTCATCGAGCGGGCTCTTCGTGCCTCTCTCCGAGTTGTTCGTGAGCGCGACATAGACCTTGCCCGTCCACGGGTTCGGCTGGACGTCCTCGGGGCGGTCCATCTTTGTGGCTCCGACGGCGTCTGCGGCGAGGCGGGTGAAGACGAGGACCTCTTCGGTCGTGAACCCGGGGACGACGCTCTTGCCGTTCTTCGTGAGCGGGACCCACTGGCCGGTGCCGTCGAACTGTCCGTCGCTCGGCAGCTGTCCGGTGCCGAGGATCTCGTTCGCGGGCGAGTCGCCGGAGAACTTCGCGACATACAGGTCGCCCTCCGAGAGCAGCGTCATGTTCTTCGCCCGCGAGGCGGAGATCTTGTTCTTCGACACGAACTTGTACAGGTAGTCGTTGCGCTGATCATCGCCCATGTAGGCGACCACCCTGCGGTCCTTCGAGACGTATACGTTGGCGCCCTCGTGCTTCATCCGGCCCATCGCGGTGTGCTTCTTCGGCACGGAGTCGGGGTCGTACGGGTCGATCTCCACGATGTACCCGAAGCGGTTCGGCTCGTTGACGTAGCCGGCGTCATGGGCGTTGAAGCGGGGGTCGTAGGTCTCCCAGCCGGTCGAGGTCGACGTGGTCGACGTGGAGCTGTACCGCGCGTGACCCGGAGCCTCCGCGTTCCACGCGAAATAGCCGTCGAAGTTCTCCTCCCCGGAGAGGATCGTGCCCCACGGTGTCGTGCCGCCGGCGCAGTTGCCCAGTGTGCCGCGCACCCAGCGGCCCTCCGGATCGTCCGCGGTCTTCACCAGGGCGCTCCCGGCAGCCGGGCCCGTGAGCTCGAAGACGGTCTCCACGGTGATGCGGCGGTTGCGACGGCCGCCCTGGACGTAGGACCACGGCGTGCCGGAGCCCGAACGCGAGATCTCGACGACCGAGAGGCCCTGGGCCATCTTGGCGATGTCACCCCGCCGGCGCACCTCCTCCGGCGGGAGCACCTGGCCCGCCGGAACGCTCGGGAACATGATGTTCGCGTTGACGTACTCGTGATTGTTCACGAGCACGCCCGTCTTCAGGCTCTTGTCCGGGATGATCTCGAGGTAGTCGCTGTTGTACCCGAACTGGCGCGCCTGCGCCTCGGGGGTCTGCGCGGCGATGTCGAACGCGGGGGCGTCGGCGAAGAGCGGGTCGCCCCAGCGGATCAGCGGCATCCAGTTGTAGCCACCAGGAACGACGAACTGGTCGATGTTGGCCGGCACGGGCTTGATGGGCTCGAAGGGGAGCTTCGACCAGCCCGGCTTCGGCAGACCCAACCCGCCGAGGCCCTCGTAGTCGGCCGCGACGGCGCGACCGGCGGAACCCGCCTGCGAGAAGGTGAGCGCCACTGCGCCCGCCGCTCCGAGACCGAGCACCGCGCGTCGCGAGAGGGCCGCGCCGGCGATCTCCCGGAACGTCGGATTCGACGAGGTGTTGCAGTCCGGCTTCATGCACGCGTTGGCGCACTTCAGTTCGCAGGTGACCGCCAGACGCTTGCCTCTCGCGTGCTCGACCATAGGCAGCGAGCGGCGGAAGTTCTCGATGATCGTCACGGTGTGCGTCCTCCATGTCGGGTGTGCGACTTCCAGCATTCCCGCACACTTTGACGCGGAGGAGAACCGCAGGGTGAACGTCGGGTGACGAATCGGGATCGGGATGCCCCGCGCCGATGCGTTGTCGCTGCCGGCCCCGCGTCGCTGCCGGCCCCGCGTCGCTACCGCGAGCGAAGTCGCTGCACGGCGTCGGCGACGGGAACAGTGTCGCGCGCTCCGGATCGCCGATCCCACAGCTCCACGTGCCCTTCCGCCGCGGCGCGCCCGACGACGATGAGCTGGGGAACACCGACGAGCTCGGCGTCGCCGAACTTCACGCCCGGCGAGACCTTCGGACGGTCGTCGAAGAGGACGTCCAGACCGGCGGCTTCCAGATCGGCGGAGAGCTGCTCGGCGACCTCGAAGACGACGGGATCCTTGCCGGCGGCCACCACGTGAACGTCGAACGGCGCGACGGAAGCGGGCCAGATGAGCCCCTTCTCGTCGTTGTTGAGCTCGGCGATGTTGGCGAGGATGCGCGTGACGCCGATGCCGTAAGAGCCCATCGTCACCGTGACCAGCTTGCCGTTCTCATCGAGCACCTTGAGCCCCAGTACGTCGGCGAAGAATCGGCCGAGCTGGAACACGTGCCCGATCTCCATGCCGCGGGCGAGCTCGACGGGACCCGAGCCGTCCGGAGCCGGATCGCCCTCTCGCACGTCGGCGACCTCGATGAATCCGTCGCCGAAGAAGTCGCGACCGGCGACCAGAGTATGCACGTGCTTCTCATCGGCGTTGGCGCCGGTGATCCAGGCGGTGCCGTCGACGACGCGCGGGTCCAGCAGATACCGGATGCCGGTGGCCGACTCTTCGCCGAACACGGCGCCGGTCGGCGACCACGGTCCGATGTACCCCTTGACGAGGAGCGGGTTCTTCTCGAAGTCCGCCTCCGTCGCCTGCTCTACGGCCGCCGGAGCGAACGCGACCTCCACCCGCTTCTCGTCGATATCCCGATCCCCCGGGATGCCGACGATGACGACCTCGCGCGTGCCGTCGAGGTGGGTGAGGGCGAGCACCACGTTCTTGAGCGTGTGCGCGGCCGTCCACTCCGCTGCGGCGTCCGTCGCCGGACCCGCGATACCGGGCGCCGGGGCGTCGAGGTGCGCATTTGCGTGGGCGACGAGTGTCGCGATCGTGGGGGTGTTCGGGGAATCGAAGATGACGGGTTCGGCAAGATCGTCGAAGGGGATCGCCTCGGGCGCGACGGTCGTGAAGGCCTCCACGTTCGCCGCGTAGCCGCCTGCCGAGCGGACGAAGGTGTCCTCGCCGATCGCCGTGGGGTGCAGGAACTCCTCGCTGCGGGCACCACCCATCAGCCCGTTGTCGGCCGCGACGATGACGTACTCGAGTCCGAGCCGTTGGAAGATGCGCTCGTACGCGTCCCGCTGTCGCTGGTAGGAGGCATCCAGCCCCTCGTCGGTGTAGTCGAACGAGTACGCATCCTTCATCGTGAACTCGCGACCGCGCAGGAGACCGGCACGCGGGCGGGCCTCGTCCCGGTACTTGTCCTGGATCTGATAGATCGCCAGCGGAAGATCCTTGTACGAGGAGTAGAGATCTTTCACGAGCAGCGTGAACAGCTCTTCGTGCGTGGGCGCGAGCAGGTAGTCGGCGTCCTTGCGGTCCTTCAGACGGAAGATGCCGTTGCCGTACGTCTCCCATCGGCCGGACTGCTCATACGGGTCCCGCGGCACGAGCGCGGGGAAGTGCACCTCGTACGCACCGGCGTTCGCCATCTCGTCGCGGATGATCGCCTCGATCTTGGCCTTGACCTTGAGTCCGAGCGGCAGCCACGCGAAGATCCCCGGCGCCTGGCGGCGGATGTAGCCGGCGCGCACGAGCAGCCGGTGGGAGGTGACCTCCGCATCGGCGGGGTCTTCGCGGAGCGTGCGGAGGAAGTAGTGCGAGAGACGGGTGACCACGAGGGTCAAGTCTAGGGGCGCGCGTCAGCGAGCCAGGGGCGTGGGGCGGAGCCCCACACAGAGGCGCGCGTCAGCGAGTCAGGGGCGTGGGGCGGAGCCCCACACAGAGGCGCGCGTCAGCGAGCCAGGGGCGTGGGGCGGAGCCCCACACAGAGGCGCGCGTCAGCGAGCCAGGGGCGTGGGGCGGAGCCCCCGCACGGGGTCTACCTCAGAACGTTGCGGCTGCCTCGTCGGAAGGAACGAATACCGGCACGCTTCGTTCCGGCTCGACACGGTAGGACCGGCCGGTCGGCGACGTCCACAGAATCGCGCCGCCGCTGCCCTCGATCTGCTCCACCCGCCATCGCCCGTGGTGTTTCACGGTGTGGTGGCCCTGGCAGAACGGCGCCAGATTTTCGAGTGCCGTCATCCCGCCGTGCTCCCAGGCCATGTTGTGGTCGATCTGGCATCGAGAAGCCGGTATCCCACATCCCGGCGCCATGCACCGCTCCGCCCGCCATCGCACGAGCCGACGGAGTTCGGGCGGCGGCCGGTAGTGCGTCCGACCGACGGATAACACGATTCCCGTCTCGGGGTGGGTCAGCACCCGCATCCACCCCGCGGCACCGCTGCAGAGCTCGCGAGCCCGCTCCATCGTGATCGGCCCCACGCCCTCGACGGTCGCGGGCTCGCTGCTCCCACCGCCGTTTCGGTCGAGGAGAGCGAGCGCGGGGACGGTGACGACCACCGTCGGTCGAATCCCCCGCACCTCGGGCGGCAGGAGGTCGGTGACACCGTCGAGAAGGATGTCGCCGAGGACATCAGCGCGGAGCTGGTCGAGCGACCGCAGCTCGCCTTCGCCCTCCGCGAGCAGCTTCGCGGTCGCGGTCAGCCGGCCGTGCACAGCATGCGCCTCGACCGCCGGAATGTAGGCACCCAACCACGCCATCCCGTCATCGGCGGGCTCGATGACCACCCTTCGCGTCGTCACCGCTCGCTCGTGGCGTTCTGCGAGTGTGATGGATCGAACCGAATCGATGACGGCGCGCAGCTTTCGCCGGAACGCTCCCACGGGCAGCGACTCCGCCAACTCGACCGCGCGGGGCAGAAGCCGGGCTCGCAGCTCGGGCTCCACCCCGTCGATCGCCCCGACCAGGATGGCCGCGTGACGCGCGGTCATACGCGCTGCCGCGAGCGACTCGAGAGCGGCGGGATAGCGGTGGACGAGCGCCTCAGCGTGCTCGATCAGGTCGCTCGCGGCAGCTTCGGTGATCGCGAGCGCCGACGCCAGCTCCAGCCGGATCGAGCGCTCGATGACCTGCGTCAGCTCGAAGCCGTGGAGGAGCGCATCCCCCAGAGCGCCGAGGCGCATCGCATCCACACGGACGAACTGCTGCGCCGCGAAGACGGAGAGCATCGTCTGAGTCTCGACGACGAGATCCACGGCATCCGGGATCGGCGGCGCCCACTCGGCGCGCACGTCCCACTCGCCTTCGCAATCGGCGTCGCGCTCGGGCTCGGGATCCTTAGCGGGATCCGGATGGAGGCCATCGGCGGGATCGTTCAGCATGCCTCAAGGTTAGAACATACCTCCGACACTCTACCGACGGCTCAGGCTAGCCGCAAGCGGGAGCCCGCCTCCAACTCGCGCCCCCTAGCCGGATCTCGAGCCGAGAGCCCCCAAGTTGACAACGGCCGCCGTGCTGTATGCAATATATTGCAGGCAACCCGCGATCCATGAAAGCGCGCACCGAGGCGAAAGAGGCTCGCGGACCACATCATCCACAGAACGCAACGCCCGGACCGATCCGCGCACGACCGCCTAGACGCCTCGCTCTCAGCCCGTATACCCGCACCTCTTCCCTGATCATCCAAACCCGAGGACGAACCGACATGAAGCTCGCCGAATTCCCCCGCTATCCGCTCACCTTCGGACCGAGCCCGCTCCAGCACCTGAAGCGACTCACGCAGCACCTGGGCGGGGCACAGGTGTGGGCCAAGCGGGAAGACGTCTCGAGCGGACTCGCGTACGGCGGCAACAAGACGCGCAAGCTGGAGTACATCGTGCCGGATGTGCTGGCCTCCGGCGCCGACACGCTGGTCTCCATCGGGGGCTACCAGTCGAACCACACCCGGCAGGTCGCCGCCGTTGCGGCGCACCTCGGCCTCAAGGCACGGCTCGTCCAGGAGAAGTGGGTCCCCTGGGACGACCCGACCAACGACCGCGTCGGGAACCTACTCCTCTCCCGCATGATGGGCGCGGACTCCCGCCTCGACGACGCCGGATTCGACATCGGCGTCCGGGACTCATGGAAGGCCGCGTTGCAGGAGGTCGAGGCATCCGGTGGCAAGCCCTACGCCATCCCTGCAGGCGCCTCGGAGCACCCGCTCGGCGGACTGGGGTTCGCGCACTGGGCGTTCGAGCTCGCCGAGCAGGAGAAGGCCCTGGGCATCACCTTCGACACGATCATCGTCTGCACCGTGACCGGCTCCACGCACGCCGGCATGATCGCCGGCTTCGCCGCCCTCGAAGAGCTCACCGGGGTGAGGCGGAGGGTGCTCGGGATCGACGCGTCGGCCACGCTCGCCAAGACGACCGAGCAGGTGAGCCGCATCGCCCGCAACACGGCCGAGCTGATCGAACTGGGTCGCGAACTGAGGGATGACGAGATCCAGGTGCTCGACGGATGGGCGGGGGAACTCTACGGCCTCCCCGTCGAGTCGACGATGGAGGCGATGGCGCTCGGCGCACAGCTCGAGGCGATGATCACCGATCCCGTCTACGAAGGGAAGTCGCTCGCGGGGCTCATCGATCTCGTGCGGTCGGGCGACATCCCGTCGACGTCGAACGTGCTGTATGCCCACCTCGGAGGGCAGCCGGCGATAAACGCGTATCACTCCCTCTGGCCGTAATGCGGAGAGAGTGACGCGGGGGCGGATGCTGGGCGGCGAGATCCGCATGCCGGATCCCCGACGCCCGGATGCACGACGCACTCAGTCGGCGTGGACCACCCTCTGCAGGTCCTTCTCGAGATCGCGCAACTCGGTCTTCGTTGCGGACGGGTCCAGAATCGTCTCCTCCGCGGTGAACATCAGCTCGAGGTACTCCACCGCCGCGCCTCCCTGCAGAGATACCGTCGCGTCGTACTCCACCGCGCCGCTGGCGAACTGAAGCCACGCGATCAGCAGCTCCGCGGTTGCTCGCGCGCGCGGGTCGCCGCCTGAGGAGAGCACGTCGTGGGCCTCGGGTGGGGTCGATGCGGCGACGTGCTCGGAGAAGACGCTGGAGACCGCCCCCACGATGTCGAGGTACGCGACCGCCGTCGCCTCGTCGATGTGCGGGGCACCTGACCCGGAGTACTGGTGCTTCCACCATCCGCTGCTGCGGGCATCATCGGCGATCCCGGTGACGAGAGCCCCGGCATCCGTTGCGTCGGTTCCACCGTCGTCATCCGACAGCGTCAGCGTCAGCACCTGTGCGCCGGGCGAGTCCGCCACGGCGTCGATCGCGTCATCGGCCCCGAACGGGAACGTCCCGAGAGGGCTCAGCGGTGGATCGGGCGTCTCGGCGGGATCGTTGTAGTAGGTGTTCACATCGCCCGTGCTCCAGGCGAACGTCAGGTCGTCCGAGCCGGCGTCGGTGCCCTCGGCGGCGAGTGGCAGCACCTCCCCTGCGCCCACGACGAAGTAATCCCCGCCGGGGAACGAGATCTGACCCGACAGGTCCAGGTCGACTACGGGATCGAGGTTCGCGACGCTCACGACGGCCACGTCGCTCCCCGCCCCCGCGTCGTCGTCGGTCACCGTGACGGTGACCTCGTAGTCCCCGTTGTCCCCGTAGACGTGATCGACGCCCGCGGCGAGCGCGGCGATGGAAACGGGCGCCGGAGCGGTTCCGTCACCCCAGTCGATCGTCGCGGTGTGAGTGTCGAGCGTGCCCGGATCGGTGAAGGTGGCGCTCACCGTCGCCGTTCCGGCCTCGTCGATCGCATCGCCGGTCGCGGTCACCGTCGGCGGCACGTTCAGCACCGTGACCGTGGCCGTGGCGGTGTCCGTCAGTGCGGTGCCCGCCGTCACGTCTCCGCCGATGTCGCTGACCGTCAGGTCGATGTCATCGACGGTGTCATCGAGCGCCGTGTAGGTCGGCGTCGCCAGGCTCGGGTCGTCGAGCCGGTCGGCGGGCGACCACGAGTAGGTGAGGATGGCGTTCTCGGGGTCGCTGCTTCCGGTGCCATCGAGCTGGGTCGCGGAGCCCTCATCGACGGCGTACGGCCCACCGGCGGACGCGGTGGGGGCGGTGTTCGTGCACGGATTCGCGGTGAATGCGTCGTTGCCGGGACTGCTGGTGCTGTCGGCGTAGAGGTTGCCCGGGATGTCGCAGACGAACGGGACGAGGTTCGAGCCCTGGATGAATCCACCGGCGTAGTACCCGGTGACGGCGGGACCGGTCGGCGACTCGTTCCCCCCGCCCGGGATGGCGCCGGGGATGAAGGAGCCGCTCGAGAACGGAGTGTCATCGGTGGGATCGGTGCGGACCGCCACCTCGTGGTGCAGGTGGCGGCCGGTCGCCCTCCCGATGTCCGCCTCGATTCCGAGGGGGTCTCCGACCTGCACCGTGTCGCCGACCGAGAGGTTGCCGGGTCCGCCCGTGATCGAACCGGTCTGCAGGTGCGTGTACTTGCTCCATTCCCCGTTCGGATGCTCGATCCAGATGTAGTTGTTGTAGTTCTGGCAGACGGTGATGACTGCGCTGTTGGGTACCGTCGTGTCCAGCACCCCATCGGCATCCAGATCCTCGCCGGGATCGAGGACGCCGTCCGAGTCGAGGTCCTCGGACGCGTCCTGGCAGCTGTGCTCGAGCGCGTCCGCGTGGACCGTCACCCCATCGGCCAGGAGCTGACCGGAGAGGCCGTTGACGTCGCGACCGTCCCCGTTGCCCACGCCGTCTCCGTCGGGGTCCGAGTTGCCGTGGATGTCGACGATCGCCATGACCACTCCCGAGGCGGCGGCCACAACGGTCGTCGGCGTCGCGTCGGCGCGCATGTCGATGCGGTCATTTCCCTGGTTCGGGGTCGGGTTGCCGTGGTTGTGGTGGTCGTTCGTCACGATCAGAGTCGTGCCGTTCGCGTAGGGGATCCGGTAGATGCCCGCCGAGACCGTGAAGGTGCCGTGGCCGGCGATCGCGGGCGGCGCGCCGGTCAAGGCGGCCAGCACGAGAGCGGTGGAACCGACCAGCGCGAGAGAGACGGTCCGGCGGTTTCGGTTGGCGCGCATCGCGAACCTCCATGTTCGCGCGAACCCCGCGGGCACCGGAGTGGTCGCCGTCGGCGGGGAGGGCAGCTCAGTCCCGGACTCTACTCCGCCCTCGCAACTCCTGCCAGCCCGCGGACGAACGCCTCTCGGGCGACATCCCGACGCTTCCGCTCACCGAAATCGCGCGCGCCCTCACGATCGCGGTCCGCACGACCCTCGACACCGGAAACGACGTCCGGGACAGCGGCGGCTCGCTCTACTGAGCGCTAGCTCGTAACGACCTGCGCCGTGCCGATCGCGGCATCCGGCCCCATCTCGTCGGCGAGCCGGTTCGCCTCCTCGATGAGGGTCGCGACGATGTCGGCCTCGGGCACCGTCTTGATGACCTGGCCCTTGACGAAGATCTGGCCCTTGCCGTTGCCGGAGGCGACCCCGAGGTCCGCCTCCCGTGCTTCGCCCGGGCCGTTCACCACGCAGCCCATGACGGCCACACGCAGCGGAACGGTCATGTCCTTGAGCCCCTCGGTGACATCATCGGCCAGGGTGTAGACATCGACCTGGGCACGCCCGCACGAGGGGCAGGAGACGATCTCGAGCTTGCGTTCCCGCAGGTTGAGCGACTGCAGGATCTGGTGCCCGACCTTGACCTCTTCGGCCGGAGGCGCCGAGAGCGAGACGCGGATCGTGTCGCCGATGCCCTCGCCCAGCAGGATGCCGAACGCCGTGGCGCTCTTGATCGTGCCCTGGAACGCGGGGCCCGCCTCGGTCACGCCGAGGTGCAGCGGCCAATCGCCCATCGCGGCGAGCAGGCGGTAGGCCTTGACCATGATGACCGGGTCGTTGTGCTTGACCGAGATCTTGAAGTCGTGGAAGTCGTGCTCCTCGAACAGCGACGCCTCCCAGCGTGCGCTCTCGGCGAGCGCCTCGGGTGTCGCCTTGCCGTACTTCTCGAGCAGGCGCGGATCGAGCGAGCCCGCGTTGACGCCGATGCGCAGGCTGACGTCGGCGTCCTTCGCGGCCTTCGCGATGGCACCGACCTGGTCGTCGAACTTGCGGATGTTGCCCGGGTTCACGCGCACCGCGGCGCATCCCGCGTCGATCGCCTGAAAGACGTACTTGGGCTGGAAATGGATGTCGGCGATGACCGGGATCTGGCTCTTCTTGGCGATGATGTGCAGCACGTCGGCGTCGTCCTGCGACGGCACGGCGACGCGCACGATCTCGCACCCGGATGCCGTCAGCTCGGCGATCTGCTGCAGGGTGGCGTTGATGTTCGTGGTCGGCGTCGTCGTCATCGACTGCACGCTCACCGGTGCGTTGCCGCCCACGAGCACCTTGCCGACCTTGATCTGGCGGGACTTGCGACGGGGGGCGAGGACCTCGGGCACTTTCGGCATCCCGATATTCACAGCTGGCACGCTCCTCAGCCTACGCGGTGCCCACCCTCCGGGGCTGGAGGGCGGCTGAGCGAGCGGGGGTGCCCTGTGGTAGGTTCGCCCCATGTTCGCGCACACCTCCTGGTGGCCCGCCTCCTAGGCGGTGTGTTCGCGTTCCCAGATCACAGACCGCCGCACGGCGGTCTTTCTGCGTGAGCGACCGCCCGGACCACGAAAGGCCGACGATGACCGGGACTGTCCCCGACATCCTCCCCCTCCTGCGCGAAGGCGACGCCCCGTTCGCGCTCATCGCCCGTGAGGGCTCCCCCGACGTCGAGATCCTGACCGGTGACGTCGTCGACGTCGAACTGCTCGCCGACATCCCTCTGCTGGATGCCGCGGGCACCGCCCAGGAGGTGCTCGCGCTCGTCCCCTACCGGCAGGTGCGGGAGCGCGGCTTCGCCGCTCACGACGACGGGGCGCCGCTGCGGTGCCTGATCGTTCGGGATCGCACACGAGTGCCCGTGGAGCTCGCCCTCACGCTGCTTCCCAGCGAACCCATCCCCCTCGAGCGACCCGGCTTCGACATCGCCGACGACGTCTACGCCGGCATCGTCGAGACGGTGATCGCCGACGAGATCGGGCGGGGCGAGGGGGCGAACTTCGTCATCAGGCGCGATTTCAGGGCGGGGGTGGATGCCGATCCGCGCGTCGCCGCGCTGACCTGGTTCCGCGCCCTGCTCGCGCACGAGCGCGGCGCATACTGGACCTTCGCGATCGTCACGCCGGGGCACGTCGCGGTGGGGGCGAGCCCCGAGGCGCACGTCAGCGCGCGCGGCGGCTTGGTCACCATGAACCCGATCTCCGGCACGTTCCGCCACCCGGCCGGCGGCGCGACGGCCGAGACCCTGACGGAGTTCCTCTCCAGCACGAAGGAGACGGAGGAGCTGTTCATGGTGGTCGATGAGGAGCTCAAGATGATGAGCGCCGTCTGCACCGACGGCGGCCGTATCACCGGCCCGCATCTCAAGGAGATGTCGCGCCTGACCCACACGGAGTACATGCTCAGCGGCCGGAGCCGTCTGGATCCGCGCGACATCCTGCGCGAGACGATGTTCGCCCCGACGGTGACCGGTTCGCCGATGCAGAACGCCTGCACGGTCATCCAGCGCCACGAGCGGTCACCCCGCGGCTACTACTCCGGGGTCGCGGCGCTGTTCACGCCGGCCGCCGGCGCGGCCGGCCAGGGTGCCGCATCACATGACGGCGCCGCATCTCACGACCTCGACGCGCCGATCCTCATCCGCACGGCCTACCTGGTCGACGGGATGCTGCGGGTGCCGGTCGGGGCGACACTCGTGCGGCACTCGGACCCCTACGGCGAGGTGAGCGAGACCCACGGCAAGGCGGCCGGCGTGCTCGGTGCCATCGGGGCGGTCCCGCGGGACATCCCGGCCGTGCCGCAGGGCGGCCCCGGCGCAGAGGATCCGGATGCGCCGGCCGCGCCGCGCGCGCTCGGCGACGACCCGCAGATCGCGGGGCTGCTGGCCTCGCGGAACTCCCGGCTGGCGCCGTTCTGGCTGAATCCGCAGGATGCCGCCGACGGCGGCCCGTTCGCCGGGCACAGCGCCCTGGTGGTCGATGCCGAAGATCGCTTCACCACGATGCTCGCTCACCAGCTGCGGCACCTCGGGCTCGACGCCCGCATCGTGCCGTGGAACGAGGTGACCGATGAGCAGGTCGACGACGCCGAGCTCGTCGTCTCGGGCCCCGGCCCCGGAGACCCCCGCGAACCGGGCAATCCGCGCATGAAACGGATGCGCGACGTCGTGGCTCGCCGATTGGATGCCGGGCGGCCACTGCTGGCCGTGTGCCTGAGCCACCAGATCCTGGCCGACCGCCTCGGGATCGAGCTGGCCCCCCTCGACCGACCGCACCAGGGACTTCAGAAGAGCGTGGAGGTGTTCGGGGCAGAGGCGTCGATCGGCTTCTACAACACCTTCACCGCCCGCGTCGCGCCGGATACCACCCGCAGGGGCCCGGCGGAGATCGCCGCGGACCCGGTCACCGGAGACGTCTACGCCCTCCGCGGCCCGTCGTTCTCGTCGGTGCAGGGTCACCTCGAGTCGATCCTGTCGCACGACGGCATGGAGACCCTCGAAAGGCTCATCACCCAGGCCCTCGCGCCCGTGCCGGCCTGATCTCGCGGGCGGGCTACAGCCCCGCCCGGGTCGAGAGCAGGCGACGCTCGGCCTCGTTCGCGGTCAGCTCCAGCGCTTGCAGGTCCGCGTCCGTCGCCTCCCGATCGCGGCCGACCCCCCGCAGCATCTCCGCCCGCACCGCGTGCCAGAGGTGGAATCCCGCGAGCGCGTCGCGCAGGGCGTCGACTTCGGCGAGTGCGGCGGAGGGACCATCGACCCTACCGAGCGCGACCGCCCGATTCAGGCGAACGACCGGCGAGTCGTCCCACCGCAGCAGCACGTCGTAAAGCGTCAGGATCTGCAGCCAGTCGGTGTCCGCGGGCGTCGCGGCGTCCGCATGGCACGCGGCGATCGCTGCCTGCAGCTGGAAGCGTCCCGGTCGCTTGGCCTCGGCGCAGCGCTCGAGCTGGGCGCGCCCTTCCTGCAGAAGCGCGGGGTCCCAGGCGGCGCGGTCCTGAGCGTCGAGCAGCACGAGCTCCCCGTCGTTGTCGCGGGCGTCGTCGCGGGCTCGGTGGAAGAGCAGCAGCGCGAGCAGTCCCCGCGCCTCGGGCTCTCGCGGCAGCGCGTCGCTCACCACGCGTGCCAGCCAGATGGCGTCGTCGGCGACATCGCGATCCGTGGCGGCGCCGCTGCCCGGCATCAGATGCGCCTGCGTGTACATGGCCGAGACGACGGTCAGCACGATATCGAGGCGCTCCGCCAGTTCGCTTCCCTCGGGCACCCGCAGGGGCACGCCCGCCGCGGCGATCTTGCGCTTTGCCCGCACGATCCGCTGTGCGATCGTGGCCTCCGGCGTGATCGTGACCCGCGCGATCTGCGCGGTGGTCACGCCGCATACGGCCCGGAGCGTGAGTGCCAGCTGCGCGGCCGGCGCGATCGCCGGGTGACAGCAGCCGAACAGCAGCGGCAGCCGTTCGTCCACGTCGACCGGCGCCGGCTCTCGCGCGAGCAGCGACAGCTTGTCGCGGTACACGCGCTCGCGTCGCAGGCGGTCGAGCGCGTTGTGCCGCGCCGCCGTCGACAGCCAGGCGGCCGGGTTCGGCGGGATGCCGCGCTGCCGCCACTCACGCAGCGCTTCGGCGACGGCATCCGCCACCGCCTCCTCGGCGACGTCGAGATCGCCGATCCGCGCCGCCAGTGACCCGACGAGCCGGGCGTTCTCGGCGCGCACGACACGGGCGAGGGCGAGATCGGATGCCGCGGCCGGGCCTCGCTGGGCGAAGCCGTCACTCCCCGCCGCGGCATCCATCGCTCACGCCTCGAACTGGCTGTAGTCCTCGACCATCGGACGGATCTCGATGGCGACACCAGGAAGGTCGAGGGACGGCCACGTCTTCGCGAGGGCGATCGCGGCGTCGAGGTCGGGCACATCGATGACGCTGAAGCCCCCGATCACCTCCTTGCTCTCGGCGAACGGGCCATCGACGACGACGGGGCCGGACTCGCCGTGCTTGACCGTCGTCGCGGTGGTGGCCGGCTGCAACTCGGCACCGGAGTCCGTGATGACGGTGGCGTGCTCCCCGAACCACTCGTAGATGCGGCCGTAGACCTCCTGCGCGCGTTCGGGCGGGACGGCGGCGTCGAGGTCGGGCCGGCTCGTGAACATGATGACGTACTTCATGGTTCGTCTCCTTCGGTCGATGTGAACCTTGCACCCCTACAGCGAACGGGCAAGACCGAATTCGACATCCGCCGAGAAAACCCCTCGCGAAAGGACGCAAATGGCGCTTCCTGGGGCCCGGGAAGCGCCGTTTGCGTCCTTTCGCGGGACGTAGTGGCGCGGGCCGCTAGTTGAAGAGCTGCACCGGGTTGAAGATGTCCGCGAGCAGCAGGAGTGCGCCCATGGCGATGAGCAGCACCACGACCACGAACGTGACGGGAACGAGCTTGGTCGCATCGACCGGCTTCGGCGGCGGACGCCGGAAGACCTTCGCCCACACCCGCTTGACGCCCTCCCACAGGGCGACGGCGATGTGGCCGCCGTCGAGTGGCAGCAGCGGGATCAGGTTGAAGACGAACAGCGCGATGTTCAGCGACGCCACCAGGCCCAGCATGGCGGCCACTCGGCTCAGGATCGGCGCGTCCTGCGCGGCGACTTCGCCGGCGATGAGACCGACGCCGACGACGCTGAGAGGGCCTTCCGGATCCCGCTCGCCGCCCGTGAGCAGCGACTCGGCGATCCCGTACAGCTTGACGGGAAGCTGCACCACGATGCCCGCGACGGCGCCCACGTTCTCGAACGCCGCCTCCGGTCCCGCAGAGATCGGCTGACGAACGAGGCCCGACACCGGTCGGACGCCGAGGAATCCGACCTCGACGGTGACCAGGTCACCGTTCTCGTCGACGACCTCCTGCCCTGCGGCGTCGTAGGTGGGACGCTCCGCGAGGAGGGGCGTCGCCTGCAGGGTGAGCTGCTCGCCGTCGCGCTCGACGACGATCGCCAGCTGCTGTCCGGGGGACTCACGAATGATCGTGGAGGCGTCATCGAAGGTCGACACCTCTGTGCCGTCGATCGAGAGGATGACATCGCCGGGCAGCATGCCGGCGGCAGCCGCGGGGGCCACGGGGTCGGACGCGGTGCAATCGGTCTGCGTCGAACCGGCGGGCACCACGCATTCGGAGACCGTTGCGACGGTGGTCGTGCCCTGCTGGATGCCGATGGCGCTGAAGAGCACGGTGAAGAGGAAGATCGCAAAGAGCAGGTTCATCACCGGTCCGCCGAGCATGATGATGATGCGCTTGTAGACCGGCAGCTTGTAGAAGACGCGATCGTCGTCTTCGCCGTGCAGCGTCTCGTCGTTGGCTGACCGGGCATCCTGCACCATCGTGGCGAAGAAGCCGCCGCCTGCGCGGCCGTCGCGGTGCCGGGCCGCCGCTCTCGCCGCCTCCTTGGGCGACGGCGGATACATGCCTGCCATGGAGATGTAGCCGCCGAGCGGAATCGCCTTCACCCCGTACTGCGTCTCCCCGTACGTGCGCGACCACAGCGTGGGCCCGAACCCGATCATGTACTGGCCGACGCGGACGCCGAACCTCTTCGCCGGCACGAGATGGCCGATCTCGTGCAGGGCGATCGAGACGGCCAGTCCCACGACGATGACGGCGATGCCGATGAGGTACGGGACGACGTTCACACCGCAACGGTACTCGCCGTTGCTTTGAGAACGCCCAGGTTCTTCGACGAGATCGGCCGCCTGCGGGAGCGGGGGCGGCGTATGAGAACATGGATGCGCCATGCCGACCGACGACGCCGCCGCCGCGCGCATTCCTCCCGTTCTCCGTCCGGAGCGGCCTCCTCGCAGATCGCTCACCGAACTGGCGGAGCGCTTCGGCGCTGAACTCCGCGGCGACGCCGCGGGCGTGACCCTGACGGGCATCACCCTCGCGACGGCCGACCTGCGGGCTGGCGAGGCCTTCGTCGCGATCCGCGGGGTTCACCGACACGGCGCGGAGTTGGCCGAGGCGGCAGCCGAGAAGGGCGCCGTCGCCATCGTCACGGATGCCGAGGGGGCCGAGATCGCGGCATCCAGCGGTCTCCCCATCGCCGTCGTCGACGATCCCCGAGGGGTGCTCGGCACCCTCTCCGCGTGGGTGTACGGCACGGGTCAGGACGATGACCTGCCGATCCTCTTCGGCACGACGGGCACGAACGGCAAGACCAGCGTGTCGCACGTGCTCGAGGGGCTGCTCTCGCAGCTCGGCGTCACGACCGGCCTGTCCTCGACCGCTGAGCGGCACATCGCCGGGCACGTCATCGTGTCCCGGCTGACCACTCCGGAGGCATCCGAGATGCACGCCCTGCTCGCGCTCATGCGCGAGCGGGGGGTGGAAGCGGTGGCCGTCGAGGTGAGCGCACAGGCGCTCTCGCGGCGACGGGTCGACGGCATCGTGTTCGATGTCGCGGCCTTCACCAACCTGAGCCACGACCACCTCGACGACTACGCCGACATGCGGGAGTACTTCGAGGCGAAGCTGCCCCTGTTCCGCCCCGACCGGGCGCGCAGGGCCGTCATCTCGCTCGATTCCGCCGCCGGGGGCGAGGTCGTCGCGCGGGCCGAGGTGCCGGTCACGACTGTCGGCACGCCCGCGATCGCCGCCGACCCGGCCGAGGCCGAGGCTGCGGACTGGGTCGTGACGATCGGAGAGGAGCGCCAGACCGGCACGGAGTTCACTCTGACGGGGCGGAACGGTCGCGCACTGACGTCCATCGTGCCCGTGATCGGTCCGCACATGGCGGCCAACGCCGGTATGTCGATCGTGATGATGCTCGAGGGCGGCTACGAGTGGGACGACATCGTGGCGGCGCTCGCGCGCGATCGCGGCATCCGCGCCTATCTGCCGGGGCGCACCGAGCGTGTTTCCGGCGACAGCGGACCCGCCGTCTTCGTCGACTTCGGCCATTCCCCCGACGCGTTCGAGAAGACGCTGGCCGCCGTTCGTCGCGTGACCCCGGGCAAGGTCGTGATGCTCTTCGGCGCGGACGGCGACCGGGATGCGACGAAGCGCCACGACATGGGCCGGACGGCCGTCGAGGGCAGCGACATCCTGATCATCACCGACCACCATCCCCGCTTCGAGGATCCGGCATCCATCAGGGCGACCCTGCTGGAAGGCGCACGCCGGGCGCGGCCGGATGCCGAGATCTACGAGTACTCACCGCCCGAGACCGCGATCGTCGAGGCCGTGAAGCTCGTCGGCGAGGGCGATGCGATCCTCTGGGCCGGTCCGGGTCACCAGGACTACCGGGACATCCGCGGGGTGCGCACCCCGTACTCCGCGCGCGAGCTCGCGCGCCGCGCGCTGCGCGACGCCGGCTGGCCGGTACCGGAGCCGCACTGGCCGGTCCCGTACCCCGACTGAGTCGCCGCCCGAGCGCACGGCTTCGCGACGCAGCTTCCCGAGCGCACGGCTTCGCGACGCGGCTTCCCGAGCGCACGGCTTCGCGTCCGGCGCACGGCTTAGTGACGCAGCTTGGCCGTGCGCCGGGCGGCAAGCCGTGCGTTCGGCGCGGTCGCACGCGGAACGGTAGGGAGAGGAAGCCGGGTGGCTCAGGATGCCGCGGCGATCGCCCGGTCGGCGGCATCCCGCGCCCACGTCTCGGCCGCAGCGAGTGACTCGCGCGTGAGGGGGCTCTCCGGCTCGTGCGACTCCACCACCCGCTCCACGAGTTCCACGATGCCCGGGAAGCTGAGCCGACCCTCGTGGAACGCATCGACGGCCTGTTCGTTGGCGGCGTTGAAGACCGCGGGGAACGTGCCGCCGGCGCGGCCGACGCGCTTGGCGAGCCGCACGGCCGGGAACGCGGCGTCGTCCAGCGGTTCGAAGGTCCAGGATGTCGCGGTCGTCCAGTCCAGCGGCCGCCCCACTCCGCCGACGCGGTTCGGCCAGTCCAGCCCGAGCGAGATGGGAAGCCTCATATCGGGGGGCGATGCCTGGGCGATCGTCGAGCCGTCGACGAACTCCACCATCGAGTGCACGATTGACTGGGGGTGAACGACGACGTCGATGTCGTCGTAGTCCATGTCGAAGAGCAGGTGGGCCTCGATCACCTCGAGTCCCTTGTTCACCAGGGTCGCCGAATTCGTCGTGACGACGCGCCCCATGTCCCATGTGGGGTGAGCGAGCGCCTCGGCCGGTGTGACGCCCTCGAGCTCGGCGCGCGAGCGGCCGCGGAAGGGCCCGCCCGAGGCGGTCAGCACGATGCGCCGCACCTCCGAGTCGGACCCCGATCGCAGAGCCTGCGCGATCGCCGAGTGCTCGGAGTCGACCGGGACGATCTGGCCCGGTGCGGCGATCGCGGTGACGAGCTCGCCGCCCACGATGAGCGACTCCTTGTTCGCGAGGGCCAGGGTGCGCCCGCACTCCAGGGCGGCGAGCGTCGGTCCGAGGCCGACCGAGCCGGTGATGCCGTTCAGCACGACATCGGCCTCGACATCCCGTACGAGCTGCTCCGCCTCGTCGGCACCCAGCGCGGTGTGCTCGACGGCGAATGACGCGGCCTGGGCCTCCATGCCGACGCGGTCCGAGCCGGCCGCGAGGCCCACCACCTCGAATCGCCGGGGATTCGCGCGGATCACCTCCAGCGCCTGCGTGCCGATTGACCCGGTTGACCCCAGAACGAGAACGCGGCGCATCCCGTCAGCCTAGCGAGCACGCAGAAGCGACCCGGCCCCCGAGGGGCGCGGGTCGCTTCCGGAAGAGCTGTCGGACTACTCCGGACGCGCGGCCTCGACGATGTCGACGACGAAGACGAGGGTCTCACCGGCGAGCTCATGCTGGCTCGTCCCGGTCTCGCCGTAACCGCAGACGGGAGGCATGCTGACGACGACGGTGGATCCCACCTTCTGTCCCTCGAGGGCGCTCTTGAACCCCGCGACCACTCCGGTCGTGGTGAAGGTGGCGGGCTCGCCGCGCTCCCAGCTGGAATCGAACGTGGTGCCATCGCTCCACTTGACGCCTGTGTAGTTCACGGTGACGCTGTCACCGGGCTGGACGACGTCGCCGTCACCCTCGTTGAGAACCTCGAGCTGCACCTCGGCTGGCGGCTCGGTCGGAGGAATCGTGACCGTGGGTGCGGCATCCGCAGACCACTCCACCGAGGGGAAGCTCTCCCCCGGCTCCTCGGGGGCGCACCACTCGGCCGCTGGGGTGATCCCGAGGACGTCGATCACGTAGACCTGCGCTCCGCCTTCCTGGGCGGGCGGAACGGTCATCACGATGCGCGAACCCTCGGTCGCGCAGCCGAAGAACTGATCGGCGCCGGATCCGAGGGTGATCGGCTCGGCGGGAAGCGGCGCATCGCCGAATCCGGCCTCCTGCAGCGTCTCGCCGGTCGCGGCGTCGAAGACCGCAACGGCGTACTGGACGTAGTCGCCGTCACTGATCGCCGCACCATCGCCCTCGATGGCAACGGCGCGCTCTGCGCTGCTCACCTCGAGGGGCGCCGCGAATTCCGCGGCGGCGGACTGCCCCACTTCGCCGCTCACGGTGACGGCATCCACGACGTCTCCTCCCGGAGCGGCGACGGAGCACAGGTCGGCACCGGCAGAGCTCGAGGGCGACGGTGCCGCCTCTGGCGTCCCGCCGCTGCACCCTGCGAGCAGGACGGTCGCGAGCGCGACGGTGGACAGGGCGGCAAGGGGTCGGATGCGCACGGAAATCCTCGGTGTAGAGAGAAGGGGAGCTCCTCATCCTCCCGCACTTTGCCTAGGACTCCGCTGTGAACCCCCATGCCCATCCCGGCATGCGATCGGGAGTACCCTCATCGGATGACTTCCGACGAGACCGCCGACCCCGAATCGGCCCCCGTCGACCCGCCCGAGGCGCGTATGGGCTCCACCTACGCGATCGGCCGTGGCATCATCCGTCCGCTCGCGCGCCTCATCTACCGGCCGCACATCGAGGGCCGCGCGCATGTGCCCCTCACCGGCCCCGTCATCTTCGCCAGCAACCACCTGTCGTTCATCGACTCCATCGCCATCCCGGTCGCCGCCCCACGACCGGTGCACTTCCTCGCGAAGGCGGACTACTTCGAAGGCGCCGGAGTCTCCGGCTGGTTCTCGCGGACCTTCTTCACATCGATCGGCGCGATCGCCGTTCACCGCGGCGCGGGCAAGGCCGCGCTCGACGCCCTCGGCCAGCAGCGCACGCTGCTCGAATCCGGCAGCGCCGTCGCTCTGTACCCTGAGGGCACCCGCTCCCTCGACGGCCGGCTCTACAAGGGCCGCACCGGAGTGGCCTTCCTCGCCCTCCAGACCGGCGCGCCCGTCGTTCCCGTCGGGCTCATCGGCACCGACGACGTCATGCCCGTGGGCGCCAAGATGCCGTCGATCAACAAGCGCATCACGGTCCGCTTCGGCGAGCCCCTCGAACTCCGCCATCACGGGGCCGCGACCTCCGGCAGGGCGCGTCGCCTGGCCACCGATGACATCATGACCGCGATCCATGCGCTGTCGGGCCAGAAGCTGGCGAACGAGTTCAACGAGACCCCCGCACAGGGCACGGTAGAGAAGATCCGCCGCGTGCTGCCGCACGAGCGCCTCTAGCGCTTCGACACGCTCAGCGACCGGGGTTCCGCATCACGAAGGTGGGGCTACCTCGATCGTCGGCTCATGGCGCACCGGGAAGTTGACCGAGTTCGCGATGAAGCACCAGGCGTTCGCCTGCGCATGCGCCGCGGTCGCGGCATCCACCATCGACGCGTCGGCCACGGTCACGTGCGGGCGCAGCGTCACCTCGGCGAACGCTCCCCCACCCTTGCCGTCCTCCACCATCAGGCCGCTCGCGTCGTCGCGATACGCCACCACGACGACGCCCGCCGTGACGCACGCGTGCAGGTACGACAGCAGGTGGCACTCGGCGAGCGCCGACACCAGCAGGTCCTCCGGGTTCCAGCGGCCCGGGTCGCCCCGGAACGGCTTGTCCGACGACGCGAGCACGGAGGGCTTGCCCTCGATCTCGAGATCCACATCGCGCGCGTAATCGCGGTAGCCCGAGGTGCCGGATCCCCGGTTGCCCGTCCACGTCGCGGTGACCCGGTAGCGGTGCTCGCCCAACATGCCTCCCAGTCTTCCACAGCGGGGTGGCTGAGCCCCGGCCGTGGGAGCGGCCGGCGGTAGGCTGGCTGAGTGCCCCAGACCTTCGCCGTAGCCGATGCGGTCGAGCTCGCCGTCGTCGAACGCAGCGGCTTCGTGGAGTCCCGTCACGCCGGATCCGCCGTGGTCCTCGGGCCCGACGGCGAGGTGGTGGCCTCGTACGGCGATCCGGGTGCGCTCGTACTGCCGCGATCCAGCCTCAAGCCCCTCCAGGCGATCGCCTGCGTCACCGCCGGCGCCGCGCTCGAAGGCGAGCGCCTGGCGCTGGCCACGGCGAGCCACTCGGGCACCGATCGCCACGTCGCCGTGGTGCGCGACATCCTCGATCAGGCGGGCCTCGGCGAGGAGGCCCTCGCCTGCCCACCCGCGTGGCCGGGCGACCAGGCGACGCGCGACGAGCTCGTACGCGACCGGTCGGAGCCTTCCCGCATCCGCATGAACTGCTCCGGCAAGCACGCCGCCATGCTGCTGGCCTGCGCATCGACGGGCTGGGACACGGACGGCTACCTCGATCCGGCCCATCCGCTGCAGGTGCACGTCCGCGAGGTCGTCGAAAGACTGACCGGCGAGCGGGTTGCCGCGACGGCGATCGACGGATGCGGCGCCCCGGTGCACGCCATGACCCTGACGGGCCTCGCCCGCGGCATCCATCGCATCGGCACCGCGTCCGAGCGCTCCCCTTTCGCCCTGCATCGTGTCGCCGGCACCGTCGTGCGCGCCGTGCGTGAGAACCCTTGGACGATCGAGGGGCCCGGTCGTCCCGACTCGATCGTCATCGAGCGCCTCGGCGTCTTCGCCAAGGGCGGAGCCGAGTCGATCATGGTCATGGTGGCCCCCAACGGCACCACGGTGGCGCTCAAGGTTCTCGACGGCGGCTCCCGCGCGGCGAGCATCATCGCCGTGCACCTGCTCGGTCGGGCCGGTGCGCTGACGCCGGCGCAGGTCGCGGATGCCGCGGCCCATCTCCCTCTTGCCGTCCACGGTGGCGGACACGACGTGGGGGTCATCCGCCCCACCGTCGGAACCTGAAACGCTCCCCAGAAGGGAGCCGAAGAGAGGACAGTTCGATGAGGATCTCCGTCCCCACCGAGGTGAAGAACAATGAATACCGCGTGGCGCTGACGCCCTCCGGCGTGCACGATCTCGTGCTGGCGGGCCACGACGTCGTGGTGCAGCGCGGTGCCGGGCTCGGATCGTCGATGAGCGACGCCGAATACGAGGCGGCGGGTGCGACGCTGCTCGAGGATGCGGCGGAGGTGTGGGCGCGTGCCGATCTGCTGCTCAAGGTGAAGGAGCCGATCGAGAGCGAGTACGGGTACTTCCGCGACGACCTCGTGCTCTTCACGTATCTCCACCTCGCGGCCGACCGGCCGCTCACCGATCGGCTCGTGCAGGACGGCGTCACCGCCATCGCCTACGAGACGGTCCAGCTCTCGGGCGGTGGCCTGCCCCTGCTGGCGCCGATGAGCGAGGTCGCCGGCCGGCTGGCGCCGATCGTCGGGGCCAACACCCTGCTGCGGTCGCAGGGCGGACTCGGGCTCCTGATGTCGGGCGTGCCGGGCACGAGGCCGGCGCGTGTGACGGTCATCGGCGGCGGCGTCGCCGGTGCGAACGCCACGGTGATCGCCGCGGGGCTCGGAGCCGACGTCACGGTCTTCGACACGAACATCCAGCGCCTGCGCTACCTCGATGACCACTTCGCCGGCCGCATCAAGACCGCGGCGTCGAATCCGCTGGATCTCGACCGTGCCGTCACGGATTCGGACCTCGTCATCGGATCGGTGCTGATCCCCGGGGCGAAGGCGCCGAAGCTCGTCACCAACGCGATGGTGTCGCGCATGCGCGAGGGAAGCGTGCTCGTGGACATCGCGGTCGATCAGGGCGGATGCTTCGAGGACACGCGTCCGACGACGCACGCAGATCCCACTTTCCAGGTGCACGGCTCGGTGTTCTACTGCGTCGCGAACATGCCCGGCGCCGTACCCAACACGTCCACCTCGGCCCTGACGAACGCGACGATGCCGTACATCCGGCAGATCGCGCGCCACGGGTGGCGGGAGGCGTTGAAGGCGGATGCCGCGCTCGCGCACGGCCTCAACACGACCGCCGGCGCGATCGCGAACCCGGGCGTTGCCGCAGCGCACGGCCTGCCTGCGCGCTCGCTGGAGGAGGCGCTGGCCTGAGCCGGACGGCTTCGCCTGGGGCATACCTCAGGCGAGTCCGCCGTCGGAGTTCCGTCAGGCGAGTCCGCCGTCGATCGAGCGACCGGCCGACGCGGTGTCGTCGGGCACCAGCACCTCGGTGTCGCGGTTGAGGCTCTCGCCGCGGAAGAAGGGCTTCGACCGCGGGAAGATGAACCAGAGGAACATCAGGATCACCCCGAAGGCGAGCGCGCCAATGCCGAGCACGAACGTCCCGCCGATGCCGAACAGCACCGTGTAGCCGTAGTCGACGTCGTACATGTCGACCGCCGACTGGACGAACGCGTAGGTCAGCATCAGCGCGCCGAGCAGCGGGAGCAGCCCCTTGTAGAAGAAGTCGCGGGCGGATCGGAACAGGTCGCGCCGGAAGTACCAGACGCAGGCATAGCCGGTGATCGCGTAGTAGAAGGCGATGGCGAGGCCGAGCGAGAGGATCGAGTCCTGCAGGAAGTCGTCGCTGATGAGCGTCATGCCGATGTAGTAGACGCTCGCGACGATCCCCATGACGATGGTCGAGAACGACGGCGTCTTGAAGGTCGGGTGCACGGTGGCGAATCGCTTGGGGAGGGCCTTGTAGGCGGCCATCGCGAGGGTGCCTCGCGCGGTCGGCAGGATGGTGGTCTGCGTCGATGACACCGCGGAGATCATCACCGCGACGACCAGGATCCAGCCGTACGGCCCGAGCAGCCCGTCCTTGATCGCGAGGAAGAAGTCGTCGGCGTTCGCCTCGTTGCCGAGGCCGGTGCCGGTCTCGCCGAGCCCCGCGTACATCATCGCGGCGACGGTGACTCCGACGTACGTGACGAGCAGGATGACGGTCGTCAGCAGCGCGGCGCGGCCCGGGATGCGCTTCGGATCCTTGGTCTCCTCGTTGAGGGCGAGGCACGTGTCCCATCCCCAGTAGATGAAGAGGGCGAGCAGCACTGCTTCGGTGAAGCCGCTCCAGTCGGTGAAGCCGAGCGGGTTGAACCACTCCCACGTCGGTGCCGTGGCGTCGGGGGCGGTGCCGTTGAAGTAGTGCCAGAGCGCGGCGATGACGAAGATGGCGAGCGCGAGGTACTGGATGCCGAGCAGCACGTTCTGGATGCGCTCGCCGATCTCCACACCGCGCCAGCTGACCCACGTCATCGCGGCGATGAACGCGACGCCGGTCGCGGTGACCAGGGGGACGTTCTCGGAGAGGGACCCATCGCCGAACAGCGACCAGAAGTAGATGGCCGCGATCTGGGCGAGGTTGGCGAGCACGACCATCCCGGCCACGGCCACACCCCAGCCGCCCATCCACCCCACCCACGGGCCGAACGCTTTCGTCCCCCATGTGAAGGTGGTACCGCAGTCGGGCACCGCGTTGTTCAGCTCGCGGTACGCGAAGGCGATGAAGAGCATCGGCACGAAGGCCACGATGAACACGATGGGTGCCTGTGCCCCGACCGCGAGCACGACGAACCCGAGGGTCGCGACGAGCGAGTAGACGGGCGCAGTGGAGGCCAGTCCGATGACCGTCGAGCCCCAGAGGCCCAAGGTTCCGGCGGCGAGTCCTTTGCCTTCGGGGCGGGAAAGGTCGATGCGTGTCGGCGTCGTCACAAGGCTCAACTGTAGAGGAGCGCGGCCTCTCCGGCGTACCGACGAGCCGCACACCCTCAGAGCGGCGCCCGCTCAGGCACCGGTCAGGGGCAGTGCCACCCGCCGGGGCGGATGATCGGTGCTGCAGAGCCACGCCCGCCCCGCGCCTGCGCGAGCGAAGGGCGGCAGCTCCCGCTCGCCTGCGATGGTGCGCAGCTCCGTCGGGCACGCCGCATCCACCAGCAACGGGTGATCGACACGGAGGGTCTGCAGGAGGCCCCAGTGCGCCTGCCAGGACTCCCCGTCGCCGACCAGCACGATGCGTTCGTCGCCGGCCTCGCGGAGCAGGTCGGCCACCCGGGCGCCCGGGACGAGCGAGCCGATGCCGACCACTCGCGCATCCCACGCCTCCGACAGCTGCGCGGTGACACGCGCCACCCCGCGGGTCACCACGCCGGTGAGCGTCGTGCGAGGCATCCAGAACCGCTCGTCCGGCGATACGGCCAGCCATGCCTCCCCGTCGCCGGCGGGCGCCTCGGCGAACTGTACCTCCCGTCCCCCGAGACGGCCGCGGCCAGGGGGGCGCCACGGGAGGTACGACTCCGATTCACCGCCCGCCGCGAGGTGGTCGGCACGCGAGGGCAGTCCGAGCACGGCCCGGACCGGGAGCAGGTCGGCGACCCGGGAGAGTGCGCCGGTCGGGCGCTGAGCGCTGAGCATCAGGAAGGAGCCGGTGAGACCGGCATCGCGCGCGAAGTGCTCGAGCCGGTCCGCCAGTGCACGCGCGTGCTCCTGAGAGAGCCGCGCCAGGAGTGCGTCGGCGTCATCGAGCAGCACGACCGAGCCCGGCGGACACTCCGCGGTGAGCATGTCCCACGCGCCTTCCGGATCGCGCGGCACGACGAGTGCCCCGGGATGCTGAGCCGCGAACAGGCGAAGGATGCCGGTCTTGCCGGAGCCGGGGCCGCCCACCACCATCATCCCGCGGTCTCGTCCAAGGTCGATCGCGATCACCTCCTGTCGCTGCCGGTCCGGATCATCCGCGAGTCCGATGACCACTCCCCCGGTTCCTCCCGCGCCCTGCAGAGCGGCGAGCGGGACCCGCGTCGGAAGGGCGGGAAGCCATGGCCGCCGGGGGCGGGGCTCGGAGCCTCGGCGCTCGAGAATCGCGTCGATGTCGTTCTGCGCGGAGAGTGCCACACGCATCCGCCGCGGATGGGCGTCCTCGGCCCTGCGAACGAAGGCGACTCCCCGCGACGCCGCTTCGCCGGCCAGTTGCGCCGCGTCGTCGGTTCCGATGACCGCGCGGCTGTCCGCCGCATCCGTCACCCTCAGGCTGAGGCGAAGCGGGCAGTTGGCGAGCAGCGCATCGCGGACCACCCCCGACACACGCTGGGTGCCGAGCACGAGGTGCATGCCGAGCGCGCGCCCGCGGGCGGCGACGTCCGTGAAGACCGCGTGCAGGTCCGGATGCTCGGCGAGCATCGCGGCGAACTCATCCACGACGATGACGAGCCTCGGCATCTCGGCGCGCTCGTCGAGGATGTCTCTCGCACCGAGCCGGGCGAGCTCCGCCTCACGCCATCGCAGCTCGGCGCGGAGGCTCTCGACCGCCCGGCGCGAACCGGCCGCATCGAGGTCGGTGAGCACGCCGGTCACGTGCGGCAGCCGAGCGAGGGCATCGAATGCGGTCCCGCCCTTGAAATCAGCCAAGAGGAAGGAGACCTCTCGGGTCGAGTGGCCGGCGCAGATCGATGTGATCCAGGTGATCAGCAGCTCGCTCTTTCCGCTGCCGGTGACACCGGCCACAACGGCGTGCGGTCCGTCCCGCACGAGATCGAGCACGACGGGAGCCGTGCCGTCCATGCCGATGGCCGCGGCGAGTCCCGCCGAGCAGGGCGGAGCTGCATGCAGGGTGTCGGCCAGCGACACGGCCGGGGCCTCGAGCGGTGCCGCATCCGCCGCCCGCCTGCTCAGGGCGGCCGCGATGGCGCCCGCCTGGGCGCGGCTCACGTACTCGAGGGCGATCGCCGAGTTCTCGCCGTTCCACGACAGCTCGGCGGCCCCGGGGCGCGTCACCCTGACCAGCGCTCCGCAGCGGGTCGGGGGCGGGTTTCCCGCCTGGACGTGCGCGAGCACGACGTCGGCTCCCGGCGGTGCGGTGTCGCCCGGCCCCAGCACCGCCAGGCGCAGGCCCGCCCGAGACGGCCCGGCCGATGCGCGGTGCGGAAGCAGGCGGGTCCACTCCTCGTCCGACGAGGGCGTGGAGACGATCGTCAGAGCGTCGGGCGCATGGGCCAGGCAGAGCTGCACGACCAGGGACCGCAGCGCAGCCTCGGCGATCGCCGGTGGTCCCTCGACGCAGACACCGGCAGCCAATGGGACGCTCAGCGGCGCATCCTCCAGCGTCGCGGCTCTCGCGCGAAGCGCCGCGTCGCCTCCGACGACTCGCACGGCGCTGGCCGTGGTGCCGCGGCCGATGACCAGTTCCGGGGAGCCCCCGCCGATCGGCCTCCAGACCCGCTCCGGCGTCTGCACCAGGCCCGCGACATCCGGCCGGCGCGCGTCGAGTGCCTCGCGCTCCAGGCCGTGCCTCGTCGACATCTCCGCGAGGATCCTCGCGCGGTCGGCGGCGCCCTCACGAGCCGCCCGGCGCCGGTCGCGCCGCGCGGAGCCTGTGCCGTCGATCACCGATGCCACCGCCATCAGGGGTCCGAGCGCGGCGAAACAGAGGCCGAGCGGGGATCCGGTCACGAGCCACATCGCGACACCGCCCACGAGCGGCACGATCGAGGCGAGCAGCGGAAGCGGGCCGCGCCGTCGGGGCTCGGGCGGAGCGGGCAGGATCAGAGGCTCGGAGAGGGAGGTCACCCACCCAGTGAACGGGTCCTGGTTGCCGCCCGCGGACCGCGACCGACGATCAGCGCGTCAGTGCGAGCGGGAAGCGCCTGTGGAGGAGCCGGCGGAGTGTTCGGATGAACCAGCACTGCTGCGCGAGACGTCGAGCACGATGATCGTGATGTTGTCGCGGCCGCCATTCTCGAGGGCGGCGGCCAGCATGGCGTCCACGGCCTCGCCCGGGTCGGCGTGCTCGTTGAGGAAGTGGCCGATGCCGTAGTCGGTGAGCTCCTTCGTCAGGCCGTCCGAGCAGATGACGAAGCGATCACGGTCGACGATGTCGAGCCGTACGTAGTCCGGTGTCACCGCCTCGCTGGGTCCCACCGCGCGCGTGATGACATTGCCGTACGGGTGGCTCTCGGCCTCTTCCGGGCTCAGTCGGCCCGCCGCCACGAGTTCCTGCACCACGGAGTGGTCGGTGGTGATCTGGTCGAGCACACCGTCGCGCTGCAGATAGACGCGCGAGTCGCCGATGTTCAGCGTGACCCAGGCCTCGCCCTCGGTCGTGTCCAGGAACACGCCGGTCAGCGTCGTCCCGGTGCCCTCGTCGGTGGTCTCGGGGTGCGAGACGATGTCCTTGACGGCCTTCACGAGCGCCTTCTCGATACCCCTGGGTGTGACGGAGCCGCGCTCCACGAGGGCTTCGAGACGGCCGATGGTGCTGGCGCTCGCGATCTCCCCGCCGATGTGGCCACCCATCCCGTCGGCGACGACGAAGAGGGGGTACGCGGCGAGAACGGCGTCCTGGTTCACCTCGCGACGGCGACCCGTGTGCGTGACGCCGGCCCAGGAGAGGGTCACACGGTCCCCACCGGGAAGCTGCACAGTGTGCGTGTGTGTCGGCGATGCAAGATCGGGCACGCGTCTGCCTCCGAGTCGATGGGTCGCACGCCGCACCCTGGATGCCCGCGCGCGGTCCTCACATACTAGTCGAGGTGCCCATCCGGCCGCGGAGGGAGGTCATCGGGACCGGAGGGCCGGCTTCTCAGGCCGCCGGGTCGGCGGGCAGCGGGAACAGCGCGTCGATCGCCGCGAGGTCCTCGTCGGAGGGCCTCCAGCCCTCTCCGGCGCGGGCGTTCGCCGCGACCTGCTCGGGGGAGGTCGCTCCGGCGATGACGCTGGCCAGGCCCGGCTGAGCAAGCAGCCAGCCGAAGGTGGCCTCCAGCATCGAGATGCCACGTTCGTCGCAGAATGCCTGGTAGCCCTCGAGGGCATCCCAGGGAGCCTCCGCCCAGAGATGCGGCCGCTGAGCCATGATGCGGCTGCCCTCCGGCCCGCCGGCTCGGGTGAACTTACCGGTCAGCAGGCCGTTGTAGAGAGGGAAGTACGGGAGGAACCCGACCCCGAAGCGGTTCGCCGCCGGCAGCACCTCGCGCTCCGCGCCCCTCGCCAGCAGGCTGTAGTGATTCTGGGCCGACACGAACGGCACCGAGCCGCGGGAGCGCGCCGTGAAATGAGCCTCGGCGAGCTGCCAGGCCGTGAAGTTCGAGTTGCCGATGTAACGGACCTTCCCTTCGCGCACGAGCTCGGTGAGAGCATCCAGCGTCTCCTCGATCGGCGTCTCCGGATCGGGAACGTGCAATTGGTAGAGGTCGATCCAATCCGTCTGCAGACGCCGGAGGGAGGACTCCACGGCGTGCCGGATGTACGCGCGTCCCCCCTTCGCGCCGAATGCTCCTTCACCCATGTCCCTCCCCGAATGGCCGAACTTCGTGGCGAGCACGACCTTGTCGCGCTTGCCCTTCAGCGCCTGCCCCATGAGCGCTTCGCTCAGGCCCGGCTGGGCACCGTACATGTCGGCCGTATCCAGAAAGGTGACGCCCTCATCGATCGCGGCATCCAGCACCGCTTGAGTGCCCTTGAGGGATTCCGTCTTCGTGCCTGGGCGCCCGAAGTTGTTGCAACCGAGGCCGACGGGAGAGACGAGCAGTCCGGATGCGCCGACTCGGCGCGGAGTGAGAGCCATGCCTCCACGCTACTGGCGCGCGCCAGCAAGCCGGGGGTTTGGGGCGGAGCCCCATTGAGCGGCTCCGGAAAGGCGCAGCCCCGATCGGAGCCGGTTCGGGCTCGGATCGGGGCTGCGGATCGGGGCTGTGGAGGGTTCAGAACCGGGGCGGCGGGGGCGCGTCCGGGGTGCCGGGCGTTGCCGGCGGCTCCGGCGAACTCGGCGGCTCGGGCGACACCGGAGGCTCCGGCGAGACCGGGGGCTCGGGCGACAGCGGCGCGGGAGCCGGCGGCGCGGCCGGCGGCGCCGTCGGGGGTGCCGGCGGGCCGGCGGGCGGCTGCGGCGCCCCGGGCGGCGGGTACGAGGCAGCGGGCGGCTGCGGGGCGCCGGTGGGAGGAGCGTACGAGCCGGGAGGCGGGTACGACCCTGGAGGCGGGTACGCCCCGGGCGCGGCCGGTCCGGAATCGGGGTACCCCGCTGCGGCGGTGGCCGGAGCGAGGCCGGCGCCCGGTTGAACGGGGACGCCCTGCCAGACGGTCGTGTCCGTCAGGAACGAGGTGCGCGCCCACGGGGCGGGCCGCAGGGCCGGGTTCCAGCGCGAGGGGCCGAGGGCGAGGATGCCGAGCCAGATCAGCGGACCGACACCGGGGATCAGCCAGAGCAGAAGCCAGTACCACTCCTTGCCGAGCTTCTCGCCGACGCGCCATGCGACGGCCACACCGACGGCGAGCGCGGCCAGCGAGAGCAGCCAGCCGATGACCGCCACCTGGCTCAGCAGGCTGGAGGCGACGATGGCGCCCAGCATCACCCATGGAGAGAAGTCACCCAGCTTGGCCAGGATCATGGCGTTGTACACCGGCACCCAGGCGCGCCACCTGCCCTGCACACCCGCCTTCTCGAAGATCTTCATCAGGAAGAAGGAGCCGATGGTGTACCCGGCGAGGGCGAAGAGCAGGAAGAGTGGAAGGAAGATCAGGACGAAGGCGAGCCACGCCCCCATCCCTTCATAGTCGTCATACACGGATGTGCTCCTTTACGGATGAGTTCGGGCCGCGTGTGCGCGCGTCACCGGGGAGCCTTCCGGCCCGCGTGCTACATGCTAGCGAGGGCGGGAGCCGGGATGCAGGAGGCTGGCCCCCGTATGTCGTTCCGACACGACGAGGTGCAGGATGCCGGGCTCCCCCGATTCCCGGAGGGCCCAGCCGGCCTCATCGGCCCAGCGGAGCAGTCCGGCGCGCGAGGCGACCCGGGCCCGCTCCATGGCGAGGGCGCGCACGAAGGCGCCCTTGGCATGCTTGTTGAAGTGATTGAGAGCCCTCGTCCGCCCTCCGTCGTCGTCCGCCACGACGCGCACATACGCCGCGGGTGACGCGGAAGGCACGGGCCCGAGTGCCACGTATGCCTCGGAGCGCATGTCGAGCACGAAGGCGGAGCTGTCCGCGATCGCACGGGTGACGGCATCCGCCCACACCCGCCGCAGCGGCGGGAGCCCCGGCAGCGAGATCCCGGCACCGAGCCTGTAGGAGGGGATTCGGTCGAGCGCCCCCACCGGCCCGAACGGGGCGGAGTGGATCAGCACGTGCGCGGACAGCCACCGCCTGGCCCCGGCATCCAGCGATGCGGCGTCGAGCGCACCGTACAGCACACCCGTGTAGCGATCGACCGCCGGGAGCGTCGGCGCCGTGCGCAGCAGGGCGTTGGCGGAAGCCTCGAAGGCCTGCGTCGAACCGAGCTTCAGCACTCGACGCGCCGACTCCGGGTCACGGGACAGTGCGATCAGCGCATCGACGGTCGCCTCCCGCTCGGCGGTGAGCGAAGGCAGCGCGAGGCCGGCGATGTCGAGGGGACGACGACCGCCGCCCGGCCGCTTCGTCTCCGAAGGTGGAAGAAGGATCAGCACGTGCTCGCTCGCAGACGGCGAAACGCGCCGCTTCCTGCCATGGAGGGCAGGGGCGGCGCGTTCCGCGAGATGGTTGCCGGGTCAGGCGATCAGCGCCGCGTTGCCCGCGACGATGGTGAGGTCGTTTCCCTCCATCGAGAGGAACCCGTCCTGCGCGTTCGCGAGGATCTTGGTCCCGTCGGCCTTCGTGATGCGAACCTGACCCTCGGCGAGAATCGCCAGAAGAGGCTCGTGGCCGGTCATGATGCCGATCTCGCCCTCGACGGTGCGCGCGATCACGAGAGTCGCCTCACCGGACCACACCTCCGCATCGGCCGCGACCAGGCTCACGTTGATGGCCATGATCAGCCATTCTCCTTCTGGATGCGCGCCCAGGCCTCTTCGACGTCGTTGATGCCGCCGACGTTGAAGAACGCCTGCTCGGCGACGTGGTCGAAGTCGCCCTTCACGATCGCGTCGAAGGACTCGATGGTCTCCTTGATGGGCACCGTGGAGCCCTCGACACCGGTGAACTTCTTGGCCATGTAGGTGTTCTGCGAGAGGAACTGCTGGATGCGGCGGGCGCGTGAGACGACCACCTTGTCCTCCTCGGAGAGCTCGTCGACGCCGAGGATCGCGATGATCTCCTGCAGTTCCTTGTTCTTCTGCAGGATCTGCTTGACCGACGTCGCCACCCGGTAGTGGTCCTCGCCGATGTAGCGGGGGTCGAGGATGCGGCTGGTCGAGGTGAGGGGGTCGACGGCCGGGTAGAGGCCCTTCGACGCGATCTCACGCGACAGCTCCGTCGTCGCGTCGAGGTGCGCGAACGTCGTCGCCGGCGCGGGGTCGGTGTAGTCGTCGGCGGGCACGTAGATCGCCTGGAGCGATGTGATCGAGTGACCGCGGGTCGAGGTGATGCGCTCCTGGAGCACGCCCATCTCGTCGGCGAGGTTCGGCTGGTAGCCCACCGCGGAGGGCATGCGACCGAGCAGCGTGGACACCTCGGAGCCGGCCTGCGTGAAGCGGAAGATGTTGTCGATGAAGAGCAGGACGTCCTGCTTCTGCACATCGCGGAAGTACTCGGCCATGGTCAGGGCCGACAGCGCGACGCGCAGGCGCGTGCCCGGCGGCTCGTCCATCTGGCCGAAGACCAGCGCGGTCTTGTCGAAGACGCCGGCCTCCTCCATCTCGTGGATGAGGTCGTTGCCCTCACGGGTGCGCTCGCCGACACCGGCGAACACGGACACACCACCGTGGTCCTGGGCGACGCGCTGGATCATCTCCTGGATGAGGACGGTCTTGCCGACGCCCGCACCGCCGAAGAGGCCGATCTTGCCGCCGAGCACGTACGGCGTCAGCAGGTCGATGACCTTGATGCCGGTCTCGAACATCTGGGTCTTCGACTCGAGCTGGTCGAAGTTCGGAGCCTTGCGGTGGATGCCCCAGCGCTCGGTGATCTCGATCTTCTCACCGGGCTCGGCGTTGAGCACCTCGCCGATGACGTTGAAGACCTTGCCCTTGGTGACGTCGCCGACCGGAACCGTGATCGGCCCGCCCGTGTTGCGCACCTCCTGGCCGCGGACGATGCCGTCCGTCGGCTTCAGAGCGATGGCGCGCACGAGGTCGTCGCCGAGGTGCTGCGCGACCTCGAGGGTGATCTCGGTCGACTCGTCGCCGATCACGATGGTGGTCTTGAGCGCGTTGTAGATGTCGGGGAGCGAGTCGTGCGGGAACTCGACGTCGACGACGGGACCGGTGACGCGCGCGACGCGCCCGACGACCGCGGTCTCCGCCTTCTTCTCGGCGGGTGCAATGAGAGTCATTGTCTTCTTCTCTTTCAGCGGTGAATGGACTCAGCGGTGAACAGGAACCGGGAGTGGTGAACTACTTCGACGACAGCGCGTCGGCGCCGCCGACGATCTCGGCGATCTGCTGGGTGATCTCGGCCTGACGCGCGTTGTTGCGCAGCCGGGTGTAATCGGTGATGAGCTTGTCGGCGTTGTCGCTCGCCGACTTCATCGCCTTCTGCGTTGCCGCGTGCTTCGCGGCGGAGGACTGGAGCATGGCGTTGAAGACCCGGCTCTGGATGTACACGGGAAGCAGCGCGTCGAGCACCGTCTCGGCATCCGGCTCGAACTCGTAGAGCGGGTACACCTGGTTGTCCGCCGTGGCCGACGCATCGGCCTCGACGATCTGCAGGGGAAGCAGGCGCACGGTCTCGGGCGACTGCGTCATCATGCTCACGAAGCGGTTGTACACGAGGTGGATCTCGTCGACGCCGCCGGCCTCGTAGTCGCGCGCGAACGCATCCAGCAGCGTCGCGGCGATCTCCTCCGCGGTGTGGAAGTGCGGCGTGTCGGTGTCGCCCGTCCACTCGGCGGCGCTCTCGAGGCGACGGAACTGGAAGTAGCCGACCGCCTTGCGCCCCACGAGGTAATAGGTGACCTCGCGGCCCTGCGACTTCAGCAGCTCGGACATCTCCAGTCCCTCGCGGAGGATCTGCGAGTTGAAGGCGCCGGCGAGGCCGCGATCGGACGCGAAGATCACGACCGCCGAGCGGCGGACCACGTCGGGCTCGCGCGTCAGCGGGTGATCGACGTTGGAGTGCGTCGCAACCGCCGAGACGGCCCGCGTCACAGCCCGCGCGAACGGCGAGGATGCGCGGACGCGCGTCATCGCCTTCTGGATGCGCGAGGCAGCGATGAGCTCCATCGCCTTGGTGATCTTCTTGGTCGTCTGAGCAGTGTTGATCTTCTGCTTGTAGACCCTCAGTTGTGCGCCCATAGTGTGCCTGTCGGCTTCCTAACCCCGGCGTCCCTTGACGATCTGCTCCTGGTTGACGTCTTCGGCATCCGCCGGCGCGAACTCCTCGTGACCGGGGCGATCGATCGCCTGACCGCGGCCGCCCTGGAACTCCAGGATGAACTCGTCGGTGCGCTTGCCGAGCTCGGCGGCAGTGTCGTCATCGAGCACGTTGGTGTCGCGCAGGGTGTCGAGCACCGTCGTGTTGCGACGAAGGTAATCCAGCAGCTCGCGCTCGAAGCGCAGCACGTCCTCGACCTCGATCGTGTCGAGCTTGCCGTTCGTGCCGGCCCAGATCGAGACGACCTGCTCCTCGACGGGGTAGGGCGAGTACTGCGGCTGCTTGAGCAGCTCGGTGAGGCGCGCGCCACGGGAAAGCTGGCGCCGCGACGTCGCGTCGAGGTCGCTCGCGAACATCGCGAAGGCCTCGAGCGAGCGGTACTGGGCCAGCTCGAGCTTCAGCGTTCCCGAGACCTTCTTGATGGACTTGACCTGCGCGTCGCCGCCGACTCGCGACACCGAGATGCCGACGTCGACCGCGGGGCGCTGGTTGGCGTTGAAGAGGTCGGACTGCAGGAAGATCTGGCCGTCGGTGATCGAGATCACGTTGGTCGGGATGTAGGCCGACACGTCGTTGGCCTTCGTCTCGATGATCGGCAGGCCGGTCATCGAGCCCGCGCCGAGCTCGTCCGAGAGCTTCGCGCAGCGCTCGAGCAGGCGGGAGTGCAGGTAGAAGACGTCGCCGGGGTACGCCTCGCGGCCCGGCGGGCGGCGCAGCAGAAGCGACACGGCGCGGTACGCCTCGGCCTGCTTGGTCAGGTCGTCGAAGATGATCAGGACGTGCTTTCCGTCGTACATCCAGTGCTGGCCGATGGCAGAGCCGGTGTACGGGGCGAGGTACTTGAAGCCGGCGGGGTCGGATGCCGGGGCGGCGACGATCGTCGTGTACTCCAGTGCGCCCGCGTCCTCGAGCGCGCCCTTGACGGCCGCGATCGTGGAGCCCTTCTGCCCGATGGCGACGTAGATGCAGCGCACCTGCTTCGTCACATCGCCCGAGTCCCAGTTGGCCTTCTGGTTGATGATCGTGTCGAGCGCGATCGCGGTCTTGCCGGTCTGGCGGTCGCCGATGATGAGCTGGCGCTGGCCACGGCCCACCGGGATCATCGCGTCGATCGCCTTGATGCCCGTCTGCATCGGCTCGTGCACCGACTTGCGCTGCATGACGCCCGGTGCCTGCAGTTCGAGCGCGCGGCGCTCGGTGGAGACGACCTCGCCGAGCCCGTCGATGGGCTGGCCGAGGGGGTCGACCACGCGGCCGAGGTAGGCGTCGCCGACGGGGACCGAGAGGACCTCACCCGTGCGGGTGACTTCCTGGCCGGCCTCGATGCCGGAGAACTCGCCGAGCACGACGACACCGATCTCGTGTTCGTCGAGGTTGAGCGCGAGCCCCTTGGTGCCGTCCTGGAACGTCACGAGCTCGTTCGCCATGACGCCGGGGAGTCCCTCGACGTGGGCGATGCCGTCGGCGGCGTCGATGACGGTTCCGACCTCGGTCGCCGCGGCGCCGGTGGGCTCGTATGCGGCGACGAAGTCCTTCAGCGCGTCACGGATGACGTCGGGGCTGATCGATAGTTCTGCCATTGTCTTCCTTCGTGTTGTGGGGCTTTCGCCCCTCCGCGCGAGGCGGGAAATCCAGGTACTAGCCCGCGAGCTTCTGTCGGAGGTCCGCGAGGCGGGACGCGATGCTGCCATCAATGACATCATCGGCGATCTGCACGCGCAATCCGCCCACGACGGCCGGATCGATGACCTCGTTGAGCGAGACGCCCGAGCCGTAACGGCGGGAGAGCGTCTCGATGAGGCGGTTCTGCTGGGCGAGGCTCAGCGGTGCCGCGGTGACGACGGTGGCGACGGTGCGCCCCCGCTGGTCGGCGACGATCTGCATCGCGCGCGTCAGCAGCTGGCGAACGCGGCGCTCGCGAGGCTGCTGTACCAGCGATGACACGATGAGGGCCGTCGCCGTGTTGGCGCGGCCGTCGAGCAGCTTGTGCACCAGTGCGCCCTTGGCGCTCGTGTCGCCGAGGCGACTGCCCAGCGCGAGCTCCAGCTGCGGGTTCTCGGCGACGATCCGTGACACGCGGAACAGCTCGCCCTCGACGTCGGCGCGCTTGTCGGCGACGGTGGCCGCCCGCACCGCGAGCTCCTCGATGCCGTCGACCAGGTCGGCCGAGTTGGACCACCGCTGCCCGACGACCGAGGTCAGGAGGGCGATGGTGCCCGGCTGGAAGCTCGATCCGAAGATGTCCGACACGAGCCGCGAGCGCGACTCGAGGGCTGCCGTCGGGTCGGCCAGCGCGCCGCTCAGGTGCGACGACTCACCGATGACACGCGCCGCGGCGAAGAGCTCCTGGGCGGTCTCGAGGTCGACAGCCTTCTCGGCGTCGAGCGCGGCGACGATCGTCCCGAGTGCCTGAGTGGACGCGCT
This sequence comes from Micromonospora sp. DT81.3, assembly GCF_049847225.1. Lineage (NCBI taxonomy): Bacteria > Bacillati > Actinomycetota > Actinomycetes > Micromonosporales > Micromonosporaceae > Micromonospora > Micromonospora sp. DT81.3. Next base: position 364,587 of record NZ_JBNCNY010000002.1, read on the forward strand.
GCCCATCAGCGGGCTGCCTTTTCCGACGCCGTCTTCTCGGACGCCTCGAGCTCCGCGAGGAACCGGTCGACGACATTCTGCGCCTTCTGGTCGTCGGAGAGCGACTCGCCGATCACGCCCCCGGCGAGATCGAGAGCCAGGGTGCCGACCTCGGAGCGCAGCGACACGAGAGCGCTCTGGCGCTCCGCCTCGATCTGCGCGTGCGCGGTGGCCGTGATGCGAGCGGCGTCCGCCGATGCGGCATCCTTCGCCTCTGCGACGATCTGCTTGCCTTCATCCCGGGCGTGCTCGCGGATCTCGCCGGCTTCGCGCCGGGCGTCGGCGAGCTGAGCCGTGTACTGCGCCAGGGCCGCTTCGGCCTTCTTCTGGGCCTCGTCGGCCTTCTCGATGTTGCCCTCGATCGCGGCGGCGCGCTGGTCGAGCAGCGCCTGCATGCGAGGCAGGACGGCCCTCCAGAACACCAGCAGGATGACGATGAAGCACACGCCGGACCAGATGATGTCGTACCACGCCGGGATCAGCGGGTTCGACGCCGCCTCGCCCTCTTCGGCGGCGAGCGTGACAAGAGCGCTCAGCATCCTGTCTCCTTACGTCGTGAGCGGATGGCTAGTAGCCGAAGATGAAGCCGGTCGCGATACCGATGAACGCGAGCGCCTCGGTGAACGCGATACCGATGAACATGAGCACCTGGAGGCGCCCCGCGAGCTCGGGCTGACGCGCGACGCCCTCGATCGTCTTTCCGACGACGATGCCCACGCCGATGGCCGGGCCGATCGCAGCAAGGCCGTAGCCGACGGTGGCGATGGAGCCGGTGACCTCGGCGAGAACCGTAGTTGCATCCACGGGTGTTTTTCCTTTCGTTGTGGGCGGCGAAGCCTGCCCGCTAGTGCTCTTCCGCGACCGCGAGCTGGATGTAGACCGCGGTGAGGATCGTGAAGACGTACGCCTGGAGGAAAGCCACCAGGATTTCGAAGAGTGTGAAGACGAAGCCGAACGCAAGCGTTCCCGCTCCCAGCAGCGTCCACCAGCCACCGAGGGTGACGACGAAGAACTGCGTCGCGGAGAAGAACAGGACGAGCATCAGGTGGCCGACGATCATGTTCATCAGCAGTCGGAGCGTCAGAGTGATCGGCCGGATGATGAACGTCGAGAGGAACTCGAGCGGGATGATCAGGATGTAGAGCACCCACGGCAGGCCCGAGGGCATCAGCGAGTTCTTGAAGAAGTTGGACGGGCTCTTCTTGATGCCGGCGTAGATGAAGGTGACGTACGAGACGATCGCCAACAGCAGCGGGACCGCGATGACGCTCGTGCCGGCGATGTTCAGGAACGGGATGACACCCGTCATGTTCATGAACAGGATCATGAAGAAGAACGTCGTCAGGATCGGCAGGAACCGATTGCCGTCTTTGCGGCCGAGGAGGTCGTGCGCGATGTTGACGCGGACGAAGTCCAGCCCCATCTCGATGACGCTCTGGAACCGGCTCGGCACCATCCTCATGCGGCGCGTGCCGATCAGGAAGACGATGATGAGGACCACGGTCGCGAGCATCTGGATCAGATTGATCCGGGTGATGGCGAAGAGCGTGCCCTCGAAGAAGATCGGTTCGGGGAAGAACTCCTCGATGGACGGCGGATGGAACTCACCGTCGGATGAGGATGCCTTGGCGATGAAAGTCGCGGCTTGAGTCAACAGGGCTGGCTCCAGCTTCGGGGCACCGATTGGGGACCGATGCGACGATGAGTGATGAGCGTCATCCACGAGGCGGCATGACGCCAATGACGGCGATGTGCAGGCCCGCGGGAACGGATTCAGCCTACCAAGGATTCCGCGCGGTCAGAAACCGGACGGCCCCGAACCGGGTCGGTCCGCGGACGACGACTCGTCGCCGGGAAGGGTGACATCCGACGCGTGCGGCATCCGCATGCGCATCATCACGATGATGTCGATGATCAGCGACGCAAGGATGCTGACGACGATCGCTACGAAGAACACGGTCGGATTCACCCACGGCTGCCCCCGCACGAGGAGCAGGACGACGATGAACACCACGAATTTGAGGATCCAGCCGCCGAGGACGATGGCGAAGAAGACCGGCACGTAGAGGTCGCTTCCGAACCACCGATTCGCCACAAGGATGCTGGCCCCGGTGATCGCGAGGAAGACGGCCGCCAGCAGCACGCCGGCGAGGGCGCTCCACAGGCCGTCCTGGCCGGCGACGAGGTAGCCGATCACCGAGCCGACGACGGCGAGGGCGGCCGTCACGACGGCGCTCCACGTGAGGGTGGCGCGAAGGACGGGTGTGCTCGAGACGGTGGCGCCGCTCATCGGGCCTCCTCCAGGTTCTGCGCGTTCGCGCTCGGGGGGTTCGGCGCATCAGCGCGCGGGGGCTTCGGCGCGGTGGCGAGCGGGCGTGCCGCGGCTGATGCGCGACGGGAGGGCATGAGGGTCACCACGAGGCACGCGGCGGCGCCGACGACGCCGAAGGCGACGCCGATCCAGTACGTGCCGGGCCAGTCCTCGCGGACAGCGATGTACATGAGCAGCACGGCGATGCCGATCACGGCCGTCCATGCGTAGAAGATCAGCACAGCGTCGCGGTCTGTGTGGCCCATGTCGAGCATCCGGTGATGCAGGTGCTTGCGGTCGGGCGAGAAGGGCGACTTGCCTGCTTGCATGCGACGGATGACGGCAAGGCCGAAATCCAGCAGCGGCAGCATCACCACGACGACCGGCAGCAGGATCGGGATGAAGGCACCGAGCAGCTGGGAGCGGCCGATCTCGTCGGGGTCGAGTACCGCCGGATCGAGCTGTCCCGTGATCGCGATGGCAGAGGTGGCCATCAGCAGACCGAGGACCAAGGCCCCTGAGTCCCCCATGAAGATCTTCGCCGGGTTCCAGTTGAGCGGCAGGAAGCCGGCGCAGGCGCCGACCAGCACGGCTGCGAGGAAGGAAGCGAGGTTGAAGTAGGTGCTCGAGCCGATATCGCGGACCAGCATGTAGGAATAGGCGAAGAAGATGCCGTTCGAGATGAGGCATACGCCGGCGACGAGCCCGTCGAGTCCGTCGATGAAGTTCACCGCGTTCATCACGATGACGATCGCGAAGACGGTCAGGGTGACGCTCACGACGCTCGAGCCGACGGCCAGGCCGCCGATCGGCAGCGAATAGATCTGGAGCTCGCCGAACCACGCGATCACGCCGGCGGCCAGGAACTGCGCACCGAGCTTGATCATCCAGTCGAGGTCCCACAGGTCATCGGCGACGCCGATGAGGACGATGATGGTGCTCGCGATCAGGATGGCGACCACCGGTCTCGGATTCACCCAGAAGATCTCGAAGAACGGGTTCGCCGCCGAGACGGCGATGGCCGCGACGATCGCCAGATAGATCGCCACTCCCCCGAGCCGCGGTGTCGGGTTCTTGTGCACGTCCCGCTCGCGGATGCCGGGGTAGAGCTTGTACCGGAGGCTCAGCTGCCACACCGCCCAGGCGAGCGACAGCGTCATCGCGGCGGTGAAGAGGATGGTGAAGACGTACTGCTTCACTCGGCGCCGTCCGGTTGCTCGTCCGGGTCCTCTTCGAGGAGGTCGGCAAGCACCCCTCGCAACTGCTCGCGCGAGACCGCACCGTCGCGCAGCACGCGCACTCGCCGGTCCGCGTCGTCCGAGGAGGGGCCGACGAGGCTGGTGGCATCGATGATGGTTGACGCCACGCCCGTCGTGGACGGGCCGCCGTTCAGGTAGATCGACACGCTGTCCCCGAGCATCTGCAGCGCGGCGTCGACCCCCACGGCGGCCGGCCGCCCGGTGAGGTTGGCGCTGGAGACGGCGAGCGGACCGGTCTCCTCCAGCAGTTCGAGCGCGATGTGGTGAGCGGGCATCCGCACGGCGACCGTGCCGCGGGTCTCCCCGAGATCCCACGCGAGGGACGGCTGCGAAGGGAGCACGATCGTCAGGCCGCCGGGCCAGAACTCGGCGACCAGTCGCTCGATGGGTTCTGGGACCTCCTGCACGAGCGCGTTCAGCGTCGATACACCCGCCACCAGCACGGGCGGGGGCTGCTGTCGCCCTCGGCCCTTGGCATCGAGGAGGCGCTGCACCGCTCGGGCGCTGAACGCGTCGGCCGCGACGCCGTAGACGGTGTCGGTCGGCAGCACCACGAGCTCGCCGCGGCCGATCGCCTGGCGCGCGTGGCGCATGCCGGAGAGCAGCTGCGCCTCGTCGCTGCAGTCGTATACGGGAGACATGTCGCTTCGAGTCTACGGGGAGCAGGCTGGGAACTCAGGGCCGGACGGCCGTCGTCGCGCGGTCGCGGAGGGTGAGGTCCGGGTGGGTGGCGGCCGCGCGCCAGCCGTCCGCCGTGAGCAGCGCGCGGATGTCGGCTCCCTGCCACTCGCCATGCTCGATCACGACCGTGGCGCCGGGGTGTGCGAGACGGAGCGCAGCGCGGCTCACCTCTCGCACGACATCCAGGCCGTCCGGGCCCCCGTAGAGGGCCGCCTGCGGGTCGAAGAGACGCACCTCGGGGTCGCGGGGAATCGCGTTCTCCGGCACGTACGGTGGGTTGGAGACGATGACCGACACCGTACCGTCGAGCTCCGGGAAGGCCTTCGCCAGGTCGACGAAGGCGAGGCGGGCGTTATCCGCACCGACCCGCTCGAAGTTCTCCCTGGTCCAGATGAAGGCATCGACGGAGTTCTCCGCCGCGTAGACCCGGGCATGCGGCACTTCGGTCGCGAGCGCGAGGGCGATGGCCCCGCTGCCCGTGCCGAGATCGACGGCGATCGGTGACGCCGACGCGACCGCGCTCAGCGCGTCGATGGCTATCTGGGCGACGATCTCGGTCTCCGGGCGTGGCACGAAGACCCCGGGTCCCACCTTCAGCTCGAGATGCCGGAACGGCGCGACCCCGGTGATGTGCTGCAGCGGCTCGCGACCGGCCCGCCGTTCGGTCAGCTCATCGAGAGCGGCCACCGCCTCGGCCGGCAGAGCGTCGCCTCGCACCACCGCGGCCTGGACGGCGCCACGACTGACCTGCAGCACGTGCCCGAGCAGCAGCTCGGCATCCACCATCGGGTCGGCGATGCCCGCCCTCTCAAGACGCTCCGCGGTGCGCTCGAGGGTGGCACGCGCCGTCGCGGTCGCCGCGCGCTCGGGCTGGTCGGAGGATTCAGGCATGGGCGGCCCCAGCCTACCGGGGGCCTCCTGCGTTATTGCGTCACACGCGGCTCCGGCGCGGGGACCTCCTCTAGGCTTGGTCGGCGTTGGAACCCACTCGCTTACCCGTCCGCGAAAGGCAGGCCATGGCCGGCATCCACCCCGACATCACAACCGCATTCGGCAACACACCGCTGGTACGTCTGAACCGGCTTACAGAGGGCCTCGGCGCCGAGGTCCTCGTCAAGCTCGAGTTCTACAACCCCGTCTCCAGCGTGAAGGATCGCCTCGGCATCGCCATCGTCGATGCCGCGGAGGCATCCGGTGAGCTTCCCCCCGGTGGCACGATCGTGGAGTCCACGAGCGGCAACACCGGCATCGCCCTCGCGATGGTGGGCGCGGCCCGCGGCTACAAGGTCATCCTGACGATGCCGTCGTCGATGTCGAAGGAGCGCCGCACGCTGCTCAAGGCATTCGGCGCCGAGCTCGTGCTCACCGACCCCACCAAGGGCATGTCGGAGGCCGTCAACATCGCGAAGCAGATCGTCGCGGACACCCCCGGTGCGATCTGGGCCCGCCAGTTCGAGAACGAGGCGAATCCGGCCATCCACCGCAAGACGACAGCCGAGGAGATCTGGAACGACACCGACGGCGAGGTCGACATCTTCATCGCCGGCGTGGGCACGGGTGGAACGATCACCGGCGTCGGCCAGGTGCTCAAGGAGCGCAAGCCGGACGTGCAGATCATCGCGGTCGAGCCGAAGGACTCCCCCGTGCTGACCGAGGGACACCCCGGCCCCCACAAGATCCAGGGCATCGGCCCCAACTTCGTGCCGGCGATCCTCGACCGCAGCGTGCTCGACGAGGTCATCGACGTCGAATTCGACGACGCGATCCGCGTCGCCCGCGACACGGCGACGGAAGAGGGCATCCTCGTGGGCATGTCGAGCGGCGCCGCCATCTGGGCCGCCCTCGAGGTCGCCAAGCGTCCGGAGAACGCCGGCAAGAAGATCGTCGTGATCGTGCCCTCCGCGGGCGAGCGGTACCTCAGCACCGCCCTCTACGAGCACATCCGCGAGGACTGAGGGTGACGGTCTGGGGCCGCGTCCGCGAAGACGTCACCGCGGCCAAGCTTCGCGACCCCGCCGCGCGGGGCGGTCTGGAGATCGCCCTGCTCTACCCCGGCCTGCACGCCGTCTGGGCGTACCGGGTCACGCATGTGCTGTGGCGACGGGGCGCCCGCTTTCCGGCCCGCGCCCTGTCCCAGTTCACGCGCTGGCTGACGGGCATCGAGATCCACCCTGGTGCCGTCATCGGCCGGCGATTCTTCATCGACCACGGCATGGGCGTCGTCATCGGCGAGACGACCGAGATCGGCGACGACGTGATGCTCTACCACGGCGTCACGCTCGGCGGCCGTCAGCGCGAGGGCGGCAAGCGGCACCCGACGCTCGGCGACGGCGTCGCCGTCGGTGCGGGCGCGAAGGTGCTCGGGCCCATCACCATCGGCGCGGGCACGGTCATCGGCGCGAACGCGGTGGTGACACGCGATGCGGCACCGGATTCGGTGCTCGTCGGGGTGCCCGCGACGTCGCGCGTTCGTCGATCCGGTGAGGACACCCGGGCGCTGCTGACGGCGCCCGAGTACCACATCTGACCCGCTACAGGGCCGGTGCGCGGCGCTCTTCGACCTTCCTCTTGATGAAGACCATGGGCAGGAGCCACGTCGCGAGCGCGGTCACGAGCCACACGATCAGCGGCGCGAGGATCCACGTCAGCACGACGGGTGTCCCGATGTTCAATCCGTCGACCAGCCACTCGACGATCAGGAGCGACACGAACGTCGACAGGATTCCGATTCCGCCCAGGAAGGCGGGCGCGTGACGGTGGGTCATCTTCATGATGAACGGCGCGAGCACGCTCTGAAGGACGGCGAAGATCACGACCGCGAGGGCGAAGCCCTGCCAGTCGGACCAGTCGATCGAGAATCCGGGGAGCACCCAGTCGGCGACGATGAGACCCAGGGCGGCGGAGAGCAGGAAGATGAAGCCGCGCAAGAGGAGCATGATCACGTGCCGAGCGTAGCGCGAACCTCGGGCCGACGAGCTTCCGTCGCTCGCGCGGGGTTCCGAGCGGCTCAGCCTGGCAGCAGCCGGATGTCGCCCGCCGGCGACCGCGCGAGAAGCCGTTCATCGAGCACCTCGCGGTACTGGGCGATCGCGGCGAGGATGATCGCGACGCCGATCATCTCGGCCGCCTCCTCGAGATGCACCAGAACCTGATTCGACCCCGCGGGAAGCTGGCCGATGAATTCCATGCCCGCCGACCCGCCGACGAAGATCACTCCGGCCGCGGCGACCTGGTACGCGATCCGTCGCGGCAGCTTCCAGAGCAGGGGCGCCGTGGCGAGTGCGAACACGATCACCAGCGGCAGGAGCAGGGCGGAGACGATCGAGGATCCCTCGTGCATCTGGATCAGCTCATCCAGCGAGAGATACAGGAAGGTTGCGGAGAGGAACGCCCACGACCACCACGGTGACAGGCGAAAGGATCGCTCGACCCGCGCGACGTCCGATGCGACGAGGGCGACCACGGCCAGCAGGACGGTCGAGTACCAGGCGGGCAGATTCCGCTCGTTGTTCACGTCCAGCCAGAACCCCGCGAACTGGGTCGCCCGGTGGATGATGCCGTCGTCGGGGTGGGTCAGGGTCTCGAGGGTGACGGCGACGGCGCTTGCGAGCACGGCCAGGAGAGCCAGGCCCAGAAGCCAGCGCCGCAGGAGACGGGAGGGGACCGTGATACGAAGGATCGGATTGCCTCTCATGCCGACGACGACTCGCCGGCCTCGGGTAGGCAGGAGTTCGACGCCCGGCTGCGGGTGCACCCGTACGGTGGAGCGGGGCTGCACGGACGGTGACCAGTCTACAGACGGCGTGTGAACGACGCGTTACGGAGCGGAGACCGACGCTTCCGGATGCGGAGCGCGCCCCCGCCTGCAGAACGCCGAGCTCAGTCGTCGGAGCCGAGGGCGGCGAGCCGCAGCTCCTCGTCGGCCGCGATGCACGACTCGACGATGGGACCGAGGGCGCCGTCCATCACCTGGTCGAGGTTGTACGCCTTGTACCCCGTCCGATGGTCCGCGATGCGGTTCTCCGGGAAGTTGTACGTGCGGATGCGCTCGGATCGGTCCATACCGCGGATCTGCGACTTGCGGGCATCGGATGCCGCGGCATCCAGCTCCTCCTGCTGCTTGGCGAGGATGCGCGCGCGCAGCACGCGCATGCCGGCCTCGCGGTTCTGCAGCTGCGACTTCTCGTTCTGCATCGAGACGACGATCCCCGTCGGGAGGTGCGTGATGCGCACGGCCGAGTCGGTGGTGTTCACGGACTGCCCGCCGGGGCCGGAGGATCGGAAGACATCGATCTTCAGGTCGTTGGGGTTGATCTCGACCTCGTCGGGCTCGTCCACCTCGGGGAACACCAGCACGCCGGTGGTCGAGGTGTGGATGCGGCCCTGCGACTCGGTGGCGGGCACACGCTGCACGCGGTGCACGCCGCCCTCGTACTTGAGGTGCGCCCAGACGCCCTGCGCCGGGTCCGTCGAGGAGCCCTTGATGGCGACCTGCACGTCCTTGAAGCCGCCGAGATCGGACTCGGTGCGCTCCAGCAACTCGGTCTTCCAGCCCTTCGAGGCCGCGTACTGCATGTACATCCGGAGCAGGTCGGAGGCGAAGAGGGCGCTCTCGGCGCCGCCCTCACCGCCCTTGATCTCCATGATGACGTCGCGCGCGTCGTCGGGGTCGCGAGGGATCAGGAGGCGCCGGAGGCGCTCCTGAGTCGTCGCGAGGGCCTCTTCGAGGGCCGGGACCTCGGCGGCGAAGGCCTCGTCGTCGCGCGCCAGCTCGCGCGCGGCATCCAGATCATCGGATGCCGCGTTCCACGCGTCGTAGGCGGCGACGATCCTCGAGAGCTCTGCGTAACGCCGATTGACGCGCTTGGCGCGCGCCGCGTCGGCATGCACGGCCGGGTCGGAGAGCTCCTCCTGGACGGCTTTGTGCTCCTCGATGAGGGTCTTCACCGAATCGAACATGAATGCTCCGAACGACGCGGGTCAGCGAATGTTGTTCTCGTGCCCGTGGCTGTGCCCGCCGCCGGTGGGCGTCGGGATCGACTTCTGCATCTGCACCAGGAACTCGACGTTGGACTGCGTCTCCTTGAGCTTGCCGAGCACGACCTCGAGCGCCTGCTGCGTGTCGAGGCCTGCGAGGGCACGACGCAGCTTCCACGTGATCTTGACCTCGTCGGCCGAGAGCAGCATCTCTTCTCGGCGGGTGCTCGACGCGTTGACGTCGACGGCCGGGAAGATGCGCTTGTCGGCGAGCTGGCGGGACAGGCGCAGCTCGCTGTTGCCGGTGCCCTTGAACTCCTCGAAGATGACCTCGTCCATCTTGGATCCGGTCTCCACCAGCGCGGTCGCGAGGATCGTGAGCGATCCGCCGTTCTCGATGTTGCGGGCCGCGCCGAAGAAGCGCTTCGGCGGGTAGAGCGCCGAGGCGTCCACACCGCCCGTGAGCACTCGACCGGACGTCGGTGCAGAGATGTTGTACGCACGGCCGAGGCGGGTGATCGAATCCAGCAGCACGACGACATCGCGGCCGAGCTCGACGAGGCGCTTCGCCCGCTCGATGGCCAGCTCGGCGACGGTGGTGTGATCCTCCGCCGGACGGTCGAATGTCGAGGCGATCACTTCGCCGCGCACGGTGCGCTGCATGTCGGTGACCTCTTCCGGACGCTCATCGACGAGCACGACCATGAGGTGGACCTCGGGGTTGTTCGTCGCGATGGCGTTCGCGATCTGCTGCAGCACGATCGTCTTGCCCGCCTTGGGGGGCGCGACGATGAGGCCGCGCTGGCCCTTGCCGATGGGGGCGACGAGGTCGATGATCCGCTGGGTCAGCTTCTCGGGCGCCGTCTCCAGGCGCAGGCGCTCCTGCGGGTACAGCGGCGTCAGCTTGCCGAACTCGACGCGGGTCGCGGCGTCCTCGACGGACAGCCCGTTGACCGAGTCGACCTTGACGAGCGCGTTGTACTTCTGACGCCCCGACTGCTCGCCCTCGCGGGGCTGCTTGATCGCACCGACGACGGCGTCGCCCTTGCGGAGGTTGTACTTCTTGACCTGGCCGAGCGAGACGTAGACATCGCTCGTGCCCGGGAGGTAGCCGGTGGTGCGCACGAACGCGTAGTTGTCGAGCACGTCGAGGATGCCGGCCACGGGGATGAGGACGTCATCCTCGCCGATCTCGGTCTCGAACTCGTCGCCGACCTGACCGCGGCGCTTGTTGCGCTGTCGATTGCGGGCGCTCTGCGAGCTCTCGTCGTCGGCGTCGGCATCCTTCGAAGCCGCTTGCTGGGCGTTGTTGTTCTGCCCGCGCTGCGGCTGCTGCTGGCCCCCCTGCTGGCCCTGCGCGGCCGGCTGGGTCGCCTGGCCGTTGTCGCCGCCCTGGCCGCCCTGACCGCGGTTGCGGTTGCGGTTGCGGTTGCGGTTGCGACCGCGGCTGGGTGCGTCATCGCCGGCGTCGGCGGATGCCGCGGACTCGCCGCCCTCTTCGGCGGAGGAAGCCTCGTCGGCGGGCGTCTCGTCGGCGGGCGTCTCGTCGGCGGGCGTCTCGTCGGCGGGCGTCTCGTCAGCGGGCGACTCGTCGGCGGGCGACTCGTCGGCGGGCGACTCGTCGGCGGGCGCCTCGTCGGCGGGCGTCTGGGCCTCTTCGGCGGCAGGCACCTCGGCCGGGGCCTCGGTCGGCTCTGCGGCCTCCTCGGCGCCCGCGACGGGCGCTTCGGCCTGCTCGGACTCTTCGACCGGCGCCTCGGTCGGCTCGACCGGCGCTTCGATCAGCTCCGCCGGCGCCTCCGCCTGCTCGGCCGGCTCGACGGGCGCCTCGGCCGGTGCGACGTCGGCGGTCTTCGCTCGACGCGGAGCGCGTGCGCGCGGCGGTGCGCCTGCTGCGGTGTCGGCCGAGCTCGCCCGACGGGGCGCGCGCTTGCGTGCGGGCTTCTCGGCGGGGGCCTCGGCCGGCGCCTGCTCGGGCTCGACGGGTGCGACCGTCGAGGTCGAGAGCTCGGATGCCTCGATGGAGGTGATCGCCTCGGCGACCTCCGCCTGTGCGACGGCGTCCTCGGCTGGGGCCTGCGCGTCGGCTGCTGTCGCATCCTCGGCAGGGGCTTCGGTGCCCTGCGCCTCGGTCTGGTCGATCGACTCTTCGCCCTCGGCGGGCGCGTTGTCGGTGTGGATCTCGGAGATGGACTCCACGAGTTCTCCCTTGTAAACGTGTGGATGATCAGACTGCACGCGACGTACGCCACAACGACGTCGGCCCGCGCCGCCCTTCGACAAGCTCAGGGTCCGGTGGACATGCTCGATACCGGGAGGCGGGGTCGTGCAGGGTTTCGCAGATTGCGATCGGAGGCCAGAGTCACGCAGTTACGTGGAACCCTCCGTTATGTCCCTCACTGTACCACCCTTGAAGTCGACGGCCAGCATGAGCGCGTCCCACGGAGTGTCCGATCGGGCCACGATCTCGGCGGCCTCCAGCCGCCGCCCAGGCCCATCGGCGAGCACGAGGACGCTGGGGCCGGCACCCGATACCACCGCCGCATATCCGTGCGCCCGAAGGTCGCGGACGAGGCCGATGGTGACCGGCATGGCGTCGGCCCGGTAGTCCTGGTGCAGCTTGTCCTCGGTCGCCGCGAGCAGCAGTTCGGGGCTCTGGATGAGCGCCGCGATCAGCAGCGCGGACCTCGACACGTTGAACACGGCGTCCTCGCGGGGAACCTGCAACGGCTGCATGCTCCGGGCGAGGCTGGTGGACATGGTGAACTCGGGGACGAAGACGAGGGGGGAAACGCCCCGGTGCACGAGGAGCTTCTTGTGCTGGGGGCCGTCGTTCGACATCCAGGCGATCGTCAGCCCGCCGAAGAGCGCCGGCGCGACGTTGTCCGGGTGACCTTCGAGCTCGGTGGCCAGTCGCAGCAGGTCATCGCTGCTCATCTCGACGTCGCCCTCCAGCAGGCCCTTCGCGGCGAGCAGGCCCGCGACCACGGCGGCGCCCGATGAGCCCATCCCCCGCCCGTGCGGGATGACGTTGCGTGCGACGATGCGAAGCCCCGGCATCCGCCTGCCGAACGCCTCGTAGGCGTAGGCCATCGCGCGCACCACGAGGTGCGACGCGTCGCGCGGGACGTCGGCGGCGCCCTGCCCAGAGACCTCGATCTCCAGGCCCGGCTCCGGAAGCGATGTCACCTCGAGCTCGTCGTACACGGACAGGGCGAGCCCGAGGGTGTCGAAGCCGGGTCCGAGGTTGGCGCTCGTCGCCGGCACGCGCACGGCGACCGTGCGCCCTTCGACAGGCTCAGGAACCGGGGCTGGTGTCACGCGGGCGCCCCTACCGGCACCAATCCCAGCACGGACGCGACGTCCGACGTGGTGGCCTCCACGACGGTGGGGCGGATGTCGCTGCCGTCGGCGGCGCGGAGGGCCCACTGCGGGTCCTTGAGTCCGTGGCCCGTCACGGTCAGCACGACCCGCGCGCCCTGCGGCACGACGCCCGCCTCGACGCGGTCGAGCAGGCCCGCGACGCTGATCGCCGACGCGGGCTCGACGAAGATGCCGACCTCGCCCGCGAGCAGCTTCTGCGCCGCGAGGATGCGCGTGTCATCGATCGCGCCGAACCAGCCGTCGGTCGCCACCCGCGCCTCGAGGGCGAGGTCCCAGGATGCCGGGTTGCCGATGCGGATCGCGCTGGCGATGGTCTCGGGGTTCTTCACGATCTCGCCCCGCACCAGCGGCGCGCTGCCTTCGGCCTGGAATCCGAACATGCGAGGGACGCGCGTCGCGACCCCTCGTTCGGCCTCTTCGCGATAGCCGCGCGAGTAGGCGGTGTAGTTGCCGGCGTTGCCGACGGGGATGAAGTGGAAGTCGGGCGCGTCGCCCAGCACCTCCACGACCTCGTACGCTGCCGTCTTCTGGCCCTCGATCCGGTCGGGGTTGACGGAGTTCACCAGGTGCACCGGATAGGAGTCGGCGAGCTCGCGGGCGATTTCGAGGCAGTCGTCGAAGTTGCCGCGGATCTGGATGAGCTGGCCGTTGTGCGCGACGGCCTGGCTGAGCTTCCCCATGGCGATCTTGCCCTCGGGCACGAGCACCGCGGCCGTGATCCCGGCGTGGGCCGCATAGGCTGCGGCCGATGCCGAGGTGTTGCCCGTCGACGCGCAGATGACGGCCTTCGCGCCGTGCTCGACCGCGCGCGAGAGGGCGACGGTCATGCCGCGGTCCTTGAACGAGCCGGTCGGGTTCATCCCCTCGAACTTGACCCAGACATCGGTCCCCGTGCGGCGCGAGAGCGCCGGCGCCGGGAGGAGCGGCGTGCCGCCCTCTCCGAGGGTCACGACGGTCGAGGCGTCGGTCACTCCGAGTCGGTCGGCGTATTCGCGCAGAACTCCGCGCCAGACGTGTGCCATGTCACTCTCCTTCTACTCGCAGCACCGAGACGACCCGTTCGACGACGCCGCTTGCCGCGAGTCGATCGACGGTGTCGCTCAGGTCCTGCTCCCGTGCGGTGTGGGTTCCGATGACGAGACGGGCGACGCCGCCCTCCTCGCCCAGGTGATGACCGGCCAGCGCTTCGTCTCGCTTCGCGGTTCCTGAGCCAGGAGCGGAGCGATGAGACGAAGGGCGCTCAGCGACCGAGTCTGTGATGACGGTCTGCTCGACCGTCGCGACGGAGACGCCGCCGTCGCTGAGGATGCCGGCGACGGTGGCGAGCACGCCGGTCTCGTCGTCGACCTCGAGCGTGATCTGGTACCGGGTCGAGACGTGCCCGATCGGCACGAGGGGAAGGTTCGCGAGCGTGGACTCCCCCACGCCGACCCCGCCGGCGATGTGCCGTCGGGCGGCCGAGACGACGTCGCCGAGCACCGCCGAAGCGGTCTGCACGCCGCCGGCACCGGCGCCGTAGAACATGAGGTTGCCGGCGGCCTCCGCCTCGACGAACACGGCGTTGTTCGCCCCGTGCACGCTGGCGAGGGGGTGGTCGCGGTGGATCAGGGCCGGGTAGACACGCACGGAGATCGACTCGGATGCCGCACCCGCGGCATCCGCACCGCCGTTCGTGGCGGCGAGCCGTTCGCACACCGCGAGCAGCTTGATGACGTAGCCGGCATGGCGGGCGGAGTCGATCATCGCCTTGTCTATGCCCGTGATCCCCTCGCGGTGCACTGCGTCGAGCGGGACCGTCGTGTGGAACGCGAGGCTGGCGAGGATCGCCGCCTTCTGCGCCGCGTCGTAGCCCTCCACGTCGGCCGTCGGGTCGGACTCCGCATAGCCGAGCTGCTGCGCCTGCGCGAGCACGTCGGAGAAGTCGGCGCCCTCGGTGTCCATGCGGTCGAGGATGTAGTTGGTCGTGCCGTTGACGATGCCCATGATGCGCCGCACGCGGTCGCCCGCCAGGCTGTCACGAAGGGGCCGGATGATCGGTATCGCGCCCGCGGCGGCGGCCTCGTAGTACACCTGCGCGCCGACCTGGTCGGCGGCGTCGAACAGCTCCGGACCGTGCGTCGCGAGGAGGGCCTTGTTGGCCGTCACCACGTCGGCCCCGGAGTTGATCGCCTGCAGCACGTACTGCTTCGCGGGCTCGATGCCGCCCATCAGCTCGATGACGATGTCGGCGCCCATGATGAGCGTTTCGGCGTCGGTCGTGAAAAGCTCCGGCGGCAGCTCGGTGTCGCGGGGGGCGTCGATGTCGCGCACGGCGATGCCGACGAGCTCGAGCGCCGCGCCCGCGCGGTCGGCGAGCTCGTCCCCGTGCTTCAGCAGCAGCGCGGCGACCTGCGACCCCACGGCTCCGGCCCCGAGCAGGGCCACCCTCAAGCGGCGATAGTCGATCACTTCGACTCGCTCCGCTCGCTCAGTACAGGCATCAGGCTCCTCCGGTATCGGTCGTGAATGCGTCAGTCGAAGCGGCGCCGACATCGCGCGCGAGAAGGTCGTGCACGCTCTCGCCGCGCACGATGACCCGCGCCTCACCGTCGCGGATGGCGATGACGGGCGGGCGGGGCACGTAGTTGTAGTTGCTCGCGAGCGAGTAGCAGTAGGCGCCGGTGGCGGGCACGGCGAGCAGGTCGCCCGGGGTGACATCGCCCGGCAGATACTCCGCGTCGACGACGATGTCGCCCGATTCGCAATGCCGGCCGACGACCCGCGCGAGGGCGGCCTCGGCATCCGAGGTGCGAGAGGCGAGGCGAGCGGAGAAATCCGCCCCGTACAGCGCGTGGCGCGCGTTGTCGCTCATGCCGCCGTCGACGCTGACGTAGATGCGCTGAGCGCCGGCGCCGACCTCGACGGGCTTGACGGTGCCCACCTCGTAGAGCGTGATCCCCGGAGGTCCGACGATGATGCGCCCCGGCTCGAACGCGAGGGCGGGCAGCGGGATGCCGCGCACCGCGCACTCGGCGGCCACGACATCCACGATCCCCTCGGCGAGCTCCTCGATCGGCGTGGGGTCATCGGCGGATGTGTAGGCGATGCCGAAGCCGCCCCCGAGGTTCAGGACGGGGATGTCGCCGCCGTCGAGCAGCAGCGCGTGCAGCTCGAGCAGACGCGAGGCGGACTCACGGAACCCGGCCGTGCCGAAGATCTGCGATCCGATGTGGCAGTGCAGGCCTACGAACTCCAGACCAGGCAGCTGCCGCACCCGCGCGACGGCACCCACGGCGCTCTCGAGCGTGAACCCGAACTTCTGGTCCTCGTGCGCGGTGGCGAGGAAGTCGTGGGTCTCGGCGTGGACGCCGCTGTTGACGCGCACGAGCACGCTCTGACGGATGCCGCGGCGCTCGGCGATCGCCGAGAGCCGCTCGATCTCGATCGCGCTGTCGAGCACGATCGAGCCGATGCCGGCGTCCACGGCCCGCTCGAGCTCCCGTACCGTCTTGTTGTTGCCGTGGAAGCCGAGGCGCGCTGCGTCCACGCCCGCGGCGAGCGCGACGGCGAGCTCTCCCTCGGTGCAGACATCGACCCAGAGGCCCTCCTCGCTCACCCAGCGCGCGGCCTCCGTGGAGAGGAACGCCTTGCCGGCGTAGTAGATCCTTGCGCGGGTGCCGTGCTTCTCCGCGGCCGCGCCGAACGCGTCCAGGACTCGGCGCGCCCTGGCGCGCACTTCGGCCTCGTCCACGACGTAGAGGGGCGTGCCGAATGTGTCGCGCAGGCGGAGGGCGCTCACCCCGCCGATGTGGAGCACGCCCTCCCCATCCCGCTCGGCGGATTGCGGCCAGACCCCGGGCGCCAGCGCGTTCGCGTCGGCCGGCCGGACGAGCCAATCCGGGGCGAGCGGTGCGGGAGCGGACAACAGGAACCAATCGTGGGTGGGTGCTTCGGCGCGAGATGTCTGACACAGGACGGGCCGGGCTGCCGGCCCGAGCTCAGCGGGTGTGCCGCGGCAGCGGGGGACTCACGCGCCGGGCGTTTTCCAGAAGTCTAGGGCACGCGCCGCGGGCCTCACTCGCATGTTCCGAGCGCCTGCAGCGCGGGGTCATCCACGATGCCGCCGTCGATGTCGAGGTCTGCGACCACCGTCTCCCCCTCCACCGTGATGTCCACGAGCGTGGCTCCCGCGGGGAGGTACTCCGCGATGCAGACCGTCCAGTCGCGCAGCACCGCATCGGCGATCCCACCGAAGCGGGAGCGCAGGTCATCGGCCGAGAGCTGTGCTCCCGCGAGGTCCAGTCTCGCCGGGGTGAGCACGATGTCGCCGTCGACGGCCGACGGCTCCAGCGCCACGCCGACGGGGACGGCGAGGCCGAACACGTTCAGCTCCACCGACATCGCGACATTCGGCTCGGCGAGCGAGACCGTCTCGGCGGGAAAACCCTCCACCGTGGCGAGCAGGGCGCGCAGCTGCTCCTCGTCGAACGTCGCGGTGGCCGTCGCACCGTCGGCCGGACCGCCCCGCAGCGGGATGCCGGTGGCATGGACGACCACGTCGCCGGTGATCGAGGGGCTCAGCGTGACGTCGTCGGAGGACACCGTCACATCGTCGAGGCTTCCGGCGATGAGCTGCGGCACCACCGACCCCGCGACCGCCACCTCCACGTCTTCGGGGGCCAGCGAGAGCCGGTTGGCGACCTCGCTCTGGATGGTGCTGGTGACGAGCGAGCGCGCGATGAACTCGGCGGCGAACCAGAGGACGATCGCGAGCACCACGACGATCACCAGGGCGAGGATCCAGCCCCACCGGCGCTTGCGCCGGCGCTTCGGCTCCGCGGCCGCGCCCGGCGCCGAGAGCACCCACTGCGCCTGCGGATCTGGCAGCGGCTGCGTCGGCTGGGTGTCGCCCGACACGCTCACATCCGTTCCGGTGCCGCGACGCCGAGCAGATCCAGTCCGTTGCGCAGCACCTGGCCCGTCGCGTCGTTCAGCCAGAGGCGGGTGCGGTGCACGGCCTCGACCGGGTCGTCGCTGAGAGGGATGATGCGGCACAGGTCGTACCAGCGGTGATAGAGCCCCGCCAGCTCTTCGAGATACCGGGCGATGCGGTGCGGTTCGCGCACTTCGGCCGCGAAGGCCACCGTGCGGGGGAACTCCTGCAGTGCCCCGAGCAGCGCAGACTCCGTCTCATGGACGAGCAGCTCCGGGGCGAACTCGCTGCGGTCGACCCCGGAGGCGCCCGCGTTGCGCGCGACGTTGTGCGTCCGCGCGTGCGCGTACTGCACGTAGAACACGGGGTTGTCGTTCGTGCGCTTCTGCAGCAGCTCGGGGTCGAGCGTCAGCGGAGAGTCAGCCGGGTACCGCGCGAGCGAGTAGCGGAGGGCATCCGTCCCGAGCCATTCGCGCAGGTCGTCGAGCTCGATGATGTTGCCCGCCCGCTTGCTGAGGCGCGCGCCGTTGATCGACACCAGCTGGCCGATGAGCACCTCGATGTCGGCGTCGGGGTCATCGCCCGCCGCACCGGCGAGGGCCTTCAGCCGATGCACGTAGCCATGGTGGTCGGCGCCGAGCAGGTAGATCTTGTGCCGGAAGCCGCGATCGCCCTTGTTCAGGTAGTACGCCGCGTCGGCGGCGAAGTAGGTGTAGACGCCGTTGGCCCGGCGGATGACGCGATCGCGGTCATCGCCGAAGTCGGTGGTGCGCACCCACACGGCGCCCTCGTCGTCGTAGACGTGCCCCTGCTCGCGCAGGCGATCGACCGCCTCATCGACGAGGCTGCGGCCCGAGGCATCCGGAGTCTGCAGTGCGAGCTCCGAGAACCACACGTCGAAGTGCACGTTGAACTTCTCGAGAGATTCGCGGATCTCGCCCAGCTGCAGCTCGTAGGCGCGCGCCGTCACACGCGCGAGAAGCTCGTCGCCCTCGAGCGTCAGGATGTCGGGCTCGGCCGCGCGCACCCGCTCGGCCAGCACCTGGATGTACTCGCCGGGGTAGCCGTCCTCGGGGGTGGGCTCGCCGCGGAGCGCGGCGAGCACGGAGCCGCCGAAGCGCTCCATCTGCGCGCCGGCGTCGTTGATGTAGAACTCACGGACGATCGTCGCGCCCGACGCGGCGAGCACGCGGCCGATCGAGTCCCCGAGGGCCGCCCACCGGGTGTGCCCGATGTGGAGCGGTCCGGTGGGGTTCGCGCTGACGAACTCCAGGTTGATGGAGGCGCCGCGCTGCGTCTCGTTCGCGCCGAATGCGGCACCGGCCTCGACGATCTGCTTGGCCAGGAGGCCGGCGGCCGCCGCCTCGAGCCGGATGTTGATGAAACCAGGGCCCGCCACCTCGACGGAGGCGATGCCCGGCGTCTGTCCGAGCCCTCCGGCGATCTCCGCGGCCAGCTCCCGCGGGTTCGTCCCGAGGCTCCTCGCCAGCTTCATCGCGATGTTGGTCGCCCAGTCGCCGTGATCGCGATTCCTGGGGCGTTCCAGCGTGATGTCGGAGGCGACGATCCCGAGCGGCTCACCGGGGCGTCGCTGCTCGGCGATCGGGGTGACGACGGCGAGCAGGGAGGCGGTGAGGTTGTCCGGATTCATAACCGAACCAGTCTACGGGCGGGCCGCTCGCGCCCGAGACGGTCCCGAGGGTCGCGGTGTCAGGCGAGCTGGACGAGCGTCTCGAGGTCGTCGGCCGCGGCATCCGAGATCTCGAACCCCTCTTCGCCCCCGACCCACGCGTCGACCCGGAGGTGCTGCAGCCCCACGTTGCCGCCGTGGTAGCTGAGGAACGCGCAGTCGGCGGCATCCCGGCCGGTCGCGATGCGCACCAGGGAACGGCGGTTCGCCAGGCGGGTCGCATCGATCACGTACCAGGAGCCGTCGAGGTAGGCCTCGGCGACGGCGTGGAAGTCCATCGGCTGCAAGCCCGGCGCGTAGCAGGCGGCGTAGCGGGCGGGCACATCCATCGCGCGCAGCAGGGCGATGACGACGTGGGCGTAGTCGCGGCAGACACCCTGGCCCGTCATGAGGGTCGTCACGGCGCTGTCGGTGCCGAGGCTCAGTCCCGGGGTGTAGGTGATGCTCGACGAGGCGAACGCCGAGACGGCGGTGATCAGCTCCTGGCCCTGAATGCCGCGGAACTGCCGACGCGCCTGGGAGAACACCTCGTCGGACTGGCAGTACCGGCTCGGACGCAGATAGGTGATCGCCTCGAGGTCGCTGGTGTGCGTCGTTCCCGCCTGTCCTTCGACGGTGGCCTGGTAGCGCACCTGGAGCGGCCCGGCCTCGCCCGTGAGGCGGTGCAGGCGGCTGCCGGACTGGTCGACGATCTCGGTCGGGGTGTACACGCGATCGCCCGAGACGAAGGTGAGCTGCTCCGTCACCACCGGCATCGACTGGGCGGCGGTGAGCGAGAAGATGAGGTCGATCGACCCCCCTAGCTGGAGGTCCATCTCGGCGGTCACGACGCGTTGCACCGGGATATCCTCGCACGCCGGATCCACGGCCGAGAACGGTTGTGCGGAGCGTGATCCCGGAGCCCCCGTTCCCCAGTTTCACCTGTGGGTTTCCGCAGGTGAGGGCGGCCGGCGGCGCACGCATTCGACGGGGGCGGGATCGTCGTTTACCCTCGGTGCATGACCTCGCCCGAACGGGGCCGCTCCGCGCGGCGCCCATGGCCGCTCGCGGCCGTCGCCGTGGCGATCGCGCTGGTCTGCGCATTCGCGGCGTGGAGGCCATGGACGCCGGCGGTCGATGTCGCGCCGGTCGACATCGCGGCGGGCGAAAAGGTGACCGCCGTTCTCGCCCCGGCCGCGCTGAGCCTCCCCGACGAGCCTCGCGTACTGATCTTCGGTGACTCCTGGACCTTCGGCTCCGCCGCGAGCGCCCCGGACCTGGGCTACGCCTACGCGCTGGGCCGCAGCCTCGGCTGGGAGAGCATCGTGAACGGCGTGCGCGGCAGCGGCTACCTCAAGCCGGGACTCGACGGCGGCACCTTCGGCGAGCGCATCGCGGCCCTGGACCCGGCGCTCGATCCCGACCTCGTGATCCTGCAGGGATCGATCAACGATCGGGCGCAGGGGGCCGATGGCTATCGGGCGGCCGTGACCGCCGCGTGGGACGCTGTGGCGGCGCTGTACCCGGACACGCCGATCGTGATCCTCGGTCCCGCACCGCAGGCGCTTCCCGTGCAGGCCGCGACCCAGCGCATCGACCGCGATCTCGGGGAACTCGCCGCCGCGCGCGGCTGGTGGTACATCTCACCCCTGGCGGAGGACTGGATCACCGAGGCCAACTACGCCGCCGTGATCGACTCGTCGCCGATCGGCCGGAACCATCCGTCGACGGCAGGACACGAGTATCTGGCGAGCCGGCTGGCGGAGCACCTCTTGGCCCTCTCGGTGACGGCGGATGCCGCGGCCGAGGTGCCTGCCGGAGGCTGACCCGCGCGGCGGTCGGAGCGGGCCGGGTAGCGGGCGCCCGCTCCGCGCTTGGCCAGCGACTTCGCCGAAAAAGAAATCCCAGGCCGTGGCCTGGGATTTCAGTGGTGCCCCCGACAGGAATCGAACCTGCGACCTTTGATACCGGAAACCAACGCTCTATCCCCTGAGCTACGGAGGCGCACCGATCGAGGTTATCACCGCCGCGCGGTCTGCTCCGCACCGGGCCGGGTGTTGCCGTCCCTTCCGAGCGCCGCGAGAATCTCCAGCTCTTCCGTCCGGCTGAGCCCCGACCGTCGATCGCGATCCAGACCGCGCGCCCGCTCATCCTCGAGGGTCGCGAGCAGGGTCTCGCGCAGGGATCGGATCTGTCCGCCGGCACGGTCGTAGGCGGCATGGGAGCGGCGGGCGAAGCCCGCCATCTCCGCAGGGAGCGACAGGGGCAGCGAACGGGGACCCGACCAGTGCGCGACACCCAGGTCGCCGAGCTCGGCCGCGGACGCCTCGACGAACTCCCCCGAAAAGCCCGCGATACCCGCCAGCGCGAAGCGCGACGGCCAGTAGCCGACCACCGAGGTGCTCGGGGCGAAAATCCTGATCGTCGCGGACATGAGGAACGCCCTCGGCCGGAGCCGGGGGCGTTCATCAGTGCGATGTTAGGTTTCTGTTTCCCGTTCCCTTGCGGGTTCTTCTGTTCCCGTTTTCTCTTCGCACGCAACAAGATACTCCGCTGGGCTCGTTCGTCAAGACCCTCCCGAGAACTGATGTCACCCTGAACCTGAGAGTGAGATCCGACGCCCTCGCAAGTGCGCCGACGGGTGTGCTCAGACCAGGAAGAGCCCGTCCAGCGCCCCCGGGTTGTGGGCGTGCACGAGCACAAGGAAGACGACGGCGTCGAAGAGCAGATGCACCGTCACGACGTACGCGAGCGATCGCGTCCGAACGAAGATGTAGCCCTGCAGGAGTGCGAACGGGATCGTGAGCAGCGGGCCCCATGCCTGGTAGCCGAGCTCCCACAGGAAGGAGACGAAGACGATCGCCTGGAGGATGTTCGCCTGCCACATCGGGAAGTGCCGGCGGAGGAGTGCGAGCACGGTGCAGATGAAGAACAGCTCGTCCCAGATCCCCACGGCGCCGACGCCGACGAAGAGGCGGGCGATCAGCTCCGGCGAGTCGACCACCGGCCAGTTCATGTAGACCCCGGAGGTGATGAAGTAGAAGGGCAGGATCAGCCACCCCAGCCCCAGCACCGCCACCAGCCACGCCCACTGGAACCGGGTCCACCGGCCGCCGCCACGCCAGGGGAATCGCGTCGCGTAGTCGCGGAACGCGAACCGCGAGAGCACGTAGGGAACGACGACAGCGCCGCCGAGGGCGAGGGTGAAGCGCAGCATCGCGAAGTTGTCGAGCTCGGCCTTCAGCGGGATGGAGCTGACGATCAGCATGCCGAGCGCGATCAGCCCGAGGTCGCGGACGAGGTTCGGGCCGGGGCCCGTCACGCGTTCGGCGAGCGATCCCGTGCCGAGACCCAGGGCGACCAGCATCCCGACACCCAGCAGCAGGTAGCCCGCCCACGCGACCTGGATGCCGAAGAAGGCGACCGCGGCCGCGCACACGAGGAAGGCGGGGATGAGCGCGGTCGACCAGGCGGGCCGCACGGCGGTATCGGGGGCGGCGGGCACGTGTTCAGTCTGTCAGGGGATGCGCGATCTCATCCCGCGGCATCCGCGCGGCGAAGATCGCGATGATGCCGAAGAGCAGCGGCAGGATGCCGGCGGCGATGAAGATCGTCTGAATCGAGAGCACCTCCGAGAGCGGCCCGGCGAGTGCCATGGAGAGCGGCATGAGCGCCAGCGAGACGAAGAAGTCGAGGCTCGACACGCGGCCCAGCATGTGCCGCGGCACGCGCCGCTGCAGCAGCGTGCCCCAGATGACGTTGCCGTAGCTGAACCCGAAGCCGATCAGGAAGCACGAGGCGAGCAGCAGCCAGTACTGGTCGGTGATGCCGATCACGATGAAGGGCAGCGTGCTGACGCCCCACACCAGGTTCATGGTCGTGAGGTAGCGCCGGGGCAGCTTGCGGGAGGACACGACGATCGAGCCGACGACGCCGCCGGCGCCGTAGACGGCGAGGAGGAATCCGAACCATCGGGGGTCCTCGCCGATCCGCTCGCGCGTGAGGAACGGCAGCAGCACCTCCTCCGGGCCGACGGCGACGAGCACCCACATCGTCGCGTAGAGAAGCGTCCAGAGCAGCCACGGAGTGCGGACGGTGAACAGCACCGCCTCGCGGAGGTCGGAGAACACCCCGTTCCCCGACTGCTCGGCCGCGGCATCGCCTGTGGGCGGGGGCTCCGGCCGCAGGAACAGCAGCAGCACGAACGCCGCACCATGCGCGATGGCGATGACCGTCGCCGCCTGGGACGGGAGGAGCGCGGCGAGCAGCATGCCGGCGGCGGCCGGCCCGGCGGCCTGCTGGAGCGCGGGCCGGATGGCGCCCTCGAGTCCGTTGGCGGCGAGCAGCTGACCGGGCGGGAGGATGCGGGGCAGGAAGGCGCTGTAGGCCGGGAAGAAGAAGCCGGCACCGGCGCCGAGGACGAACGCCACCACGACGAGCTGAGGGATGCCGACGGGTGCGAACATGCCGACCACCACGATGGACGTGATCGCCAGGAAATTGACGAGCTCCACCACCCTCACGATCAGCCGCCTCGAGACGCGGTCGGCGACGATGCCGCCGGGGATGGCGCACAGCAGCAGGCCGGTGGCGTTCGACGCCGCGACGAGCGAGAGGTCGAGCGGCCCGCCGCCCGCGTCGATCACGGCATAGACCATGACGACCGCCCACATGCCGGCCGCGAAGACCGAGAGCACGACCGCGCTGAAGAGCATCCGAAAGTCGCGGTGCCCGAGCGGGCGCAGAACGCGCAGCCGATCGGGGGACGCGGACGTGGGTTGCGGGTCGGCGTCCGGGGTGCCGTGGGTGCGGTCGAGGGGGCTGCCGGTCACGGGCGGGGCTTCCGCCGGTACGTCAGATCGCGGATGTCACGCCCCTTGGCGGCGCCCTTGCGCTCGAACGCGGTGCGGACCCGCCCGTCGAAGCGCGGAGCCCAGTCGCCCTCGAAGCCCCGCTCGAGATCGGGCGCGGCATCCAGCACGTCCCGCATCTGCAGGGCGTAGTCCTCCCAGTCGGTGGCCAGCCGGACGACTCCCCCGTCCCGGAGGGCGCCCGCGACGATGTCGCCGAACGGCGGCTTCACCAGCCGTCGCTTGGTGTGCTTGTTCTTGTGCCACGGGTCTGGGAAGAAGACCCAGACCTCGTCGGCCGCACCGTCGGGGAGCAGCGTCTCGAGCACCTCGGGCGCGTTCGCCTCGATCAGCCGCAGGTTGCGGACGCCTGCGCGCTCCGCATCCAGCATCGTGCGCGCCAGGCCGGCCCGGAACACGTCGACCGCCAGGAAGTCGTCGCCAGGGCGGGATGTCGCGGCATGGATGATCGCGTGGCCCTGTCCGGAGCCGATCTCGACGATGAGCGGCGCGTCGCGCCCGTACGTCGCCCGATGATCGAGGCGGGCGTCCGGGTGCACGGAGGTGGCAGCCAGGGAGCGCGGGGGGACGAGCATGTAGAACTCGGAGTGAACGGCGAAGGCGCGCTCCTGGGCCTCCGACATCCGTCCGCTCCGCCGAACGAACGACACGGGTTGCTCACGGAAGGAGGACGGTGGGACTTCGGCGGACACCTCCCCAGGCTACGGCGTGCGGCAGACAGGCTCAGCAGCGGTGTGCGGCCCTGCGGCGGCTCTGGGCTGGCCACTCCTGCCCCGCCGAGCCTGCGCGCGGCACGCGCTCAGGCCGTGACGTAGTCGATGAGCTCCTCGACGCGGCCCAGCAGCGCGGGCTCGATATCCCGGTACGTCGACACGGAGGCGAGCACTCGCTGCCAGGCGCGCGCCTTGTCGGCCGGAGTGGAGTGCGGCCAGCCGAGCGCCCGGCAGACCCCGGTCTTCCAGTCGGTCCCCCTGGGAACCTCCGGCCACCGCTCGATGCCGAGCGCGCGCGGCGTCACGCACTGCCAGACGTCGACGAACGGGTGACCCACGATCTTGAGGTGACGACCGTGCGGGCCGCCCTCGACCGCCGCGGCCATCCGCGACTCCTTGGAACCGGGCACCAGGTGGTCCACGAGCACCCCGTACCGGCGCTCCGCCGACGGCGGCTCGTCGCGCAGCAGATCATCGAGCAGGTCGATGCCCTGCAGGTATTCGACGACGACTCCCTCCACGCGCAGGTCGTGGCCCCAGACCTTCTCCACGAGCTCGGCATCGTGGCGGCCCTCCACCAGGATGCGGCTCGGACGCGCCGTGCGGGCACGGCCGTCCGCGACGGCGAACGACCCCGACGCGGTGCGCGCCGGAGTGGATGCCGCGGCCTTCGCCGGCACCGCAAGCACGACGGGCCGGCCATCGATCAGGAACCCGGGACCGACGGGGAAGAGACGCTTCTTGCCGCGGCGATCCTCGAGTTCGACGAGGCGCCCGTCCGTCCGGGTCACCGCCCCGCAGAATCCGTCCTCGGCGACCTCGACGACGAGGTCTCGCGTTGCCAGCACCGTTGGCGGCTTCTTGTGCGCCGCCTCGCGCCACCCCGGCGCCAGCACATCGGAGCCATACCTGTCATCCATCGAACCTCCTGCGGCCGCCCAGCCTAGGCTCCGGGGCTCGCGGCGACGGCGAGGCGCGCGGGATCGAGGTGACCTGCCCCGGCCGGGCACGCGGCCTACCGCCTCATGCGCCCGGATGCATAGACTCGAAGCGAGGGCGACCCGTCGCCCGGATGGAGGGGGTGGCGCCATGCGAGCGCGTGGGTCGATGACGCTCGCGGCCGGTCTCACGGTTCTGCTGTCGGTGACGGCCCTTCCTGCTTCGGCGACCGACCCGGTGCAGCTGAGCACGGGCTATGTCTTCGACGACGTCGACGTCCTGACCCCCGCGGAGGAAGCCGAGGCGGACGCGCGCCTGCAGCAGCTGCGCACCGGCACCGGCATCGACCTCTGGGTCGTGTTCGTCGACGAGTTCACCAATCCCGCCAGCGCAGAGGACTGGGCGACCGAGACGGCGCTGGCGAACGGGCTCGGTCCGACGCAGTACCTGATGGCGGTCGCGACCGACGGCCGCCAGTTCTACATCTCCGGCGACAGCGAGGGACCGGTGTCCTCCGAGCAGCTCGGCCGCATCGAGCAGCAGCAGGTGCAGCCGGCGCTGGCGAACGAGGACTGGAGCGGTGCGGTGGATGCCGCGGCGGCGGGTTTCGAGGATGCGGCCGGAGGCGGCGGCGGGATACCCGGCGCCGGAGGCGGGGGCGCGGGGAGCGGTCTCTTCACCGGCATCCTCTGGCTCGTCGTGATCGGGCTCGGGGTTCTCCTCGTCGTGTGGCTGGTGATACGCAGCCGTCGCAAGAAGACCCAGCCGGCGGTCGCCGGTCAGGCAGCGCCGGCGGTCGAGCAGATCAGCGTGGAAGACCTGGCGCGGCAGGCGGGTTCGGCCCTCGTGCAGACGGATGACGCGGTGCGGACGAGCGAGGAGGAACTGGGCTTCGCCAAGGCGCAGTTCGGCGATGAGGCCACGCGGGAGTTCGAAGCCGCTCTCGCGACGGCGAAGCAGAATCTCACCCAGGCGTTCTCGCTGCAGCAGCAGCTGGATGATGCGACACCGGAGTCGGAGGAGCAGGTGCGCGCGTGGAACGCACAGATCATCCAGCTCTGCGCCGACGCGAACGCCGGGCTAGACGAGAAGGCCGCGGCCTTCGACGAGCTGCGCAAGCTGGAGCAGAACGCGCCGGAGGCGCTGGCACGGGTGCAGGAGGATCGAGCGGCGGTCGGCGCAGCGCTCGGCCCTGCCGAGACCGCCCTGGCCGGCCTCGCCCAGCGCTACTCCCCCGACGCACTGGCCACCGTGGCCGACAACCCTCAGCAGGCGCGGTCGCGTCTGGCATTCGCCGATCAACAGCTGACCGAGGCACAGCGCGACATCGGCGCGGGCAGGGGCGGCGAGGCCGCCGTCGGCATCCGTGCGGCGGAAGAGGCGGTCGCTCAGGCCCGGATGCTCGAAGCCGCGATCGACAAACTCGGGGCCGACCTCGCAGAAGGCGAGACTCGCGCCACGGCGCTGATCGCCGAACTCGAGCAGGACGTGGCGACGGCATCCGCTCTGCCCGACCCCGACGGCCGGCTCGCCGGTGTGATCGCGGCGACGCGCCAGCAGGTCGATCAGGCGCGCACACACCTCGCGGGGCCCGCTCGCCGGCCGCTCGTCGCGCTGCAGAGCCTGGAGGCCGCGAACGCGCAGATCGACTCGTGGATCCAGGGCGTCCGGGATGCCGCGGCGCAGGCGCAGCGCGCCCAGCAGATGCTCGGGCAGACGATGCTCCAGGCGCAGGCCCAGGTGTCGGCGGCCGAGGACTACATCGTCGCCAGACGCGGCGCCATCGGCGCCGAGGCGCGCACCCGGCTGGCCGAAGCAGGAGCCTCCCTCGTGCAGGCGCAGCAGCTGCAGGTCTCCGATCCGCAGCAGGCTCTGGGGCTCGCTCAGCGCGCGGCCCAGCTGGCCGGGCACGCGATCCAGTACGCCCAGCAGGATGTCAGCGCCTTCGAGAACCAGGGTGGCGGCATGTTCGGCGGAGGCGGCGGGGGAGGCGGACGCGGCGGCGGTGACATGATGGGCGCGGTGCTCGGCGGACTCGTGATCAACTCGCTGCTCGGGGGTGGCCTCGGCGGCGGCGGACGCGGTGGCGGCGGCTTCGGCGGCATGTTCGGCGGAGGCGGGGGCGGGGGCGGTCGCATGAGCCCCGGCAGCTTCGGCGGGGGCGGCACGCGGGGTCGCCGCGGCGGAGGTCGCTTCTGAGCCGGCCGGGCGGTCCGACATCCGCCTTCCCCCCATTGACCAATCGGAACAGATCTGACATCTCGATAGAAAGGAACCAGTAATGATGGCAAAGCAGTCCATCTTCGGCCGCATCTCCACCCTCCTCCGGGCGAACGTCAACGCGATGATCGACCAGGCCGAGGATCCCCAGAAGATGCTCGATCAGCTCGTTCGCGACTACACGAACAACATCGCCGACGCCGAGTCGGCGATCGCCGAGACGATCGGCAATCTTCGTCTGCTCGAGCGCGACCACCAGGAGGACGTGCAGGCAGCGGCCGAGTGGGGCAACAAGGCCCTCGCCGCCAGTCGCAAGGCCGACCAGCTGCGCGGCAGCGGCAACACCGCCGATGCCGACAAGTTCGACAACCTCGCCAAGATCGCGCTGCAGCGTCAGATCAGCAGCGAGAGCGAGGCGCGAACCGCCGAGCCTACGATCGCCTCGCAGACCGAGGTCGTCGACAAGCTCAAGGACGGCCTCAACGGCATGAAGCAGAAGCTCGACCAGCTGAAGAGCAAGCGCAGCGAACTGCTCGCGCGCGCCAAGACCGCCGAGGCGCAGATCAAGGTGCACGACGCGGTCAAGTCGATCGACGTGCTCGACCCGACCAGCGAACTCGGCCGCTTCGAAGACAAGATCCGCCGGCAGGAGTCCCTCGCCGCCGGCAAGCAGGAGCTCGCCGCGTCCAGCCTCGATGCTCAGTTCAACAGTCTCGAGGACATGGGCGAGCTGACCGAGGTGGAGGCGCGTCTCGCGGCTCTCAAGTCGGGAACCGCACCGGCGCAGGCGGCGATCGACGCGCCGAGCGCCCCCTACACGCCGTAGGGCGATCCGCTGGATGCCGGGCGCCGGCCCGCCGCTCGACGAGCGGCCGGGGAGGCGCCCGGCCCCTTCCCCGGGCATGGCGCACCCGTTGCCGCGTGGAACGACACGGCGGTCCTGAGGCAGGATGGGCGAATGACCCGTTTCCTCGTCGTCCCCCAGTGGCAGGGCAGCCCGTCGGCCCGCGCCATGCAGCTCATCGACGGCGCCAACGCCATCGCCGGCGACCTGCCACGATCGGCGACGACCGTGCTGGATGTGCCGATGGAGGCCGGCGAGTCCCTCGGCACCGGCGTCCATCGGCTGAGCGCACTGCTGCGAACCAAGGCGCTCGTCGACGAGGCGCTCGCACCGCAGTTCGAGCCCGTGCTGCTGATCGGCGGCGACTGCGGCATCTCGCTCGGAGGCATCGCGCACACCGCCCGCGCGCACGACGATCTTGCGGTCGTCTGGTTCGACGCCCACCCCGACCTGCACGGCCCCGAGACATCCACATCCGGCGCCTTCGGCGGCATGGTGCTGCGTGCGGTGCTGGGAGATGGGGTCGACGGCCTGTCGCTCGAACCGGGAACCGTGCTGCCGTCCCGCGTGGTGCTCGCGGGAGCGCGCTCTTTCGATGACGCCGAGCAGGAGTATGCCCAAGGGCGGCAGCTCAGGGAGCTCGCCCCCGCGGCACTCGCCGAACCCGGTGCCCTCGCGGAGGCGGTGCGAACAAGCGGCGCCCGCAGCGTCTTCGTGCACGTGGACCTGGATGTGCTGGATCCCTCGGAGATCTCGGGAGTGACATCCGCCCAGCCCTTCGGCGTCTCGCTGGTCGACCTCCTGGCCTCGATCGCCTCACTCCGCGCGCAGGTGCCCCTCGTCGGCGCGGCGATCACCGGGTTCTCTCCCTCATCGCCCACCGCCGCGATCGAGGACCTCGGCACCATCCTCCGCGTCGTCGGAGCGCTCGCGTGAGCCCCGCGCCTCCCCCGGCCGGCTGGCGGGCGGCGGCCGCGACCGCCGTGGCGAGGAGCCAGAGGATCGAGCGCATCATCCCGCCCGCGCTGCTCGACTCACCGATCAGTCGCCTCGGCTACTGGTACGGGTCCGCGGTGGGGTGGGTGTGGGGCTCGATCTGGAGCACCGGACGCATCGAGCGCCGCCACGGGCTGTGGGTCTTCCGCGGCATGCCGCGCTGGGCGTTCCCGCGGGGTGGAGTGTGCGTCGGCGGATGCTTCCTGACCGGCGACGGCGCTCCGGCCGCGACCGATCGGGTGCTGGCGCACGAGGCCGTGCACAAGCGCCAGTGGCAGCGGTACGGCATCCTCATGCCCCTGCTCTACACGCTCTCCGGCCGAGACCCGCTGCGCAACCGGTTCGAGATCGAGGCCGGACTCGCGGACGGCAACTACGTCCCGCGCGGAACGTAGCGGGCGCGACCGGAGCCTCCCCGGCCGCGCCCGTCGTCACGACGCGTTGCTTCGCGGCGTCACTTGTTCGGGTAGAGGTATGCGTTGCACCCTTCCTCGCCGAACGGCAGGACCACCTGCGCCGCCCCGTGCACGCTGAACATATCGCGCGCCTCCTTGGGGATCTGGCCCCAGTTCTGTGTCACACCGGGCTCCGGCGGCTGAGTGCCGTCGAAGTCCTCGAGACCCGAGAACGCGCAGAGCGAGCGGGCATTCTCCCCCGCCGGGGTCTCACCACCGTTGCCGCCGATCTCGCCCGCGAAAGCACCGCCGGCCGAACCGAAGACAAGCGCGGCCCCCACCGCAACCCCCCACAGAATCTTCCTACGCATATTCCTCCCCTTCCCAGATGGATGGCGAGCATCATCGCTCGTCGGCGGACATGCAACTCCTCTTTCGGGTCGCGCACAAGAGAGGGCCCGGTGGCGGACACATCGAATCCACGGGTCCGACCGAGCTTCGGCACTCGCGCCGCTCGATCGTGAGCGCGGTCACCAGCCGAAGCGCCGCCGAACTGTCAGCGCGCGGTCAGGAGCCCGAAGCGCTCCGGGGTGTGGATGGCGTCCGCGGCGACCCCGCACGCGGTCGTGAGGTGGTCGACGATGTCGGCAGTGCCGAGATAGCCGCCCAGCAGGAAGATGCGGGTGTGGTCCTCCTCGTTGCACAGCATCTCGTCGGCCCACGCCGTGACAGCACGGGACAGGGCGACGCCCGGCGCGCAGCCGCGAGCGGTGCCCGGTGCCCCGGATCGACGGGAGCGATCAAGCCAGGTGACTGTCATGCGGGCAGGGGCGTGCAGCTCGACGATGTCGGCGCCCTCCGGCACCTCGACGAAGAGGCGCCCGGTCGAGCAGATCGGAAGCGTGGCGAGCAGGACCTCGAGCTCTGCGAGCGAGTGCTCGTCGGCCGTGATGAGGTGCTGCACACGCGTGTGACGCGCGGACCGGCAGGCCGCGGCGTTGTGCTCGGGAAGGTTCGTCATGACGGTCCAACTATACCGCGAGAATAGGGTTGCCTAACCTTGCCTGACTTCACGCGTCATCGACGAGGATCCGTCGGAGCGCGTGGAGCTCGGTGTCGGTCAGGCCCAGGGCACGCAGATAGGCGGTCGGCGACCCGTATCGATCCGTCAGGTATGCCAGCAGTTCCCGCATCACTGCGGCCGGCGAGCGCGTCGCGAGCTCCTCGAGATTCACGGCTTCCGGATGCAGCGAGGAGAGCATGCGCACGATGTCGCGGTTGCGCCACTCCGGCAGCATGCCCTCTGTGCGTGCGTAGTCCGCGATCACGGCCTCCTCGTCGACGCCGGCCGCCACGAGGGCGAGTGCCACCGTCACGCCGGTGCGGTCCTTGCCGACCGTGCAGTGCACCAGCACCGGCTGGTCGGCGAGGAGTCCACGGATGACCTCGAGAACCCGAGCGCCGGACTCATCCACCAGCGCGCGGTACATCTGCCTCAGCGACGTGTCGCGCTCGAAGAACGACGCGACGGAACCAAGGAACAGCGGCACGCGCACCGTCTCGACCTCGAGAGCCTCGACGCGGCTCGGAGCGTGGAGCACCTCCTCGTCCGCACGCAGATCGATGATGCGGCGGATGGCGAGGGCCCGGAGCGCCTCGACACCCTCCTCCTCGAGGTGCGCGAGATTGCCCGAGCGGTACAGCACGCCGGGGCGCGTGGTGCCATTCCCCGCGGAAAGGCCCCCGGTGTCGCGGAAGTTGACCGCACCGGGAATGAGCGAGCCGAGCGCGTCGCCCGTCATGACTCGGACCGCGGCGGCACCGGATATCGACCGGCGATCGCGACGCGGTTGAAGGCATTGATCGAGACGCAGATCCAGCTCAGCGCGACGTACTCCTTCTCGCTGAGCACGCCGCCCACGCGGTCGTACACGTCGTCGGGGATGCCCCCTCGGTGAATGAAGGTGAAGGCCTCCGCCAGTTCGAGACCCGCTCGCTCGCGGTCGCTGAAGACGCCGGAGTCGCGCCAGGTCGGCAGCTGGCCGATCTCGTCGACGGTCACTCCTGCGGCGAGCGCCCGATCGACGTGGATCCGCACGCAGAACGCGCATCCGTTGAGCTGCGAGACGTGCAGCATCACGTACTCCTTCAGCCGGACATCGATCCCGTTTGCCTTCGCGATCCCGTGGACGGCCTTGGTGAAGGCTTCGAGCGTCTTGTAGGCCTCCGGCTCGGACCGGGAGAGATGAACGCGCGTCTCGGTCATGACTCCAGCCTAGGGTCCGGTGCGGCAGGCGGGAACGAGCGGCGACGGCTGTCCCAATGACCCGCTCGCCCGTGAACATAGCTTCGAGAAATGCAGAATGCTGAATCAAGAACCTAATAACTGGCAGATCGCTAATCCAAACTGCGGCTGCGCTGTGCACCCTGAAACTCGATTACGCATGCGCTCCGAAATGGGCGGACAATGAAGCGTCCCCGACCGCCACACCAGGAGTACGCGCGTGAGCACAGGCACGTCCGCCACGGACACCTTCGATGAGTTCTCGTTCCTGCCCGAGCAGGCGCGCGAACTCGGGGGCGGGCACCCCGTCCCCTCGGGCGAGCGCGTCACGCTCACTCTCGAGGACGGACGCGCCCTCAGCGCGCTGCGCTACGGCACCGGATCACCGGTGGTCACCTTCCTGCACGGAGCCGGCCTCAACGCGCACACCTGGGACACGACGATCCTCGCTCTGGGGCTCCCCGCCCTCGCGATCGACCTGCCGGGACACGGCGACTCGTCGTGGCGCTCGGACATCGACTATTCGCCTCGCACGCTCGCACCGGATGTCGCCGCCGGCATCGCGGCGTGGACCGACGTGCCGCAGCTGCTGGTCGGGCAGTCCCTGGGCGGCCTGACGGCCGCCTCCATCGCGGCATCCCGCCCCGAGCTGGTGCGCGAGGTGCTGGTCATCGACATCACGCCCGGGATCGACACGTCGGCGGGTCCGTCGCAGCTGCGGGAGTTCTTCGCGGGGCCGACGGATTGGGCGACGCGCGAAGAACTCGTGGAACGGGCCCTCGCATTCGGCCTCGGGGGATCGCGCCGCGCGGCCGAACGCGGCGTGTACTTCAACTCCCGCGTGCGAGAGGACGGCCGGGTCGAATGGAAGCACCACTTCGCCCATCTCGCGGCCGCAGCCCTTGCCCCGGCCGATCCCTCCGCCGACGGCGAGACCGCCGTCGAGGCACCGGCCGCACCGCCGACCCTCGGCCCCACCGGCTGGGAAGACCTGTCGCAGGTCGCGGTGCCGATCACGCTTGTCCGCGGCGATCAGGGATACGTCTCCCGAGCCGACGCCGAAGAATTCGCGCGTCACCTGCCGCGGGCGGCCGTGACCACGCTGGCAGCCGGGCACAACGTGCAGGAGTACGCTCCCGGCGAACTCGCGGCGCTCATCCGCGCGGCATCCGACGATTCGGGGAACGCCTGATGCCCTTCCGACGTTCTCTGTAACGCCCAGACCCTCCCAGACCCCCACCCCTAGGCTGAATCCCGCACCGAGCGCCCGCCGTGACTCCGGACAGAATCCGGAGAACGCGGCTCCCGAAAGGAAAACCCACATGCTCCGCCGCACCGCCTTCCTCGCCACCGCCGCCGCGGCAGCGCTCATCCTCAGCGCGTGCTCCGGCACGCCGGAGGCCGCGCCGACCGAGACGGGCGCGCCCGATCCGGATGCGTCGCTCACCGTTGGGCTGGTTCTCGAACCGGACAATCTTGACATCCGCCACACCAGTGGTGCGGCGCTCGAGCAGGTACTGGTGGACAACGTGTACCAGGGGCTCGTCACCCGCACGGAGGACAACGAGATCGTCCCCGCTCTCGCGAGCGACTTCGAGGTGTCGGACGACGGCCTGACCTACACCTTCACGCTCAACGAGGGGGTGACCTTCCAGAACGGCGAACCGCTCGTCGTGGAGGACGTCGTGACGTCGCTCACCCAGGTGAAGGACGACGCGACGATCGTCGGCCACGACGAATTCGCCGGCGTCGCCTCGATCACCTCTCCCGACCCCGCCACCGTGGTGATCACGCTCACGGAGCCGAACCAGAACTTCCTCTTCACGCTGACCAGCCCCGCGGGACTCGTCTTCAAGGCCGGAGACACCACCGACCTGCAGACCGATGCCAACGGAACAGGGCCGTTCTCCCTCGAGCGGTGGAGCCAGGGCGACAGCCTCACCTTCCTCCGCAACGACGCGTACTGGGGCGGGGCGCCCCAGGTCGCCGAGGTCGTCTTCCAGTACATCCCCGACTTCACCGCCGGCGTCAACGCGGCCCTCGACGGAAGCCTCGACGTGCTGACGGCCGTAGACCCGAACCTGGCGCCGCAGCTCGAGGGCACCGACTTCGCGCTGACCCAGGGTAAGACGACGGACAAGGGGACGCTCGCCTTCAACAACGCCAAGGCGCCGCTCGATGACGTCAAGGTGCGCGAGGCGCTGCGCCTGGCTATCGACCACGAAGCCCTGGTGGAGGCGCTCGGTGCCGGCTCGACGATGTACGGTCCGATCCCCGAGCTCGACCCCGGCTACGAAGACCTCTCCGACGTCGTCAGCTACGACCCCGAGCGCGCCAAGGAGCTGCTCGCCGAGGCGGGGGCCGAGGATCTCGAGCTGACCTTGACGATCCCCTCGTTCTACGGCACGACCGTGCCGCAGGTGCTCGTCTCCAACTTCGACGACATCGGCGTCACCCTCACCGTCGAATCCGTCGAGTTCGCCACCTGGCTGCAGGACGTCTACACCAACAAGGACTACGACCTGAGCTTCGTGCTGCACGTCGAGCCGCGCGACTTCGCCAACTTCGCGAACCCCGAGTACTACTTCAACTACGACAACCCCGAGGTGCAGGCGCTGTACGCCGAGGCGATGGCGACGGTCGACCCGGACGAGTCGGCTGAGCTGCTGGCCGAGGCCGCGCGCCTCGTCTCGGAGGACCACGCCGCGGACTGGCTGTACAACGGCGCGACGATCACGGCCGTGGGCCCCGGGGTCGACGGATTCCCCGTCGACTCGATCAACTCGCGCATCAACCTGGCCGAAGTGACGGTCTCGAGGTAACGGTGTCGCCGGAGTGATCCGCTACGCGCTGACGAGGCTGGCCCTGCTGGTGGTGGGGCTGTTCGTGGCCAGCGTGCTGATCTTCCTGGCACTGAGGGTGCTGCCGGGCGACGTCGCGCAGCTCATCGCCGGCACCCAGGGCACCCCGGAACAGGTCGCCGCCATCCGCGAGCGTCTGGGCCTGAACCAGCCGCTCCCGGCGCAGTACTTCGACTGGATCGGCGGGGTGCTCCGGGGTGACCTCGGATCGTCCATGCTGACCGGCTCGTCGGTGGCGACGGAGCTCGCCCAGAAGGCCCAGGTCACCGTGCCGCTCGGCATGATGGCCCTCGGAATCGCCATCGTGTTCAGCGTGCCGCTCGGGGTGCTCTCGGCGATGCGACGAGGGCGCGGTGACGGCACCGCGCTATCTGTAGGCGCTCAGGGCCTGGCCGCTGTGCCGGTGGTGTGGGCCGGGATGATGCTCGTCGTGGTGTTCTCGGTGTGGCTCGGGTGGCTTCCCGCCCAGGGCTTCCCCCGCACGGCGTGGTCGACGCCGTGGCTCGCCTTCACGTCGCTCCTGCTGCCCGCACTCACGATCGGCATCGTCGAGGGGGCGATGCTGATGCGCTTCGTGCGCAGCGCAACCCTGCAGGCCGTCGGGCAGGACTACGTGCGCACCGCCGCCGCGAAGGGGCTGACGCGCAACCAGGCGCTGATCCGGCACGGGCTGCCGAACGTCGGACTCTCGGTCATCACGGTGCTCGGGCTGCAGGTCGCGGGCATCATCGTCGGCGCGGTCGTCATCGAGCAGCTCTTCACCCTTCCCGGAATCGGGCGGATGCTGGTGCAGGATGTCGGTGCCCGCGACCTGGTGAAGGTGCAGGGCGAGCTGCTCGTCCTGACGGGGTTCGTGCTCGTGGTCGGCTTCGTGGTCGATCTGCTGCACCGGGTGATCGATCCGCGGCAGAGGGAGTCATCGTGAACCGCTGGCTGTGGCTGCGGCGCCTGTGGGGGCTCTCCACGGGCCGGTTCGGGCTGATCGTCGTGGCGGTGGTGCTCGTCACCGCCGTTGTCGCCACGTTCTGGACGCCGTTCGACCCCCGCTCCGTCGAACTGGCCAACCGATGGGCGCTGCCCGGATGGCCGCATCTGATGGGCACCGACGGGTCCGGCCGCGACATCCTGAGCCTGATCATCGCCGGGTCGCGCACGACGGTGTTCGTCGCCGTGGGCGCCGGGCTGATCGCGACGTTCTTCGGCGTGCTGTTCGCCGCCCTGGGCGCCCTGACCGCGCGGTGGGTGCGGGAGACGGTGGCGGTGTTCATCGACATCCTGATCGCGTTCCCCGTGCTGATCATCGCGATGATGATCGCCTCGGTGTGGGGCGGATCACTCTGGGTCGTGATCTGGGCCGTGGGCATCGGCTTCGGCGTGAACATCGCCCGCGTGACGCGGCCGGAGCTGCGCCGCGTGCTGGGGAGCGAATTCGTGCTCGCCGGTCGCGCATCGGGGCTCTCCCCCGCCCAGAATCTCTGGCGGCACCTCATGCCCAACGTGGCACCGGTGTTCATCGTGCAGCTGTCGTGGTCCATGGCCGTCGCCGTGCTGGCCGAGGCGGGGCTGTCATATCTCGGCTTCGGCGCGTCCGTCACCGAGGCGTCGTGGGGTCTGCTGCTCGCCGATCTGCAGCGCTACATCGCCCTCTACCCCCTCTCGGTGATCTGGCCCGGGCTCGCGATCACGTTCACGGTGCTGGGGCTCAATCTGCTCGGCGACGCCCTGCGCGAGGCCACCGACCCGACCCTCTCGCGGGGGAAGGACCCCCTGCACCCCCCTCGAGGCTCGATCCGCCACGTGCCCGAGGTGGTCGCATGAGCCTCGAGGTGCGGGACCTCACCATCGACATCGACGGGCGGCGCGTCGTCGACGGGATCTCGTTCGAGGTGCCGGACGGGGCGCGCGTGGGGCTGATCGGCGAGTCGGGGTCTGGCAAGTCGCTGACGGCCCTCGCGCTCCTCGGACTGCTTCCGGACGGCGCGACAGCGGGCGGAAGCGTCCGGTGGAACGGCACGGAGCTGATCGGGATGCCGGATGCCGAGCTGGCCGCGCTCCGAGGCGACGAGATCGGGATCGTCTTCCAGGAGCCGCGGACGGCCCTCAACCCGATCCGCACCGTCGGACGGCAGATCGCCGAGTCGATCCGCATCCACAACGACGTGTCGAAGGCGGAGGCCCGGGAGCGCGCCGTCGCGGCCGCCGAGCGCGTCTCGCTCCCCGACCCGGCCGCGCTCGTCCGGCGCTACCCGCATCAGCTCTCCGGCGGCCAGCGGCAGCGCGTCGCCATCGCGATCGCCCTGGCGTGCTCTCCGCGGCTGCTGATCGCCGACGAACCGACCACGGCGCTGGATGTGACCATCCAGGCCGAGATCCTCGAGCTGCTGCTCTCGCTCGTCCAGGGTGCCGGCATGTCCCTGGTCTTCATCACGCACGACCTCGCGGTGCTGTCCCAGATCGCGACGCGCGGCGTGGTGCTCGAGCACGGCCGAGTGGTCGAGGAAGGACCGGTGCAGCAGCTGCTGACCTCCCCGCAGTCGGCCATCACCCGCGGACTGCTCCGCGACGCGACGGCAACCCTCTGGCGCCCGGGCGGTGCGGCATGAGCGCGCTTCTGACCGGTCGGAGCCTGACGCGGCGCTACCCCATGCCCAAGGACTCGCTGTTCGAGAGGAAGCGGTTCACGACCGCGCTCGAGAACGCCGACATCGAGGTCGCCGAAGGTCAGGCGGTCGGCATCATCGGCGAATCCGGCTCGGGAAAGTCGACGCTGGTGCGACTGCTCCTCGCCCTGGACACGCCCACCGAGGGGACGGTCGAATTCGACGGGCGACCGGTGGATGCCGCGGCGAGCGCCCGCGCGCTGCATTGGCTGCGCCGCCAGACCGGCATCGTGTTCCAGGACCCGTACGCGTCCCTCGATCCTCGAATGAGCATTGGACGCATCATCGGCGAGCCGGTGTGGGCGCTCGACATCCCCGGCGACCGCAGGGCCCGTGTGCGTGAGGTGCTGGAGGACGTCGGGCTCGAGGCGTCGATGGCCGACCGCTTCCCGCACGAGTTCTCTGGCGGCCAGCGTCAGCGCATCGCACTGGCACGCGCCCTGGCCCACCGACCGCGGGTGCTCGTCGGCGACGAGCCACTGTCGGCGCTCGATGTCACCGTGCGCGCCCAAATACTCGAGCTGCTCGGCGAGCTGCGGGAGCGGGACGGCCTCACCCTGGTGATGGTGTCGCACGACATCGGGGTCGTACAGAACCTCTGCGATCAGGTCGTCGTCATGAAGGACGGCCGCGTCATCGAACGAGGGCCGACGGATGCCGTGCTGCTCGCTCCCGGCGAGGAGTACACGCGGCGACTGCTGGCCTCAATCCCGGTGATCGAGACCGGGCCCGTCTGACGCCCGATGTCGCGGCACGCCCTTAGCCTCGGAGGATGAGCAAAATCCCCTACGCGATCGTCCCGCCGTATCTGCTCGCACACATCGCCGCGGCCGCCGAGCCGCGCTTCCCCAAGGCGGCACAGGCCGCGAGGGCGACCCTGGCCGTGGATCCCGTCCTGAATGCGGGGCGTTCGCGGCTTCGTCTCTCGATCGACGGCGACACGCTGGTGGCCGAGAACGCTCCGGCGCCTGATCGCACCATCAGCGACGCCGAACAGCTCGAGGATCTGCCCGGCGTCGTGGTGCGGGAAGAGGATGACGGCCCCGTGGGCGATGCCGCGGTCAACGAGGCGTTCGACGGCCTCGGCGCGACGTACGACCTCTTCTGGGACGGGTACGTCCGTGACTCCATCGACGGGGAGGGCGCCCCGATGAATGCCACGGTGCACTACGGCCAGGACTACGACAACGCGTTCTGGGACGGCGAGCGCATGGTCTTCGGCGACGGCGACGGCGAGGTGTTCCGGGGATTCACCGGCTCCCTCTCGGTGATCGCGCACGAACTCTCGCACGGCGTCATCGAGCGGGAGGGCGGCCTGACCTACGAGGGGCAGTCCGGCGCTCTCAACGAGTCGATCGCCGACGTCTTCGGTGCACTGACGGAGCAGTACCTCCTGGGGCAGGACGTCGAGCAGGCGTCCTGGCTGATCGGCGAGGGAATCTTCACCGATGCCGTGGAGGGCAAGGCCCTGCGTTCGATGCGGGCACCCGGCACCGCCTACGACGACGACGTGCTCGGCCGCGACCCGCAGCCGGCGCACATGGACGGCTATGTGCGCACGACCGATGACAACGGGGGCGTGCACATCAACTCCGGCATCCCGAATCGCGCCTTCTATCTCACCGCCGAAGCCCTCGGCGGCAACGCGTGGGAGCGCGCGGGTCTCATCTGGTATCGCGCGCTCACGAGCGGCCTCCCCTCCGATGCGACGTTCAGCGTCTTCGCCGACGCCACTGTGGCGGCGGCCGCGGCGGAGTACGGTGGAGACTCGGAGGAGACGCGCGCGGTCCGGGCCGGCTGGATCGGCGTCGGCGTGATCGAGGATGAGCTCAGCGAAGCCTGACAACCTGCTTACCGAAGAACCCACAATCACCGTGATCGTCGCACGCACGGGCGGCATCGCCGGCATGCGGCGCGAATGGCGGGCGGAGCCTCCCCCGAAGGAGGAGCCGCACTGGATCGCTCTCATCGAGGAGTGCCCATGGGATGCCGACCCCGGCGACGCCGGCGGCGCCGATCGCTTCGTCTGGAACATCGAGGCGCACTGCGGACCACGGCAGAAGCAGGCCGAGCTTCCCGATCGGGCGGTGCAGGGCCCGTGGCGGGAACTGGTGGACGAGGTGCGTGCGTTCAGCCAGCCGGCCAAGCCCGAGGCGCCGGTGAGCCCCGCGGGCCGCGGCGGTCCCCGGGCGGTCTGACGCTCAGCGCGCGAAGAGCTTGCGCTTCTTCTGCGGCTTGAGGTGCTTCTGCAGCGAGATCGTGCCGAGCCACCGGCCGAACTTGAACCCGACGCGACCCATCCGTCCGACCTCTTCGAAGCCCAGCTTCTCGTGCAGGGCGATGGATGCCTCGGCGCCCTTGTCGCTGATCACCGCCACGATCTCGCGGATGCCCACCGCCTCGCAGGCGGCGATCAGGGCCTCGAGCAGCGCACGGCCGAGGCCCTTGCCGGCCGCACCCGGACCGAGGTAGATCGAGTTCTCGACCGTGAAACGGTACGCGGACTTGCCGGACCAAGGTTGGACCAGGGCGTAGCCGAGCACCTGCCCGCTGGGGGATTCCGCGACCAGGAACGGCATCCCGAGCTTCTGCAGGTGCTCGAACTTCTCGCGCCACTGCTTGAGCGTCCAGCGCTTCTCGTCGAACGTGACCGAGGAGTTGGTGACGTAGTAGTTGTAGATCTCGCGGATGTCGGGGATGTCGCGGAGCTCGGCCGGGCGGATCTCGAACCCGAACGGCCGCTCGGCCTGGGCCTGCGCGCGGAGATGTCGCGGCAGCCGCCGCGGCTTCTCGTACTCCTCCTCCAGCATGGCGAACAGCCTACGCGGGGAGGCGCCAGTCGACCGGGCGGGCGCCCTGGGCCACCAGGAGGTCATTCGTGTGTGAGAAGGGCCGGGACCCGAAGAAGCCACGACTGGCCGATAGGGGCGACGGGTGCGCGGACTCGACGATGGGGGTGGCGCCCAGCAGAGGGCGGAGGTTCGCGGCATCCCGCCCCCAGAGGATGGCGACGAGCGGGCCCGGCCGGGCCACCAGCGTGCGGATCGCGTGCTCCGTGACCTTCTCCCACCCCCAGCCCCGATGGGAGGCCGGGGCGCCGGGGGCGACGGTCAGCACCCGGTTGAGCAGCATGATGCCCTGATCCGACCAGGCGGAGAGGTCGCCGTGCGGTGCGGGCTCGATGCCCAGGTCGTCGTGCAGCTCCCGGTAGATGTTCGTGAGGCTCCTGGGCAACGGCCGAACGTGCGACTCGACGGCGAACGAGAGACCGATGGGGTGTCCCGGCGTCGGATACGGATCCTGCCCGACGATCAGCACGCGCACGTCAGCGAGCGGCCGCTGGAACGCCCGGAGCACGTGATGTCCCGCCGGAAGGTAGCGGCGTCCGGCGGCGACCTCGGCGCGCAGCCGCTCGCCGATGGCGGCGATGTCGGGGGCGACCGGGCCAAGCGCATCGGCCCAGCCGGCATCCATCATGCCAGCATCCGCCAGCTGCGGCAGGGTTCTCGCCACGGCTTCAGGCCCCGACGGGCGATTCGTCCGACACGGGGCCCTGTGCCGACCACGGGAAATCGATCCACAGGTCGGTTTCGCGCCAGGAGTAGTCCGGCAGCTCGATCGAGCCCGGCTTCGTGTAGATCGTGGCCGAGCGCACGTCGGCGCCCTTGCCGCGCAGCAGCTCCACAGCGAGCTTCAGGGTGCGTCCGCTGTCGGCGACGTCGTCGACCAGCAGCACGCGCCGTCCCTCCAGGTACTCGAGGTCCAGATGCGGGGGCAGCAGCTCCGGGTTCTCGAGCACCGTGCCGATGCCGGTGTAGAACTCCACATTCAGCGCCCCGCAGTTCTTGGCGCCGAGCGCGTAGGCGACAGCGCCGCCGGGGATGAGACCGCCGCGCGCGATGGCCACGACGACCTCCGGCGAGAAGCCGTCACCGAGGATGCTGCGCGCGAGGTCGCGTGCAGCCTCGCCGAACGCGTCCCACGTGAGCCGCTCTCGAGTATCCGTCATGTCGTCCTCTTCGTCTGTGGAGCGGGGTCGGGGTGGACGTCGGGCGTCAATTGGCGCGCACCGTCAGGGGGCCGCGGGCGAGAAGGTGCTGCGCCGACTGCGCGACCGGCCGCATCGTGATCATGTCGAGGTTGACGTGGCCCGGCGCATTGAGCGCGTAGGCGATCACGTCGGCCACGTCATCCGCCACCAGCGGAGCCACGACGCCCTCGTAGACCTTCTCGGCGGCATTCTGATCGCCGCCGAGCCGATTGCGGGTGAACTCCTCGGTGTAGACCATTCCCGGGGCGACCTCCACGACGCGGATCGGCTCACCGTTCAGCTCGAGCCTCAGCGCATGCACGAGCATGGCCTCTCCGGCCTTCGCGGCGTTGTAGCCGGCACCGCCCGGATAGGCCGTCTGCGCGGCGGTCGATGTCACGAACACGGTGTCGGCGTGACCGTCGGCATCCGCCGCCCGTCGGAGGTGAGGCAGCAGCGCCGCGACGACGCGCTGGGCCGCCAGCACGTTGACATCGAACATCCACGACCAGTCGTCGGGCCGGGCGTTCTCGACGCGATCCGTGCCGCGCGCGCCGCCGGCGACCTGCACGAGCGCGTGCACGGGGCCCGACTCGGCCAGCCACGTCGCCAGCGCATCCACATCGGCCTGGCTCGTCAGGTCGGCCGCGAACACGGCCGCGCCCGTCTGCGCCTCGAGGGCGGCGAGACGGTCGGCGCGGCGCGCCACCCCGACGACATCCCATCCGGCGGCCCGCAGGGCCCGCACGGTCGCCTCCCCG
Organism: Micromonospora sp. DT81.3; assembly: GCF_049847225.1. NCBI lineage: Bacteria > Bacillati > Actinomycetota > Actinomycetes > Micromonosporales > Micromonosporaceae > Micromonospora > Micromonospora sp. DT81.3. The sequence goes on from NZ_JBNCNY010000002.1 coordinate 407,393, forward strand.
ATCCCGGAGCTGGCACCCGTCACCACAGCACGTCGTGTCATCCCTCCACGCTACCCGGGCGCCGCCGGATGCTCGCTCGTCCTTGTTACGTCACATTTCCCCCTCGTTGTTGACAACTCGGCCCGCCCGTACCTTGGCAGAGCCGGGCACCACGCCCGGACCCACCCGACTTACCGCAGGAGCACACCATGTCCGCACCCGAGAACTGGCGTTTCGAGACCAAGCAGATCCACTCGGGGGCGCAGCCTGACCCCACCACCAAGGCGCGGGCCACGCCGATCTACCAGACGACGTCGTACGTGTTCGACAACGCCGACCACGCGGCCAACCTGTTCGCTCTGGCCGAGTTCGGCAACATCTACACGCGCATCCAGAACCCCACCCAGGATGTCGTCGAGCAGCGTCTCGCCGCGCTCGAGGGGGGCACCGGCGCTCTGCTGCTCGCGAGCGGCCAGGCGGCCGAGACCGCTGCAGTGCTGAACATCGCCGAGGCCGGCGATCACATCGTCTCGTCGAGCTCGATCTACGGTGGCACCTACAACCTCTTCAAGTACACGCTTGCGAAGCTCGGCATCGAAACGACGTTCGTCGAGAACCAGGACGACGCCGAGGAGTGGCGCGCCGCCGTCCGGCCGAACACGAAGCTGTTCTTCGCCGAGACGATCGGCAATCCGAAGATCAACATCCTCGACATCCGTCTCGTCGCAGATGTCGCCCACGAGAACGGCATCCCGCTGATCGTCGACAACACGATCGCGACGCCGTACCTGATCAAGCCCTTCGAGTTCGGTGCCGACATCATCGTGCACTCGGCCACGAAGTTCCTCGGCGGCCACGGCACCGTCATCGGCGGCATCATCGTCGATGGTGGGAAGTTCGAGTGGTCGAAGAACGTCGACAAATTCCCCGGCCTCACGGTCCCCGACCCCAGCTACCACGGTGCCTCGTACACGGCGGCCGTCGGCGATGGCCTCGCATACATCATCAAGGCGCGCGTGCAGCTGCTGCGCGACCTCGGTGCCGCCATCTCGCCGCAGAGCGCATGGCTGCTGATCCAGGGCATCGAGACCTTGTCGCTGCGCATCGAGCGCCACGTGCAGAACGCGCAGGAGATCGCCGAGTGGCTCGAGAACCAGGAGGACGTGGCGTCGGTCAACTACTCTGGCCTGCCCACCTCCCCCTGGTACGCGAAGGCCAACGAATACGCACCGAAGGGCGTCGGCGCCGTGCTGTCGTTCGAGCTCAAGGGCGGCGTGCAGGCGGGTCGCGAATTCGTCAACTCGCTCACGCTGTTCAGTCACCTCGCGAACATCGGCGACGTGCGCTCGCTCGTCATCCACCCTGCTTCGACCACGCACTCGCAGCTCACACCGGAGCAGCAGCTCACGACGGGCGTGACGCCCGGCCTCGTGCGCCTCTCGCTGGGCCTCGAGAACATCGAGGACCTGAAGGCGGACCTCGAGCAGGCGCTCGGAGCCGCCCGCCGCGTCGTGGAGGCCGCACGCGCGTAGATCCTCGCGCTTCGCGGATGCCCCGGTCCTCGGCGACCTGGGCATCCGCCGTTCATGCGCCGGCAGCGCGGATCGGCCCCGACCCGTCCCACCACCGGAGCACCCGGAGGGCTCGGAGGGTGATCCATCGGCTCGGGAACCCTTCGGCCTGGTCGAAGTCGAAGTGGGTCGCTCCCGCGTGCGTGTTCTCGAGCATCCAGTACCCCTGCGGCCTCTGCTTCGCTCGCAGCACTTCGATCGCCTCGGCGCACCGGTCATCCCTCTCGGGGCGCGCGATCCGGAAGTGGTCGAGTCCACGAAGGATGTCGTAGAACCAGCGCATCGGATCGGACAGCATCAGGAAACGGGGGTCGGCCACCTCGCCCGTGGAGCGGCGCCGGAATAGGGCGCGCTCGAGGAGGTACTCCTCGCCCGCTCGACGGGCGTCGGCGACGGCGGCGTCGCCGCCACGCGCCCGCTCCCACTCGAGCAGCCCTTCGATCGAGCAGATGGTCGAGTGGAACGATGAGACGGCATTGCCGTCCTCGGCCCAGCAGTTCCAGCCGCCGTCGCGGAGGTGGACCGCGAGCAGGCGTTCGACGATGCGCGCGGCGTCCTCGCCGAAGTAGGCACCGGAGGCCAGGGCGATGCCGTTGATGCACGGTTCGGCCTCCCCGTCGAAGTAGGGTTCGCCGTTGTAGTCCCAGCGGGCGTTCTCCCGCACGAGCCCGACGGCACGCCGGGCCTGCTCGCTGCGCGGATCGAGCCCGAACTCCCGGAGCGACTGCAGGACGAAGTGCGTCGCCGTCCACGCATCGAAGAACGGCTTGGAGTCGTCGGCCCACGCCGGCCGGTAGGTGCCGCCATCCCACTGGCCGTCGGCGCCCTGCATCGACAGCAGCCGCCCGCCCCATCCATCGGTCGAGACCCGCGCGCGCTCGGCCTGGACTTCGTCCGCCGGTGCGTCCATCAGGTCCTGCATCACCTGCCAGCGGATCGCGGGGTCGGAATCGAGCAGCCAGCCGAGGACATCCATGCCCGGAAGTGTAGGTCGCGGCGGCGACATGGGCACCGTCGGCGACGCGGGAGTGGCACCGACGTGCCTAGAGTGTCGACATGAACGACCCGCTCGCGTCGCAGTATGAGGAGTTCGGCCGCCGGTGGGCGCACGACACCTCTCCGCTCTACGAACAGTGGTCCCTCGGCATCGCCGGAGACAGCGAGGTGCTCACGCTGCTCAGATCCCTGCCCGCGGAGAAGCAGCAGCCCAACCTGATCTTCGCCTCCGCCCGGTGGGCGGGCGGCCCGCTCGCGGGGTATCCCGAGTGGCGGGATTGGCTGGTGCAGAACTGGGATGCCGTCGCCGACGTGGCCCGGGCGCGCACGACGCAGACCAACGAAGCGGGGCGCTGCGCGACGTGGATGCCGCCGCTCTCCCGCATCGACGGACCGGTGGCGCTGCTCGAGGTAGGAGCCGCCGCCGGGCTGTGCCTGTTCCCGGATCGGTACGGCTACGAATACACGACGCCCTCCGGCATCCGGCGCCTCGAGCCGGCGGAATCCACCTCGGTGACGCTGCCCTGCCGCATCGATGACGCGGACGCCGTTCCCGCTCGCTATCCCGAGGTGGTGTGGCGGCGCGGCATCGACCTCGCACCGATCGACGCCTCCGATCCCGCGCAGATCGACTGGCTCGCCACGCTGATCTGGCCCGGTCCGGTGCACGATGAGCGGGTGGCCCGTCTGCGGGCCGCCGCCCGGATCGCGAGCGCCGATCCGCCGCGGATCGCGCGCGGCGACCTGCTCGAACTGGTTTCGGACGTCGCGGCGGAGTCGCCGGCCGACGCGACGCTGGTGGTGTTCCACAGCGCCGTCCTGCTGTATCTCGATTCCCGGCAGCGGCGCCGGTTCGCGGAACTGATGAGCGGACTCGGCGCGGCCGTCAGGCGGCGGGTGATGTGGCTGTCGAACGAGACGAAGGGAACGCTCGACGAGATCGACGCTCAGGTGCCGGCGGGTCTTGACACGTCGCACCGATTCGTGCAGACGCGCGACGCCACGGCGATCGCTCTCGCCGGCCAGCACGGGGCGGTCTACGAGACCGCGCCGTTCCGCGCCTGAGGCGTCTGGGAGCTCAGGCCCTGGTCTTCGGGCGCACGTGGGAGAGGCCGCCGTCGACGGCGAGCACCTGACCGGTGACCCAGTCGTTCGCGGGGTCGAGGAGGAACACCACGGCCCGGGCGACATCGTCGGGCTCCCCGAGCCGCCCGAGTGCGTGCATCGCCTCCGACACCTTCCGCGACCCCTCCGTCGACGTCAGCGACGCCGTGAGGCGCGTGCGGGTCAGACCCGGCGCCACGGCGTTCACGCGCAGGTTCTGCGAAGCGTATGAGGCGGCCGCCGAGAGTGCGAGCCCCACCACGCCGGCCTTCGCGGCGGCGATCGCCTCGTGGTTCGCGAGACCCGCGAGGGCCGCGGCCGATGACACCAGGACCAGCGAGCCTCCGCCGCGCATGTGCCGCCCCGCGGCACGCACGGTCGCGAAGGCGGTGGTCAGCGACGCGGCGATGACCTCGTCGTACTGATCGCGGGTGGTCAGGTGCGCGGGCTTGAGCAGCATGGAACCCGCGAAGCACACCGCGCCGTCGAGCACGCCGGCCGCCGCGAAGGCCGCGTCGACCGCGTCGAAGTCCGTCGCATCCAGCACCAGGTCCGCCCCCGACGCATCGCTGCGCGCTGTTGTGAGCACCTCGTGCCCCGCCTCGCGAAGCAGGTGCACGCTCGCCTGCCCGATGCCGCTTCCCGCGGCCACCACCAGAAATCGCGCCATGGCACCATTGTGGGCTGTAACACGGGGGTGTCGGCGCACGGTGGGCCGTAGCCTGGGACCTCACGCGAAAGGCGGAATCGGCGATGGACTGGCAGACCTCCGCGGTCACCCGCAGGGTGCCATCCGGCGACACCGCCCCAACCCCGAAAGGCGCTGGCTGATGGACTGGCAGACCTCCGAAGACACGGTGCCGTCGGCGCCCGTGACGGAGGCCGACGCCCGCATGCTCCTCGGACGCCCACCCGCGACGGGCGCCTGGCGCGACGGCGATCCCGCCGGCGACCGGCGCTTCGCCGCCTTCGGTGCCTTCCGCACGGAAGGCGGGCAGGAGCTGCCCGGGTTCCGCCTCGCGTTCGAAACGTGGGGCGAGCTGAACGCCGCGCGCGACAACGCGGTGCTCGTGCTGCACGCGCTGACGGGCGACAGCCACGTCCGAGGGCCGGCGACGGCCGGTCATGCCACGAGCGGCTGGTGGGACGACGTCGTGGGCTCGGGCGGCCCGATCGACACCGATCGCTGGTTCGTGGTCGCCCCGAACATGCTCGGCGGGTGCCAGGGGTCCACGGGCCCCGCGAGCATCGCCCCCGACGGGTACGAGTGGGCCTCCCGTTTCCCGTACCTGACCATCCGCGACCAGGTGTCCGCGCAGGCCCGCCTCGCCGACGCGCTGGGCATCGACACGTGGGCCGCTGTCGTCGGCGGCTCGATGGGCGGCATGCACGCCCTCGAATGGGCGGTCGGCCGGCCGGACCGCGTCGCGCGGGTCGGCATCCTGTCGGCGCCCCCCGTCAACACCGCCGATCAGATCGCGCTGAACTCCGTCCAGCTCGAGGCCATTCACATCGATCCACGCTTCCAGCGAGGCGAGTACTACGACGCGGCGGACGGCGACGGCCCGCACCGCGGGCTCGCCCTCGCGCGCCGGATGGCGCTGCTGAACTATCGAAGCCCCACCGAGCTGAACCAGCGGTTCCAGCGATCGTGGCAGTCGAGCGTCAGCCCCCTCGGGCACGGAGGGCGCTTCGCCGTCGAGTCGTACATCGACTTCCACGGCAACCGATTCACGCGGCGCTTCGACGCGAACTCCTACATCCGGCTGGTCGAGGCGATGAATTCCCACGACATCGGCCGCGATCGGGGTGGAGTCGAGGACGCCCTGGCCCGGGTGACCGCGAGCGCGCTCGTGCTCGGAATCGACAGCGACCGCCTGTTCCCCATCGACGGCCAGCACCGCATCGCGCGCGGCATATCCGGTTCGCTCGATGGCGACCGGGCCGTCGTGATCTCGAGCGACTTCGGTCACGACGGCTTCCTCATCGAGACCGCCGTCGTCGGAGCACACCTTCGGCGGCTGCTCGCGTCATGAGCGGGGTGCTCGCGGAGGCGCCCCACGACCGGAGCCGAGGCGCCGCGCGACCGGCGTCGAAGGGCAGCAGGACCTAGACCGGGCCCCCGCGACCCGAACGGGGACGGTGAGGAGTTCGGCCGAGCCGCCGCGGGATTTCCCGCGGATCCGGGGCCTGTCTCATTAGGCGCCCGCGGTCGCGACTTCGGGAGGAGATCGAGGATCGGGAGGATGGGTCCCGGAAAGACCGTCCTCCCGATGCCGGATCTCCTCCCTAGCGCGGAGATGCCCTGAACCTTCGTCGCGCTCCTTCCACGCCCGCCCCGCAGCTTCGGGACGAGATCGAGGATCGGGAGGCGCAGCGGGCGAGAAACGATCCTCCCGAAGCCGGATCTCCTCCGAAAATCGGCGTCTGCCCATATCGACATACCGACCGCCTCGAGGCCGCGAACGTAGACGTGCTCGATGCGCCCGTTCGCGGTCGTCGAACTCGTCCTACTTGCTCGCCGCTACCCCGCCCGCCGCCGCCTGAGCAGCAGCAGCGCGCCACCGAGCAGCAGGGCGGGCGAGCACGACGCTCTCCGCGTCCGACGGCCCCGCGTCGGTGACTGTGGCCGTGTAGGTGACCTGGCCGCCGACGGGGTGGCTCGCGGCATCCGCGATCTTGCCGGCGACGAGATCGGCCGATCGCACGATCGTCACGGGTACCTGACTCCGGTTGTTCTCCAAGTCGTACTCTCCCGTCACCGGCGACGCTACAGCCGCCGTGTTCACGACCGAGGCCGGCGCCTGGTCGGGCGCGATGCGCGCACCCACCCGCACCGTGCGGCTCTCCCCCGCGACGAGCGTGCCGATGGCGCACGAGACGAACGATCCCTCGGGCTGCGTCACGACGGTGCAGGGCGGGTCAGAGGAAGCAGGGTCGAAGGCGAGCTCCGGGGGGAACAGATCGCCCACCTCCGTGAGGACCGCATCCGACGGCCCCGCGTTGGTGGCGACGAGGCTGAAGCCGGCGACGGATCCCGCCGCGAACTCGGCGGCGTCCGGGATCTTGGTGAGCGCGAGGTCGGCCACGGCGGCGACGTCCTGGCTGACCTCGTCCGATGCCTCTGCGGAGAGCGAGGACGCGACCGTGGCGGTGTTCGTGACCGACGGCCGGCCCGCTATCCCCGGCTGGACGGTGCCCGAGATCGTGATGAGCACGGGCGGCGGCTCGGGGACTCGCCCGAACGGGGCGTGCATGGAGGGAGATCAGAAATCGCGCGTGTAGATCCACGGCAGCGCGCCGACTTCGAGCCTGTGGCGTGCTCCGGATGCCGACGGGCCGCCTTCGCGGTCGTACTCCTCGTCCTCCCGCCAGAAGAACACCGGACCCTCGGCGCCGCGCCGGACCTGGGTCTCGAAGATCCGGACGCCGGCGACGCGCGTGGCGCCCAGCAGCCCTTCCACATCGACCGCCTCCGTGAGGCCGGTGAGGGTCACCCACGTCGGCGGGTACAGGGTCAGCTCGCCGCGCGCGTGCCCCCGGAGGGCATCTGCGGGCCGCATCCACCGTGCGGTGACGGCCTCGCGGGGCTCGAGTCGGAGCTCGCCACCCGGTGCCCGCACCGCGAAGAACCAGGTGCGGATGCGCAACGGAAGCCCCGGCGGTGGGTCCCAGCACGACAGCGGAACGAGATCGCCTGGATCCACCACGAGTCCCGTCTCCTCGAGAGTCTCGCGCACCGCCGCGCGTCGCGCGTCCGCCTCTTCCGAAGGGGTGGGGTCAGCGCCGGCATCCGCGGGATCGAGCTTGCCACCGGGGAACACCCACGCCCCCGCGAACGATCCGCGGTCCGGACGTTCGATCAGCAGCACCTCGAGCCCCTCTGCCGCGTCGCGGGCGAGGATCACGGTGGCTGCGACCGGGATATCGGGGTCGGCGAGATCGCCCGCGACGCGAGGCCGCGATTCCCCGACGGCGTCCGCGAGCGCCCGCAGAACGCGTTCCGCAGCCCGGGGCGGCGGAGGAGCGTCGTCGGTCACCCGACCACTCTAGGCGGGGGCTGGGACCGCTACCCTGCGGCGATCGCGCGTGAGACTGACCGTCGCGATGGCCAATCCGGCGAGAGCGAGCGCCACGCCCGCCCACGCCGGTGCGGCGAAGCCGAAGCCCGCCGTGATGACCAGGCCGCCGAGGAACGCCCCCATGCTGTTTCCGAGGTTGAGAGCCGAGTGATTGAGGGCCGCTGCGATGGACTGGTTCTCGCCGGCGACATCCATCAGGCGAGTCTGGATGGCGGGGCTGAGGGCCGAGGAGACCAGCCCGGTCAGGAACACGAAGAAGGCGACCGCATAGATCCACTGCGCCGTCAGCGCCAGGAGTGCCAGCACGACGGCGAGCGCGGACAGCCCGAGAAGCAGGGTGCGGCGCTGATCGATGTCGGCGAGGTGTCCGCCGACGAGATTGCCGATGGTCATTCCGATGCCCATGACCACGAGGATGATCGGCACGGCCCACTCCGGCGAACCGGCCACCTCGGTGACAACGGGAGCCACGTAGCTGTAGACGGCGAAGAACCCTCCGAAGCCGATCGCTCCGAATGCGAGCGTCGCCCACACCTGCCCGACCCGGAACACCCCGAGCTCAGCGCGCAAAGTCCTGCCCGGTTCACCCGGGTGCTCCGGCACGAAGAACATGATGAACACGGTCGCGAGGGCGAAGATCCCAGCCACGACCACGAAAGCGGCGCGCCATCCCACCTGCTGTCCGAGATAGGTGCCGAGGGGCACTCCCACCACGTTCGCGACCGTCAGACCGGTGAGCACGAAGGCGACACCCTTGGCGCGGTTGCCGGGGCCGAGCACGTCGGCCGCGACGAGGGCCCCGATCCCGAAGTACGCGCCGTGAGGCAGTCCCGCGAGGAAGCGCGAGGCGGCGACGAGCTCGAAAGTCGGTAGGACGAACGTCAGGGCGTTGAACAGCGTCAGGGCGAGCGCCAGGCAGATCATCACGCGGTGCCGGGGGAACCGCGCGACCGATCCGGCGATCGTCGGAGCCCCGACCACCACGCCGAGTGCGTAGAGGGTGATCAGCCAGCCGGTCTGTGCGATCGCGTCATCCGGGCTGGCCGCCCACGCGGTCGGCAGCAGATCCTGGGCGATGTCGGGCAGCAGGCCCATCACGACGAACTCGGTCATGCCGATTCCGAAGCTGCCGATCGCGAGAGAGAGGAGCGCCCTCTTCGCCGCACCCCTCGACGAAGTCGAGGTGGTCACGCCACCACTGTACCGGCCATCAGTCCTGGCGTCGAATCGATTCGACCGCGGATTCGAGCCGTTCGATCTTCCCGTCGATCTCTCCCGCGTGCCCCGGGCGGATATCGGCTTTCAGCACGAGCGAGACGCGCGAGCCGAACGGAAGGACGGCCTCGGTGGCACGCTTCACGACATCGAAGACCTCATCCCACTCCCCCTCCAGCTCGGTGAACATCGAGGTGGTGCGATTCGGCAGTCCCGAATCACGGACGACGCGCACCGCGGCCGCGACGGCCTCGTGCACGGAACCGTCGGCGGAGCCGGTTCCGCTGGGAGCGACGGAGAAGGCGATCAGCATGAGTTCCTCCAGTGGGAAAGGGGATGGATTCGGGGCTGGCGACGGGCCGTGAGAAGGCGAGTCGATGCGCGGGCGAGCAGAGACGTCATGTCACGTCGGCTGCGGCATCCGGCGTGGGAACGCGCCCGGGGAACGCGCCGCGCCTTAGGCGCCGCGGGGCCGAGACCCGCACGAGGCGCGTGATGCTCCACACGAGCAGCACGACGAGAAGCAGGTTGCGAGCGGTCAGCAGAGCGACGGCGAACGGCTCGGCGGCGAGCACGCGGTGGTAGGCCAGCGGGTACACCGCCTGCGTCAGCGCCGCGATGGCGAGGCCCGTGGCCGCGAGCGGCCACGCGCGGCGCCGATCGACGACGAGCCACAGCACGAGGGGGGCGATCAGCCACGACTCGAACTGCGGCGAGCCCACCTTGTTGACGACGATGAGCGTCAGCACGAGCGCGAGCGACAGCGGCGGGAACAGCGTGACGAAGGGGGCGCCCCGGCGGGCCTTGACGCCGCCGACAACGGCGACGGCCATCACGGCGACGACGAGCAGCGGGGTCATGGCCGCGATGACCACGTCGACGTGCGGCCCCGCCACCTGGAACGTCAGGAGGTCACGGTTGTAGAAGATGAACGAACCGGGGATGTCGGCGACCGCCCGCCAAAGATAGAACATGCTCACCGGCGCCTCGAGCTGGAGTCCTCGGCCGGTCTGCGCAGTGACGAAACCTAGGGCGTGCGAAGCACCGCCCGCGAGCACGACGCCCGCGAGCACGGCGCCGCTCACGATCGCGGCCCCACCGAGCACCACGGCGCGGCGACGCAGGGCCAACAGGCCGGCGAGGATCAGCGCCGCGGGCCAGATCTTCATCCAGGCACCGATCGCGAGGAGCACCGATCCGGCCCAGGGGGCCTTCGCCAGCCACAGCAGGCCGGCGACGGCGAGCGGGACCGTGACGGCGTCGATGCGGTACATGCCGATCGGCCCGAGCAGGGCGAGGAACGCGAGCCAGAACCACGCGGCGACGGTGCGGCCGCTCGAGCGCCCCCGTCCGACGAGCAGTCCGAACGCCGCCGCGCTGCATGCCGTGACGAAGACCGCCCAGCCGACGGTGTAGCCATGGATCCAGGAAAGACCGTGCGCGAGCACCATCGGCAGCAGGGCGAGCGGCGGATACACCCACGGCTTGGTGATCCCGACGATCCCGCCATCGTTCAGGGCCCGGGTGGACCACGGCTCGTACAAGAAGTAGACATCGCCCATGGGCTGGTTTGCCTGCACCCACCCGAGCAACGCGACGCCGAGGTGCACGAGCAGGAACGCCACCCACAGCACCACTCGCCTCGACACGCGCACCATCCTAGGCGGGCGTCGTTTCATCCAGAGCGCGGCCGCCGGCCGGTGGAGTCGGCCCGTTACACGCCCGCGATCGCCTCGGCGATGGCGGCCGGCAGCGCATCGGCCACATCGAGGGCGACGATCGGCCGGCCGGGCCCGGCGTCCGCCCGGGCCGCGATGCGAGCGGCGCGCCCGTGCAGCCAGGCCGCCGTCGCGGCCAGGACCGCGAGTTCGCCGCGGGCTCCCGCTTGCGCGACGAGGGCTCCGAGCACACCCGCCAGAACGTCCCCGGAACCGGCGGTGGCGAGCCAGGGTGTTGCGGCGCGCACCGCGATCAGCCGGCCGTCGGGCGATGCGATCAGCGTCTCGGATCCCTTGCGCAGGACGACGTGGCCGAGCTCGACCGCCGTCTCGGCGACGGCGCGGGCGTCGGTCGCGTGCTCGTCGAGACCGAGGTTCGCGCGAAGGCGAGCGAACTCACCGGCGTGCGGGGTGAGGATCAGGGGCGCGGCGGCGCCGCGCGCAAGATCGAGAGCGCCTGCGTCCACGACGACAGGAACGTCGCCGCCGACGAGATCGCGCAGCGCCGAGTCCTCCTCGTCGGTGCGGCTCCTTGCATCCGTCCCCGAGCCGATCACCCACGCCGTCACTCGGCCGTCGGCCAGCACGGTCTCGGGTCGACGGGCGAGCACGAGCCGGCCGACATCCGCGTCCCCGACCCAGCGCACCATGCCCGCGCCCGCACGCCACGCGCCTTCCACCCCGAGGACCGCAGCGCCGGGATAGGCCGGCGTCCCGGTGCGCAGGCCGACCACGCCTCGGGAATACTTGTCGTCGGCGTCCGTTGGCACCTTGATATGGGAAGCGGCGTCCGCGCGCGTCCATACGTGGAGCTCGGTCATCCCCCCACGTTAGCCTCGACCTCGGAGTCCCTGTGAGCATCCTCTTCTCGCCCCTCACCCTCCGGGGAACCACTCTTCGCAATCGGCTCTGGGTGTCGCCCATGTGCATGTACAGCGCGGCCGACGGCGTCCCCCAGGAGTGGCATCACACGCACCTCGCCCAGTTCGCCTCGGGCGGCGCGGGGCTGATCGTCGCCGAGGCGACCGCGGTCTCCCCCGAAGGGCGCATCTCGCCCCGTGACACCGGGATCTGGACCGATGAGCAGCGGAACGCCTGGGCGCCGATCGTCGCCGCCATCCATGCGCGCGGCTCGAAGGCGGGCATCCAGCTCGCCCACGCGGGCCGCAAGGCCTCGACGTGGTGGCCGTTCTCCGGCCGTCGGGGAAGCGTCGCCGCCGAAGACGGCGGCTGGCCGACCCTTGCCCCGTCCGCGGTGGCCTATGAGGGCTTCGCCGAACCCGTCGCTCTCGACGCCGCGGGGATCGACGCCGTCGTCTCGGACTTCGCCGCGGCCACGCGCCGCTCGCTCGAGGCCGGATTCGAGGTGCTCGAGGTGCACGGGGCGCACGGGTACCTGCTGCACCAGTTCCTGTCCCCGCTGTCGAACCGGCGCGACGACGAATACGGCGGCTCTCTCGAGAACCGCGCACGCCTGCTGCTGCGGGTCGTGCGCGCCGTCAGGGATGCGGCGGGCGGGGCGCGCGCCGGCAAGCCGGGGGTGTGGCGCGGATCCCCACAAGAAGGCGTTCCGATCATCGTGCGGATCTCGGCAACCGACGCGGCCGACGGCGGTTTCGACGTCGACGAGGCGGCGATCGTGGCGGAATGGGCGGTGGAGGCGGGAGCCGACCTCATCGACGTCTCCAGCGGCGGGCTCGTCGCTCATCAGGCCATCGAGGTGTCCCCCGGCTACCAGGTGCCGCTCGCGGCGAGGATCCGCAAGACCGCCGGAGTGCCCGTGACCGCCGTCGGCATGATCACCGACGGTGCGCACGCGGAGTCCGTGCTCGCAGACGGAGACGCCGATGCCGTGTTCGTCGGCAGGGAGTGGCTGCGCGACCCGCACTTCGCGCTGCGCGCGGCGCACGAGCTCGGCGTCGAGGTCGACTACTGGCCCGAGCAGTACCAGCGGGCGCGCTGGGCGAGCTAGCTGGACGGTGCCCTCCTAGCCGACGGTGCCCTCCTAGCCGACGGTGCCCTCCTAGCCGACGGTGCCCTCCTAGCCGAGCTCGTCGAAGAAGGCGGTCACCTCGCCGGCGAACAGCGCGGGCTCCTCCCACGGTCCGAAGTGGCCGCCTCGTGGCATCCGGGTCCACCGCCGCACGTCGAAGAAGCGCTCCGCGAATTGCCTCGGTGCGGGGTTGATGTCGCGCGGGAAGATCGCGAAGCCGGTCGGCGCGCTGACGCGCGAGGCGGGGTCGATCTGCCGGAGGGACGCGTCGCGGTAGTAGCGGGCGGCGGATGCGGCGGTCCCGGTGACCCAGTAGACCATCAGGTCATCGAGAAGCTCGTCCCGGGAGAACCGCGAGTAGACATCGCCATCGCAGTCGCTCCAGGCGCGGAACTTCTCGAGGAACCACGCGGCGAGCGCCACGGGCGAATCGGTGAGGCCGTAGGCGAGGGTCTGGGGCTTCGTCCGCTGCAGCAGCGCGTAGGCCCCTTCGGTCTGAAACCACTCGGCCATGCGCTGCACGAACGCGTTCTCGTCGGCGTCGAGCGTCGCGGCATCCACGGTGTATCGGTGCCAGAAGGGCACGTCACCGAGGTGCAGCCCGATCACGCGGTCCGGATGCCGCAGGGCGACCGCCTCGGCGATCGTGCTGCCGATGTCGCCGCCGTGCACCCCGAACGAGCCGAAGCCGAGCTTCGACATGGTGGCCGCGAGGAGATCGGCGACGCGGTCCGGACCGAAGCCGGGCGACGCGGGCCGTTCGGAGAACCCGTAGCCCGGGATGCTGGGGACCACGAGGTCGAAGCGCTCGGAGAGCAGCGGGATCGCCTTCTCGAACCGCAGGAACGAGTCCGGCCAGCCATGGAGGAGCAGCAGGGGGGTAGCGCCCGGCGTGCCGGCACGGACGAGGTGGATGCCGACACCGTCGATCTCGTGCAGTTCATGCCGGAGTGCGTTCAGGCGCGCCTCCGTTCTCCGCCAGTCGTAGCCATCCGCCCAGCGATCCACGAGCGAGCGGAGGGCAGCCAGGGGCGTGCCCCACGACCAGTCGTCCTCGCCGCCGGTGATCGAATCCGGCCATCGGGTGCGGGCCAGCCGCTCGGCGAGGTCATCGAGCACCGCCTGCGGCACATCGATCCGGAACGCTGTCATGGCGTCATGTTATTGGCGACGACCGACACGGGCCGTCCGGACGCCCCGCCCTGCGCCCCCCGGCGTCGCCCGGCGTGCTATCGCCCGCGTCGCGTGGCGTCCTGCACCTCGCCCACCAGCTCCTCGATGATGTCCTCGAGGAAGAGCACCGCCGTGGTCTCGCCCGTGGCGTCCACGACCCGTGCGAGGTGACGGCCGGCGCGCCGCATCAACGCAAGCGCGTCCTCGAGGTCGGTCGTCTCGAGGACGGGGACCATGTGGTGGATGCGCTTCGCGGGCAGGGGCTTCGCGACGGTCGCCCCGGATCCCGGCCCCTCGGCGGAGCGCAGGATGTCCTTCAGGTGCACGTAGCCGGCCGGCACACCCGCGGCATCCACGATCACGTAGCGGGAGAACCCGTGCTTCGCGACCGCGCGCTCGATCTCATCCGGCGTCGTCGTCTCGGGCAGCGTGACGATCTGCGACAGCGGCACCGCGATGTCCATGGCCTTCTTGTCCGTGAACTCGACGGCCGCCGCGACGGTGCCCGAGAGGTCATCCAGCACGCCCTCGATCCGCGACTGATTCACGATCGTCGCGACCTCTTCGAGCGTGAAAGTCGATGCGGCCTCATCCTTCGGCTCGACGCGGAACAGCCGCAGCACGGCGTTGGCCAGCCAGTTCAGCATCCAGATCACGGGATGGAAGACCTTCGACACCCACACGAGCGGGGTCGCCAGCATCAGCACCGCCCGGTCGGGAACCGAGAACGCGAGGTTCTTGGGCACCATCTCGCCGAACACCACGTGCAGGTAGGACACCAGCAGCAGGGCGACGATGAACGAGATCACATCGACCGCACCCTCGGAGAGACTCGTGAGACCTAGCGGCTCGGCCAGCAGGTGGTGGATCGCCGGCTCCGACACGTTGAGGATGAGCAGCGAGCAGATGGTGATTCCGAGCTGGGATGTCGCCAGCATCAGCGTCGCATGCTCCATCGCGTAGAGCGCCGTCTTGGCCGACCGCGACCCGCGCTCGGCGAGCGGCTCGATCTGCGAGCGGCGTGCGGAGATGACGGCGAACTCGGCGCCGACGAAGAACGCGTTGAACGCGAGCAGCACGGCGAGCCATGCGATTCCGGCCCAGTCACTCATCGCTCTCACCCGCCTCGGCGCCCTCCGGCATCGGCACGGGCGTGAAGCGCACGCGGTCGACACGGCGACCGTCCATGCGCTGCACGGTCAGCGTTCCGTCCTCGATCTGAACCTCGTCGCCGAGCACGGGGATGCGCTCCAGCACGCTCATGAGGAAACCGCCGACGGTGTCGTAGACATCGCCCTCCGGCACGCGCACGCCGGTGCGGTCGAGCAGTTCGTCCGGGCGCAGCTCTCCCGGGAAGGTCAGGGAATCAGCGCCGCGGACGACGCCGGCGCGATTGCGGTCGTGCTCGTCCGACACCTCGCCGACGATCTCCTCGACGAGGTCCTCGAGGGTGACGACACCAGATGTGCCGCCGTATTCGTCGACCACGATCGCCATCTGGTAGCCGCGGGCTCTGAGCTCGGCGATGAGGGCATCCAGGTGCACGGTCTCGGGCACACGCAGGGGTTCGGTCGAGAGGGCGGCCGCCGGCACGTCGGGGCGCCGGTCGCGCGGGACGCTGACCGCGGCCTTGAGGTGCACGACGCCGACGATGTCGTCCATGGAGTCGTCGTAGACGGGGAAGCGGCTGTGGCCGGTGCGTCGGGCCAGCTGGATGATGTCGTCCGCCGAGTCGCCGGCGGCGACGGCATGGACGCTCGGGCGAGGTGTCATCACGTCGTCGGCGGTCAGCCGCGAGAAGTTCAGGCTGCGATTGAGGAGGGATGCCGTGTCCTCTTCGAGGACGCCGGCGCTCGCGGACCGCCGGACGAGGGAGGAGAGCTCCTCGGCCGTCCGCGCGCCGGACAGCTCTTCCTTGGGTTCGACGCCCATCACGCGCAGCACGCCGTTGGCGCTGCCGTTGAGCACGGCGATCGCCGGCCGGAAGACGGTGGTGAAGGCGACCTGCGCGGGGAGCACGAGCTTCGCCGTCTGACGGGGCAGCGCGAGCGCGAAGTTCTTGGGCACCAGCTCGCCGAGGATCATCGACAGCACCGTCGCGACGCTGATCCCCACGAACACCGCGATCGGTGAGACCAGCCCGGCGGGCAGGCCCCAGGACGTGAGCACGGGCCGCAGCAGGTTGGAGATCGCGGGTTCCATGGCGTAGCCCGTGAGGAGCGTCGTCAGCGTGATGCCGAGCTGAGCACTCGAGAGATGCGTCGATGTGATCTTCAGCGCCTGGATCGTGATGGCCAGGCGCGTCTCACCGCGTTCCTGACGGGCCTCGAGGTCCGCACGGTCGAGGTTCACCAGCGCGAACTCGCTCGCGACGAACACCCCGGTTCCGATGGTGAGCAGGAGCCCCACGCCCAACATGACGTAATCCATCACACGTCACTCCCCTCACGAGGTGCCAGGCGGTGGGGCGAGGGTCTACAAGAAGGAGGGTCATCCATCGTGCCTCCATGTTACCGGAGCTGACGGCGTGGCCCGCCGGTCCGGGAGTCCGCCGGCGGCGGACACGCCGCGTCGGGCGGCATCCGTCCGGCGCCCTCCCCCCGGCGGTCGCGATCTGTTCGGGTGTCTGCGCTTCGCGCTGCACTTCTCGCCGCGCGCGGCGTCAATCGGTGCAGCGGGAACAGGAATGAGCAGCGCCAACCGGCTCGGGCGAGACCGGTCCGAGTCGCCCGGCGGGAGCCAGCGCCGTTGCGGGTCAATCCCAGCGCAGACCGACGCGAGGCCGTGGGCGGCGTGATAGCAGGCCGTCCGCGGTGAGGATGTCGTACAGCATCCTCGGGTCCTGGAGAGCCCGAGTGCGCCATCTCGACAAAGTCCGCACCGCCCGGCGCAACTCGTCTTCGCGGTCCTTCTCGTCGAGAAGCGCCTGCTGCGGGCTCCGCCCCTGGAGGATGTCCGGGTCGAAGTACTTCCCCTTGCCGTCGAACTCACCGGCGTGATCGAACTCCTCGAAGAAGAAGTCCGGGTAGACCGAACGTCCGCTGGGAAGCCGGATGCGCCGCTGCAGCTCAGGCGTCGGAAAGCCGAGCCGGTCGATCGCAACGCGGCTCTGGGACTCGCGCACCGAGTCCGAAAGGTGTGTGGCGAACGCCGCCGCTCGGCGGGCGCGGATCATCCCGCGCGCGCCGCTCTGTCTCTCGAGCGACTCGAGGATTTCGGCGCTCGTCGTCAGCGGACCACCCTCGCGTCTGCCCCACGACGCCCGATCCATCGCCGCGACGCCCGCGGTGAAGGTCAGCTCCCGGGCGAGGTCAATCACCGTCTGCGCCGGCGTCGTGACCAGGTGGGCACCCCAGGGCACGACATCCACCCCGTCGAACCCGAGAGCGCGCCGTCGCACCGCTCCGGGAACTGCGACCGCCGGACCCGCGCGGTATCCGGACGTCGATCACCGCGGGCCAGCGGCCGAGGATGTCGATGCCACAGATCGCCGCGGCCGCGTAGTGGCAGAAGACGGCAGCGCCGCGTAGTCGATCCGCGGTCTCCAGTGTCCGGACGAAGTGCCGATTCATCGGTGACAGGCGGTCCCAGTGCCGACGATCGGCGTACGAGCCGGCGACCACGCGGACATGCGTCCCTTGCGCCAGGGAACGCCGGAGCCTGCGCTCGTTGATCAGGCCGACGTCCTGCTCGCGGCGTCGGAAGACAGCCAAGGGGTGCTCGATGCGCGGTTCCATGCCGCCAGAGTGAGGGTCGAGGGCACCGCGTCGGCGCGATCATGCAGTCGTTGCGTGAACTGCAGCGCGCCGATGAACCTGGGGAGGGAACCGCGCTCAGCCTCGCGCTGCACTTCTCGGACCGCGCCGCGTCGATTCGCGCCGCGCGGTGGATTGTGCAGCGCCTGTGCCGTCAGAGGCGAACGGACCGGTCCGGGAGTCCGCCGGCGTCGATCACCAGCTGACGGGGAGCGCCTTGCCCTCCTCGTAGCCGGCGGCGGACTGCAGGCCCACGAGCGCCTTGTCGTGGAACTCCGCGACGGATGCGGCACCGGCATACGTGAACGAGGAACGGACGCCGGAGGTGATCATGTCCAGCAGGTCCTCGAGCCCCGGCCGCAGTGGGTCGAGGTAGATCTTCGACGACGATATGCCCTCGGCGAAGAGCTCCTTGCGCGCGAGATCGTACGGGTCGAGGCGCCCGAAGCGATCATGGACGGCCTTGGTGGATGCCATCCCCCACGACTCCTTGAAGGTGCGGCCGGCGGCATCCACCTGGAGTTCGCCCGGCGACTCGATCGTCCCGGCGAACCATGAGCCGATCATGACGGATGCCGCGCCGGCGGCCAGCGCCAGCGCGACGTCGCGAGGGTACCGGACTCCCCCGTCGGCCCAGACGTGCGCGCCCATGATGCGCGCAGCGTCGGCAGTCTCGAGCACGGCGGAGAACTGAGGACGCCCGACGGCGGTCATCATGCGCGTCGTGCACATGGCGCCCGGCCCCACGCCGACCTTCACGATGTCGGCGCCAGCGGTCACGAGATCATGCACGCCCTCCGCCGTGACCGTGTTGCCGGCCGCGATCGGGATGTCGAGTCCCAGCTCGGCGACGGAGCGCAGCGCCCGCAGCATGCCCTCCTGGTGTCCGTGCGCGGTATCGACGACGAGCACGTCGACCCCGGCCGCGGCGAGCGCACTCGCCTTGGCTGCGACATCGCCGTTGATGCCCACCGCGGCGGCGACGACGAGCCGGCCCGACGCGTCGACCGCAGGCGAATAGAGCGTCGACCGCAGCGCGCTGCGCCGGCTCAGCGTTCCGACGACGGCGCCGTGGTGCAGAACGCAGACGACATCGGCGCCCGCCCCCACGAGGAGATCGAACGCATGTCGGGCGGATGTCACATCGTCGGCGTCGATGGAGGGCGTGCGTCCTCGCGCCAGATCTCCGAGACGCGCATCCGGGAGGGCGGTGCCGAGGCGGCCCGCGGCGACGATGCCGAGCACGTCGTCGATCATCAGCGGGCCGGCGCCTGCGACCGTGGACGCGACGACGATGCCGTGGCCATCGCTCGCGGGCAGCAGCCGGGAGGCGTCGGCGACGGTCGCCTCGGGAGGCAGCACGAGCGGCGTGTCCCACGGCACCGGCTGCGCCTTGACCCAGCGGATCGCGGCGTCGAGCTCCTGCAGCGGCATGTCCTGAGGGAGCACGCCGAGCCCCCCGCGGCGCGCGAGCGTGGCCGCGAGACGTGCTCCTGTCACGGAGTTCATGTTCGCCGAGACGATCGGGATCGTCGCCGTGGTGCCGTCCGCCGGGGACAGATCGACATCCAATCTGCTGGTGACGCTCGAGCGCCGGGGCACGAGGAACACGTCCGAATAGGTCAGGTCGACGCTGGGCTGATCCCCGTAGAACTCCATGCTCTCTACGCTATCCACCCCATTTCGCCCTCACCACAGAACTGCCCGTGCGGATGCTCCGCTTCCCGCATCGGGGTGCACAACTGGGTTACGCTTAACAGTCGTGCGCGTGAGCACCATTTCTGCCGCGTGAGCAAGGTGAATTCAGCGAAGAAAGTGGGCGATCGACTGTGTCGAGCCAGGTGACAGGCGTCGGTGCTTCGAGCGAAGGGGAATTCGGAGCCAACGAGTGGCTCGTGGACGAACTGTTCGAGCAGTACAAGGCGGACAAGAACTCTGTGGACAAGGCGTGGTGGCCGATTCTCGAGGCCTATCACCCAGTCGATGTCGAGGGCGATGGCAAGGGATCGACGGCAGAGACGCCGGCCCCGGTCGCCGCTCAGGCTCCCGCCGCGGCTCCCGCGGCTCCAGCGGCACCCGCCGCATCCGCCCCCGCTCCCCCCGCTGCATCCCGCACACAGGCGCCGGAGCCGGCGGAGCCCCGCCCGGTCACGGCGCCCATCGCGGTGGTCGGAGCGCAACCCGTTGCCCGCACGACCGCGAAGCCCGCGGCGCCGCAGCCGATCCCTGCTCAGGCGCCGGATGCGAAGGCATCCTCTTCGCAGGAGTCGACCGAAGAGGACAAGGTCACCGTCCTGCGGGGCATGACCAAGACGCTCGCGGCCAACATGGACGAGTCGCTGACGATTCCGACCGCCACAAGCGTTCGGACCATCCCGGCGAAGCTCATGATCGACAACCGCATCGTCATCAACAACCACATGTCGCGCACGCGCGGCGGCAAGATCAGCTTCACCCACCTGATCGGCTGGGCGCTCATCCAGGCGCTCAAGGAGTTCCCGAGTCAGAACGTCTTCTACGCCGAGATCGACGGCAAGCCGTCGGTGGTCGCTCCCGCCCACATCAACCTGGGCATCGCGATCGACCTGCCCAAGCCGGACGGCACGCGAGCGCTCATGGTGCCGAGCATCAAGCGCGCCGACACCCTCACCTTCAGCGAGTACCTCGCCTCGTACGAGGACCTCATCGTTCGCGCTCGCGGCAACAAGCTGACGGCCGCCGACTTCCAGGGCACGACGCTGTCACTCACCAACCCCGGTGGAATCGGCACGGTGCACTCCGTCCCCCGTCTGATGAAGGGGCAGGGATGCATCGTCGGCGCCGGCGCCCTGGAGTACCCCGCGGAGTTCCAGGGCGCGAGCGAGAAGACGCTCAACGAGCTGGCGATCGGCAAGACGATCACTCTCACGAGCACGTACGACCACCGCGTCATCCAGGGCGCAGGTTCGGGTGAGTTCCTCAAGAAGGTGCACGAGCTGCTGATCGGGCAGCGCGACTTCTACGACTCGATCTTCGCGGCTCTCCGCATCCCGTACGCCCCCATCCACTGGGCCGCCGATATCAACGTCGACCTCGCCGAGCGCGTGGACAAGACCGCTCGGGTGCAGGAGCTGATCAACTCGTTCCGGGTGCGTGGTCACCTGATGGCCGACATCGATCCGCTCGAGTACAACCAGAGGACGCACCCCGACCTCGAGATCGAGCAGCACGGGCTGACCTTCTGGGACCTCGACCGCGAGTTCGTCACGGGTGGCTTCGGCGGCAAGCGCCAGATGAAGCTCCGCGACATCCTCGGCGTCCTCCGCGACTCGTACTGCCGCACGACGGGCATCGAGTACATGCACATCCAGGACCCCGGCCAGCGCAAGTGGTTCCAGGACAAGGTCGAGCAGAAGTACCAGAAGCCCGGACACGACGAGCAGCTCCGCATCCTCCGCAAGCTCAACGAGGCCGAGGCGTTCGAGACCTTCCTGCAGACCAAGTACGTCGGTCAGAAGCGCTTCAGCCTCGAGGGCGGCGAGTCCCTCATCCCGCTGCTCGACCAGATTCTGCAGGGCGCGGCCGATGCCGGCCTCGACGGCGCAGCGATCGGCATGGCGCATCGCGGCCGTCTGAACGTGCTCACGAACATCGCCGGCAAGACCTACGGTCAGGTCTTCCGCGAGTTCGAGGGCAGCGTCGCGCTGGGCAACAAGCGCGGGTCGGGTGACGTCAAATACCACCTGGGCACGCAGGGCACCTTCGTGGCGGACAGCCAGGAAGAGCTTCCCGTCTATCTCGCCGCCAACCCGTCTCACCTCGAGACCGTCGACGGCGTTCTCGAGGGCATCGTGCGCGCCAAGCAGGACCGCAAGCCGATCGGCACGTTCTCCTGGCTCCCCGTGCTCGTGCACGGCGACGCGGCCTTCGCCGGCCAGGGCGTCGTCGTCGAGACCCTGCAGATGTCGCAGCTGCGCGGCTACCGCACGGGCGGCACGATCCACGTCGTCGTGAACAACCAGGTCGGCTTCACGACGACGCCGCACGACGCGCGCTCATCGGTCTACGCCACGGATGTCGCCAAGACGATCCAGGCGCCGATCTTCCACGTCAACGGCGATGACCCGGAGGCCGTCGTGCGGGTGGCCGAGCTCGCGTTCGAGTACCGCGAGGCGTTCAACCGGGATGTCGTGATCGACCTGGTCTGCTACCGGCGTCGCGGTCACAACGAGGGCGATGACCCCTCGATGACGCAGCCGCTCATGACCAACCTGATCGAAGCCAAGCGCTCTGTGCGGCGCCTCTACACCGAGGCTCTCGTCGGACGCGGCGACATCAGCGAGGAGGAGTACGAGCAGGCCAAGCGGGACTTCCAGAACCGCCTCGAGATCGCCTTCGCCGAGACGCACGCCGCCGAGACCGGCACGCACGACATCGTCGAGGAGGCGGCCGCCGAGCAGGAGGTCACGTGGGGCGAGGTCGAGAGCACGGCAGTGTCGACCGACGTGGTCGGCCTGATCGGCGACGCGTTCGTGAACAAGCCCGACGGGTTCTCTGTGCATCCGAAGATCCAGCAGCTGCTCGACAAGCGCCTGGACATGAGCCGGAACGGCTCGATCGACTGGGCCTTCGGCGAGCTGCTCGCCTTCGGATCGCTGTTGCTGGAGGGAACCGCCGTACGGCTCGCCGGTCAGGACTCCCGCCGCGGCACGTTCGTGCAGCGGCACTCCGTGCTGCACGACCGAGCGAACGGGCAGGAGTGGCTGCCACTGCACAACCTCAGCGAGAACCAGGGCCGGTTCTGGGTCTACGACTCGCTGCTGTCGGAGTACGCGGCGATGGGCTTCGAGTACGGCTACTCGGTGGAGGCGCCGGAGGCGCTCGTGCTGTGGGAGGCCCAGTTCGGCGACTTCGCGAACGGCGCTCAGTCCGTCATCGACGAGTACATCTCGGCGGCCGACCAGAAGTGGGGTCAGCAGTCCAGCGTCGTCCTCCTGCTGCCGCACGGCTACGAGGGACAGGGTCCCGACCACTCCTCCGCGCGCATCGAGCGCTTCCTGCAGATGTGCGCCCAGGACAACATGACCGTCGCGCGTCCGTCGACGCCGGCGTCGCACTTCCACCTGCTCCGTCGTCAAGCCTATGCGCGTCCCCGCAAGCCGCTCGTCGTGTTCACGCCGAAGGCCATGCTGCGCCTGCGCGGGGCGACGAGTTCGGTCGAGGACTTCACGAGCGGGCGTTTCGAGCCTGTGCTCGATGACGACAGGGGCCTCGACGCGGGCGCCGTGAAGCGGGTGCTGCTGCACTCGGGCAAGATCCACTGGGATCTGAAGGCCGAGCTGGAGAAGAACCCGAATCCCGAGATCGCGCTGGTGCGGCTGGAGCAGCTCTATCCCGCTCCCATCGCCGAGCTCAACGCCGTGATCGATCGCTACCCCGACGCCCAGCTGGTGTGGGTGCAGGATGAACCGGAGAATCAGGGTGCGTGGCCGTTCATCGCCCTCGAGGTGGTCAAGCACCTGCACGGCAGGACGATCCGCCGCGTCTCGCGCTCGGCGGCCGCCTCGCCGGCGACCGGCTCACCGAAGGTGCACGCGCAGGAGCACGCTCAGCTGATGCAGAAGGCGCTCACGCTCTAGACCGAGGTGAAGACGAGGGGTGGATGCCGCGGCATCCGCCCCTCGTCTTCTTCCGCTTCGCGGTCAGTACCAGAGCCCGAGGTGCGGGGTCTGCGCGGCGGCGAACGACCTGTCGAGCGTGGCGACGCTATGGGGATCGCCCGTTACGAGGCCGGCGGTGCGCAGCGTCTCGGCGCGGACCCCGCCGAGCACGATCGCGGCCAGCGCGCCGGCGCTGAACGTCGCGTCGGGCTCACCGCCGGCCGCCGTGGCGCGACCGGTGCCCGCGTCGTCGATGGTGAGCCGCCACGTCCCCTCGGCGAGGCCGAGCGGGTCCGTGACCCGCAGAACGAAGTCGCCGTCGGTGGCGTAGGTGCGTGCCGCGAGCACCGCTGGCACGTCGATGATGCGCAGCCATCCGTGCTCGGAGGTGCGCAGCGTGGCGGCGCGCTGATCGGCGATCATCCAGCGCAGGGGCTCGTCCACCGACAGCAGCGAGGCCTTCACGACCGAGACCAGGTCGTGCTCGAGCACGAACCGCCAAAGTGCGGCGTACGCATCCGGCGTCTCGCTCAGCAGGATGCTGATGGTGAGCTCGTGCTTGGAGAAGTCGTCCCGCTCCTCGCCGATCGAGTAGACGACGGCGCCGCGGGTCACCCCGTCGGCGTCGGCATATCGCACGGCGCGGAGCTTCTTGCCGCCCTCCTGCCCGGGCGCGAGCCCCGTCATGCGTCGCCAGAGGCCCGGCCACGCCTGGATCTCGCCGGGGCGCGCTTGGCGCACCCGGTCGTGCAGCGCCGCGAGCTCATCCCTGGCGGCCTCGCGGGACATGAAGTCCAGACGGCCATCGGGTCGCGGTCCGATCCACAGCGCACGCCGGGTGTCGATGCTCCAGTCCGTCGCGAACGTGGAAGGAGCGAACCCGAAGCGACCGTAGATCGTCGCCTCGGACACCGTGAGGCCCGCGATCGCGATCCCTCCCGCGGCCGCCGTGCGCAGTTCGCCCTCGAGCATCGCGCGGGCGATGCCCTTGCGGCGGTGCGTGGGCGCGACCGTCACGCCGCTGATCGCCCACATCGGGATGCCACGGCCGCCCGGAAGGGTGACGTCCGTCACCCACGAGTTCACCGTGCCGACGGGCTGCGCGCGCTCCAGCGAGCCGGCGTCGTACACGCCGATGAAGCGGCGGAACGCGAGTCCTTCCCGCATCCCGGCGAGCTGCTCGTCGCTCTGTTCGCCGGAGAGGAATCCCCGCATCTCGGCCTGCAGGTAGGGGTCGAACGCGGCGGCATCGGCCGTGTCGATCACGCGATAGTCCAGTCCGCTCGCGGAGAGGGTCTCGAGCGAGCCCCGGTCGGCGGGCAGGGTCTTCCAGGTGCTGTTCTCTGCCATTCCGACACACTATCGAGCGCCGGGGACGCCGCCTGACGAGCGGCGCTCACCCCGCGAACGCCGCCTCCGCCGCCGGGGCCGACGCCGCCCGGTCCGCCGCGACGAGCCCCAGGCGCGTCCGGCGATCCAGCAGGTCGTCGACCTCGAGGGCGCCCTCCACATCGACACCCCATGCCAGCTCCTGGGCCGTGACGCCGGCGACGGCGTCCACGCCCCCTCGGTGCCGCGCGACGAACGGCGCCTCGGCGCCGTATCGGCGCACCAGGCGCGGCGGGGCGGCTACCTCGCCCAGGCGATCCCGCGGCCATGCCCCGACGAGTGGGATGTCCCGCGTGCGGGAGCGCATCCCGCTGGCGCCGGGGATCCGGCGCGAGATCGCGGCATCCACCCCGTCCTCCGCCATCCGGCGGTAGGTCGTGAGCTTCCCGCCCACGACGCTCAGCACCCCGCTGCTCGACTCGATGATCGAGTGCCGGCGGGAGAGGTCGCTCGTGTCGTCCTGGGCGCCGGCTGGCCCCGCGAGCAGGGGCCGGAGGCCCGCGAAGGTCGCCACGACATCGGCACGCGTGAGGGGCTCGGCGAGCACCGTGTTGATCGTTGCGAGAAGCATGTCGATCTCGGCATCCGTCGCCACCGGAACATCGGGAAGCGGCCCGTCGGCGGGCACGTCCGTGAGCCCGATGTAGGTGCGACCGTGCATCGAGGGCACCGTGAAGACGAAGCGGCTCGTGGATCCGGGCACCGGAGCAGTGAGCGAGACGTCCGACCCGCCGAGGCGCGCGGTCGGCACCACGAGGTGCGTGCCGCGGCTCGGGCGCACATGCACGTCGGCGTCGAGCTGTCCCGCCCACACACCCGCCGCCCCGAGAACCGCCCGGGCGCGCAGGATCAGGGTCTCGCCGGTGAGGGTGTCGCGCAGCGTTGCTCCTTCGCCGGAGACATCGAGCGCCTCGACCCTCGTGAGCACCGACGCACCGAAGCCCGCCGCTGTCCGTGCGACGGCGACCACCAGCCGAGCGTCATCGATCAACTGCCCGTCCCAGCCGCGCATGCCGCCTCGAAGCGAGTCCCGCCGGACGGCGGGCGCGAGGCGCTCCGTCTCGAGCCGGCCGATCGGACCCGGCGCCCGCAGCACGGCGTCCGGTGTCCCCACCAGCCGCCGCAGACCGTCGCCGAGACCGAAGCCGGCACCGGCATATGCGCCACGCACCATATGTCCGGGTGCGTACAGCGGCAGCACCTGCGCGAGGGGACGGGTGAGATGGGGTGCGGTACGCGTCAGGAGGATGTGCCGCTCGGCGGCGCTCTCGTGCGCGATGCCCAACTGGCCGGACGCGAGGTAGCGCAGACCGCCGTGGACGAGCTTCGAGCTCCAGCGGCTCGTGCCGAAGGCGAGGTCGTGCCGCTCGACGAGCACGGTGCGAAGGCCCCGGCTTGCCGCATCCAGCGCGATGCCGACCCCCGTGATGCCCCCGCCGACCACGAGCACGTCGACACGCGGGTCGTCGCCGAGCGCCGAGAGCTCGCGGGTGCGCCGCGCGGCGTGAAGCGCCGTCGAATGCGGCGTGCGGCCCTCGACCCTCATCACGGCTCCTCGACCGCCAGGTATCCGGCGAGCGCTCGGGTCAGCTCGACGCGCCAGGCCTTCGGCGGCATCCACTCCGTCACCAGGGGCGCCGACTGGACCGCGGACTGTGCGATGAGCAGCACCATCGCGGCGAGCCGCCGGGCGTCGCCCTTCCGCACGAAGCCGGCGTCCTGACCGACGGAGATACGCGTCGCCAGGGCGGCATGGATAACCCGCTGGCTGGTGCCGAGGCGCTCCAGGATGTAGCGCGAGAAGAGCTCGGGATCCGTGTCGCGCAGGCGGTGCACCAGGGGCAGGGACCGGATGCGGTCCGCTGTGTCCACCAGCTCGCCGACGAGGGCGGGAAGCGAGGTCGCCGCCGAGCCGGGGGGAAGCGCCGCGAGAAGCTCCCTGGTGACGAGTGCGGCGAAGAGCGCCTGGGCGTCGGGCCAGTACCGGTAGAGCGTCTGGCGTGACACCCCGCCTCTGCGCGCGATATCCGAGACGGTCGTCCGGCGGACGCCGTGAGCGAGCACCTCTGCGAGCGCAGCATCCAGCAGCACCGTCTCGGTGTCGGAAGGGCGCTCGTCCGGCATGTGACAACCATACATACGGTGTCATACTGTCGCCATGGATGCGACGACGCCCTCCGACAACGACGAGCGTGGCGCCGGCACGGTCTTGCCCGCACCGCGTGCGCCGATGCAGTGGGACGCCTGGGGCGACGGCTCTGCGCCGGCGAGGCTCCCGGTCGGCGCCAAGGCGCTCATCTCCACCCTGCTGCCGGGCCGGGCGCACCCCGTGCCCCGCATCCCCCGCGCCGACCTCGTGCTCACGCCGTCCACGATTCCGGATGCCGACCTCGAGGCACTGGCGGCGATCGTCGGTGCGCCCTCGGCGAGCCGCGAGGACGCGGTCCGCGCCCTTCACCTCGGGGGCAAGAGCACCCCGGATCTCCTGGCCCGCCGTTCGCGACAGCCGCAGCGTGCTCCGGATGGGGTCGTGTCCCCCGCCTCGCACACGGAGACGCTCGCGGTGCTCGCCGTCTGCGCCGAGCGAGGCATCGCGGTCGTGCCGTTCGGGGGCGGCACGAGCGTCGTCGGCGGCGTCGATCCGGATGCCGGGAGTCACGCGCACGTTCTCGCCCTCGACCTCTCACGCACGGCCGGGCTGATCGCCTTCGACGAGCGGTCGCTGCTCGCCACCTTCGGGGCCGGCACCACCGGCCCGCAGGCCGAGCAGCTGCTCCGCGAAAAGGGATGCACGCTCGGACACTTCCCGCAGAGCTACGAGTTCGCCACGATCGGCGGCTTCGCCGCCACCCGCTCGAGCGGACAGGCCTCCCGTGGATACGGCCGGTTCGACGACCTCGTCCATGCGCTGCGCATCGCCACTCCGGCCGGCGAGGTCGAGCTCGGCCGGGCTCCCGCCAGCGCGGCGGGCCCGGACCTTCGCGAGCTCTTCCTCGGGTCGGAAGGCGCATTCGGGGTGCTGACCGAGGTCACCGTGCGGATCCGCCCGGTCCCCTCAGCGACCGCCTACGGCTCCTGGTCCTTCCCGGATTTCGAGGCGGGCGCCGAAGCGCTCCGCGAGGTCACGCAGCGCGGGATCCGCCCCGCCGTGCTGCGGCTGAGCGACGCCGCCGAGACGCGCGTGAACGCCGCCATGGGCGGGCACGTGACGCGGATGAGCGGATGCCTCGCGGTCGCCACCTTCGAGGCGATGAGCGCGGCGGAGGCGGAGGCCATCGGCGGGCGGATTGACGCCGCCTTCCGAGCGCACGGCGCCAAGCCCCGGAGCGAGGATCCCGCTCGATCGTGGGAGCGCGGCCGCTTCGCCGCGCCCGCGCTTCGCGACACCCTGCTGGACATCGGCGTGCTGGCGGAGACCCTCGAGACCGCTGCCACGTGGTCCGGCCTGCCCGCGGTCAAGTCGGCGGTCACCGAAGCGCTCACGGACTCGCTCGTGAGCGACGGCACCAAGCCCATCGTGATGTGCCACATCTCGCACGTCTACCCGGCCGGCGCCTCGCTGTACTTCACGGTCATCGCCGCACTGAATGCCGACCCTGTCGCTCAGTGGCGGAGGGCGAAGGATGCCGCATCCCGCGCGATCCTCGCGACCGGCGCCACCATCACCCACCACCATGCCGTCGGCCGCGACCACGAACCGTATCTGGAGGGCGAGATCGGCGCCCTGGGGGTGGAGCTCCTGCGAGCCGTCAAGCGCACGCTCGATCCCCGGGGCATCATGAACCCCGGGGCGCTCGTCGGGAGAGACCCGTGAACATCGCCGTGGTCGTCAACCCCGCCGCGCGCTCCGGAGTGCAGACGCATGCCGCGACGCGGGCCACTCAGCGCCTGCGCGAACTGGGTCACACGGTCACCCTGCTCAGCGGAGGAAGCGCCGAGCAGTCGTCCTCGCTCATCCGCACGGCGGTCGAGCTCGGCACGGAGGCGCTCGTGGTGGCAGGCGGCGACGGGACGATCAACCTGGCCCTACAGCACCTGGCGGGCACCGGCGTTCCGCTCGGCATCGTCCCCACCGGCACCGGCAACGACTTCGCCGCGCATCTGGGCATCCCGGAGCTGGAGCCGGCGGCGGCGGCCGAGGTCATCTCCGCCGGTCGCACGCGCACGATCGATCTGGCGCGCGTCACGGATGTCGACGGCGGCGTGCGGCTGTACGCGACCGTGCTGGCGAGCGGCTTCGACTCCTACGTCAACGACAGGGCGAACCGGATGCGGTGGCCCAGGGGCGAGATGCGCTACAACATCGCGATCCTGGTGGAGTTCCTCTTCCTGCGGTCGAGCCCCTACGCGATCGAGGTGGACGAGCGGCGCATCGAAGGCCCCTTCGTGATGGCGAGCGTCGGCAACACGCGCACATACGGCGGAGGAATCCCGATCTGCCCCGACGCGGACGAGACAGACGGCCTGCTCGATGTGACGATCGTCCGCCCGGCCGGGCGGCTTCGCCTGCTGCGGCTGCTGCCCACGGTCTACAAGGGCACCCACACGACGCGGCGCGAGGTGGAGACCTTCCGGGGGCGAAGTGTTCGTCTCGACGCCCGCGACATCACCGCGTACGCGGACGGCGACCCCATCGGGTCGCTTCCGCTCACCGTGGACGTGCTGCCGGCCGTGCTGAAGGTGCTGGTCCCCTGACGGCGCACCGGCGACGATTGACGGCGCACCGGCGACGAAGTCTCGTCGTCAGTGCGCGGCCGCCTGCGCCGAGCGCAGCTGTGCAAGCACCTGGTCGCGCAGCACCTCGGGTGCCGTCTCCCTGCACGCCCGGGCGATCACGTCCGTCAGCGTGCGAGCGACGAGGGCCTCGTCACGGCACGACGGGCAGTGCTCGAGGTGCTCCTGGATATCGGAATGCTGGGTCTTGCAGACCTCGTCGCGCAAGTACTCTTCGAGGTCGCGCCTTGCCTTGTCGCAGCCGCAATCGGTCATTTCGTGCTCCTCGTCGCAGCCGGGCCGATGCCCCGCTCGATCGCATAGTCGGACAGCAGTTCACGGAGCATTCGCCTGCCACGGTGCAGACGGCTCATGACCGTGCCGATAGGGGTTTTCATGATGTCGGCGATCTCCTGGTAGGCGAAGCCCTCGACGTCTGCGAGGTACACCGCCAGCCGGAAATCCTCGGGAATCGCCTGCAGGGCTTCCTTCACGACGGATGCGGGCATCCGGTCGATCGCTTCTGCCTCCGCCGAACGGCTGCTGGTCGCCGTCGTCGATTCCGCTCCCCCGAGTTGCCAGTCCTCGAGGTCGTCGATGGTGCCCTGATAAGGCTCCCGCTGCTTCTTGCGGTACGTGTTGATGTAGGTGTTCGTCAGGATCCGGTAGAGCCACGCCTTGAGGTTCGTGCCCTGCTGGAACGTCTTCCACGACCCGAAGGCCTTGACGAACGTCTCCTGCACGAGATCGGCGGCATCCGCGGGGTTGCGCGTCATGCGCATCGCCGCACCGTACAACTGGTCCATGAACGGCAGAGCCTGCTCCTCGAATTGGGTGCGCGCGTCTGCCACGGCGCTCTCGGCGCCTGCTGCCTCGTCGTTCATCACGGGCCAGTCTACGACCGCGGTATCCGTGGACACCGGGGGCCGTTCCAGGGTGGCGATCACCGGACTCCTTTCGCGGGTTCAGTAGGGTAGAACCCGATGAGTGCTGATCGGTATTCCCCCGCCCCGAATGCGGAATCCTCAGGCCCTCCGCTGGGGGCTCTCTGGCGTGCCCCGGAGGCGGCCGGTCCGCTGCAGGCGACACTGACGATTCCGGGCTCCAAGTCGCTCACCAACAGGGAACTCGTGCTCGCATCCCTCGCCGAGGGACCGGGCCGGATCATCGCGCCGCTGCACTCCGACGACTCCGCGCGCATGATCGACGCGCTGCGCGCGCTCGGCGTCGGCATCGAGACCGAACCGGGCGACAGCGAGTACGGCGACGACCTGCTGATCACGCCCATCGCGCCCTTCGTCGGCGGCGGCACGATCGATTGCGGGCAGGCGGGGACGGTGATGCGATTCGTCGCGCCGCTCGCCGGCCTCGCGCGCGGAGACGTGCACGTGACGGCGCACGAGAGCGCGCTGCACCGTCCGATGGGCGTCATGATCCACGCGCTCCGCGACCTGGGCGTCGACATCGACGACGGAGGGCACTGGGCCCTGCCGTTCACGGTGCGCGGACGCGGGCACGTGCGAGGCGGCGAGGTCGCGATCGATGCGTCGATCTCGAGCCAGTTCGTCTCCGGCCTGCTGCTGACCGCCCCGCGGCTGGATGTCGGACTGCACCTGGTGCACACCGGCACCCGGCTGCCCAGCATCCCGCACATCGACATGACGATCGAGTCGCTGTCCCACCGCGGCGTGCATGTCGAGCGTCCCGCTCCGGGCGAATGGGTCGTCGGCGCCGGGCCCGTGCGGCCGAAGGATGTGCCGATCGAGCCCGATCTCTCCAACGCCGCGCCGTTCCTCGCGGCCGCCATGCTGGTGGGCGGATCGGTCACCATCACCGGCTGGCCCGCGCACTCCACCCAGCCGGGCGCGACCCTGACCGAGATCCTGTCGCTCATGGGCGCGAGGGTCACCCGCCGCGCCGGTGCGCTGACGGTGACCGGAAACGGCGGCATCCACGGCGTCGACCTCGACCTCTCAGCCGTTGGCGAGCTCACCCCCACACTCGTGGCCCTCGCGGCGTTCGCCGACTCGCCGTCCACCTTCCACGGGATCGGGCACATCCGCGGGCACGAGACCGACCGCCTGCAGGCGCTCCGCACGGGCCTGGAGGGCCTGGGCGGGGAAGCGGAGGAGTGCGAGGACGGTATCCGCGTCGTCCCCCGCCCCCTCCGCGGGGGCCTCTGGCGCGCGCACCACGACCACCGCATCGCCACGACGGGCGCGCTTCTCGGGCTGGTCGTTCCTGGTGTCGAGGTCGATGACATCGGCACGACCGCCAAGACGCTCCCCCAGTTCACGCAGCTGTGGGAGCGGATGCTCACCGAGACCGCCGATCAGCCGGCGTCCGACCCGCAGAATCCGCGCAACGTCGCATCATGAGCTGGCTGGACGGGCCCGACGACGACGACGAGGAACCCGACTACGAGTTCCGGGTGCGGCCGAATCCGAAGGCGAACCGGCCGCGCACCAAGCGCCGGCCGGCGCACGACGATGCCAGGATCGCCCGCGTGCTGGGAGTCGACCGGGGCCGTTACACCGTGCTCGTCGCCGAAGACGCGCCGGAGGAGCATCGGGGCCTGGCGACCCGCGCCCGGGAGCTGCGCAAGACGGCGATCGTCACGGGAGACCGTGTGCGCGTCGTGGGCGACACCACCGGCGACGAGGGCACGCTGTCCCGCATCGTGGGGATCGAGGAGCGCACGTCGCTGCTTCGGCGCAGCGCAGATGACACGGACAACGTCGAACGCGTCATCGTCGCCAACGCCGACCAGATGCTGGTGGTGGTGGCCGCGGCCGATCCGGAGCCGCGCGCGCGGCTGGTCGACCGCTACCTGATCGCCGCGCTGGATGCCGGCATCCGCCCGATGCTCGTGGTGACCAAGACCGACCTCGCCGACCCGACCGAGTTCCTCGATCACTTCGAGGGCCTCGACCTGGAGGTGTTCACGAGCGCGCGGCTGGAGATGCCGCTCGAACGGATCGGGTTCGCGCTCGTCGGGCACTCGACGGTCTTCGTCGGGCACTCCGGCGTGGGCAAGTCCACGCTCGTGAACGCCCTCGTGCCCAGCGCGCTGCGCGCCACCGGACACGTCAACGTCGTCACCGGGCGGGGGCGGCACACGTCCTCCTCCACCGTCTCGTACCGCTACGAGGGACCGGCCGGCGCCGGGTGGGTCATCGACACGCCGGGTGTGCGCTCATTCGGCCTCGGCCACATCAACCCGGACAACATCCTCGCGGCGTTCACCGATCTCGCGACGGTCGCCGAGAAGTGCCCCCGCGGCTGCACGCACCTGCCGGATGCCCCCGACTGCGCGATCATGGAGGCCGTCGAGGCCGGCGAGCTCGGCGAGCGGGGAGCGGCGAGGCTGGACTCCCTGCAACGGCTGCTCCTGACTTTCGAGACGCGGGACACGCGGACGTAGAGTGGAAGCGTGACGACCACGCAGCTCGAACCCGGCTCCCCCGCTCCCGACTTCACCCTGCTCGACCAGGACGAGCGGGAGGTCTCCCTCTCGGCCCTGCGAGGGCAGAAGGTGATCCTCTACTTCTACCCGGAGGCGATGACCCCCGGCTGCACCACGGAGGCGTGCGACTTCCGCGACAGCCTGTCGTCGCTGCAGGGCGCCGGCTACACGGTCCTCGGCGTCTCCCGCGACCTGCCGGAGAAGCTGCGCGAGTTCCGCGAGAACGATGCCCTCACCTTCGATCTGCTGAGCGATCCGGACCGCGCCGTGCACGAGGCGTACGGCGTGTGGGGCGAGAAGCAGAACTACGGCCGCACGGTCATGGGCGTGATCCGCTCCACCTTCGTCGTCGACGAGAACGGCATCATCGAGCAGGCGCTCTACAACGTGAAGGCGACGGGCCACGTCGCTCGCATCCGCCGGCTGGTGGGCCTGGACGCCTAGCTCCGATCCACGGGGGCGCCCGGGCTGTCCGCATCGGGCCGCTCCCCCGCCGACGCTTCCGCCGCTGCGCTGCGTGCCGCGAGCACGAGCAGCACCAGTGCGATCACCGCAGGAGCGGCGAGCGCCAGGGCGATCGGCGGATCCGCGTAGGCTCCGGTCACCGCGCCGAGCGCGACGGCGAGGATCAGCACCTGGGTCACGACGCCGCCGGAGCGTCCCCACGACCGCCCGCGTGCGATGCCGACTGCGAAGGCGAGCACCGAGGCGGCGCCGATGAGCGTCAGCACGAGCAGGGCGACCGCCGTCGCGGGGGATGTGAGGTCACCCGAGAGGAGGGCCGTCACCTGCCACGCGGCAAGACCGACGAGTCCGAGCGCTTCGAGCCCGACGAGAAGTGCGGCCGCCGTCGCGGCCCGGTGTGTGCGCATCCCTAACTATGGGTCCTTCCGCGAAGTGTTGTTTGTCAGAAAGCTCCAGCCCTCCGTGCGAATGCTCAGCAAATCGCACAGAAACGGCTCGTTTATCCCTTGATTCACGTTACGCGCTGTGGGACGATGGTTGAAGCCATGTGCTCCCACAGCGGCGTGGGGCGAGCAATCGCTCGCAACACACCCGGGTATCCGACCCGTTCACGGGATCTGAGCACTCGCTCATCCCCCTTCGCAAACGAGGAGCACCACCATGGACTGGCGCGACAAAGCGGCCTGCCTGACAGTCGACCCCGAGCTGTTCTTCCCGGTCGGCAACACGGGCCCCGCGGTCGACCAGATCGAGAAGGCGAAAGCCGTCTGTGCTCGTTGCACGGTCACCGAGATCTGCCTTCAGTACGCGCTCGAGTCCGGGCAGGACTCCGGGGTCTGGGGCGGCCTCAGCGAGGACGAGCGCCGGGCCCTCAAACGTCGCGCCGCTCGCGCACGTCGCGCCTCCTGAGCGCTACTTCGCCGTGCGGTCGATCCACCGCAGCGGGATGTCGATCGTGACCTCCGTGCCACTGCCGACGATCGTGTGCCAATCGATGGTGCCGCCGAGCTCGCCCTGGATGAGGGTGCGAACGATCTGCGTGCCGAGGCCGCGGCCGACCTGACCCTCCGGCAGCCCGGACCCGGTGTCGCGCACGCGCACCTCGAGGCTCTCGTCCGAGCGCTCGGCGACGATCTCGACCTGACCCTCCCGGCCGGCGAGCCCGTGCTCGACGGCGTTGGTGACGAGCTCGGTGAGAGCCAGCGCGAGCGGCGTCGCGTATTCGCTGGGCAGCGTGCCGAAGGTTCCGGATGAGGAGGTCTTCGCCCGCGTGTTCGGCGCGGCGGCGACCTCGGCGACGAGGCGCAGCACGCGATCGAACACCTCGTCGAAGTCGACGGTCTGGGCCAGCCCCTCCGACAGCGTGTCGTGCACGACCGCGATGGCCGCCACTCGCCGCATCGCCTGCGTGAGCGCCTCGCGGGCCTCCTCCGAGTGCGTGCGACGCGCCTGGATGCGCAGCAGCGAGGCCACGGTCTGCAGGTTGTTCTTGACCCGATGGTGGATCTCGCGGATCGTCGCGTCCTTGGTGATGAGCTCCTGCTCCTGATGACGCAGCTCTGTGACGTCCCGGCACAGCACGATGGCGCCGATGCGCTGGCCGTGATCGCGGAGGGGGATCGCCCGGAGCGACACCGTGACGCCGCGCGCCTCGATGTCGGTGCGCCACGGCGCTCGGCCCGTCACGACGACCGGAAGCGACTCGTCGATCTGGCGCGTGGCGGGCAGGATGCCACTCGTCACCTCGATGAGCGACTCGCCCTCGAGCTCGTCGTCGAAGCCCATCCGGTTGAAGGCGGAGAGGGCGTTCGGGCTGGCGAACGTCGTGACGCCGGCGACATCGAGGCGGATCAGGCCGTCCGATGCGCGGGGAGCGCCCCGGCGCGGAGCGGTGGGAGCGGAGAGATCGGGGAAGTCACCGGAGGCCACCATGCCGAACAGGTCGTCGGCGCAGTCGTTGAAGGTGATCTGCTGACGCGACGGCGTGCGCGTCTCGCCGAGGTTGGTGTGCCGGGTGAGCACGCCGATCACGGTGGGCACCTCGCCCTCGCGCCCCATGGTGCGCACGATCGGGGCGGCGCGCACGCGGGTCGGGGTCTCCTCGAACCAATCGGGTGACGCCGAGTCGACGATGCGCGCCGCGTGGAAGGCCTCGCGCACCTGCGTGCGCCACTGCGGCCGCACGCGGTCACCGACGATGTCGCGGTAGAACAGGGTCGCCGCCCCGCTCGGGCGGGTGTGCGCGACGGCCACGAACGAATCGTCGGACGTCGGCACCCAGATCACGATGTCGGCGAACGCCAGATCGGCGAGAAGCTGCCCATCGCTGGCGAGGCGGTGCAGCCACTCGACATCGGATTCGCTGGAGCGCCCCTGCGCATAGACCAGATCGCTGAGGGTCGACACCGTTCCAGCTTAGGCGGTGCGAAGACCCTCTTCGGATTGCGCGACACCGCGGCGCCGGCGGGCCTTGGTGCCCTGGGAAGCGGATGCCGCGCCCGGCCCGACGAGGTCGCCGACGAGCCGCCGCACGGCCTGCGTCACGGCGGATCGGGGCGCCACCTCCGCGATCGGCCGGGCGGAGAGCATCGCGGCATCCGCTGCCCGGGCGTCCAGGGGCACGAAGGTGACCTGGGTGATGCCCGCGAACCGCTCCAGCGTCCGCCGAACCTGACCGCGGGCGTCTATGCCGAGGGCGCCTGGTCTGAGGCGGTTCACGACCACCGACACCGGCGTCACGCCGATGGTCGCCCGCAGCTCGTCGTAGCCGCGCAGGAAGCGCGACACCCCGAGGGGGTCGGCCGAGGCGACCGCGACCACGAGGTCGGCGGAACGCAGCGCGGCGAGCGTCGCGGCGTTGCGCCGTGGGCCGTCGAGGTCGCTCACGATCTCCTCGTCGCGCTCGAGCGAGGCCGCGACATCCACCACCACGTAGTCGGCCCACTCACGGCATGCGGCGAGGGCCGCCGTCACCCGCGCATCGCTCAGCTCCGGCCACCGGCTCGGCCGGTTGAGGCCCGTCAGCACGTCGACGGAGCCGTCGGGGTGGGTCAGGGGCGCGCTCACGCGGGTCAGTTCCCTGGCGTCGAGCCCGCCGAGCTCGGCCTGCCGGCACACGGCCGCGAACCCGGGGCCCTCATCCGCCAGCCCGAGCGCCAGCGCGAGGGACGGCCCGTGGGTGTCGGCATCGATGAGGCCCACATGGCGACCGCCACGCGCCAGTTCGACGGCGAGCTCGATCGCGAGCGTCGACCGACCGGGTGCACCGCCGGGACCCCAGACGGCGATGATCCGCGTCGGCGTGGAATCGGAGAGCGGCTCCGGCGCCGCCATGGTCGGCGCGCTCAGCGCCCGCGCGATGCGCCACGCCTCGACATCCGTCCCGAGCGGCTCTCCGAGCCCGAAGGAGCCGACCAGCCTGCGTGAGGCGGCATCATCGGCGAGGGGCAGGATGCGCACACCATGCCGGTCGCACGCGGCGACGGCCGCCGCGGTCAGCGTCTCGCGGCTCGCGTGCAGCACGAGCGCGTCGGCCTCGGCGAGCACCGACCACACGGCCGCCGCCTCGCCCCCGAGTGCCACATCGGCCGCGGCGTCGGCGAGCGCTTGTGGCGCCAGCGTCGCGAGCACCTCGACGCCCTCGGCCCGCAACTCCGCGGCGAGCCGGGTGGCGTGATCGTGCGCGATGACCACCCGCGCGAGCGGCGCCGAGGGGGCGCCGATCACGGGGCGTCCGCTCCGCCGGTCGGCACGACGGACAGTGCCGAGGCGGCGGCCACCTCCGCGAGCGCTTCGGCGACCTCGGCCCGCGGGATGACGAGTTCGAGCATCGCGGAACCGCCTCCGATCATGGTGTCGTCCCGCGTCACCGCGGCCACCGTGGCGTCGGCGATCAGGATGCGGGGAGTGTCGTAGGTTCCCCGCTCCACCAGCGGCGCGCTCCAGAGCTCGACGCTCGATCCGGGCTCGATGGAGCTCGGCACGTCCACGGCGCTGCGGACGACGATCGTCGTGGAGCGGGATGCGGTCGCATCGCCGACCGCGCTGGCCGGGACGAGCTCGCCGTCCTCGATCGTGCGCGTCGCGATGAGTCCGTCGCCGAGGCGGTCCGGGGTGAGGTACGCATCGCCGACCTGGCCGAGCGCGACATCCACCACGCGCAGTTCGTCAGCGGTGACGGTCTCGCCGACGACGATCGTGCGGTCGGCGGCGAACACGGGGGCGGTCTGGCGAGCAGAGGCGACGACGAACCACACCCCCGCGATGGAGGCGATGATCAGAAGGATGCCGATGAAGAAGCGGGCATCGCCCCAGAAGGCGCGGCGCCGAACGGGATGCGGATGGCTCATGCAGGCAATGGTCGCAGGGGCCGCCGATGTGCCCTGGATGTTATCCACAGCCCCTCGGGCCCCGGAGCCGACCCCCTCTCCCGGCGCCATAATGGGTGACATGCCCGTAGACCCGACCTCCGGCGTGCGCTACCTCGCACCCGCGCAAGTCGCCGAGCTTCTCAGCATCTCGGTCGATGAGGTCGTTGCGCTCGTGCAGGAAGGCCGTCTGCGGGGCGCCCGCCTGGGTTCGCCCGCCCGCTGGCGCGTCGAAGAGGCGAGCGTCGCCGACTACCTCGATGATCAGGTCGAGGAGGCGCGTCGCATGGCGCTCTGGAACGAGTCCAACGCCGCGAGCTTTCCCGAGGTGTGGGGCTCCCGCACCGCGCGCGGCGACTGAGCGGCGCGCACCGACACCACCTCCGTCACGACACGGAAAGCGAGTTCGCACCGTCCAGCCGTGCCCACGCGATGGCTGAGAACGGCACGAGCCGGTAGCCCAGCACGTCACCGGCACGGCGGGGAGCGCCTGGTTCGTGCAGGGCGACATCCAGATGATCGGCGCCCGCGCGGTCGATGGTTCCGGTCAGCACACGGCCGGACAGGAGACCCACTGAAACGGGCGCGCGCCGCCGCGCGACATCCCTCATCACGAATCCGAACGTCATCCGCTCGGACAGGCCGGCGCGCGCGTCGAGCGGGCGAGCGGTGCGCAGCAGCTCGCCGTACGCCAGTCCGACCCCCCGGATGCCGGCCAGCGGCACGATCGTGATGCCCCACCGGCCCCCGTCCGCGGGAACGGCCGCCAGCCAGTCGGCACCGAGCGCCTGGATGCGGGCCGAGAGCGTCGTGCCGTCCGCCAATTCCAGCGACGGAGGAGCCACATCGTCCGTCGACCTCGCTCCCACGAGCGCTGCCAGCCGCGACCGCAGCTCCATCCGCGAGAGCCGCAGGCGCTCCGCCTCCGTGTCGAGCGCGGCGCGTTCGGCCTCCCATTCGGAGGCCAGCTGATCCTCGAGGTCCTCGAAGAAGAGATCCCAGCGCACCTTTCGAAGAGTAGGGCAAAGGTCACGACCCCATCACAAGTTATCCACAGGAGCCGTTCCGGTTCCTGAGTGTGCTTTGCGATGTGTTGTACTTCTCGGACCGTCTCCCCCCTTACCCGATAGGCACCGATGGCAATGCCGCCCTCGGGCTCTGCAGCCCGCCCTTACGCGCAGTTCGGCGACCCCGCCGCACTGCACGAGTACTTCACTCATCAGCGCACCTCGTCCGAGGCGCTACCCGATCCGGAACCCCTTCTCACCAACCTCACGCGCGGTGTGCTGGAGGTGCTGGCCGGCGTGCGCGAAGTGGACCAACTGGCACGCTGGCTCACAGAAGACGCGTACCGCAAGCTCGTCGGTCGCGCGAACCTCGCCACCCGCGCCCGCAGCGCCCGCGGGGTTCCGGCTTCCCGCCCGAAGCACGCCATCCTCTCGGTCCGGCACACGTCGCCCGCGGACGGCGTCGTCGAAGCGGTGGTCATCGTGGCGGGTCCGGCGCGAACGCGCGCCGTGGCGATCCGGCTCGAGGGCATGGATCGCCGCTGGCGCGCGACCTCCCTCGCGCTGCTCTAGCCTCCCGGACCCGGGTCGGCCTCAACGGAGCGGCCGGCCCGCTCACGTCTCCGCAACGCATGACTGAACCGGTCCCGGCCTCGGCCGGGGCGCGGGATCACTCCTCCGCGTCGATGAGGTCGAGCAGGTCTTTCAGCGCGTCCCGGATCTCGGTGTGGTCGTGCTGCCCCGCCCGGCTCTCTCCGGAGATCACCCCCGAGCGGTGCACCTTGCGGAAGTCGCCGAAGGGAAAGCTGTACGCCTGCTTCGTCTCGCGGTTCTCGCCCTTGTCGATGCCGAGGTGCCAGTGCGAGTACTCCGTCCAGCCCTCGCGCTCGATGAACGCATTCTCCTCGTCGGCGGTCGGGGCGGCTTCCGACCAGTCGTCGCGCTCGTCCTTCACGACCTTGCCGTCTCGCACCAGAGCGCGCGCATTGCGCAGCGCCGGTTGATTGAGTTCGATTGCCATGCCCGAACGCTACGCCGACCCTCGCTGCGCCACAGGGGGTTGCTCGCCCGCGGCGGACGGGCTAGCCGTCACTGCCGGTAGCCGGCGAGGAAGTTGCCGAGGCGCTCGATCGCGTCCGTGAGCACGCGCGCCTCCGGAAGCGTGACGATGCGCAGGTGGTCCGGTGTGGGCCAGTTGAATCCCGTGCCCTGCACCAGCAGGACGTGTTCGCTGACGAGCAGGTCGTAGACCAGCTTGCCGTCGTCGCGGATCTCGTGGACGTTCGGATCCAGACGAGGGAACGCATACAGGGCGCCCTCCGCACGGTGGCAGGTCACTCCGGGAATCGCCTCGAGACCCTGCCACGCTGCATCCCGCTGCTCGTGCAGTCGGCCCGACGGCGCGATCAGGGCGTCGATCGACTGCACGCCGCTGAGGGCCGCCTGCACGGCGTGCTGGGCGGGAACGTTGGGGCAGAGTCGTGTCGACGCGAGGAGGTTGATGCCCTCCAGGAACCCCTTCGCGTGCTGCTTCGGGCCGGTGATCGCGAGCCAGCCCGAGCGGTAGCCGGCCACCCGGTAGGTCTTGGAAAGACCGTTGAAGGTGAGGCACAGCAGCTCGGGCGCCAGGGTTGCGAGCGGAATGTGCACGGCGTCGTCGAAGAGGATGCGGTCATAGATCTCGTCGGCGAGGAGCAGCAGCGAATTCTCCCGGGCGATCTCGACGAGACCCTCGAGCACCTCGCGGGAGTACACCGCCCCGGTCGGATTGTTCGGGTTGATGACGACGATGGCCTTCGTGCGCGGGCTGACCTTGGAGCGGATGTCCTCCAGGTCCGGCTGCCATCCGGCGTCCTCGTCGCAGAGGTAGTGCACCGGGGTGCCGCCGGCCAGGCTCGTCATCGCGGTCCAGAGCGGGTAGTCCGGAGCCGGGATCAGCACCTCATCGCCCTCATCGAGAAGCGCCTGCATCGTCATCGTGATCAGCTCGGAGACGCCGTTGCCGAGGAAGACGTCGTCCGGATCCAGACGTGGGAACCCCGGAACGTCCTCGTAGCGGTACACGATGGCCTGACGGGCGGGCAGGATGCCGCGGCTGTCCGAGTACCCGTGCGCGTGAGGGATGGAGGCGATCATGTCGCGGACGATCTGGTACGGCGCCTCGAACCCGAAGGTCGCGGGGTTGCCGGTGTTGAGCTTGAGCACCGAGTGCCCCTCGGACTCCAGCCGGGCGGCCTCTACGAGGGCGTTGCCGCGGATCTCGTACAGGACGTTCTTCAGCTTCGACGACTGGTCGAGCGGACGGAGGGTGCTCATCGGATCAGGATATCCTCGCCCCCACGCGGCCAATCGACCGACGGTGGCCGGGTCGGGGCGCACGCACGCACGATCGCGCCGGATTCAGCCGCGACGATCCGACCCGGCTGGGTTCGCGATGCCGCCGCTCGCGGCGCCGAGGAGCTCGAGCACGCGGTGACCGGCAGCGAGCGTCGTCGCGCTCATCCGGTCCGGATCCAGGCGCGCGGAGCCGGCGAGCGCCGGGTCGTACGGCAGGGTCACGACGCGCGGATCCGCCCGCAGAGCCTGAGCGACCCGCACGCGTGCGCGCCGACCCTCGCTCTCGGTGCGGGCGCAGACCACGAGCGCCGGTGCTCGCACGTCCCGGTCGTCGGCCTCGGCGAGCACGTCCCGGCCGCGCTCGATCGAGACGGTCGTCGCGGCGCAGACCACCACGAGGACGTCCGAGTCCGACAGCGTCTGGTCGAGGGCATGGGGTCCGGGGTCGACGACCGAGAGTACGCCGTCGCTCCCGTCGGCGTTCGGCAGGCGAACAGTCAGCGGGTCATCGGCGCGCGACAGCGCGTCCGCCGAGAGGCCGGCGTCGGCGAGCCTCGACCAGACGAGTGCGGCGACCGTCGTCGCGCCCTCGCCGCCGCTCCCGGACACGACGACGATGCGCTGCCCGCCTGATCGGGTCGCCCGGCGGGTCTGCCGGAGCGAGGGCGCAGCAGGCGGCGCCGGAGGGATGGGCTGCGTCACAGCCCGCCATCCTCTTTGACGCACACGCCGCCGCACGCCCGGGCGACCCCCTCGGCGATGCGCTCGCCCACCTCTCCGTCGGCCCCGAACGGTGCCCAGCACTCGGTCCAGAACACCGGCCCGGGAAGCAGCGAGGACGCGGCCGGTGCCAGTCGCTCGATCTCGTCGGGCACGGCGATGCGCTGGGTGTATTCGACCGACAGCAGCACGCGGCCCTCGCCGTCGAGCACCAGATCGAGCGCGCCGGCCTTCGCGCGCGCGATCGTCACGGTGTGGCCGAGCGCCCCCGCGGCGGCGCGTAGATCGTCCGTATCGGGGGATCGCTCCGACACGAGGATGAACTCACGAGGCATCCGAATTATCTCCTGCGGGTGTGGCGGCCATGGCCGGCGACGGGCGGCGCAGCGGGAAGTGCGCGAGGTGGATGACGCCCGGCGGGCGCCCGCGGCGCACGATGCGCGCGCGGCCAGGGACCATCTGCTCGGCGTACACCCGCGGGAACACCTGCCCTTCCGATCGTTCTCCCGAGAGAACGAGGCCGGTTCCCCCGGTGTCGCGGAGCGACTGGATGCCGACCTCGAACGATGCGCGGGTCGATCCGGCGACCGGCCGGGTCAGGAACACGTGCAGCCGCAGGTCGCGGGCCGACGGCAGGTAGGGGATGAGCGGCGCGAGCGGGTCATCGCCGCCGGAGCTCAGGATGTCGTGGTCATCCACGAGCACCACCACCCGCGGACCCGGCTTGCGCGCCGCCTCGGCGGGGTCGCTGCGGCGGGCCAGCTCCTGCGCCACCGACGTGGCGAGCACTTCGGCCCGGCGTGCGTTCGGGGCGTGCCCGCCCAGGTACTCCTCCGGCACGACCGGCGCGACGTGGCCGCGGGCGTCCATGACGGCGAACACGACCTCGTCGGCGGTGTAGCGCTCCATGAATCCCTCCGCGATGCCCCGGAGGATCGAGGATTTTCCGCTGCCGGCGTCACCGTACACGAGCAGGTGCTGCTCGATGCGCGGGTCGAAGAACTCCCCGGCGAGATCGTCCTGCCGCACGCCGATCGGCACGCGGTCCGGCTCGTCCAGCGCGTCCGGCAGGTCCGCCGGGTCGAGCAGCTCGGGCAGCAGGCGGATGGGTGTCGCGGCGACCCCGCTCCAGCCGTCGGCGAACCGGCGGGCGAGATCTTCGAGCGCAGGGCCGATCTCCCCGTCGTCGACGACGGTCTGCACGGGGAGTGCGATCTGACCGAACAGCCCCTCCGCCGTCACCGCGCGGCCGGGGCCCGCCTCCTTGAGCGTCTCGGCGATCTTGCGGCCGACCTGCGAGTCCATGGCGTCGTTGAGGCGGAACTCGATCCGCTGCCCGACGTGCGACTGGTGCCGCATCGGCACATCGTTCCATCGGTTCATCGCGAGAACGAGGTGGATGCCGAAGGATCCGCCACGTCCGAGCAGGGCCATCAGCCGCTCCTCGAACTCCTCGAACTCGCCGCGCAGCTGCGAGAACCCGTCGACGAGGAGCACGATGTCGGGGGCGATCAGCT
Organism: Micromonospora sp. DT81.3; assembly: GCF_049847225.1. Lineage (NCBI taxonomy): Bacteria > Bacillati > Actinomycetota > Actinomycetes > Micromonosporales > Micromonosporaceae > Micromonospora > Micromonospora sp. DT81.3. The sequence continues at coordinate 450,599 of NZ_JBNCNY010000002.1, forward strand.
CGGGGATCTCGCCGCGGGCGTGCCGCGCACGCAGCACCGCGAGCGAGTCGATGCCGCGCTCGCGGAAGATGGACTCCCGGGCCCGCATCATGGCGAGCAGCTCATCGAGAAGGCGCCCGATTCGCTCGGGATCGAAGCGGGTGGCGACGCCGCCGACGTGCGGGAACGGTTCGAGCCGCGCGAGCCCGCCGCCGGAGAGGTCCAGGCCGTAGATCGACACCTCGACCGGCGTGTGGGTCAGGGCGAAACCCATGCCGAGGGTGCGGAGGAAGGTGGAGCGGCCGGTCTGGGGCGCTCCGTACACCGCGAGGTGCCCGCCGCCCCTCGTGAGGTCCAGCAGCCAGGGGCCCTGGCGCTGGCGTGCGGGGTCATCGAGAAGGCCGACCGGCACCTGCAGAGGACCGTCGGCCCGTGCGCCCCGTACGCGCTCGAACGCGAACTTCGTGGGCAGCGGCGGCAGCCACACGGGTGGCACGGGCGGGCGTGCGTCGCGGAGCAGCTCGACGGCGGCATCGAGCAGGCTGGGCCCGACGTGCACCGGGGTTGCGAGCCGCACCTCTGCATCGGCACCATCGCGACCAGCGGCATCCGCCTCGATCGTGTTGTAGCGCGGCAGCAGGATGGGGCGCGCCCTCTCCTCCGCCTGCGGCTCGGACGGAGTGGGCAGCGGTCCCGACACATAGCCGGCCCGGAAGCGCGTGTACTTCGTGGTGTCGACCTTGAGGTAGCCGAAGCCCGGGATCGCCGGCAGATGGAACGCGTCCCGCGTGTCGAGGATCACCTGGCTTTCGGACTCGGAGAACGTGCGCAGCCCGATCCGATACGACAGATACGTGTCGAGGCCGCGCAGCTTGCCCTGTTCGATGCGCTGGCTCGACAGCAGCAGGTGCACACCGATCGAACGCCCGATCCGGCCGATCGTCAGCAGCAGATCGACGAAGTCCGGCTCGGCGGTGAGCAGCTCGCCGAACTCGTCGATCACCAGCAGGAGATGCGGCATGGGAGGCATCTCGGGATGCTGCCGCCGCAGGCGGCGGTATGCCGAGATGGATGCGACCGAGCCGGCGTCGCGCAACAGCTCCTGGCGCCGGCGCACCTCTCCCGCGATGCTCGTCTGGGCCCGGCGCGTGAGCTGGGCGTCGTCGGCGAGATTGTCGATGACGCCCGCGACGTGCGGCAGGGCGGCGAACGGTGCGAAGGCCGCCCCGCCTTTGTAATCCACCAGCACCATGGCCAGATCCTCGGGCGGATGGGTCAGGACGAGTCCCAGCACGAGGGTGCGGAGCAACTCGGACTTGCCGGAGCCGGTCGCCCCGATGGCGATGCCATGCGGGCCCATGCCGAGCTGCGCGGACTCCTTCAGATCGAGCTCGACGACCTCGTCGTTCTCATCGACCCCGATCGGCACGCGCAGGAAGGCGCTTTCGGCGCGCGGGCGCCAGGCATGAGCCAGCTGCTCGGCGGACAGGCCGTCGTAGCCGAGCGACTCCAGCACCCCGATGACGTCACCCGTTTCGGCATCCCGCCGTGCGTCGCTGCGGCTCAGGCGGAGCGGTGCGACCGTCGCCGCCAGCGCCCGCACTTCGCGCAGTCCCGGCTGGTCGGCACGGATACCGGTGGCAGGGGGTTGCTTGCGCACATCGTCGACGACGAGCCGGTCGCCGGTCGCCGTGATGCGCACCGAGACTTCCGACGGTTCTTTGAGCCGATCATCGACGAGGTGCACGATCGTGATGCCGAGCTCTCGCAGCGTCGCCTCGCGCTCCGCCGCGGCGAGCGAAGATGCGGTCGCGGCTCCGTGGTCGACGAAGACCAGCAGCCGCGACATCCGCGCGCTCGCCCCCGTTCGTCCCGTTCGACGCTCCGCGGCCACCGCCTCGGCTCGCGCCTGCAGCCACGGTGCGAGAAGGCTCGAGAGCCGTTCGAGCGTCGGGGCGACACGCCGGGCCGCGACCGGGCCGTCGAAGACGTCGGTCGCCTGCACGTGCCCCACGACGTCGAGCCCGTCCCAATCCCCCTCGAGCTCCGGGGGGTGGACCAGCGCGATCGAGACGTCGTCGGGTGCGTGGAAGGCGATGATCTGGGCGTAGAGCGCACGCGCGACACCGAGGGTGGCGTCCCGGGGACCGACGATGGACACGTCGCCGACACGGTCGAGTTCGACCGTGGCGGGCATGTCCCGCACGACGGAGTAGTGGTGCAGCAGCTGGGTGAGCTCCCCGCGCAGCAGCTCATCGTGCGGTTCGACCGGGTTGGTGTCGGCGGGGAGCGTGAGGGCATGCCAGTCGACGGGCCCAGTGCCGATGCGCAGGCGCAGGAAGTCGCCGTCTGACCGCCGTCTCTCCCAGCGGCGCGCGGGGTCGCGGAGGATGTCCGGAAGCGCGGCGGGCGGAGGGTCCGTGAGCACTGCGGTCCTCCGCACGTCGTCGCCGACCGCGCGGAGCTGCTCGCGCTCGTTCTCGAGGTGCTCGAGGAACCGCTGGCGCTGGGTTCGCCGGCGCCGAACCGTCTGCCCGCGCTGCGTGAGCGCCATCCCGATGCCGCCGACGACTGCCACGACGAAGATCATCGCCGCAACGATGACCATCAGCGGGTTCGTGCGGAGGACCGTGATCATCACCACCGAGGACATCGCGCCGATGACGGGAAGCAGCATCTGCAGCGGGAAGCCGCGGCCTTCGTCGGTGGCGCGCGGCGGCGCGGCGACCTCGCGGGGAACGGGAGGCTCCGGGGGCCGCACGACCCTCGCCGGTCGATGGATGACCCGCACCGTCACGATGCGACCTCCTGCGACGCATCGGACGCCCGCCCGGCGATGACGGCCGCGGCGATGGCGAGCCACGCACGGCGGGTGCGCCCGCCGGCGCCGATGCCGGACGCCAGCCTGGCATCGAACGGCACACGCAGCACGGGGGCATCGAGGGGCCCGAGCCGCACGCGTGTGGCCGAGCCGCCCGCGTCGGACACGTCGACGAGCACGAGCGTGACGTCGGGCGCGCCGGGTTCCACGCGCATCGCGGGCACGAGCGACGCGGCCTCTTCGAGGCCTCGTCGGTCTGCCGCCGCGACGACGCAGACGGAGTGCGAGGCACGGGCGATCTCGGCAACGGCTGTGAGCTCTCGCCTCCGGCCCCAGTCCGTCACGACGAGCGGGAAGAAGCGGCCGATGGGAGCAACAGCTTCCCGCCACTCCGCAACGTCCGCCGGCCACACCGCCGCGCTCTCACGGCCGAGCCCGAGGAAGTGGAGGCTCCCGCGGTGCGGGAGGCCGTTCGTCGCCTCCGAGAAGGTGCGAGCGCGCTCGCGCACGGCATCCGGCGCCGTCATCCGCTCGGCGCTCTCCCAGCCGAGCTTCTCCGCGAGGCCGTGCGTCGATCCGTGCGCGTCGACGGCGAGCACGGGGCGCGCCCGTCGCGCGGCCGCCAGCGCCGCCACCGCGGCGGCGACGCTGCTGGCACCCGTTCCGCCCGCGAGAGAGAGGACCGATACGCGCCGGCTGGTCGGCAAGGGGGTGCGGACGCGGCGATCGAGGTCGACGTACACGCGCTGGCGATCCGCCCATCCCGCCCCGCCGGCGATGAGGGGAACGCGCTGCCCGGCATCCGTCATGTCAGCCGAACGTCCGCAGCAGATCGGGGTAGACATCGAGCACGCCGAGCAGAAGAGGCACGGTGGAGATGACGGCGAGCAGCTCGAGCGCGTTTCCCCAGCGTCGCAGCCGCACCCGTCCGTGCGCGGATGGTCGAACACCGACCAGGACGATCGCGGCGATCGCCAGCCCGACGAGTACGAGAGCGTCGGCGCCCGCCGGGAGCAGCGGCGAGTAGGCCACGGCCAGGATCGTGGCCACGGCGCCGGCCCACAGCGGAACGACGTGCGATACGAGGGGGAACTGCCGCGTTCGCAGGGCGAGGACGAGCGCGATCGCGACGCCGAGGAGCACGGCGAAGATGTCGCCAGAGAGCACGAGCACGACGGCGGCCGCGCCTGCCGTGACCGACAGCGCGACGCAGAGCCACGCCAGGCTGGCGTACGCGTCGTCGAGCGAGCGCTGCACATTCCGCCGAGAGGGCAGCGATCCCGCCAGGGCGGCATCATCGAGCCGCGACAGCCCGGAGGCTGCGAGCGCGATGGGGGGAAGGATTCCGATCACGACGAGCGCGGCGAGACCCACGATCGCGGCGGTGACGACGAGAGGCACGGAGCTGAGGGCGAGTCCCACCGCGGCCGCCGTTGCGCCTGACCCCGCGAGCGCCCCCCACGCGGCGGGAGCCGAGCGCGCCGCCAGACCGAATCCGACGCCGATGGCGATCCACGCCAGCCCGACGGCGAGAATCGCGTCGAACACGTCGTCGGCCCCCGCCGAAGCGCCGACCGCGACCGCGAGCGGCGGGGCGATTCCGAGCGCGACGGCAGTCGTCCATCGCCGGGACCACGACCATCCGAGGCGTCCGAAGACGATCGCCGCGGCGAGCGATGCGACGTACCCGACGACGAGCGCTGCCACCGATGCCGCTCGATCCAGCCCGGCTGTCACCTGGAAAGCGACGGCGAGCGTGCCGGCACCGACCGCCAGCGCCCCCACCCACTGGCGTGCGGATTCTCCCCAGCGATCCGATCGCCGGACGAGCGACTCCGCGACGACGTCGGTCACGTCGGCGACTTCCGGCGGTGGGGGCGCCTCCTCGGCGTGCACGACCCGCAGGACGTCGCCATCCGGAATGGCCAGCTCCCCCGCCGTCGCCGACAGGTCGAGCTGCTGCCCCGTGCGGCGCACCAGCTGCACGGGCGCGCCGGCGAAGCGCTCGCCCTCGCCGATGAGATCGAGCAGCTCCGGCAGAAGGCCGACGAACGGCTCGTCGTTCGGAACGACGACGTCGCCACGCAGGCGCTCGCCGACGAGGGTGATCCTCGTGTACCCGGTCATCCCGCCTCCCATCCCGCCGACGCCGGCGCCACCACGGAGCTGAGGGGAGCCGAGCTCAGCGATCTCTCCCGCGCGTCCCGCTCCTGTTGCGCGAGCACACTGCCGATGAAGGAGATCGCGACGCAGACGGCGCAGACGACCGCCGCGAGGACGACGCTCCCTACGAAGCGCCGTACGTTCGTCCCGACGGATCTGCGGGCACGCGGCGGTCCGAACACGAGAGCCGACGACAGTCGATCCCGGTGCACGGTGACGGCTTCCAGCAGGAGCGCATCGCGGTCGCTCACTCCGCACTCCCCCCGAACAGCATGCCCGCCATCGCGGGGGACGCCTCGGCGATGCGCTCCGCTCCCAGATCGTCGACGAAGGCACGCAGGCGGATCCAGCTCGCCGGGGCGGTGAGCCCGCTGAGGTCGAGCATCAGCGCAGGCGTGCGGCGCCCGCCGAGGACGGCGCCACCGTGGCGGCCGGCGACGGCGTGGGGGTCGATGCCGAGGGTGCGCACGGCCGGCGCGCCGACGAGAAGGGCGAGGGGCCAGAACGGGCGGGGGAAGCGCGCGGCACGGAAGAGGTCGGCGCGGCCGGGATCCGCGAAGGCGGCGGCGAACAGCGGCACCCCCGGGGCGATGGACTCGAGGGCGGCTGCGACCCCGGCGATCCGGCCGGCCGTCTCGGCGTCGTTCTCCCCTCCGAGGTTCACCAGCAGCTCGGAGACCTCTTCGATGCCGGCGGTCGTGCGGTGAGCGGAGACGTAGCCGGTCAGCGCACGGCCCCCGTTGGACCCCGCGACGACGACCCGCGTCGGGCGATCGGCCTCTCGCGCATAGGTCGTCAGTGCCTCGCGATCCCATGGCATGCCGCTGGGCTCACTGGTGCCCCACCCCGCGGGAAGCGCCCCGGACAGCAGCGGCGCGAGCTGCTCCACGTCTCCCCCGAGGATCGTCTCGAAGGCGTTGCGGTGTCGACGCGCCACCGAGACGCGCACGCGGATGGACGTCGATTCGGGCGTGAGGAATCCGGGGTGGAGGTCTTCCGGTCCCTTCGCCGGCCGATGATCCGCCGCCTCGGCTCGGGCCAGACGCCGTCCCGTCAGCCCGTCCCAGGCCTCGCCGGCGGCATCCGTCACACCCCAGGCGGCTCCCACGGCGTTGATGAGCGCGACGAGGTGATCGCTGAGCACCGCGTCCGCGCTCGTCGTGAGGACGGCACGCCGCTCCTTGCGCTGCGCCTCGAGCAGGAAGTCGGAGCGCCCAGCGCTGAGGGTGAGACGGCTTGCGACCGAGCGGGTGATGACGACCCCGGACGCGCGCGCGTCGAGCAGCGGGTGCGGGTAGACGGGCCGTGGTGCGCTCATGCCGCCGACCCCTCTTCCCAGCCCTCGATGCGAAGCCGATGCCCGGCCAGCAGCAGATGGGCCCCCGGGGGCAGCTCTACGCGCGAGCCGGCCGAGAGCTCGGACAACCGGTCGTGGGCGACCAGCTCGGTCCCGTTGGTCGACCCCAGGTCCTGCACGAACACGCGTTCGGCCTCCCGGTCGATGCGCACGTGCGCCTTGGAGATCGACCGGGACATGTCGGGAAGGGCGAGGACGATGGTGTCCGGCTCGGACTCCGGCCGCTCGGGGTTGCGACCGAGCACGATGCTGCGCTCGAGGGGCACGCGGAGCCGGTCGTCGAAGACGAGCATGAGGGGACGTAGGCGCCCGTGTCGTCGAGCTCCACCGGTCGGCCGAGACGGCAGCTCGACCCGTTCGACCGCGCCCAGCCGGAGCGGATCGCGGTCGCCCCGTACCGAGACGGTGGCGGCCCCGATGCGGCGAAGCAGCGGTCCCTGCTGCACGCCGGGAGCCGCGAGCACCGCCTCCCCACCACGGAACAGCCGGCGGATCCCTCCCGATGACAGTGCCGTGCCGTCGTCCGCACGGACCGTGCGCGTGGACGTGAGGACGTTGCCGAGCGCTCGGCCCCACCACAACCACGTCGCGAACTGCAGCGCGGCCAGCGCGAGGAACACGGCGACGCCGAGGGTGACACGCCAAGGTGTCGTCAGCGAGGCGGCGAGCGCGGCGGCGGTTCCGGCCAGAACGGGGACCGCCACGGAGACGGCACAGGATGCCGCGCGGCGAGTCGGGGATGCGTTGGTCGCCCCGGTCGAGAGCGGGCTTACTCGCACGATCGGGAGCAGTTCGCCGGGGATGCCACCGCGGCACGCGGGGCAGCTCACGGCGGAGGCGGATGCCGGTCCCCCGCACCGGCCGCAGACGACGACGGCGTCGACGAGCGTCATGCGGCCCGTCCGCACCAGGCATCCACGTCTGTCACCAGCCCAGCCTAATCGACCGGCCGGAATCGGCTCAGGGCGCGGCAGTCGGTGAGGCCGCGTCAGATCAGGTCGGCCTCAGGATCGCGCTCCTCGGGAACGCCTCGCTTCTCCTCGGACCGCTCGGCATCGGCGTACTTCTTCTGCAGCACGTAGAGTGACACGACCGCGCTCAGCCTTTCGAGAGCGATACGGCCGCCGTTCTCAAGGTCCCACGAGACGCGGGGGTTCGCGCCGCGTCGCTCGTGCGCCCACCGACCGAGAACGCGTCGACGATCTCACGCAGATCATCGATCGTCGCGTGCTTCACTCCCACGATGCGAGCCCAGGAGCCTTCAACCGAGGTCCGCTCCGGCGTCGCGATCCGCGCTTACCCCGCGCGACTCCTCGAAGCGCTCGACGTCAGCGTACCTCTTCTGCAGCACGACCAGCTGAACGACGAAGCCGAGCCACTGAACGGCGACACGTCCTCCGTTCGGCAGGTCCCACGACACGCGGGGATACTCCCCGCGGCGGCGATGCGCGGGCGCGCCCAGAATCGCCTGCACGTCAGCGACGACGGCCGTGAACGCATCCGCGAGCGCCTCCTGCTGCGCGGAATCCGTCTCGTCGATCTGTGAGCTGACACCCGCCTTGACCTCGGCGACAAGGCCCTCGTCGAGCAAGACGTTCACCAACGCTCGAGAGGCGCCCACCTCGGACAGATAGTCGATGCTCCCGGGAAGATCCAGCCGCACGACCCACGCGAGCCGATCGGCTATCGGCCCCAGGACGGCCCTGTCCGCCGGCCATGCGAGTGCCGTGAACTCATCGATGATCGACCTGAGCCTGGGCGCGCTTGCATATTCCACGTCAGTCACCTCGACAGCATATTCAGCGTTCGACAGGGTCCTGCGTCGCCGGCGTGCAGCGAAGGGCCGGCGACGCCGGGGGTCAGACCAGGTCGGCCTCGGGATCGCGGTCGTCGGGGATGCCGCGCGATTCTTCGAAGCGCTCGATGTCCGCGTACTTCTGCTGCAGCACGGTGAGAGCCACCACGGCGCCCAGCCTGTCGAGGGCGATGCGACCGCCGCTGGCCAGGTCCCACGAGATCCTGGGGTACTCGCCGCGGCGCACGTGAGCGGGAGTCCCGAGAATCTGCTCGAGGGCGCCTCGAACGGCGGAGAAGGCCTGCGCGAGCTGCGCACGCTGCTCCTGATCGTCTTCATCGATCCGGGCGCTGACATGCACCGTCACCTCGGCGATGTCATCGTCGCTGATGAGCACGCTGGCGCGACCGCGCCCGAAGCCATAGGCGGTCTGATAGTTGATGCCCTTCGGCCTGTCCAGCTGCAGCGTCCAGCCGAGCTTTTCAGCGACGGGGTGCATCGAGTCCCTCGGCGCGGGCCAGGTGAACTCCGCGAAGGCGTCCACAATGGGGCGCAGATCATCGATGGTCGCGGAACTCACGGTCATGTTCTCAGTCTATGCGAGCCCCCGCGGCGGGTGCCGGGCCGCGCAGTGCTCCCTCGGTTCGCTCAGCCGACCGGAACCGGGAGAGTGAGATCGAGCGCCTCCGGGTCGAGCGCCAGGTCCTCGATCTGGACCGACCCTGACCCGTCCGCCTTCACCAGCTGGTACCTCACGTCGATCGTGCCATCGGCAAGGCCGTGAGCGACATCCGGATTCTCCGCGAGGTACCTCTGCAGGGTCGGGTCGACGCGGAAGACGTCATTGAAGTACAACGTGGATCCCTGAGCGGCTCGGGTGCCGTCCGGCAGCACGCGTCCCCTCGCGCTGAGCTCTGCCGAACCGCCTTTCGCCTCCGCCACGATCAGCGTCCTGCCGTCGTGAGTGAGACCCACCTGGTCGAACTGTCCGGCGCTGGCGCCCGCTCCGTCGACGACCACGTCGGCGCCCTGCGAGCGGATCGCATCACGAGCGGCCGCGTCGCCCAGGCGCTCCGACGCGTTCGCCTGCGCCGTGTAAGAGGCGCGCTCGTCCCATGCCGCGGTCCGCATATCGTCGATCGCGTTCAACCGCTCCGCGGCTTCGTCGGGCGTGAGGTCGGGGTCATCGAGCACGGATGCTTCCAACCGGTTCATCGAGGCGGTGATGTTGCCCTTGAGGAGATCCTTATCCGAGACGGGCATCCCCAGTTCGTCGAGGCGCGCGATGGCGTCTCTGCGCTCCGCCACCGCATCCCGGCGCACCTCCACCGCGTCTGTGCGCGCGTCGACGGCGTCGACGTAGTCCTGGGACGGCTGGAACACGACGTCCTCGTTCGGCGTGCGGCCCGCCGTCCGCGGGTCCACGGCATCGCGGTCGACATCGGCGGCGGGAGTGTCGTCCGACCCGGCGCCGTCCGCGTGGTCGCCCGGTGTGTCGGCGCCATCCTGAGGAACGTCGACGCGGTCGCCGGTGACATCCGGACGGTCGACCGGCACGTCCGGCCGGTCGGCCGGCACATCCGGACGGTCGGCCGGCACGTCCGGCCGGTCGGCCGGCACATCCGGCCGGTCGGCCGGCACGTCGATGTCGAGATCGAGATCTCCGAAGTCGATGTCGAGGTCGAGGTCGGAGTCCACGTCGATGCGCGGGACCGCGAAGTCGCCCGCGTCGATGTCGACGTCCACATCCACGTCGACGTCTCCGCGACGGCCGAGCTTGCCCACCTTGGCGATCTTCGTGGCGGCGCCGGCACCGGCGATGAAGGAGGTGCCCACGTTGAGCACGACGTCCGTGAACGCTCCCTGCGGGTTCTCCGACCAGCGGTCCCAGGCGAGGAAGTCCTTGCCGGCACCGAGCCACGCATCCCCGGCGGCGCCCCAGTCGAACCACTCGCCCGTCTCGGGATTGCGGGTGATGAGCACCGCCATGCCGGTCCACGTCTCGGTGAAATTGTCGAGGGTCCAGGAGAAGTCGCCGTCGCTGTCCCACTGCATGCCGACCAGCCCCGCGAGGTCCTTGCCCGCGTTGACGACCCAGCTTCCCGCGGCTTCAGCGCAGTCCTCGTCATCGGGCTCGGCCGTGCCCCACGGGGTCTCGGCCTCGTGCGGGATCTCGTCGACGCCGTAGTGTCCGTCGGCGTAGCTGCCTTCTCCCGCGGTCAGCGGCGACAGGTTGTGCAGCGCGCGGATCTCGTTGATGCACACCCTCTCGGCCTCGTGCATCCGCTCGACGCAGTCGTTCAGGCCTTTGATGATGCGCTGGTTCTCGGCCTCGAGAGCGGGGTCGTCCCACCAGTCGGTCCGCACAGCACCGTGCGGCACACGCCCACCCGTGGGCTGCGTCGGCTCGAACGCCGCGACATCCGCGCGCAGGTCGACCAGGTCGGCCTTCAGCGTCGTCATCGTCGCCTTGATCTCATCGGCCGTCTGCTTGAGCGTCCGCAGACTCCTGGCCACCGAGGCGGTGCGGGTCGACACCTCGGTCGAGAGCGTGCTCACCGGCGCCATGGCCGCGATGAGCTCGGCGTCTCCGGGACCTTGATACGCGGAGGAGATCGGAGCCCATGCCGTCACGGCCTGGGCTCCGTTCTGGCCGACGACCCTGCCGAGCGCCGCGATCGACGCCGCCGCCGTCTCGATGGACTCGGTGTCCATGGTGTTCAGCGGGTGGGCGCCGATGTCGGGAAGCCTCGGGTCGGTCATACGGCGATCACCTCACTCGACCCCGAAGTACGAGAAGTCGCCGGATTCGGCGGACGCGATCGCCTTGGACTGCACGGTCTGCAGCATCTCGTCACTGGCGGTCGTGTAGGAGTTGGTCACGGTCGTCACGCCGAGCAGGCACGCGGTGATGCGATTGCCGATGCTCTGGATGACGGGCGACTCGTGTCCCAGAAACTCGGCGACCGCCTGGGCGGCGCCGGGCGCGGGGGCTGAAGCCATGGCCGCCACGTCACCCTCCAGGCTCTCGACGTCGATGCCGTCCGAAAGCTCGGTCGCCTCGCCCTTGACGGCGTGAACGATCCCCTGCACCGCCGCTGGCGCTATCTCGAATCCCATGGTCTGCACCTCCTCGCCATACCGGACGACTGCGCTTCCTCGAGGCGATTTGCCCCGAGGCGGCGCCGTCGTCGGCTACGCGATCGCGTCGACGGCCGCCTTCGCCTTCGCGAGCGCGGTCTGGGCGGTCGCGTCGTTCTCGGTCATCGCCTGCTTGAGCGCCTGGATGATGCTCTTCGTGTTCTCTGAGATGGTCGTCCAGCGCTGCTCCTTGGCGAGGTAGGTCGCGTCGGCGCCGTCGATGCGGGCATCCGCCATAGCCGTCTTCACTTCCTTGTCGCGCTCGGCGATGAGCCGCTCGAGGTGGCTGGCGATGGCGAGGAAGTTCGCCTGAGAGGACTGCGAGTCGTTGATGTCGAAGGCAAGGCGGTCTGATGCAGGCATGTCACGTGCTCCTTGTGGTTTCGTTCCGGATGTCGATGGCTAGACGGCTCGGCCGGAGAAGCCCGTGTAGTCCTGTGCGCCGTCGACGCCGCGCGTCTGCTCCGCCTGCTCCTGGACTCCCTGCTGCACGGACGTGTCCATGCCGACGGAGCCCTGCAGGATCGCACCCAGCGCGCGGTTGACCTCGGACGCGATCGCCTGCGCGTTGCGCTGGAACACGTCGAACACCTGCCGAGCCGGTCCCTGGAACGACTTCTCGACCGGCTCCGAAGCCTGGGCGAGCTGCATGATGAGCGCCCCGAGGTTGTCGGACTGCGCCGAGGTCTGCTTGTTGAGGATGCTGAGCGTGTCAGCGCCTGTGTCGAACTTGGTGGCCACGATGCTTACCCCTCATTGTCCGCAACGGAGCCGCGAGCCGCGGCTTCGGCGACGCCATCCACGTCGTCGCCCAACGAGGCTACCTAGCGATCCCGATCTCTTCAAATCATTTGATGGATCTTTCAGGTATGGCCGCGGTGGCATATGACATGGGCGGGTGGGGGATGTCGTCATCCCCACCGGCAATGCCCGTCCCGGGCCGGTCGGCGGCCCGGGGCGGGCTACTTGCGCTTGTCGGTGGCGCGGCGCTGCGCGCGGTTCTGCGGCGCGGGCTGCGCGGCGGCACCCGCCGGCGCCTCGGTGCGCTGCCCGAACGCGCCGCGAGTGACCGGGGCCTCCGCCTCGACGACCGCCGTCGGCGCGCCGGCACCCTTGGCTGCCGCCTGGCGGAGACGCGCCGTGGCGGCCTGCTGCACCTGGCCCCTGTCGTTGCGCACCTCGACCTCGCCCGCATCGTTGGGCGCCGAGTACTGAAGCCCGTGGCCATCGACCGGTGCGGCCGCCAATCCCTTCGCCTCGACCTGCGCCGGCCGCTCGCCCTCCGCCGGACGGCGCACCTCGACCTCGAGGTTGTAGAGGTAGCCGACGGACTCCTCCTTGATCTGTCCCATCATCGACTGGAACATCTGGTAGCCCTCGCGCTGGTACTCGATCAGCGGATCGCGCTGAGCCATGGCTCGCAGGCCGATGCCGTCCTTCAGGTAATCCATCTCGTAGAGGTGGTCGCGCCACCGGCGGTCGAGCACCTGCATGACCACGCGGCGCTCGAGCTCGCGTGTCGCCGCGGCCCCGAGGGTCTCCTCGCGGCGCTCGTAGGCGATGCGGGCGTCGGAGAGGATCTCGCGAACGAGCCCATCGGCCGAGATGCCGCCCTTTCGGCCGGCCCCCTCGGCGACGACCTCGTCGATCGTCACGCCCACCGGATAGAGGGTCTTGAGCTCCGTCCAGAGGGCGTCGAAGTCCCAGCTCTCGTTGTGACCCGTCCCGGTGTGGTCCTTGATCACGCCGGTGATGGCGTCCTCGATGAAGTGCTGCACACGGTCGGCGATGTCATCGCCCTCGAGGATGTGGCGGCGGTCGGAGTAGATCGCCTCGCGCTGGCGGTTCAGCACGTCGTCGTACTTGAGCACGTTCTTGCGGATCTCGGCGTTGCGGGCCTCGACCTGGGACTGGGCGCTCTTGATCGCCCGCGAGACCATGGTCGACTCGATCGCCACGTCGTCGGGGAAGCTCGTGCGCGCAAGGATCGCCTCGGCGGCGCCCGACTGGAAGAGGCGCATCAGGTCGTCGGTGAGGGACAGGTAGAAGCGGCTCTCGCCGGGGTCCCCCTGACGACCGGAGCGCCCGCGCAGCTGGTTGTCGATGCGGCGGGACTCGTGGCGCTCGGTGCCGAGCACGTACAGGCCCCCGGCCTCGACGACCTTGGTGGCCTCCGTGGCGACGCGATCCCGCATCTGCTCGTAGACGCCCTCCCACTCGGCGTCGTACTCGTCCGGCGTCTCGGCCGGGTCGAGCCCCTTCGCCTTCATCTCCTGCACGGCGAGGAACTCCGCGTTGCCGCCGAGCATGATGTCGGTGCCGCGACCCGCCATGTTCGTGGCGACGGTCACGGCGCCCAGGCGCCCGGCGCGGGCGACGATCTCGGCCTCACGCGCGTGGTTCTTCGCGTTCAGCACTTCGTGCTTGATGCCCTTCTTCGACAGCAGGCGCGAGAGGTGCTCGCTCTTCTCGACGCTCACGGTGCCGACGAGCACGGGCTGCCCGCTCTCGTGACGAACGGCGATGTCCTCGACCACCTGAGCGAACTTCGCCGCTTCGTTCTTGTAGACGAGGTCGGCCTGGTCCTTGCGGATCATCGGCTTGTTCGTGGGGATCGCGACCACCCCGAGCTCGTAGGTCGACATGAACTCGGCCGCCTCGGTCTCGGCCGTGCCGGTCATGCCGGCGAGCTTGTCGTAGAGGCGGAAGTAGTTCTGCAGCGTCACGGTGGCCAGCGTCTGGTTTTCGGCCTTGACGGGGACGGACTCCTTCGCCTCGATCGCCTGGTGGATGCCCTCGTTGTAGCGGCGACCGACCAGGATGCGACCCGTGTGCTCGTCGACGATCATGACCTCGTCGTTCATCACGACATAGTCGGTGTCGCGCTTGAACAGCGCGAGGGCCTTGATCGAGTTGTTCAGGAAGGAGATCAGCGGCGTGTTCGCGGACTCGTAGAGGTTGTCGATGCCGAGGTAGTCCTCGACCTTCTCGATGCCGGGCTCGAGCACGCCGATGGTGCGCTTCTTCTCGTCGACCTCGTAGTCGATGCCGGGTTCGAGCGTCTTTGCGATGCGCGCGAACTCGACGAACCAGCGGTTCGCCTCGCCCGACGACGGGCCCGAGATGATGAGCGGCGTACGGGCCTCGTCGATCAGGATGGAGTCGACCTCATCGACGATGGCGTAGAAGTGCCCTCGCTGCACGAGGTCTTCCTTGCGCCAGGCCATGTTGTCGCGCAGGTAGTCGAAGCCGAACTCGTTGTTCGTGCCGTAGGTGATGTCGCAGAGGTACTGCTGGCGGCGGACCTCCGGCGTCTGCCCCGCCACGATGACACCGGTCGTCATGCCGAGGGTGCGGAACACGCGGCCCATCAGCTCGGACTGGTAGGTGGCGAGGAAGTCGTTCACCGTGACGATGTGCACGCCCTTGCCGGCGATGGCGTTCAGGTAGGCGGGCAGGGTCGCGACGAGCGTCTTGCCCTCACCGGTCTTCATCTCGGCGATGTTGCCGAGGTGAAGGGCCGCGCCACCCATGATCTGCACGTCGTAGGGGCGCTGGCCCAGCGTGCGCTTGGCGGCCTCCCGCACGGCCGCGAAGGCCTCGGGCATGAGCTTGTCGAGCGATTCGCCCGCCTCGTGGCGAGCGCGCAGCTCCGCCGTCTCGCCGCGGAGCTCCTCGTCGGTCAGTTGCGCGTAGTCCTCTTCGAGGGCGTTGACGGCCTTCACGACCTGCTGCAGCCGCTTGAGGATGCGTCCCTCTCCGGCGCGGAGCAGTCTCTCCAGGGGGTTGGCCACGTGTCGATCTCCATCTATCGGGTGCGGCGCGGTAGGCGCCGTCGCCGCCGGCGCTGACGCCAGGCATACCTGCCTATGTTATCCGTCCGTGACCTGCAAATGACCTGTGATGCTCGGTCATCCACAGGTATCTACCGGGTATCTATATACTCGGCAGGCGATCGGCGGCATCCTCCTCGGATGCCGGGACGGGGAGGCGACGGTGTCGGTGCGACAGAGCCTGCTGGCGATCCTCGACCAGGGACCCTGCTACGGGTATCAGCTGCGCGCCGAGTTCGACCGCCGGACGGGCTCCATCTGGCCGCTCAACGTCGGGCAGATCTACAACACGCTCGACCGCCTCGAGCGCGACGGGCTGGTGGCGAAGGGCGACAGCGACGCGCAGGGGCACGTCTACTACCACATCACGGATGCCGGGTCCGCCGAGGTCGCCGATTGGCTCGGGGCTCCCGTGCAGCGAGCGCGGGGCGCGCGCGACGAGCTCCCGCTCAAACTCGCCGTTGCGGCGACCCTGCCGGGTGTCGACGTCACCGCCGTGATCGCGGCGCAGCGGGCCGCGTCGCTCGGACAGCTCGAGCGGCTGGAGGACACCCGCTACGCCGGCGCATCCGGGGCGGAGGAGCTCGCGTGGTCGCTCGTGATGGACTCGATGATCTTCGCCGTCCAGGCCGAGCTGAGTTGGCTCGACCACACCGAGCGACGCCTGGCGCGGCATCCCGAGCACGCGATGGCTCTCGAGCTGGCGACGGCACGGCCGAGACGCGGGCGACCGGCACTTCGACATCCGAGCGCCGCGGACTAACCTGAAGCGTGTCCACAGTCGATGTCCCCGCCGAGGCAGAGGCTCCCGAGGAGCCCACCCCGATGACGTTCTCCGATCTCGGATTGGGCGAGGCGGTGCTGAAGGCGCTGCGGGATGTCGGCTATGAGACGCCCTCGGCGATCCAGGCGGCCACGATCCCGAGCCTGCTCGCCGGCCGCGACGTGGTGGGGCTCGCACAGACCGGAACCGGCAAGACGGCGGCGTTCGCGCTCCCGATCCTCGATCGCCTGGACGTGTCGCAGAAGACCCCGCAGGCGCTCGTGCTGGCGCCCACGCGGGAGCTGGCGCTGCAGGTGTGCGAGGCCTTCGAGAAGTACGCGTCGCACGTCCGCGGCGTGCACATCCTCCCCGTCTACGGCGGTCAGGGGTACGGCGTGCAGCTGTCCGCCCTCCGCCGAGGCGTGCACATCGTCGTCGGCACCCCTGGTCGCATCATGGACCACCTCGACAAGGGCACGCTCGATCTCTCGGAGCTCAAGTACCTCGTGCTCGACGAGGCCGACGAGATGCTCAAGATGGGCTTCGCCGAGGATGTCGAGACGATCCTCGCCGACACCCCTGACACCAAGCAGGTGGCGCTGTTCTCGGCCACCATGCCGGCCACGATCAGACGGATGTCGAAGCAGTACCTGCACGACCCGGAAGAGATCACGGTCAAGACCAAGACGACGACCTCGGCCACCATCTCGCAGCGGTATCTGATCGTGTCGTACCAGCAGAAGATCGACGCGCTCACGCGCATCCTCGAGGTCGAGAACTTCGAGGGCATGATCGTCTTCGTCCGCACCAAGAGCGTCACCGAAGAGATCGCCGAGAAGCTCAGAGCCCGTGGCTACTCGGCGGCGGCGATCAACGGCGACGTCGCACAGGTGCAGCGCGAGCGCACCGTCAACCAGCTGAAGTCGGGCAAGCTCGACATCCTCGTGGCGACCGATGTCGCCGCCCGCGGTCTGGATGTCGAGCGCATCTCGCACGTCGTCAACTTCGACATCCCGACCGACACCGAGTCCTATGTGCACCGCATCGGGCGCACCGGGCGAGCCGGTCGCTCCGGCGCGGCGATCAGCTTCGTCACGCCGAGGGAGCGGGGCCTCGTCTCCGCGATCGAGCGGGCCACCCGCCAGCCTCTCACCCAGATGCAGCTGCCGAGTGTCGACGACGTGAACGTCACGCGCCTCGCCCGCTTCGACGACCGCATCACCGAGGCGCTCGGGCAGAGCGAGCGCATCGACGGGTTCCGCGACGTGATCGCCCACTACGTCCGCAACCACGACGTGCCGGAAGTGGATGTCGCGGCCGCCCTCGCGGTCGTCGCCCAGGGCCAGTCGCCGCTCCTCCTTGAACCCGACCCCGAGCGGCCCAAGCGGGAACGGAGCGACCGAGACGACCGCACCGACCGCGGGGACCGCCCGGGGCGATTCGATCGCGACGATCGGGAACCGCGTGGCGAGCGGCGGCCACGGCCGAACAGCGGCCCGATGACCACCTACCGGATCGCCGTGGGCAAGCGGCACCGCGTCGAGCCCCGTCAGATCGTCGGGGCGCTCGCCAACGAGGGCGGCCTCAGCCGCGGCGACTTCGGAGCGATCCAGATCCGCCCGGACTTCTCCCTCGTCGAGCTGCCGGCATCGCTTCCGCCGGACACGCTCGATCGCCTCGCCGACACGCGCATCTCTGGGCGCCTGATCGAGATCCGCCCCGACACCGGCGGCCCGGGGCGCCGGAGCGGCGACGACGACCGCCCACCTCGCAAGCCCCGGCACAAGTCAGCCTCGCACGACGGCTGACCGCGACACCGGCACTCTTCGGGCACGTGTGCCAGGGGCCTCTATTGGCGCGCGCGGTCCGTGGTGCGGGTCGTGCGGCGAACCTTCATCGGGTTTGGGGCGTGGCAGCTCCCTTGGGGCGCACGGCGCGCGCCCCAAGGGAGCCCACGCGCCCCAAACCCCGATACGCCGAGAGGGAACCCGCGCGAGTGGATCGCCGCGCGAACCTAGGATCGATACATGGCTGGATTGTGGGGAAAACGCAGGCGCGAAGAGCAAGAGGCGCAGGATGCGGCGGATGCCGACCTGGCGCGGCGCGCGAAGAGCGCGCTGGTGGCCGTGGATGAGCGCATCCGCACGACGACGGACGAGCTCGCGTTCGCCGAGGCCGAGCTCGGGGAGGGTGCCACGCGAGAGCTGCGAGAGGCGCTCACCGCGGTCACGCACCACCTCGGCGAGGCGTTCCACCTCAATCAGCTGAACCACGACCACATCCCGGACACCCCCGACGAGCTCCGCACGCGAAACGCGCGCATCGTCCAGCTGTGCGAGTGGGCCGACGACCTGCTGGATGACCGCACGCAGGCCCTGTCCGACGACATCGAGCGCGTACGCCGCGCGCCCGAGATCCTCGCGCAGGTGAAGGCCGACACGGAGCAGCTCGGGCAGCGCCTGCCCCATGCCCGCGCCACGATAGACCGTCTGGCGACCCGCTACTCGGAGGAGGCGCTGCGCCAGGTCTCCGCCGGCGCAGACGAGGCCGAGCAGCTGCTGACGTTCGCGGCGCACAGCGCCGACGTCTCGGCTCGGCGCCGCGATGCCGGCCGCAGGGAAGAGGCGAACCTCGCGCTCGAGACGGCCACCGAGGCCGTGCGCCGGGCCGCGGCGATCATCGACGGCATCGAGGACTTCGAGATCGAGGCGCTCCGTGCGGAGTCGACCCTGGCCGACGTCATCGCGGATTCGCGGGGTGACCTGGTGGCCGCTCGACAGGCGCCGCAGGTGCCGGCCGTGACGGCCGCGATCACCGCTCTCCAGTCGGCGCTGAAGGCTCTCCCGGCTCCTGGAGCGAAGGGCGACCCCTTCGCCGAGCTGACGCAGCTGCGCGAGGCGAACACCGGCCTGGATGCCGCGATCGCCAAGGCGCGCGAGCGCCTGGCACGGCCGGTCCCGTCGGTGACGCACGTGCGTCACGCGCTGGATGACGCCGACCGCCAGATCGCGGTGGCGCGCAACGTCATCGCCGGGCATCGCGGCTGGATCGGCGCCGACGCGCGTACGCGCCTGGCGGAGGCGGAGCGCACGCGCATCGATGCCGAGCCGCTCACCTCCGACGAGGACACCCGCGAGGAGGCCATGGCCCTGGCGCGCCGATCCGGCCTTCTCGCCAGCGAGGCGCTCCAGCTGGCGCAGCGCGACATCGACTCGTCCCGCCCCCAGGGCGGCAACTGGGGCGGCCCCGTGCAGGGCGGCCGCGGAGGGATGAGCGACGCCATGGGCGGCATCCTCGGCGGCGTCGTGATCGGCAGCCTGCTCGGCGACTTCTTCGGCTAGCGCCCTCCGGGCCGAGCGCCGGACGAAGCCCGTCGCCGAGGTCCTCACGCCGGACGAAGTCCGGTCCGGATCCTTCGCGCTGGCCGGTGAGTCACCGCAGCCGAGACGAGGAACCCGGGCCGGAGTCGGTGGCGCTAGGAGGCGATCGCCTCCTCCTCGGGCGGCGCGGCGGCCGTGAGCGAGATCACGCCGTAATCCCAGCCCTTGCGGCGATAGACCACGCTCGGGTGGTCGGAGCGAGCGTCGATGAAGAGGAAGAAGTCGTGGCCGACCAGCTCCATGCGGTCGACGGCGTCTTCCACCGTCATCCATTCGGCGTCGAAACTCTTGGTGCGGATGACGACGGGAGTGTAATCCTGCTCGTCCTCGTTGCCCGTGATGATCGGGATCTCGCCGGTCGCGACGGCGCGCATCACATCGAGGGATGCCGGCTGCACGTCGAGACCCTGCAGAACACCGCTCTCCTTTTCGAACTTGGCACCGCGGGGGTGGTTGCGGCCGTCGACGCGCTTGTCCTTCGCGCGGCGAAGCTGTTCGGCCATCTTGTCGACCGCGAGGTCCAGCGCGGCGAACTTGTCGCCGTCGACTGCTTCTGCGCGAACCACCGGTCCCTTGCCCACCAGCGTGAGCTCGACCGTCTCGTCTTCGACGCGGCCATTGTGATAGGCGCGGTGGGTGACTTTGATGTCGAGCCGCTGGGCGCGTGGCGCCAGGTGCTCGATGCGAACCGCCTTCTCTTCGACAACCGAGCGGAAGCGATCAGTCACTCCCACGCCCACGCCGACGATGCTGGTTTCCATCCTTGACCTCCTTGTTCCGGTCCACCCGGCCAAGGGCGGACCACGTGTCGCCTTGTCTTCCCCACCGTAGCCTCCGCCTCTGACGGTGTCACCTGTGAGTTTGCGCACGGTCCGTGCGTCTCGACGTGGCGGCCACAGTGGCCGCCGCGATCACCCGCGCGCCCCCCGCGGTGAGGGCGCGGGCCGCCTCTTCGAGGGTGGCACCGGTGGTGACGACGTCGTCGACGAGCACGACATCCGCCCCGGCGGCCGCCCGCGCGCGCAGGCTGCCGGCCACGTTGCCGCGGCGCTCGTGGACGCCGAGCGCACGCTGATCCGCGGTGCGCCGGGTCGCCACGAGCAGCTTCGCGGGACGCACACCGGCCCGGACCGCAAGGAGCTCGACCACGTGGTAGCCGCGCCGGCGGAGCGCGGCGCGGGAACTCGGTACGGGCACGACGAGCAGCTCGCGGCGCCCGTCGGCGGCCGCCGCCAGCGCGGCGGCGAGCGCCGGCGCCAGCGCGCGGGCCAGCCCGGTGCGGCCCTCCTCCTTGAGTGCCCGCAGGGCGCCTGCCGCCGCACCCTCGAAGGCGAGGCCGCTCCAGGCGAGGAGGCCGGAGGGCAGTTCCCTGCGCGTCGGGATCGGCACCAGGTGCGCCCGGCACGGGTCGCACAGCGCCGCGCCCGGCTCGCGGCATCCGGCGCACTGCACCGGGAAGGCGAGTGCGAGGGCTTCGGCGAGAGCCCGCCGTACCGAGTCTGCCGGCGAACGTGTCATCGGATGAGCCTGGCGGCCGCGCCGGGGCCCGGAGGCACTGGCGGCGGAAAGGTGGAGGCGAGGACCCGGGTCGCCGCTTGGGGAGGAGCCGCTATCGCGGGGCGCCCTGCTGCGATGCCAGCACCGCGATCCCCGCCGCCGCCTGCGACCAATTGGACCCGCGTTTCACGAAGAGCACGCCGTCCGCTGCGCGCAGGCGCACCGCGGTGACCTGGTTGGCGCCCACCAGCGTCGTGATGCTGTCCGGACCCTCCGTCCGCGACCCCTCGCCGCCGACGAGCTGATCGAGCACGATCATCGTGCCGGCCTCATCGGCCACGACGCCGATCGTCTCGTCGTCCAGCCAGCCGGCCGCGATCCCCGGCCCCGGCAGCCGCGCCAGCCGATTCACCTCGCCGAGCGAGATGGGCTTGCCCTCTTCGTCCCGCACCACCCCGGCGACAACCGCCCAGTGCTGGCCGCCGACGGTGGTCAGGGCGGCGACGCGGGTGCCGTCGCGGGACACCTGCATCGAGCGGATCTGCGACGCCTCGACCCAGGCCCCTCCGACGGCGGTCGCCGGAGCGCCGTCGGTGCCGGCCACCAGGACGGCGGTCGGGGTGTCCTGCGGCACGCTCCAGATGTAGCCCAGGGGATCGATGGTCGGGTCGACGAGGCCCGGCCGGGTGTCGATCTCGAGCACGGTGCCGTCGGCGCGGGCGCGTGCGACGGCACCCCCCGCGATACGCACGGCGGCCGCATCGCGCTCCGGCGACACCTGGACCGCCACGGGGGCGGCGCCGAGATTCTCCATGATCGTCGTAGACAGGCCGGGGATCGGCGCGATCTCGTCGCCGGAGAGGAACCCGAAGTCGGCCTC
This sequence comes from Micromonospora sp. DT81.3, assembly GCF_049847225.1. Lineage (NCBI taxonomy): Bacteria > Bacillati > Actinomycetota > Actinomycetes > Micromonosporales > Micromonosporaceae > Micromonospora > Micromonospora sp. DT81.3. Next base: position 472,208 of record NZ_JBNCNY010000002.1, read on the forward strand.
GGTGACCACCAGCGGCCGGCTGTCCACGGCTGTGGACCGGGTGGGCACTGCCGTCGCCTCCAGCGGCGTGCCGTCCACGGCCATCTGCACCGACTGCACACCGGCACTGGCAAGGCTCTCCTCCAGCTGTGCCTGCATGCGGTCGAGGATCGTGGAATCCAGTCCGCGCGCCGACTCGCCGAGCTCCACCGTCGCCACCAGGTCGGAATCCACCGTCACCGACTGCGTCGCCAGGGCGACGTCCTCCGGGACGGCGGAGACGACGGATGCCGTGAGCCACGGGCTCGGTGCGCCATCGATCAGCGCCCGAGCGACCCGGGTCGCGGAGTTCGTGCGCGCGGGGAACCATCGCACGTCGGGAACGAGGAACTGCCATGTGGGGTCGAAGAACATCACCTGGTAGGAATCGAACACGGCGACGAAGAAGTCACGGTCGAGCACGATCCCGTCGCGCGCCTCGGTGATGCGCCACTCCCCGTCCTCCTGCTGCGCGAGCCGGAACGGCAGCGTGGTCGCCGCGCCGCCATCCGTCGCGGAGTAGGCGCCGGCCTCATCGACGTCGGCCGACGGCGTGACCGTGAGCACGACCTCGTCCTCCGAGAGCGCCGTGTAGTTGCGATCCTCGGCGACGGTGACCCGCGCCTCCGGATTCCACGTCGAGCTGAGCTCCGGTGCGAGGAACTCCCGGGCGATGGCCCAGCCCCCCAAGGGGCTGGTCCCCGCATCGATGAACCCCTGCACGATCTGCTGCGGGGTCATGCCCGGCTGCGGGCTGCTCGGGCGGAACAGGAAGTCGGGGGCGGCGGGCACCTCCTCCGCCGGAAGCCCCGGGTACACCGATCCCGAGGTGGGGAGACCGGAGCACGCCGTGAGCGCGAGTGCCGCCAGGAGCGCTGCCGCGAGCACGGAGAAGCGCCGCCTCATCGCGACTCCCCGCCGCGGCCCGACCCGATGGGGCCCGAAGCGACGGTTCCCGAGCCGACGGGTCCGGGGGCAGACCGCCCCGAAACCACCTGCCCGGTCGGGATGTCGATCGGCTGAGTCATCCCGAGATCCTCGAGGGAGGCATCCGGCGGCTCGAGCGGAATGGGCGATGCGCCCTCGAGCACCTGCGACTGACGAGGGAGGGTCAGCACGAAGTTCGTGCCGCGCCCGAGCTCCGACCACACCGCCAGGGTTCCGCCGTGCAGGCGGGCATCGCCCAAGGAGATGGAGAGACCGAGCCCCGTGCCGCCGATGGAGCGCCGGCGGGAGGGATCGGCGCGCCAGAACCGGTCGAAGACCCGCTCGGCGTCCTCCGCCGTCATCCCGAGACCGAAGTCGCGCACACCGATCGCGACGGCGTGCTGGTTGCTGTCGACCGTCACCACGATCGGCCGGCCCTCGCCGTGCTCGATGGCGTTGCCGAGCAGGTTGCGCACCACGCGTCGCACCCGGCGCGCGTCCATGTCGACCGGGGAATATCCGCCCGGTGCCACGATCCGCACGTCGGTCCCGTGCTGCTCCGCCAGTTGGTGCATCGACTCGACGACGTCTTCGGCGAGCGAGGCGAGGCTCGTCGGCTCGAGCTCGAGCTGCACCGATCCGGCGTCGTAGCGGCTGATCTCGAGCAGATCGGTGAGCAGCACTTCGAAGCGCTGCACCTGCGTCTGCAGCAGCTCCGCCGCGCGAGCGGTCGCAGGATCGAACTCGTCCCGCCGGTCATTCAGCATGTCGGCCGCCAGCCGGATGGTGGTCAGCGGGGTGCGCAGCTCGTGCGAGACATCCGACACGAACCGCTGCTGCACGAGCGAGAGCTCGGCGAGCTCCTTGATCTGCGTCTCGATGCTGTCGGCCATGGCGTTGAACGAGCGACCCAGGGTGGCGAGCTCGTCCTCGCCCCGCACGGGGAGCCGCACCTTCAGCTCCCCCGCCGCGAGCCGGGCGCTCGTGTCGGCCGCCTCGGTGATCGGCGTGGCGACGGATCGGAGGATGAACCACGCGATCGCCGCGATCAGCAGCACCAGCACCGACCCGACCAGCCACAGGGTCCGCTGCACGAAGAACAGCGTCTCGTCGGCATCGGCGAGGTCGTACGCGAGATAGACCTCGTAGGCGCCCACGCCGGGACCCGGCACCTGCAGCTGCTGGCCGACGAGGATGCCCGGCACGGTGCGGTCGTTACCGACCGGAAGGGCGACGGACTGCCACCACTGCAGCTCGGGATCGCGCTGAACCTGCGCGCTCAGCGCGTCGGGGATGAAGTCCTCGGTGAGCCCGCCGGCGAAGATGTCCTGCGGCGCCAGGGCATTGGGAGTGGAGTCCATCCGGAAGATGGCGATCCGGTCGCTGGATGACTGTCGGGCGATCTGGTCGCGCACCGTACCCATCGTCTGCTGCAGACGCGTGCGGTCCCCCTGCACCTCCGTCGCATCGAGCGTCTGCTGGGCCGCCGTGACGGCGCGCCGGGCATCGATGAGCACCTCGTCCCTGCGGGAATCGAAGAGGTCGTTCTGGATGGCGAGCGCCATCGTGGCGCCGGCGATCAGGATGGCCAGCATCGTGAGAGTGACCGTGATCAGGAGCGTGCGGAAGCGCAGCGACCGGCGCCACAAGGTCGCGAGACTCTCGGGCCACGCACGCCAGTCGCGCCAGTCCGTCATCGATGCGCGGGATGCCGCAGCTCCGGCGGGGGGCATGTGCGTCTCAGACGACGGCGCCGGCGCGGTAGCCGACGCCACGCACCGTCGTGACGATCTTCGGATTGTCGGGGTCGAGCTCGACCTTCGCGCGCAGCCGCTGCACGTGCACGTTCACGAGGCGCGTGTCGGCCTTGTAGTGGTATCCCCACACCTGCTCGAGCAGCATCTCGCGCGAGAACACCTGCTGGGGCTTGGATGCCAGGGCGACCAGCAGCTCGAACTCGAGAGGCGTCAGCGCGATGACGCTGCCGTCGCGGCGCACCTCGTGCGCGGCGACATCCACCGTCAGATCGCCGATCCGCAGCGTCTCGTTGGCCGCCTGCGGGGTCGGACGAAGGCGTGTGCGGATGCGGGCGACGAGCTCTTTCGGGTTGAAGGGCTTGACGATGTAGTCGTCGGCTCCGACCTCGAGGCCGCGCACGACGTCCGCCGTGTCGGTACGAGCGGTCAGCATGATCACCGGCACGCCGGATTCGGCGCGGATCCGCGTGCAGATCTCGATGCAGTCCATGCCAGGGAGCATCAGATCCAGCAGCACGAGGTCGGGTCGCTCCGCGCGCCACACATCCACGGCCTCGGCGCCGTCCGCGCAGAAGACGGTGTCGAAGCCTTCCGTCCGCAAGACAATGCCGATCATTTCGGCAAGCGCGGTGTCGTCATCGACAACCAGGATGCGTGAGGTCATAGAAGCGCGATCGTCCTTTGCTGAGATCTCGGGGTCCCCCTGAGGCGTGCGCCTTCGACCCCGCGCACTCTTCTCAGAGTAGTGGACACACCCTGAGCGCGCGCCCAGCGCACCGCCGCCCCGCCCAGCCGTGTCGGACGGCCTCACGACGGGTCAGCGCCCGCTCTGGCACGGGGTGCCGTGTGACACGATAGAACGGCGGCGCCCGGCCGGTGCCGCAGCGAGGAGGGATGGGCCGTGACCGCGTACCCGGCATGGACGCCGGCATCCCGTCCCGGGATCATCCCGCTCCATCCGCTGTCCTTCGGCACCATCCTCGGCCGCTCATTCTCCGCGCTTCGCCAGAACCCGAGGGTTCTGCTCGGCTTCGCTCTCGTCGTGCAGACGGTGGTGTACATCGTGCTCATCCTCGCGGTCGCGGGGATCGCCTTCGCGTCGTTCATCCGCCTGGACACCCTGCGACCGGGATCGGAGGACTACGAGACCGTGATGGCCGGCTCGGTCCTCATCACCGGGCTCTCCGGATTCGTGCTCGGGCTCACCGCCACCGCACTGAGCGTGATCGTCCAGGCGGTCGTGGTCGCAGAGGTCGCGCACGCCGTGCTCGCGGAACGACTGACGCTGAGAGCCCTTTGGCAGCGGGTCAAGCCCGTCGCGTGGCGCCTGATCGGGTACACCCTGCTGCTGACACTCGGCCTGCTGGTGCTCTTCGCGCTTGTCGGGGCGGCCATCTTCGCCCTCGCCTTCTCCGTACCGGCGATCGCGATCGGATTGACGATCCTGGTGGTGCTCGCCGCCATCCCGCTCACGCTGTGGCTGTCGACGAAGCTCGCGCTGGTTCCGTCGGTGCTGGTGCTGGAGCACACGACCATCGGCGGAGCGGTGACGCGTTCCTGGGTGCTGCTTCGGGGCAGATTCTGGCCGGCGCTGGGCGTCCTCGTCGTCATCGCGGTGATCATGAACGTCCTCGCCCAGATCGTCGGCGTTCCGTTCTCCCTTCTCTCCAGCGCGGTCGCGGCCATCATCGCGCCCACGGGCGAACCGGGACCGGCGGCGATCGCCGGCATCATCTTCGCCACAGCGCTCACCCAGATCGTCGTCCTGCTCGTCCAATCGATCGCCATCGTCGTGCAGGCGACGGCGGCGTCACTCATCTATATCGACTGCCGCATGCGCACCGAGGGCCTCGACCTCGATCTGCTGTCGTACATCGAACGACGGGATGCCGGCGCCACCTCACTGCCGGATCCCTATGCACTGAACGCCGGCCGCGCGGTCCCGCAGGCGGCGGCGGGTGCGCACCAGTACCCGTCCCGATATCCGTACCCCATCCCCCCGCTGCCGCAACCCCCCGAGCCGGCGGCCGCCGCTCCTCCTGCGGGACCCCCGCCGCCGATTCCGCCGTATGCGGCGCCGCCGGCGACCGCCTGGACCGCGCCCGGTGCCCGCTCCGGCGACGACCCGGCATGATCGCGCACGGCCCGCCGCTGATTCCCGACGGAGACGAGGCCCGCGAATGGGCGGAGCGCGAGCTCTCCCGTCCCGTGTACGCCGAGGCACAGCCCACGCCGCTGGACCGGATCGCCCGGGCGGTCGCCGAGTTCTTCGAGGATCTCTTGAGCAGCGAGCTGCCCGGCGGTTGGAGCGGACCGCTCGCACTCGTGGTCGCCCTCGTTCTCACCGGGCTTCTCGTGGCGGCCTTCCTCATCTGGGGTCGCCCGCGTCTCTCCGCCCGCTCGGCACCGTCCCCGCTGGAGCTGTTCGGCGAGGAGGAGCGCCGGAGCGCCGCCCAGCTGCGGCGCGCCGCTGCCGCGGAGGCCGCCGCTGGACGGTGGGAGGACGCCATCGTGCTGCGGTTCCGGGCGCTCGCCCGTGGTGTGGTCGAGCGAGGCGTCGTCGAGCCGGCACCCGGCGCCACAGTCCACGCCTTCGCGCGCCAGGCCGCGCTGGCCTTCCCCGTCGAGGTGGAGCGACTGGATGCCGCGGCATCCGCCTTCGACGACGTCCGGTACCTGCGCCGACCGGGCACCGCAGCGCTCTACGCGCGCGTCGCTGACGCCGACGATGCTCTGGTCGCTGCCCGCTCGATCTCCACGACCGTGCCGGCATGACGGCGGTCGGGACCGAGGTGCCGTCGCGGCGCCGGAGCGTGCTCGCCTGGACGGTGCTCGTCGTGGTGCTCGTTGCGGTCGGTCTGGTCGGAGCCGGCCTGTCGGGTGTGGGCCGCTGGGCGGAGAGGGACCGCCTCGACCCGGAGAGCGCGGGACCCCAGGGCACGATGGCGCTCGTCTCGATCCTTCGGGAACAGGGAGTGGACGTCGTCATCGCGCGCGACCGCGACACCGCTCGCAGCGCACTGGGGCCGGGCACGACCCTCGTCAGCCCGGACGCGGCGGCGCTCTCCGATGAGGCGGTGATAGAGCTGGTCGAGGCGGCGGGCGATGCCGTGCTGCTCGAGCCCCGCTCCCGCACGGCCCGCCTGTTCTTCGGAGACGCCGAGCTCGCAGCCGTGGCGCCGGAGGAGACCGTCGACCCGTCGTGCGCGCTGCCCGATGCTCAGCGCGCCGGCGCCGTCGTTCCCGGCACGACCTTCACCGAGGGCACTGCGGATGCGGCGTGCTACCCCTCGGATGACGGCTTCGGGCTGCTCGTCGCCGAGCGGTCGGCCGCATCGCGCGTGGCCCTCATCGACGGCACCGAACTCTTCACCAACGAATACCTCGCCCAGAACGGCAACGCTGCACTGGCCATCGGCCTGATGGGCCGGCATCCGGTCGTCGTCTGGTACGTGCCATCGCTCGTGGACAGCGACCTCGACCCCGCAACCCCGAGCCTGGGCGAGCTGACGCCGCCGTGGGTCACCCCCGCCATCCTCCTGCTGCTCCTCGCCGCGATCGCGGCTGCGCTCTGGCGGGGGCGGCGCTTCGGGCCACTGGTCGCGGAGAATCTGCCCGTCACCGTGCGCGCCTCCGAGACGATGGAGGGCCGTGCCCGCCTCTACGCGCGCTCCCGCGACGCCGTGCACGCCGCCGATGCGCTGCGCATCGGCGCCATCGGGCGCCTTGCCCGTGAGCTCGGCCTCGGCCCCGCGGCGAGCGCCGCTGAGGTGGCGGACGCCGCCGCCGATCGGATCGGCGCCCCGCGGACGAGTGTCCGCGGCATTCTGATCGACTCCGTGCCCCGCACGGATGCCGAACTCGTCGCCGTGAGCGACCGCCTCCGCGACCTCGAGGCGGCCGTCAGAGCCTCCTTCCGCACCGAAAGGAACGCCCCATGAGCGACGCCTCCCTCCCCCGTCCAGAGAGCAGAGAAGACACCGACGCCGCGCTTCGGGACGCCATGAACCGTGTCCGCGTCGAGGTCGGCAAGGCCGTGATCGGCCAGGACGGCGCGGTCACCGGGCTGCTCATCGGACTGCTGGCGCGCGGTCACGTGCTCCTCGAGGGCGTACCAGGCGTCGCCAAGACGCTGCTCGTCCGCTCGTTCAGCCGCGCTCTCGGTCTCGACACCAAGCGCATCCAGTTCACGCCCGACCTGATGCCGGGTGACGTGTCCGGCTCGCTCGTCTACGACGCGCGCACCGGTGAGTTCGAATTCCGCGACGGTCCCGTGTTCACGCACGTGCTGCTGGCCGATGAGATCAACCGCACGCCGCCGAAGACCCAGGCCGCGCTGCTGGAGGCCATGGAGGAGCGCCAGGTCTCGGCGGACGGCGTCACGCGTCCGCTGCCCGACCCGTTCCTCGTGGCGGCGACCCAGAATCCGATCGAGCACGAAGGCACGTACACCCTTCCGGAGGCACAGCTCGACCGGTTCCTGATGAAGCTCCTCATCGATGTGCCGGCGCGTGACGCGGAGGTGGCGGTGCTTCGCCGGCACGCCGGCGGCTTCTCGCCCAACGACCTCGGCGGCGCCGGTCTGCAGCCGGTGGTGACGGTCGCCGAGATCCACGCCGCACAGCGGGCCGCCGCATCCGTCGCCGTCGCGGACGACGTGCTCGCGTACGTGGTCGACCTCGCGCGCGCCACCCGGCAGAGCCCCTCCGTTCAGCTGGGCGTGAGCCCGCGTGCCTCGACGGCCCTGCTCGCCGCCGCCAAGGCATGGGCGTGGCTCGGCGGCTTCCCCGCGATCATCCCCGACCACGTGCAGACGATGCTGGTGCCGGTGTGGCGCCATCGCATCCGCCTGCGACCGGAGGCGGAGATCGAGGGGGTCTCCGTCGACGCGATCCTCGCCTCGGTGCTGCAGCAGACCCGCGTTCCCATCTGATCCGTCGCATGTACGTCACCGGACGCCTTCCCCTCCTCGTCGCCCTCGGGGTGATCCCCGTCGTGCTCCTCTCGGCCGCGGGGGTCGGCGCGTGGCCGGCGAGCGCGGGCTGGGCCCTGCTGTGCGCGGTGCTGGCGGGAGCGGATGCCGCCGTCGCCGGCGACCCCCGCACGATCCGCGTCGACCGGCGCGTACCACCGCGCGCCCGGCTCGGTGAACGGGTGGACACCGAGCTGTGGATCGCGAACGACGGCACCCGCCGCCTGCGGGGTCTGGTGCGCGACGCGTGGCAGCCGACGGCCGGCGCACCTCTCGCCCGCATACCGCTGGACGTGCCTCCCGGTGAGCGCCGGCGGCTCGAGGTGCCGCTGCGCCCTCGTCGCCGCGGAGAGCTCGCGAGCGCATTCGTCGTGGTGCGGGCGCTCGGCCCGCTGGGCCTCGCGGGGCGGCAGGCGCGCACCGATGCGCGCGGCGCTGTGCGCGTGCTGCCTCCCTTCGCGTCGCGCCGGCATCTGCCCTCGCGCATCGCCCGGCTGCGGGAGCTCGACGGCAACACGAGCGTGCAGGTGCGAGGCCGCGGCACAGAGTTCGATTCGCTCCGCGCATACGTGCGAGGAGACGACGTGCGCTCCATCGACTGGCGGGCGACCGCGCGCGCCGGGACGACGATGCTGCGCACCTGGCGCCCGGAACGGGACCGGCACGTCGTGATCGTGATCGACACCGGACGCACCTCGGCCGCGCGTGTGGGCGATGGCACGCGACTGGATGCCTCAATGGAGGCGGCGCTGCTGCTTTCGGCCCTCGCCACCCGGGCGGGCGATCACGTGCACCTCGTGATGTTCGACCGCGTCGTCCGCGCGCGGGTCACGGGCGTCGACGGTGCGGCGCTGCTGCCGGCGCTGGTGGACGCCATGGCGCCGGTGGAACCGCAGCTGATCGACACCGACTGGGACGGCGCCCTGGCTCAGGTGAGGGCGCTCACCTCGCGGCCGTCGCTGATCGTGCTGCTCACCGCCCAGGACGCCCCGGAGGCGAGCCGTGGGTTCCTGGGCTCGCTGCACTCGATCACGCGCAGGGCACGGGTGCTCGTCGGCACGGTGACCGACACCTCGCTGCCGGCCATCGCCACCGCGCGTGAGCACGGAGACGACGTGTATCGGGCCGCGGCGGCGGAGCACACACTGCGCGACGCCGAGCTCGTGGCGAGCGCCGTCGAGCGCGCCGGGGCGGATGCCATCGCCGCGGGACCGGAGGATCTGCCGGTGCGCATCGTCGACCGCTATCTCGCGCTGAAGGCGGCCGGACGTCTGTGACGTCGGATTGCGCCGAGTGACGCAATCGGGCGGTTCACCGGCGCTGATCCTGAGCGTGGGCTGGATGCGCCGCTATGCTCCTGACGAGCACCTTCCCCCCGAGGGTGCCCCTGAACACCTGCGAAGGAGTCTTCCCATGAGCGACCCGCGCCCCGACAAGCCCGTCGAGCCGACGCCCCTCGATCACGCGCCCTACGCACCTTCGACGGGAGCCACGCTCGTCGCGGAGGGTTTCGGAACTTTCCTTCTGGTGCTCGGCGTCATCAGCACCGCACTCTTCGCTGCGGGCTTCGGCGAGGGCACGGAGGCAGCCAATAAGGGCGTCGGCTTCCTCGGTGTCTCACTCGCCGTCGGCATCACGGTCATCGCGGGTGCATACGCGTTCGGCCCGATCTCGGGCGGACACTTCAATCCGGCCGTCACGGTCGGATTGGCCGCCGCCGGACGATTCCAGTGGAAGGGCGTGCTGCCCTACATCGTCGCGCAGATCGTCGGCGGTGCGATCGCGACGACCCTCATCGTGGCGATCGGCCTGTTCGGACCCGACTCCTGGCTGAGCAACGCTCAGGACGGCGGCTTCGCCAGCAACGGATGGGATTCGCTGTCACCGGCCGGCTTCGGGATCGGCGCGGCCATCATCGTCGAGATCCTGTTCACCGCGCTGTTCGTGATCGTCATCCTCGGCGTCACCCACTCGACTCGGGGCACGACGTTCGCCGGGCTCGCGATCGGTCTGACGCTCACGCTCATCCACCTCGCCATCATCCCGATCGACAATGCATCCGTGAACCCTGCCCGCTCGATCGCCACCGCCATCTACGGCGGACCCGTGGCCCTCGGCCAGCTCTGGGTCTTCCTGATATTCCCCATCGTCGGCGCCCTGATCGCCGGCTTCGCGTACAAGGCGCTGTTCGACGGCACCCAGAAGGCCGGCGCAACCCCCACGTTCGAGAGCAACAAGAAGTAGCGGCCCGATCGGATCCTCGGCCGGTCTCGACGCATCAGCTCCATACGGGGCGGCGCGGGTCGGACCGGGCCGACATCGTCTGCCGGCGCGCCGGCCGGTCGCCTCAGCCTGCGACGAGCCTGGCAGTGCCCGTCTCGTACTCGGTGAGGTCACCGGTCTCGCCGGCGTGCGCTGCGCGGCCGCCGACGTAGAGCATGTACAAGAGGAATCCCCCGAGCGCGAGCGCGCCGATGCCGATCTTGACCGGCCACGGCCACGGCTGACCCGTGACGAAGCCCTCGATCAGGCCGGCGACGAGCAGCGCCAGCACCAGCCCCACGGCGACGGCGGCGAGAGAGCGACCCGCTGCGGCCAGCGCCTCGCCCCGCGATCGGGGACCCGGAGCGATCCACGCCCAGAAGATGTGCAGTCCCGCGGCCCCCGCCACGAAGATCGAGGTCAGCTCGAGCAGGCCGTGCGGAAGGATGTACAGCACGAACACGTCGCCGGCGTCGAACGCGAAGAGCACCGCCGCAGCGGTTCCCACCCCGACGGCGTTCTGCACCAGCACCATGATCGGCCACACGCCGCTGATGCCGAAGAGCACGCACTGGGCGGCGATCCACGCGTTGTTCGTCCACACCGTCCCCGCGAAGACGGCGGCGGGGTTCTCGGTGTAGTAGCCGGCGAACTCCTCGTCGGCGTAGTACTCGAGCTGGGCCTCGCTGCCGAGGCTCGCCAGCGCGACCGGGTCCCGCGCGATCCATGCGGCGACCAGCGATGCGACGGCCACGAAGGCCACGGCGACCGCGAGTGTCGTCCACCTCAGCCGGTACAGCGCCGCCGGCAGCTGCAGCGAGAAGAACCGCGGGAGCTGGCGCAGCACGTTCTCGGGCGCGCCCGTCAGCCGCAGCCGCGCTCGGGCGAGCAGCGTCGAGACGTGGTCGCCCTGCGGGGTGCGGCCCGCGGAGGTCTTCATCTCGGCCAGATCGGCGGATGCCGCGCGATACCGCGTGACCAGCTCGTCGACCTCCGCGCCGGTGGGGCGCCGCACGCGGGTCAGCTCGTCGAAGCGGGCCCACTCCTCCCGCCGGGCGGCCGTGAGTGCGTCGAGGTCCACCTGGTTTACTGTACCCATGCCCGCCGCCGGCCAGCCGAGGATCGTCGCCGTCCACCAGGACGAGGTGCTCACCGGCGAGGCCGTGGCACTCGACGTGCAGCCGATCGGCTTCTTCCTCCGCACTCTCGGCGCGCTTCTGGATGTCGCGGTCAGCCTTCTGCTGATCCTCGCGATCGTCCTGCTGTTCTCGGTGCTGTCGGCGCAGGGCGGACTCCCGGAGTCCGCCGTTCCCATCGCCTCGGTGGCGATGCTGGTGGTCGTGCTGGTCGCCGTCCCGACCGTCGTGGAGACCGCCACCCGCGGGCGCAGCCTCGGCAAGCTCGCCGTCGGAGGCCGGATCGTCCGGGCCGACGGTGGCGCATCCGGCTTTCGCCAGGCCTTCATCCGCGCGCTCGTCGGCGTGCTCGAGATCTACTTCACGTTCGGAGCGATCGCGCTCCTCGTCGGCGCGTTCACGCCCCGGTCGCAGCGTCTCGGCGATCTGCTCGCCGGCACCTACAGCGAGCGAACGCGCACCCCGGCACTCCCTGCCGCGCCGCCTGAGCTGCCACCGGGGCTCGAGCCGTGGGCGGCGATCGCAGACGTCGGCCGCATCCCGGATCGCCTGGCCCGCCGCATCGCGCAGTTCCTCCGGCAGGCCGATCGGCTCGCACCCGCGCAACGGGCTCGCCTCGCCTCGGAGCTTGCGGCCGAGGCGCATCCGCACGTCTCGCCGCTGCCGCCCGTCGATCCGGAGACGATGCTGCGCGCGGCCATCGCCGTGCGGCGGGATCGCGAGGTGCGCGCCCTCGAGCTGGAGGCCCAGCGCGTGGCCGCCCTCACGGTCGGGACGACCGGGGCGCCGCGGGGCTTCCCTCAGCGCTGACCCGCAGGGCCCCGCCGGGCCCCGCCGTCAGTACCGGTAGTGGTCGAGCTTGTACGGTCCCTCGACCGGCACGCCGATGTAGGACGCCTGGTCGGTGCTCAGCTCGGTGAGCTGCACGCCGAGGGCTCCCAGGTGCAGGCGGGCCACCTTCTCATCGAGGGCCTTCGGGAGCACGTAGACGCCGATCGGGTACTCGGACGTGCGCGTGTAGAGCTCGAGCTGTGCGAGCACCTGATTCGTGAACGAGGCGCTCATCACGAAGGACGGGTGTCCCGTGGCGTTGCCGAGGTTCATCAGGCGGCCCTCGCTGAGCACGAGCACGCTGCGCCCGTTCGGAAGGCGCCACTCGTGCACCTGCGGCTTGATCTCGACCGGCTCGGCGCCCGGCAGGGACTCGAGGCCCGCCATGTCGATCTCGTTGTCGAAGTGTCCGACGTTCGCGACGATCGCCAGGTGCTTCATGCCCTGAAGGTGCTCGACCGTCACGACATTCTTGTTGCCGGTTCCCGTGACGACGATGTCGACGTCACCCAGCACGGACTCCAGCGTGGTGACCTGGAACCCGTCCATCGCCGCCTGCAGCGCGCAGATCGGGTCGACCTCGCTCACGAGAACGCGGGCGCCCTGGCCGCGCAGCGCCTCGGCGGCGCCCTTGCCGACGTCGCCGTAGCCGCACACGAAGGCCACCTTCCCGCCGATCAGCACGTCGGTCGCCCTGTTCAGCCCGTCCGGCAGCGAGTGGCGGATGCCGTACTTGTTGTCGAACTTCGACTTCGTGACCGAGTCGTTGACGTTGATGGCGGGAAAGAGCAGGGTTCCGGATGCCGCGAGCTCGTAGAGGCGGTGCACACCGGTGGTCGTCTCCTCGGTGACGCCGATCAGCCCATCGGCCACGCGCGTCCAGTGCTGCGGGTCCCTGCCCAGGCTGGCGCGGAGCAGCTCGAGGACGACTCGGAACTCGTGCGTCGCCGCTTCACCGGTCCCTGAGCCCGCCGAAGGGTCCGGCACGGCGCCCGCCGCCTCGAACTCCCGACCTTTGTGCACCAGCAGGGTGGCATCCCCGCCGTCGTCGAGGATCAGGTTCGGACCGTCGGCGCCCTCGGCGCTCCAGTCGAAGATGCGCTCGGTGCAGCGCCAGTACTCCTCGAGCGTCTCGCCCTTCCACGCGAACACGGGCACACCGCTCGGTTCCTCCACGGTGCCGGTCGGACCGACCACGACCGCGGCGGCCGCCTCGTCCTGGGTCGAGAAGATGTTGCAGCTCGCCCACCGAACTCGCGCGCCGAGCGCCACGAGCGTCTCGATGAGCACCGCCGTCTGCACCGTCATGTGCAGGGAACCGGCGATTCGGGCGCCCGCGAGGGGCTGGGTGGGGCCGAATTCCTCGCGAAGGGCCATGAGGCCGGGCATCTCGTTCTCGGCGAGGCGGATCTGGTGACGGCCGGCCTCCGCGAGCGCGAGGTCGGCGACCTCGAAGTCGAGGCGGGAGGTGGCGGGGGCGCTGAGGTCGATGCTCATCCGACCATTCTCCCAGACTCGACGCCCTGCGCGTCTGCCCGGGATTCCGGTCAGCGGTGGGAGATGGTCTCGTGCCGCACGACGATCCAGCCACGGGGCACCGAGAGCCGATCCGTGTGGATGGCGCAGAGGTCGTGGGCGTGCGGATCATCGCCGCCGCCCAGCGGCCCGACGACCGCCATCTGGTCTTCGTAGTCGTAGGTGAGGGTCGCAACGGCCTCGCGGGCACAGGCCACCTTGGAGCAGAGTCTCTCGCGCATCGGGGCAATGCTAACGAGAGCGGATGCCGAACCCGCGGCGCCCCGCCGCGCGACGGCGGCAGGCCCCGTTCTGCCTGACCCACCTAGGATGGTCGCATGGTCAGGCGACGGGCGAGAACGGTGCCGAAGGCCCGGCCGGCACGGCATGGTCGACACGGCCGCGAAGACCGCAGCCCGGTCGTGCGGCCGCCCTTGCCGCCGCTGGATTCGCGCATCGACCGGTTCGACATGGCCGTGGGCACCGCCGCCGAGTTCCTGCGTTCGGCGTGGCCGGAGCTGCGCGATGTCAGCTTCGAGGTCGGGGCCATGCCGCTCAGCACCGACGAGGACGGCATCCCGCGGTGGCATGCCCTGCGCGACCAGAAGCGCATCATCCTCTATCGGGTGCCGATCGAGCGCCTCAGCCATGTGCACCGCGACGACGACCTGCACCGGCGCATGCTGGTCGAGGGCTGCGTCTTCCGCGCCGCCGCCGAGTATCTGGACCGGGACCCCTGGGATCTGGGGCCGGAGCGGTTCCGCTACTTCTGATCGCCCTCGATCGTTCGGCGGCTGAGCCGGAGATCAGGGATAGACGGTCACCGGCTGCGCAGCGGCATCCGCGGGCCACACCGGGACCCCCGCCAGTGCGCCGGGACCGACGAACGTCACGCCTGCCGACAGGCCATCGGCCCCGCCGGAGTCGATCGTGTAGAGCGCGTCGGGCCGCAGCACGACCTCCGCGGCACCGCCCGCATCCACCGCAACCTCCTGCTCCTGGCCGCCCGACTCCCTCACGACCACGGAGGCGTTCTCCGAGCCGCGATTGGCCAGGGTCAGCCGCGGCGACGGGCCCGCCGGCACCGCCAAGAGCGTCTCGTCCCTCAGGACGGGTGAAGGTGTGAACCACGCGAAGTCCGAGCCGGCGTCCGTCCCGGCCGTCTGCCAGGTCGCCGCGACGACCGGCTCCTCGGCCTCGATCGACACGACATACGCGCCCTCGTCGAGGTCCGCCAGCTCGACCTCCGCCGGGATGCCCGCCGTGAGCGGCACTGTGGTGCTGGTCGCGCCCGGTTCGCCGCCGAGGGGTGAGGCGGTGACCGTGACCTCGGTGTCGCTCGTCGGTGCGAGCACCCGCACGATCGTGGCCGCCGTCCCGGCCGTCGGCTCGCCCGCAACCGTGACGCCCGCCAGGACCTGAACCGTTTCGGCGCTCGCGACCGCGCCCTGCACGTCGAGACCGCCCGGAATCAGAGTGCGCACGATGCTCGACTGCAGGCTCGCGCTGATCGGAGCACCCGTGGCCGTCACGCGCACCACGGGCCGCTCCTCCCCGCCCGCCACCGCGGCTATCGGAAGGGCGAGCTGCGATTCGGCGGGGACCGTGATTCCGGCCGCGCCGGGCGGCATCTGCGGCCCCTCGGCGCCGTAGACGGTCAGCTGCACGCTGGCGGTCACCGCGCCGGGGTTGGACAGCAGCAGGATGTCGGAGGCACCGGTCGTCGTTGTGCCGCCGACGATCCACGATTCCAGCAGCGGAGGGCGGCACGCGGCCGCCGCGAAGCCGACGAGATCCGGCTCCTCCACCTCTGCCGAGGATGCGGCGGACAGAACGGCGACCTCGTTCCCCACTGGTGTGGCGACGAAGAAGGGAACCTCCGGATCGCCGTCGACCTGCGGCGAGGCGAGTTCTCCGTCGGATGGCTGCGGGTTGCCCTCCGGCACGCCGACCGTGAGGTCGGCTTCCTGCGCCACGCTGATCAGGCCGGCCTCCTCCGCCGTGCGGCCGAGCGCGAGCACCGGACCGGAGCAGACAGCAACGGTGTCGGCGGCATCCGGGCGCGTCTCCACGACGGGCACCGGAAGGTCGACCACCGGCCACGGGGCGGAGATTCCCGTCACGACCAGCGCCGTGAAGCCCACGGCCACCGCCGTGCCGATCAGGGTCCTCGTACCTGTGGCCGCCCAGCGGAACCATCGGCTGGTGCTCATAGCGCCTCCCTCGATGTGGGACCGACGATGCGGGGAGAGTTGCGCGCCGCTCGGCGCGAAGCGGCTGTCGGCACGGCCAGCAGCAGCGCCAGCGCCAGCACCGCCAGCTGCGATACGGTGATCGTCTGCGACACCTGCCGCTGCTCGGCCGTCAGCGCCGTGCGGGGTGCGACATCCCCCGCCACGCGCCAGAGCACGCCCTTCGGCGTCTCGCCCACCGGGACCAGCCCGGCGCGCTGGTCGATCGAGCTGATGGCCTGCAGGCGAAGGGCTCGCGCGTCTTCCGATTCCGGCTCCGCGGCCGGGGAGAGCAGCACGAAGCTCAGCCCCTGCTGTGCGAGCTCCGTCGCGACGTCCGCCGCGCTCGGGGTCACCAGGTCGGCGACGAGGTTGGCGAGTGCGGCGTCGGCTTCGGTGCCCGCCGTGCGCGTGGTGAGGATCGTGGCCTGCCCGCCGAGCGTCTCGCTCCCGCCCCACACCACCTGCGCGGCGACGCCACCGGAGTTCTGAGGGGTGAGGATCAGCGTCCCCATCGACGCAGTGTCGCGCGCGGCGGCGGCGATGTACGCGGGAAGCGTGGTCGCCGGCCCGTTGGTCAGGAAGGAGGCGCCGCGGGCCGCAGCGGTGAGAGGAGCGACCGCGACCACCGCCAACCCGAGCACGGCCACCAGCGCCAGCAGCGGTCGCGCGAAGGCGGGACGTGGGGCGAGTCCCGCGTCGAGGGTCACGAGGGCGGCGCCCACCACCCCGATCCACGCGAGGCTCAGGCCGGTCCCGGGCCAGACGGCGACGCTCTGCGACTGCCAGTGCGCGAGCACCAGCGACACCGAGGCGAACGCGGTACCGATGCCGGCCAGACCGACGCCCAGCAGCACCATGCCCGACGTCCAGCGCGGCGTGAGCGGCGCGAGCAGCGCGAGAAGGGCGAGCGGCGCCGCGAGGAGCGGCACCCACCACACCGGCGCCTCGATCCCCCGCCCGGCCAGCATCGCGAGCCACCCACCGGGGTCCGTCGTGGGGAAGCCCGCGGCCAGCAGTGCACGACCGGCGGGGTCGGCGGCCACTTGGGGGCCCGCCCACGGGAGGCCGGGATCCGCGAGCAGCGCCACGGGGTCCCCGCCCAGCTGCCACCAGACCAGCGGCGCGAAGAAGGCCGCGGTCGGAACGACGAGCCACAGCACGCGGGCGAGCCCACGGCCTCTCCTGACCGCGAGGACGACGAGAACCGCAAGCAGCCACACGACCAGGAGACCGGGTGCGAGCACGGGAGCGCACGCGACCACGACCAGCAGCAGCAGCGACGCGGCACCGGCGGAGCCCCACGAACGATGCGCCACCGTCCCCACGTAGAAGAGCCACGGCAGCACGAGGTGCACGATCACCGCCGCCGGCCGTCCGAGCACCAGCGCGGCGAGGAAGGTCGGGGCAAGCCCCCAGGCGGCTCCGCCGACGATGCGCAGGGCGGAGCGCTCCGTCAGCCGTGTAGCGGCGAACCAGCCCCCGAGCAATGCGAGGGGAAGCGCCAAGAGCCACAGGAGCACCACCGCGAACGATGGTGCGGTCGGCCACAGACTTCCCAGCACGGCGACCACTCCCGAGAACGGGTCGGCTGGGCCCACGACATCCAGCGCGGAAGCTCGCAGCCCGTACGCCGCATCGGCCCACAGTGCACCGACCGTTTCGCGCAGAGGCAGCAGCGCACCCCCGCCGAGCACGGGCCACGCCAGCAGGGAGGTGAAGGCGACCAGCGAGACGAGCGCAGCGGCGAGGACGGCCCATGCCCCTCCCCCGGTGAAGAACCGCAGTTCGCCTCGGCGGTTCAGGCCACCGGCGTCCGGCCCGTCGTCGCTGCCGAGTCGATCGCGCAGCTGTGTGCGCGAGAGCCGGAGCGGGGCGATCCGGCTCCACGGCGACGTGCGGTGTCGACGCAGGTCGCCGCGGGATCGCGCGATCGAGGGCCAGCGCACCGCAGCTGTCAGCGCCGCTCCCCACTCGAAGATCGCGAGGCTCGGCGCCTTCGCGACGATGTGCGCGAGTGTGCGCCAGAGCGCCAGGGGCAGGATCGTCAGCCAGTGCAGAGGCACCAGCGCCCAATGAGCGTAGGTGAGGCGCCGGTGCAGCTGCGCGGTCCGCTCCGCGTAGGTGCTTCGCCGGATGCCGCGACTCCCCTGCCCCGACGGAAGGCCCGCCACGCCGTCACCGGCCACGGCGATGCGAGCGCCGGGGACGAGCGAGATGCGCCAGCCGCCGAGGCGGGCGCGGACGCCCATGTCGAGACCTTCGTCCGCCCCGGCCAGCGCCTGGTCGGGAAGGAGGATGCTGCGGGCCTCGGCACCGATCAGCACTCCGCGCACGTCCGCGCCCAATGCCTCGACGTCCCCGTCGTGCTGACCCTGGTCGAACTCGCCGTCGGCGAGGCCGACAGATCGCCCGAAACGGGTCATGCTGACACCGAGCGAGACGATGTGGTCGCGATCGTGCCAGCGCACCAGCTTCGGCGCGACCAGCGCCAGCGAAGACGAGAGTTCGAGCACCCCCGCGAGCCGGGCGAGGGCCTCCGGCTCCGGGGCGGTGTCCTGCGCCAACAGCCAGAGCGCGCTCTCCGGATCGACGCGGAGCGCGGCGAGCTTCACAGCCTTGGCGTAGGTGATGGATGCCGGCGCCGAGATGACCGCCTCGGCGCCGGAGGCGGCCGCGATGTCGTGGAGCCCCGCATCCGTGCCGCAGATCACGACCGTCAGCCTGTCGACGGGCCGGGTCTGGGCTGCCAGAGCCGCGAGGGTGCGCCCCAGATGCAGCGCGCCCGGGATTCGCGCGTCGGGCCGCGCGACGATCAGGGCGTGGACGAGGGACGGCATGACGTCGTCAGCCTAGGCGCGATGCACCCGCCCTGCGGGTGCACGCGCCGCGAGCGGCTAGACCGCTCGACGCTTCAGCTTGCGGCGCTCGCGCTCGCTGAGGCCGCCCCAGATGCCGAAGCGCTCGTCGTTCTGCAGTGCGTACTCGAGGCATTCGCCCCGTACGTCGCACGTCGTGCAGATGCGCTTCGCGTCTCGGGTCGATCCGCCCTTCTCGGGGAAGAACGCCTCAGGGTCGGTCTGCGCGCAGAGCGCATCCGTCTGCCACGACAGAGGGTTCTCGTCATCCTGAACCGGATGCCGCACCCCCGGCACGCCGAGGTTGACCGGATCGACGAACCAATTGTCGGGAACGCCGGAACGGTACTGTGAGCCCGCCATTTCGTTCTCCCACCTGTAATCCCCCCACGCTGGCTCGCGTGCTTGCACCTAATTACACCGGTGTCATTCGCTTCGGTCAAGTCGCAGATACTAAAGCCTCAACGGACTCTTGAACCTTCACGACGCGCCGACGGCGTGTCGCGCCTCGTCGTCGAATCCGCAGCGGTGGCGCTGCAGCCGCGGCAGGGTGTTGCGACGGACTCAGTGAGCGGTGCCGGGCTGGGCCACGAAGACCTCGCCGTCGCCCGCGAATCGCACCGGCGACTCGTCCTCCGTGAGGAACACGGCGCGGCCCGGTCGCACCGTGCGCTCGCCGCTCATACCGGTCACGGTGATCCTTCCGGCCGTGACAAGTGCGATCGCCGCACCACGGAGGGCGACCGTCGCCTCTGCGCCGGAGGAGACGCGCGCCCGCAGCAGCTCGAAGTCCGGGGCATCCGTGGCGAAGGCCTCCACCCCACGCGATGCGCCGTCGGCGGAGGTCGGCAGCACGACGGGCACGACCGCCGGGCGCGCGTCGAGCACCGCCAGCAGTTCGTCGACGTCGACATGCTTGGGGGTGAGCCCCCCGCGCAGCACGTTGTCGCTGGCCGCCATGATCTCCACTCCCAGGCCCGAGAGGTAGGCGTGCAGAAGTCCTGCGCGCAGGAAGACGCCCTCGCCGCGGTGCAGCACGACGTGGTTCATGAGCAGGGCGACGATCACACCGGGGTCTCCCGGATACACGCTCGCGATGCGCCGCGCCGAGGACAGCTCCGCCGCGAACTCGATCGACTCGGCGGAGCCGATCGCCTCGATGAGGGATGCGACCTCGACATCCGCTGCGCCCGAGAGCAGCCATCCGATCACCTCGCGCAGGATGTCGGCGTCATCCTCCGTGCGGTCGAGCCTGGCGCGCAGCGCGGCGGGGCCCAGCCCGTCCCCGAGGGCTGCGGCGAGGCGGCGCGTGGCATCCAGGGGGCGCAGGCCGCAGAGCGCCTCGAACGTCTCGCTCAGCGCGACGAGCAGCTCGGGCTTGTGATTGTCGTCCCGGTAGTTGCGGTCCGCGGCATCCATCGGCTTCCCGGCCTCGCGCGCGAAGCCCTCGACCGCCTGCTCCTTGGAGGGGTGCACCTGGATCGAGAGCGGGGATGCCGCGGCCAGCAGCTTGAGGAGGTACGGCAGGCGATCCGGCGCACCATCGGCGTTCTGCGCCAGCCAGGTGTCGAGGGTCTTTCCGCTGCCGTCGTCCAGCCGGGCGGGGCCGCCGGAGTGGTCCCCGAACCAGACCTCCGCCTCTGGTGCCTCGCTGGCCTCGCGGCCCTCCAGGCCGGCGATCAGCGTGCGTGACCCCCACGCGTAGTCCTTGGGCGGGTTCGAGAGCGGAAGCAGCACCACCTCAGCCTATTGGCCGACCAGCGGTAGCCTGATTCCACGATGGCCGAGCACACGAAGCACCCCGTGGCGGCCCCTCCCACCGCGCCGGCGCGCGAGACGACGGGGCATCTGCTGCTGCGCGGCTACTGCATCCTCGTGCTCTTCACCCTCCTCGCCGCCACAGCCTGGTACAACCTCCTCGGACCGATCGGGACGACGATCCTCGCGCTGACCCTCGGCGCGGTGACCATCGCGATCTGGGTTCCGCGCATCGTCCGCCAGCGCACCACAAACCCGTTGCCGTGGCGCCGCCTCCCGTGGTTTCTGCTCGTCTACGTCGCCTGGGCGCTGATCTCCGTGACATGGTCGGCATGGCCGGCGGCCACGCTGACCACGTGGCTCTCGCTCGCGATCACGACGCTCCAGGGGCTGTTCATGGCCTCGGTGCTCACCTGGCGCGAGATCGTCCGTGCCCTGGCATCCGCGCTCAAGTGGGTGCTCGGGCTCTCCCTCGTCTTCGAGCTGTGGGTGTCCCTGGTCGTGAGGGCGAAGCTGCTTCCGAACTTCCTCGCGGTGCCGGAGGGCGAGCTGGACCCGCAGTGGTACTGGTCGCGGAACAACCTCTTCGTCGACGGTGGACGCCTCCAGGGCATAGCGGGGAACGCGAACCTGCTCGCCATCACCGCACTGCTCGGGATCATCGTGTTCGCCATCCGGATCGCCTCGCGGGCGGCTCGTCGAAGCTGGCTGATCGCCTGGATCGTGCTGGCGGGTTTCCTGACGTTCCGCGCCGAGTCCGCGACGGCGTATGTGTGCGCCGTCGCCGTGCTCGTCGTCCTCGCCACCATCCTGCTGATGCGGAGGACGACCCGGCCGGGAGAGCGCACCCGGTACTACATCGCCTACGCCGTGGTCGGATTCGGCGGCCTGCTGTCGCTGTGGGTGTTCCGCGAGAGGTTCTTCGGACTGGTGGGGCGCGACTCGGACCTGACGGGTCGCGAGCGCATCTGGTCGATCGTCCTGGAGAAGGCATGGCAGCATCCGGTGCACGGCTGGGGCTTCGCGACGCCATGGGTGCCGTGGGAGCCGGCGTTCGACGGCTGGATCATCGACCACGACATCACGGTGCTGCAGGCCCACAACATGTGGGTCGACGTATTCTTCCAGCTGGGCGCCGTCGGGTTCGTCGTGCTCGTGCTCGCGTACCTGGCCTTCATCTGGCGTTCGTGGTTCTTCGCGGTCGATCGCCCTCGCTGGGACCTGCAGGCCGACCGGCCGTACACCGCGGTGACACTGCTGCCGAGCCTTCTCGGCGCCGTGCTGCTCGTGCAGGGCTTCTCGGAATCGGGACCGCTGATGCTCTGGGGCTGGGGCTTCCTGGTGATGTTCGCGTTCAAGATCAAGTCCGTGCCGTTCGTGGGCATCGGTCCCGCCGAGCAGACGCTCGCGCTGGAGCGCGGTGAGCTCCCGAAGCGTGCGCCGTGACCGGCGACGCCTACCGAAACCCCTCCGGGCGCCACCCCGCGGTGCGCCGCATCATGGACCTGCTGCGGTCCCCGCAATTGGCCCGCGCCTTCACCCTCACTGCGTTCGGTGCGGCATTCTCCGCGTTCGCCCTGATGAGGACCGCCGGAAGGGTCGCGACGATCACCATCGTCGTCGGCCTCTGCATCCTGGCCGCCGCCACACTGGTCGCTCGGCGCCGCGAGCTGTCGGCGCTGAGGTTCCTCCCGACATCCCTCGCCGCTTTCGTTCTGTGGGCGCTGGCGAGCACCATTTGGAGCACGGATGCCGTCCGCACCCTCGGCGGCTGGGTGGCACTGGTCGGTTTCGGCTTCCTCGCCGTCACGATCGCGCACGTCCGCGACACGCTGCAGACGGTGCGGGCATTGGGGGATGTGCTGCGCGCGCTGCTCGGCGCATCGCTCGCCCTGGAGATCCTGTCGGGGCTGCTGCTGGACATGCCGATCACATTCCTCGGCATCCAGGGCAACATCGCCCTCGGGGGCCCCGTGCAGGGGATCTTCGGCACGCGCAATCTTCTGGGGCTCGTGACGGTGCTGGCGCTCATCACGTTCGTGATCGAGTGGCGCACGCAGTCCGTCGGCCCCGGACTCGCGTTCTTCTCGGTCATCCTCGCGGGCACTCTCGCCATCCTCTCGTCATCGCCCACGGTGCTGGTGCTCGCCGTAGCGGTCGCCGCCGCGTCCGGAGCGCTCATGCTCGTGCGGCACACGGCACCGGAGGGTCGATCGTTCGTGCAGTGGGCCCTGGGGGCCGTGGTCGTCACCGGCTTGGCGATCGGCTACGTGGCGCGGCATCCGATCATCGCTTGGCTCGGCGCCGGATCGGACTTCTCCACACGCGCGACGCTGTGGAACAGGATTCTCGACTACGTCGCGTCCCAGCCCATGCAGGGCTGGGGCTGGTTCGGACCGTGGACGAGCATGGATTACCCCTTCTTCGCGATCAACTACGACCTGCGCGACACCCATCAATCGGCGCTGAACGCGCTCTTCGACCTGATCCTGCAGGTGGGGTGGGTCGGCCTGCTGCTCTTCGCGGCAATGGCCGGGATCGCGCTCGTCCGGTCGTGGCTGGTCGCCAGCGAGCGGCGATCGGTGCTGTACGCCTGGACGCCGCTCATCCTCATCGCGCTGCTGGTGGACTCCATGTTCGAGAGCTTCACCCTGAGCGGATTCGGATGGATGATGCTCGCCCTGTGCGTCGTGATGGCGGGTCAGTCGCGTTCGTGGCGCGAGACGATGGATGCCGCGGACGATACGCTCCCCCCGGCGTGGAGCGGCGAGGCTCTGCCTCCGCTCCAGGGGTGACCCAGGAGCGCACGGTAAGCTGTGCAGGCCATGTCGCTTGCCTCAGAGACCCACTCCCCGATGACTACACCGCCGCCGTTCGACCCGGCGAGCGCGACCATCGCCATCGTCACGTTCAACCGTTCGCACCTGCTGCGAGGTCTCCTGCGGAGCATCGGAGGAATGGACCCGAAGCCGGGACACGTCGTCATCATCGACAACGCGTCATCGGATGACACCACCGAGGTGGTCGAGTCGTTCCGCGCCTCGATCGGCACCGAGATCGTGTACCGCCGGCTCGAGACGAACACCGGCGGCTCCGGCGGGTTCAGCGAGGGCATGCGCGTCGCTCACGAGCTCGGATCCACCTGGATCTGGCTGATGGATGACGACGTCGAGGTGCTGCCGGACGGCCTCGCCCGGATGGGCGCGTGGGCGCCGCGGTTCAAGAGCATCCAGGGGCGGCGCTACGACTTCGACGGAAGCCCGTTCTACTGGCAGTATCGGCTGTCGATCCCGCTCGGAATCCCGATCCCGTTCGCACCCGCCGGCTTCGACGAGTCCGGCTACCGGGAGATGAACTCCGGGTGCTTCGAGGGCATGTTCATCCACCGCGACGTCGTGTCGGAGATCGGCCTGCCCGACCCGCGATTCTTCATCTACTGGGACGACTCGGTGTACGGGTGGCTCGCATCCCGGAAGACGACGTCCGTCATCGTCGACGAATTCGTCCTGAAGCGCACCCGCGAGATCAAGCAGTGGGATATGGGCATCAGGCACCTGAACGCGTCCAGCAACGCGTACCGGTACTACATCATGCGCAACCGTGGCCACATGAAGCACTACTTCAAGACCCACGGCGCGTACCGGCCGGTGCGCTTCTTCGTCGGCTCGGCGCTGACGTTCGGCAAGGAACTGGTGCGGCTCGCCTTCGTCGAGCGCACGTTCCGCGGCATCTCTCATCTCGTCCGGGGCGTCCGGGACGGACGCGCCCTCGCCAAGGATTCGTCGTGGCGGCCGATGCCACCGCTCACCGCTGTGGAGAGCTGACGAAGCCCTCCGTATTTTCCTGATACGGTCTGCTCAGGAGTCCACGTGGGCTCATCATCCACGTGTGTGTCTGTTCTCTTGGAGGAGACGTTGATTCCTGCGCGCCCGTGGCGGCTCAGCCGCCCGAGTCGTTTCGCTGCCCTCGCCGGCGGTCTCATCCTTGCCATCGCGGTGGCGCTCCTGCCGCAGCTTGCGACGGCCCCGCCGGCGCAGGCCGCCGGAGATCGGTCCATCTCCGGTGTGGTCGCACTGGCCCCAGGAGCGAGCGCGAGCTGGATGGCCGGGGTCGAGGTCTCTGCCTCGTCGCTGTCGGGCGGCTCGTTCGGATCCGCCAAGCCGGACCCGCAAACGGGCGCGTACACGATCAGGGATCTCACGCCCGGCTCATACCGCGTGCAGTTCTCGACCACCGGCTATCGGGATGGCTCCGCATGGGCCCCGCGGCCGAATCTGGTCAGCGAGTATTTCCAGGACACGACTTCTTTCACGTCGGCGACCCCCGTGAACGTCTCGACCGCTGACGCGGCGGACGTAGATGCCGAACTCGCGATCGGCCGCAAGATCTCGGGCACCGTCACCCTCCCCCCGGGTACCGATCCCGATGCGCTTCGTGCGATCTCGGTGAGCGCTTCGGGCGATGTGCCGTCCGGCTCCGTCACAGTGGATCCCGCCTCGGGCAGCTACTCCCTGACCGGGCTCGTCCCAGGTGAATATCGCGTGCAGTTCTCGGTGAACAGCTACTGGGACTTCCCCAGCAGCACCACCGTCACACCCAACCTGGCTTCCGAGTTCTACGACGACGCCCCGGACTGGTCGAGTGCCGTCCTGGTCGATGTGACCTCCGGCGATATGTCCGACGTCGACGCCGCCATGGACGCCGGTCGCAGCATCTCGGGAACCGTCACCCTGCCGGACGGCGCGCCCGACGTATGGATGGACTCGATCTACGTCACGGCTTCGGGTGTGGATGTCGGGAGCTTCAAGTCCGCCAAGCCGGATCCCACCACCGGCGAATACACGATCACGGGTCTCAGCCCCGCGGCGTACACGGTGGCCTTCAGGTCATCCTCGAACACCCCCGGGACGCCCGCTCCCAATCTCGTGGAGGAGTACTGGGACGACGCGCTCACCTCGTTGACCGCCCAGGCGGTGGACGTCACGGCTGGTGACCGAACCGGCATAGACGCCTCCCTTTCATCGGGTCGGAGCATCGCGGGCACAGTGACGCTGCCGGCGGACGCGCCGGCGGCCTGGCTCGGCGGCGTCTATGTCGCTGCGGTCGACCAGGACGGCAACTACGTCGGAGGCGGCAGCGCCGTAGACCCGGCGACGGGAAAGTACTCGATCGACCGGCTGATGCCCGGGGACTACCGGGTTCGCTTCTCAGCCGGCAGCTATTTCGATGGCACTGCGTTCCAGCCGACGGACCTGGCATCGGAGTACTACGACGATGCGCCGACCTTCGAGGATGCGGCCGTCCTCTCGGTGGGCAGCGATGATGTCGCGGGAATCGATGCAACGCTCGAACACGGAGCGAGCATCAGCGGCAAGATCGACCTGTCCGCTCTCGGCGCTGCCGACGGGCGAGGCGTCGGTGTCACCCTCACCGACGCCGGCGGCAAGATCCTGTCGCAATACGGTGATGCATTCCCGGCGGACGGCTCGTACGAGCTGAGCTTCAGCAACCTCGCACCAGGCACCTATCGGGTCGCCGTCGAGATCACCTCGTGGGACGAGGCGACTCAGCGATCGACCACGGAGTCGGTGCAGTACCTGCGCTCCGGGGGAAAGTCGAGCATCCAGCTGAACGCCGGCGATGCCCTGACGGGCGTCGCACTGCAGGCACGCGCGGCGGACGCTTCACTGGCGGGCAGCATCAGTGCGGAGGGCTTCTCCCCCGCTGGCGCAGAGAACATTTACGGGAACGCTTTCGTCTACGAGCGGCTCGATGGAGCGTGGTTGCGACTGCCGGACGTCCGCATGGACGCGACGGCGCTCGGCGCCAACCCGTATGCGTTCGCGCTGGCGCCCGGAAAGTACACCGTCGGCTTCGAGGCGTACGTGACGACGCTGCCGGACTCCTCCGGCATCCACGAGGAGTGGTGGAACAAGAAGCCGACCCTCGCCGACGCCGACACGGTCGAACTCGCGTCGAAGCAGCATCGAACGGGTGTCGACGGCACCATCCGTCTCGGCGACGCGCCCACGGAACCCGTGGAGCCCACGGAAGGCGCCGTGCCCGTGTACCGGTTCTACAGCGACGTCTACAAAGGACACTTCTTCACGACGAGCGCCTCAGAGCGGGACATGATCATCGCGCGGTGGCCCACGATCTGGACCTACGAAGGACCGCGCTACAACGCCTTCACGACACAGGTTCCGGGCACCGTCCCGCTGTACCGGTTCTGGAGCGAGCAGTACCACGGCCACTTCTACACCTCGAGCGCAGCCGAACGCGATCATGTGATCGCCACGTGGCCGGATGTCTGGACGAGCGAGGGGATCGCCTACTACGTCTACCCCACGGACTCGACGGTCGCCGACACCGTGCCCGTGGCCAGATTCTGGAGCCCGACCGCGCTTCACCATTTCTACACCGCCAGCAGCACAGAACGCGACGAAGTGATCCGCCGGTGGCCGCTGACCTGGACGTACGAGAAGGACGACTTCCGGGTGCCCGCCGCCGGAATTCCGGGCCAGTAGGAGCGCCGGCTCAGCCGCCGTTGTAGTCGGCGTTGTAGCGGTCGAGCACGTCGGCGATCGGCGCATCCATGGCCAGCAGGCCCTTGTCCAGGTAGAGCCCGCGCGTGCAGAACCGGCGGAGGTCGCGCTCGTTGTGGCTGACGAAGAAGAGCGTCCGCCCCTCCGCGAGCAGCTCGTCGATCCGCTTGTAGCACTTCTCCCGGAACGCCTTGTCGCCGACCGCGAGCACCTCGTCGACCAGCAGGATCGGCTCGTCGAGCTGCGACACGACGGCGAACGCGAGGCGCACCTTCATCCCGTTGCTGAGGTGCTTGTACGGCGTGTCCACCGAGTCCGCCAGCTCGGCGAATTCGATGATGCCGTCGAAGCGGCGCGAGACCTCGGCCCGCGTCATCCCGTGCAGTCCCGCCGTCAGCCGCACGTTCTCGCGCACCGTGAGGTCGCCGACGAAGCCCCCGGTGATCTCGATGAGCGGGGCGACTCCGCCGTGCACGGTCACCCGTCCTTCGTCGGAGAGCAGCACCCCCGCGACCAGCTTGAGGAGCGTGGACTTGCCCTGGCCGTTGCGACCGACAACGCCGATCGACTCCCCCGGCGCCACATCGAACGACACGTTCCGCAGCGCCCAGAACTCGTTGGGACGACTGCGCCGCGACGGACCGGCGAACAGGTCCTTGAAGCTGCGCCGACCGCGGCGATTGCGACGGAAGCGCACGCCGAGAGAGTCCACCACGATGGCCGGTTCACCCATCACAGCTCCTTCAGCACGGGGCGTTCCAGGCGCCGGAAGACGAGGGCTCCTGCGACGAGGAATGCCACGCTCATGAGGGCG
Organism: Micromonospora sp. DT81.3; assembly: GCF_049847225.1. NCBI lineage: Bacteria > Bacillati > Actinomycetota > Actinomycetes > Micromonosporales > Micromonosporaceae > Micromonospora > Micromonospora sp. DT81.3. Next base: position 499,832 of record NZ_JBNCNY010000002.1, read on the forward strand.
CCGACCGCCACACTGAGGGTGTCCCAGACCTCTGGGAAGAAGCCCATCCGGTACAGCGTGAAGATGCCCGAGAGTGGGTTGAATGCCGCAAGCTGCGGGAATATGCCTGGCAGGTCGGAGACGCTGTAGATGATCGGCGACGCGTAGAAGAGCACCCGGAGGATCAGCTTGGTGGTCCGCTCGAGGTCGGTGTACAGCACGCACAGGGGTGCCACGAGCAGCCCGAGTCCCACGAGGAGCATCGTCTGCAGCAGCACGGCCACAGGAAACCAGAGCAGGCCCCAGCCGACGGGTGCGCCCGCAACGATTGCGAAGAACGCCAGCACAGGCAGTGAGCACAGGAACTCGATGCCCTTGCTGAGGACGATGCGGTTGATCCATATCGAGCGCGGAATCGCCGTCGAGCGCACCAGCCTGGCGTCCTTGTTGAACGCACGAGTGAAATCGGACACCGCGGAGTTGAACCAGACCCATGGGAGCAGCGCGGTGATCAGGAACACGATATAGGGCTCGTGGCCGACGGTGCGCTGGAACACCTGGGTGAAGACGAACCAGTAGATGAGGCTCATCACCAGGGGATCGAGCACCGACCACAGATATCCGAGGGCGCTGGTGGCGTACCGCACGCGAAGATCCCGCGCCGACAGCAGCCACAGTGAGTGCAGGTAGCGCCGGGCGGATGCCGGGGCCCCGGCGGTGGCGGATGTCACGGCTTCGAGTCTATGAGTCGTCCGCGTGCTTGCCGGTCAGCGGCGGTACCCCGTCCAGGATGGGCACGCGAGCGTGGGTATCCTTGACAGGTTGCGGATCGCGAGGATGAGAGCTGAGTGATGGATTTCGAGAACGACGTCGTTGTGGTGGGCGGCGGTGGGCACGTGGGTCTTCCGCTGGCCATCGCACTCGCCAGCCGCGGTAAGAGAACGGTCGTCTACGACGTCTCCCAGGCGGCGGTCGATCAGATCATGGCCGCGAAGATGCCGTTCATCGAACCGGGAGCGGACGAGGTCCTCGCCCGGGTGGTGGCCGACGGGAGCCTCTCCGCGTCCACCGATCCCGCCGTCGTGGTCACGGCGGAGAACCTGGTCGTGGTGATCGGCACGCCGGTCGACGAGCATCTCAATCCCGACCCGAATGCCATCCCCCGCGCCCTCACGACCTGCGCGCCGTTCTTCCGTGACGGGCAGCTCCTCGCCCTGCGCAGCACGATCTATCCGGGCGTCACCGCGCTGGTGCGCGACATGGTGGCCGAGATGGGCATCGACATGGATGTCGCGTTCTGCCCGGAGCGCATCGCCGAGCACCGCGCGATGACCGAGCTCTTCGAGCTTCCGCAGATCGTCTCCGGCTACACGCCCCGCGCCATCGCGCGAGCGGGCGCACTTTTCGGCGCGCTCACGGAGTCGATCGTCGAATTGACGCCGGAAGAGGCCGAGCTGGCCAAGCTCTTCACCAACACGTGGCGCTACATCAAGTTCGCCGCCGTGAACCAGTTCTACATGATGGCCAATTCGAAGGGCGTCGACTTCGAGCGCGTCCGTGCCGGCCTCACCCACGACTATCCGCGTGCGAACGACATGCCCGGGCCCGGCTTCGCCGCCGGACCGTGCCTCTTCAAGGACACGATGCAGCTCGCCGCCTTCAGCGACAACACGTTCCAGCTGGGCCACTCCGCCATGCTGGTCAACGAGGGGCTGCCGCTCTACATCGCGAGTCAGCTCGAGCTCAGCCACGACCTCTCGGACAAGACCGTCGGCATCCTCGGGATGGCGTTCAAGGCGGGATCGGATGACATCCGCTCGAGCCTGTCGTACAAGCTGCAGCGTGTCCTCCGCTTCAAGGCCAAGAGGGTGCTGGCCACCGACCCGCACGTACCGGCGAGCGCGGACCCCTCTCTCCTGCCGCTGGAGGAGGTGCTCGAACGCGCCGACATCCTCATCGTCGCGACGCCGCACCGGGAGTACCGCGACATCGTGACGGAGAAGCCCGTCGCGGATGTCTGGAACCTTCTGGGCAACGGAGTCCTCATTTGACCACCGTCGAACCGCGGGTGTCGATCGTCGTGCCCGCGTACAACGAGGGCGACGACATCCGGCAGTTCCTGCACCGCGTGACGCACACCGTCACCGTGCCGTTCGAGCTTCTGGTCGTGGTGGACAGCCCCGATGACACCACGATTCCGGTGGTGGCCGAGGCGTCGGAGCGCGACCCTCGAATCAAGGTCGTGGTGAACACGCATGGACGCGGGCCGGCTCAGGCGATCAGGTACGGATTCGATGTCGCGGCGGCTCCCACCGTGGTGGTGACCATGGCGGACGGAAGCGATGATCCCCGTCAGATCGATGCGCTGACCGAGCTGGTGGAACGCGGCGTCGTGGTCGCCGCCGGCAGCCGCTACATGGCGGGCGGGCAGCAGATCGGCGGTCCGCGCTTCAAGCGGCTGCTCTCGCGCCTCGCCGGGAAGTCGCTCCACCTGTTCGCGAACGTCGGCACGCGCGATGCGACCAACTCGTTCAAGGCGTACAACGCGGACTTCGTGCGGTCCGTCACGATCCAGTCGAGGGACGGCTTCGAGATCGGGCTGGAGCTTACGGCGAAGGCGCGGCGTGCACGTCGGCCCGTCGCCGAGCTCCCCACGATCTGGCTCGACCGCACGGAAGGGCAGTCGAACTTCCAGCTGCGCAAATGGATCCCGAAATACCTGCGGTGGTACCTCTTCGCGTTCGGCCGCCCACTCCCCACCAGCGACATCGAATCAGCCGCGCAAGCCGGCTCGAAGGGAAAACACTAATGGAGAAGGTCCTCATCACCGGCTCGGCCGGCTTCATCGGCGGGTACGTCGTCGAAGAACTGCTGCGACAGGGTTTCAAGGTCGTCGGCGTAGACAACTACTCGAAGTACGGTCCTGTCAAGAAGTCGTACGACGACGACCCGAACTATCAGCTGGTGGTCGCCGACGTCCTCGACACCGCCAAGATGACCGAGCTGCTGATGGACTGCGATCACTTCATCGCCGGCGCGGCGCTGATCGGCGGCATCTCGTACTTCCACACCTACCAGTACGATCTCATCGCCGCGAACGAGCGCATCATCGCGTCATCGTGCGACGCCGCGATCGCCGCCAAGAAGGCCGGGGCGCCGCTCAAGAAGGTCACGTACATGTCGTCGTCGATGGTCTTCGAGTCCACCGACCGGTGGCCCTCGAAGGAGGGCGACGAACTGCTCGTTCCGCCGCCGATGTCGTCATACGGCTTCCAGAAGCTCGCCGTGGAGTACTTCGCGCGCGCGGCGAAGGGGCAATACGACGTCGACTACACCATCCTGCGCCCGTTCAACTGCGTCGGAATCGGCGAGTCCCGCGCGCTCGGGGATGTCGAGATCCACTCCGGCAACGTGCAGCTCGCGATGAGCCACGTCGTCCCGGACCTCGTTCAGAAGGTGCTCAAGGGCCAGGACCCGCTCCACATCCTCGGCGAGGGCAACCAGGTGCGCCACTACACGTACGGCGGAGATCTCGCCCGCGGCATCGTCCTGACCCTCAACCACCCCGAGGCGCTGAACAACGACTTCAACCTCTCCACCGCGGCGGGGCACACCGTCGTCGAGCTGGCCGACATCATCTGGCGCAAGATCAAGGGCGCCGACGTGCCGCTGCGGATCGTCAGCGACGAGGCGTTCGTGTACGACGTGCAGAAGCGCGTGCCGGATGTCACGAAAGCCAAGACTGTCCTCGGCTTCGAGGCGACCACCACGCTGGAGGACATGCTGGACGAGGTCATCCCGTGGATCGAGAACGCGATCTCCGAGGGAACGATCTAGCGTCGGACGGAGGCGCCGGGCACTGCACCCGGCGCCTTCTCGTTCGTCATATCGACGGGAGCGCTCATCACCATGCGGATGCCTGACACCTCGCACACGCGGAACTTCCTGATCCGGAACATACGCCGTGGCGGCATCTTCCTCGCGATCGGCGGTCTTGGGTTCGTCGTGGACGCAGTCGTGTACAACCTCCTCGTCTTCGCCGGCGGAGCGGGTCCCCTGTACTCGTACCCGCTCGTGGCCAAGACGATCGCCGTCATCGCCGGACTCATCTTCACGTACGTCGGGAACAGGGCCCTCACCTACCGTGACCGCAGAGCCGCCGTCAGCTGGGCTCAGGTGGTCCGATACGGCGTCGTCAACGTGCTGGCGATCGGCGTGCAGCTCGGCTGCCTGGCCTTCTCCCGCTACGTGCTCGGTTTGGACACCCTGCTCGCGGACAACATCTCAGGGACGCTCATCGGCCAGGCGCTCGCGACGGGGCTGAGGTACGTGCTGTACACCCTCTGGGTGTTCCCGCACTCGCCGGGTGCCGATCCCATCACGTACATCGAAGAGCACCACGAGCCGACGCACCATCGCGACTAGTCCTCGGCCGGGCCCTCCAGCACGGCGCACGGCATCAGCATGCCCGAGAACCCCGCCGGTGCGACCATCACCGTGACCACTCCGTTCGCCGGATTCTCCGGCAGGTCGCAGTCGATCTCCGCCTGCTCGATGGCGTCGGTCCAATCCGCCGTGCCCTCGCGGACGCTCCTCGAGCGCAAGTCGACCGCCACGGGGATCAGCACCGCGACGGCGAGCGCGAGGGCGATCCCCTTTCGCAGCCGATCGCGCTGCACGTGGACGAGGAACGCATCCGCCGCCTGCAGCATCGCGAGCAGAAGCAGCGAGACCGGCACGACGGCGTAGCGTCCTCCCGTGAAGAGGTCGAGCAGAGGCACCGGCGCCAGCGCTTCCCACTGCAGCGAATGCACGATGCCCGCGAAGACGAGGGAGGAGATCGCGAAGGCGGCGATGCCCACCCGACGGTCCCGGTCCAGCCAGCAGGCGGCCACGAGCGCCGCCGTGATGAGAGCGAGCGCTATCCAGGGGAGCGACGGCCCCAGGGCCTCGACGAGGCGAACCGTCCCCCGCACACCGGTCAGCGAGCCGAGCGCCACCCGGACGGCGTAGAGCTCGAAGAACTCGACGGCCGTCGGGCGGCCGCTGCCGATGGGGCGTCCCCCGGTCAGCATCTGCGACACGACCACGGCGATCTGCAGCGCCGCCGCGAGCACGAACGCGAGAGTCGGGATCCTGTCTCGCCGCGCACCGTACACGAACCATCGGTACACGAGGAAGGGCAGCAGGAGGAGTGCGAGCGCGTCACTGGCGACGGCCGCGAAGACGGCGACTCCCTGCAGGACGGCGAACGGGTACGAGCGCGACCGGACGAGGGTGGCGCAGAAGGCGGCGACCAGGAGGAACCAGTGCAGGTTCGCCAGGTTGTTCACGACCTCGCCGCCCATGATCGGGAGCACGAGGCAGGCGAGCCAGGCGGCGAAACGCAGCGGCACGGAGGCGAGGCGCGTCTCCATGAAGACGAAGCAGGCGCAGGCCGTCAGCGACGTGAGCAGCGCTGCGATGATGGTCACCGCGACGGGCACGACGGAGATCGGAAGCAGCACCGTCAGCTCGGCGGCGAGACGGGGCACGAGGTGCATGTATCCCGCGTAGCCCTGGAACAGGACGTCCGGGCCGCGGCTGAGCGCCTGGGACAGGAAGATCGCGCCGTCCTCCGCCCACAGCACGTCCCACAGGCCAAGCGGTGTCCGCGCGAGTGACAGCAGCGTCCCGACGACGATGAGGCCGACGATGAGAACCGCCCGCCACGGGCCGGTGAGGGTCGGCGGCCGCAAGGGGCCGAAGGTCAGCGCGGCCAGACGCCCCCTGCGATCCGATGCCACCTGCCGGTCGGCACCGGATGCGTCGACGTGCGTACCGGTCATTGCTCGCGATCGCCTCTCGGGTCTGCTTTCGAGCGCATCACGGATCATGGGCAAGCTCGACTCCGTGAAATCTACACGGTCCGCCGGCGCGGACCCCGCCGTCGGCTGCGATGTGGAGTCTTGATAGGCTGGCTGATCGTGCCCAAAGTCCTCGTAGACCTGCTCAGCTATACCGGCACGAAGGGCGGCATGGAGGTCTACGCCCGGGAACTGTATCGCCGTCTCGGTTCGATCGCTCCTGACTGGGAGTTCGTCGGCTATATGAGCTCGGAAGGCCACGCCCTCGACCGCACCTGGTTCCCCGGACGCACCATCGACTCAGGCCTCAGCGGCGAGAACCGATTCGTCTGGGCCTACGCCGAACTGTTCGCGGTTTCCCGCGCTGCGAAGCGGGAGAAGGTCGACCTGGTGCACTGTCCGGCGACGCTCGGGCCCCGGAGGACCTCGGTTCCCACAGTGATGACGCTGCACGACATGCTGTATTGGAGCCATCCGGAGTTCATGACGACCCCGCTCTACACGGCGCCCGTCAAATGGATGGAGAAGGTCGCAGCCGCCAACGCGACTCGGATCATCACAGACAGTCCCGGCTCAGCCGACGAGATCGCCAAATACCTCTCCCCACCACCCGACACGATCGACGTCGTGCCGCTCGCCGGCGGGCATCCCGGCGGAGTCGACCGGTCGAAGGCGGGCTCCGCGGGTCCCCTCATCATCGCGATGGGCAATCGACGACCGCATAAGAACTGGGCTGCCATTCCCAGAGCGCTCGCACTGATGCCGCCCGCACGGCGGCCCCGCGCCATCATCACCGGCGGACGGGGCGATGACCCACTGAAGCGTCTCGTCGACGAACTCGGGATGAGTGAATGGGTGGAGCTCCGCGGCTGGGTCGACGAGAACGAGGTCGCCGAGCTGTACTCGACTGCGACGGCCCTCGCGATCCCTTCCCTCATGGAGGGCTTCTCGCTTCCGACGCTCGAGGCAATGGGCGCCGGTGTTCCCGTCCTGCTCAGCGACATGTCTGTGCACCGATATGTGGGGGGCGACGCCGCGCTGTACTTTCCGGCCGAAGACGCACAGGCCTTCGCGGACGTGATCGACCGCATCGTCCAGGACACCGACCTTCAGGCCCGGCTGACACGCGCCGGTCTGGAACGCGAGAAGCAGTTCACCTGGGAGCGATCCGCCCGCGAGACGCTCGCCTCGTTCGAGCGGGCGCTCTCGAGCGCTCCGTCCCGTGGCGGCAAGCGGTCGTCTCCCCGTTGAGGACCGGCCGGTCCGCGCTCGGGCCGATCTCCTCCCGGCCGTGTCTGGGAGATCAGGCGAGCTGGTTCGTCCACATCGACAGCGCCGAGCCGATGGCCATGTGCATGTCGAGGTATTGATATGTCCCGAGCCGGCCGCCGAAGAGGACACCCGGTTCGCCCTTGGCCAGCTCGCGATAGGCCAGCAGTCCTTCGCGGTCCTGAGGAGTGTTTACCGGGTAGTACGGCTCGTCGTCGCGCTCCGCGAAGCGCGAGAACTCACGCATGATGACCGTTCTGTCGGTCGGGTACCGGTCGGCCCGTTCGGGGTGGAAGTGCCGGAACTCGTGGATGCGCGTGTAGGGGACGTCGGAGTCGGCGTAGTTCATGACGGAAGTGCCCTGGAAGTCGCCGACCGGGAGCACCTCCCGCTCGAGGTCGATCGTCCGCCAGCTCAGCGCGCCTTCTGTGTAGTCGAAGTAGCGGTCGACGGGGCCGGTGTAGACGATCGGCAGCTGACCGACCGTCGCGTTCTTGTTCAACGGCTGCGCCTCATCGAAGAAGTCGGTGTCGAGCTTCACCTCGATGTTCGGGTGGTCGGCCATCCGTTCGATCCAGGCGGTGTATCCGTCGGTCGGCAGACCCTCCCACGTGTCGTTGAAGTACCGGTTGTCGTAGGTATACCGGACGGGAAGACGGCTGATCACCTCCGGCGGCAGGTGCTGAGGATCGGTCTGCCACTGCTTTGCGGTGTAATCGCGGATGAACGCCTCGTACAGGGGGCGGCCGATGAGCGCGATGCCCTTCTCCTCGAGGTTCACTGCATTCTTCGCGTCGAATTCGCCCGCCGACTCCTGAACGAGGGCGCGCGCTTCGTCAGGGGTGTACGCCGCCTGGAAGAACTGGTTGATCGTCCCGAGATTTATCGGAAGAGGGAAGACGACGCCCTTGTGGTTCGTGTACACGCGGTGCTCGTAGCTCGTGAAAGACGTGAAGCGGTTGACGTACTCCCAGACGCCCGGGTTGGACGTGTGGAACAGGTGGGCGCCGTAGCGGTGCACCTCGATGCCCGTCTCAGGCTCGTCCTCGCTGTACGCATTGCCGCCGATGTGCGGTCGCCGGTCGATGACGGTGACCTTGCGACCGGATGCCGCAGCCCGCTCCGCGATGGTGAGTCCGAAGAAGCCGGAGCCGACGATGAGGAGATCCATCCTGATGAAGCCTTCGGTCGGGGCGCTTGTTCGCCGCTGTGGCGAGCCCGGAAAAGTCTACCCGGGGTCGACGAAGGGGCCGGCGGCGCGCGTCTGGGGGTTGCGGAACCGGTCGATAGGATGAGAGTCCGTCCGCCGCTCCGTCGGCCCTCCCCCGAACTCCTATGACCATCGACATCTGCATGCCCTACTGGGGCGACCCGGGCGAACTGCGGGTCGCCGTCGAGTCCGTCCTCTCACAGGACGATCCCGACTGGCGACTCGTCGTGATCGACGACTGCTATCCCGACGACTCCGTCCCCGCCTACTTCGCCGGACTCCGCGATGCGCGTGTGACCTACACCCGCAACGAGCGCAACGTAGGGATCACCGAGAACTTCCGCCGGGCGGTCGCCGCCGCCCGGAGCACTCACGTCGTCATCCTGGGCAGCGACGACATCCTCCACCCGACCTACGTCTCGCGGATGCGGAGCACCGCCGCCGCGCATCCCGACGTGGATGTCTTCCAGCTGGGCGTCGAGGTCATCGACGGGGAGGGCGGTGCGCGGAGGAGCCTCGCCGACGAGGTCAAGCTGCGACTCCTCACCCCGCGGAGCGCGAAGACCCTTCGCGGGGAGGACATGGCCCGCAGTCTGCTCGTCGGCGACTGGCTCTACTGGCCTTCGCTGCTGTTCCGCACCGTGCGGCTGCGCGAGATCGATTTCCGCGACGACCTGCCGATCATCCTCGACCTGGCGCTGCTGATCGACATCGCGTTCGCGGGCGGCGCGCTGCACTACGAGCCCGGCGTCGTGTTCTCCTACCGACGCCACAACGAGAGCCTTTCCCAGAAGACGATCCTCGACGGCACGCGCTTCGACGACGAGCGGGCGTACTACCGCGCGACGGCGGCGCTGGCGGCGTCCCGCGGGTGGCACCGCGCTCGCCGGGCCGCGCGACTGCGGATCATGTCGCGACTGCACGGTCTCGCCGTGCTGCCGGCTGTGCTGAGACGCGGTACCCCCGCGGCACGGCGTGCTGCCTTGGCACTCGCCTTCCGCTGAGGGCCGAGAGGCCCGGCCGTCACGCCGTGACGGTCGCGGACGGATCCCCCGCCTTCGCGGGGTGCCTCGTGAGGGCGATCGCCTGGATGACGAGACCGACGAAAGCCGGCACAGTCAGCGCGACCGCGATGCCGGTCGATGCGTCGACGGGCAGGAGCAGCGCGCCGATGGTCAGAAGGGCCGCCACGAGCCATCCCACGAGGTTGGCGGTGTGCCGACGGGCGGAGATCAGCGCCGGACTCGTGACCGACATCGCCGCGACCAGTCCGGCGCTCAACACGACGACGGACACCATCCATCCCGCGATCTCGAATCGACCAGCAGACACCCACGAGACGATCGGGGGGCCGATGAATGCCGCAGCGACCGCCAGGACCGCCACCACGGCGAGGAGCGCCGCGAGGATCTGGATGAGCCGGGCAGTACGGACTCGCCCGCCTCGGAACACCGCCGAGATCAGGAAGCTCTGAAGGGCGATGATGGGCACCACGATGGGAGCACGGGTGAGGGTGATCGTGAGGAGGAGCGCACCCAGCGTCTCGGGCGGACTGCCCGCCGCGGTGATGCCGATGAGCATCGGCAGGCCCGTGATGAGCACACCGGAGGCCGCGGCCGCCCCGACCGTTCCCCACGCGTGTGCGGCAAACCGGCCGAGCGGCACATCGAGGCGGAAGGCGCCGACCACGCGACGCCGGATGACGAGCCAGACGATGCCGAATGCCAGCACGAACGGGACGGCGATCAGCAGCGCCAGCCAGCCGATCGGCAGCTGAAGGGCGAACCCGACAGTCAGCAGCACCGCACGGATGGCGGCGTCGAGGATCATCAACCAGGCGATCGCCCCCCAGAGGCGGAGTCCGTAGAGGACACCGCTCAGCACGGCGACGACGAGATAGCCGACCAGCCCCACCGCGAGCACGACGCCGGTCACGACGGCAGAGCCGGGGAGGATGCGACCGCCGAACACGAGCGCGACGACCGCGCTCGCGACGACGACGACGCCCGCCGCCGCGAGGGTGAAGGTGCGCAGGACGGCGTTCGGCGGTTCATGGGCCGCGGGATGGGCGGCGCGCGTGACCTCCTGCTGGACGCCGGACATCGCCGAGACCCCGAGATACAGGGTCGACCAGAAGACCGAGAAGGCGACGTACACCGACTCATCGGCGAGGAGGGCCGGCGCCAGGAGCTGGATGGCATAGCCGAGAGCTCCCACGATCGCCGTGGCGATCAGGACGGCCCGAAGCCCGCTCGCGGTGGAGTCACTCGCCGCCATTCGCGTCCGCGTCGTCGGGGGCGGTCCGCGGCAACGAGGTCTCCGAGGGGACGACGGCATCGCTCTGCCGCTCCCTGCGCGCGCCGGACAGCGTGCGCAGATCGTCGAGGTCGGCTCGAAGGATGGCGACCTCTTCGGCGACGCGTCGCACCTCGTCCTCCGCCAGGGAGAGCTCCCAGGAGAGGTGCAGGGCGACCCCGACGAGAAGCACGATCGCCAGCGCGAAGATGAGGTTCGAGGGGACGATCACTCCGAGCAGATCGGAAAGCCCCAGCAGCAGCTGCGGGAAGATGGCCAGGACGAGCAGGGCGACGCCGATGATCAGCCAGAGGATCGCGTACTTCTCGCGCAGCTTCCGCCGGAGCAGCAGGCTGATGATGATGACGAGGACCAGGATCGCGAATGCGATGCCGGCGGCGATGATCATGCGCTCACCTCGTCGGGACGGCGGCGGCCGCGAAGAAGTGCGAGCGACAGCGCGAACACGCTGCGCACGAGGTACGCCGTCGCGCCCGCGGGGTTCTGACTCGGCCTGCCGTGGACGCGGGGCCGCATCGCAACGGGCACCTGCGTGACGGTCAGCCCCGAGTGGACGGCGCTCACGAGCGAGTCGACCGTGTCGCCGAGGTACTCGGCCGGGTAATAGCGCACGTACTGGTCGATGGCGCGGCGGTTCGCGGCGCGAAACCCGCTCGTGACATCGGTCAGTCGAGTCCTCGCGACGCGCGAGAGGACGCCCGCGAGGAACTTCATCGCCCATTTCCGGGGGCCGCGCACTTCGTAGTCGCCCGTGTCGGCGAACCTGGCGCCGATCGAGATGTCGGCGATCTCGAGCCCGCCGAGCACCCGGACGATGTCCTGCGGGTCGTGCTGCCCGTCCGCGTCCACCTGGATCGCCCTGTCGTAGCCGTGTCGCTGCGCGTAGGTGAACCCCGTCCGCATCGCACCACCCACACCCATGTTGAAGGCGAGGCTGAGGACGCGGGCTCCGGCTTGCGCCGCCACGCGAGCGGTGGCGTCGGTCGATCCGTCGTCGACCACCACGACGTCGGCGCCGACGACCTTCTGCATGATCTCGCGGACGGTGTTGCCGACGTTCGCCGCTTCATTCCATGCGGGCACGATCACGAGCGTGCGCTCAGGATGCTCGGGCATGATGCTCCGAGTCTACGTGAGATCGATCAGCCGCTCACGTCGTAGCGGAGACCCGCCCACACACCGCGAGAGGCTGCCCGGATCTTCGACCACCGCGCGGGCTCGAGCAGGAGCACCTTGGTCCATGCCTTGCCGGTGAACCAAAGATCCTCCCAGAACCACCGGCCGAGCCCGTATCTGCGGATCACGATGATCCGGTTCCGCGCGGCGTAGAAGTGCCGCATGGACGAGTAGTTCGCGAGGTAGATCCGTCGACCGAACAGGTGCACCGGATCGGAGTCCCCGAATCGGTGATCCAGGAGCGCGTCGAACACCTTGAGGTTGTGGAACCCCCGCTTCCGGGCCCTCAGCGAGATCTCGTGGTCGACGTAGTCGATGAAGAGGGGCTCGTCATGCAGGCCGATCTTCTCTATGAGCTCGCGCGAGAAGAGCGATCCGGAACTGATGAGCACGTCGACCTCGCGGGCGCCGGTACCCGTCTCGCGTCGGTACACGACGCCCGTCGCATGAGATCGCAAGGCGGGGGCGACGATGCCTGTCGTGGGGCCGGCTTCAGCGTGGGCATCGAGCAGCCGGTCGAGCATGCCATCGGTGACCGTCGAGTCCTGGTCGAAGATCCACACGAAATCTGCTCCGGCGGCGAGCGCGGAGCGCATTCCTGCGTTGAAGCCGGCGGCGACGCCGACGTTCCCGGGCTGCGGCAGCGCGGTCACCGCCGCTCCGGTCCCGAGGAGTGGCGCGAGCACGTCGCGTGATTCGGCATCCGGTGAGTTCTCCACGACGAAGACCTCGTCCACCTGAGCCAGAAGCGCCTGGATGTTCGTGACGATGTCGGGCTCGGGGTGATACGCGAGAACAACGGCGGCGACACGTGCACCCGGCCGCCGGGTCATGAGATCTTCCGCACGGCGTTCACCCGGTCAGGCTGAGCATCGCGCCGTAGCTCAGAACCCCCACCGCGGGGGCGAGGGAGCGTGTCCAGATGGAGCGCGTGAAGAGCACTCCGGCGCAGGCGAGGAAGAACGGCAGCAAAGACATGCCGTAGCGGGCCACGAGGTCCACGTAGTAGCCGCTCAGGACGGTAGAGGCGAGCGCCAGGAACGGAGCAGCCAGCAGCGCGACCACGAACGACGACAGCGCCAGCGCTTCATCCGTCGAGCCCCGGCGCGCCACCGCGAGCAGTCCGAGCACGCCGGCGACGATCACCCACGTCATGACGGTCGATGCGACGATGGCGGCGACCCCTACGTCCTCCGGGTCGAGGGCGCCTACCGAGACCCCGGGGAAGAACTTGAACGTCTCCCGCAGCAGGGCCGTCGCGGTCAGTGGTGAAGGCGCACCTTCATACGCGCCGGACTCGAGTGCGATGGCGTTGCGGATCACGAGCCAGGCCGCTTGCCCTGCCAGCGCCACGAGGAACGCGAGCACGGCAGTGTGAACGCGATGGTCGCGTACGAAGGTGTGCAGACGCCGGCCCCGCTCCCTGCGGAATGCCGCACCCGCCGCGAGGATCACGAGCACCATGGCGGCGGCGACGACCGCCATCAGGTTCTGCATCTTCGCGAGCGTCACGAGGAGCGCGAAGAGGACGAAGAGCCATCGCGCCCCGCGGCCCGCACCTGGTCGCAGGAGCATGGTGACGCCGAAGAGCATGAGCGATCCGGCAAGGAGCGCCGTCGCATCCGTGCTCACATACGTGTTGGACCAGTAGGCGGGAAGTGAGCCGACGAGCAGGAGACCGAGCCCTCCCGCCACGACGGGATGCACCCGCAGACGACGAAGCGAGAGGTAGAGGAGAACCGCCGCGGCTGCCAGCCACGTCCACCCCGCGAGTCTTCCCGCTGTCGTCAGGTCCTCTACTCCCACCAGACGGAGAGGCTGGGCCATGAGCCAGGTGGCGGCGAAGTAGAGGGGGGTGTAGATGTCCGCCGTCGTCTTGCCGGCCTGCGGCATGCGGTCGACGTCTGAGGGCTGCCAGTCGGTGCACATCGACTGCGGGTACAGCCCGATGGCCCGTACCCCGTGGCATGAGAGATACAGGCGCGCGTACTGGCCCGTATCCTCCCCTCGTTGCACGACGAATTGCGTGGGGACCTTGGCGAGATAGTCGATGTAGACGTATTCGTCGATCGGCGACACGGCAGTGTGCTTGGGCACCTGCCACACGGCGAGCACCATCGCGGCGACCACGAGCAGGAGGCAGATCGTCGTATCCACGATTCGGCGCGAACGCACGATACGACGCACTCGGCCGCCATCGGACCGAGCGGTTTCCGGCGCGAACGTAGGCAGGGAATCGACCAATGTCGTCTCTCGTCTCTTCCCGTGCTCGACGGGTGTCTATCGTGGGGGGCTCGCCGCCGGCGAGGGTCGGCATGAATTCGAGGAGTCTCGAGGCGACATCGCGAGGGCGCGTGGCAAGAATACCCGCATCGCCTGTCGATGACATCGCCGGCGCCTCGCCGCCTCGGTGACCTATCTGACGGAGATCGCCGGCTCCGCGTGCGCGACGCCCGTCTGCGTGGACAATGCGGGGACGGAGAACATCGCCCCCTGCCACTGGATGTCGTAAGGCCGTCCGTCTGCGGCCAGGACCTCCGCATTCACGAAGTACTGGCCGCCGGCCAGGGGAAGGCTCGGGAAGCTGTACGTGATGATCCGACGACCCGCGGAGCTGGGGCCGTGCCGCGTGGCATTGCGGCGCGTGCCGGTTCCGAACACCTGCTGGCCGTTCGGGGTGTCGATGCTGAGGCTCGAATGCCACTCGTCGATGTCGTGCGGCACATCGACCTGGACCTCGACCATCATCTCCTCACCGGTCGAGATGTTCTCGACCGGGTCACCGGACGCATTGCGCACGAGGACGGAGACGATCTGGGGAATGAGGCGGGCCTCGGCGCTCTCGATCGCAACACCGGCGGCGGCTTTCCGCTTGCCCTCGAGGATCTCGCGGTGCACCCGTGTCGCGTCGACGGAGGACCCGATGAAGGCGACCTCTCCCTGACTGAGCACGACGCCCCGATCGCACACTTCCATCACCTGCTCGGCCGAGTGCGAGACGAGGACGATCGTGCGCCCCTCGCGCTGGAACTGGCGGATCTTGTCCATGCACTTGCGCTGGAAGGCCTCGTCGCCGACGGCGAGCACCTCGTCGACGAGGAGCACGTCGGGGTTGGTGTGCACCGCGACCGCAAACGCCAACCGCACGTACATCCCGGAGGAGTAGAACTTCACCTGACTGTTGATGAAGTCGCCGATCTCGGAGAACGCGAGGATGTTCTCGAACTCGGCATCCGTCTCCTCTTTGGAGAGACCGAGGATCGCCGCATTCAGGTACACGTTCTCACGACCGCTCAGATCCGGATGGAAGCCGGCGCCCAGCTCGAGGAGTGCGGCGAGCCGCCCGCGGCGCAGCACGGTGCCCGACGACGGGTCGATGATGCCGCCGATGACCTTCAGCAGCGTGCTCTTGCCCGAGCCGTTCGTGCCGAGGAGCCCGATCGACGAACCGGCGCGGATCGTGAACGAGACGTCCTTGAGGGCATCGAACGACTCCTGGTGCGCGCGTCCTCGACGCCCGAGCGTCACGACCCGCTCTTTCAGGGAGTTGTCCTTGCGGAGAACGAATGACTTCGAGACGCGGTCGACGACCACGACCTCCGGGCCCTCCTCGCCCGTGGCGCGATCAAGAGTCGACATGGTTCACAGCTCCTGCGCGAAGTTGCCCTGCAGGCGCGCGAACACGCGCTGACAGATCCAGATGAGCGGCAGTGCGACCAGGAGCGCGATGAGCATCCGCAATGCGAGGTCGGGAGGGTAATCCGCTTCCGTGCCGGTCACCCAGAAGGTCTTGTGGAAGCCGAGCACTGCGAGAGTGAGCGGGTTGTTGGTGTAGACCTCGAGCAGCCAGCTCGGAAGGTTGAACTGGGCGAAGACGTCGTACACCATCGTCCATCCGTAGACGATGGGCGAGGCCCACAGCGCCAGCGTCAGGACGATCTGGACGAGGTACTGGACGTCGCGCAGATAGACGTTGAGAGCCGACATGAGGATGCCGAGGGCGGTCGAGTACAGCACGATGAGCAGCACCGAAGGGATGAAGTAGAGCAGGTCCGGTGTGAACGGCGATGATCCGAGTATCAGGCAGGCGACGGTGAGCACCACCACCTGGACGCTGGACGTGAAAAGGGCGGAACCCGTGGAGGCGAGCGGGAAGATCTCGCGCGGCACGTAGACCTTCTTCACCAGGCCCGCGTTCGCGACGATCGATGCCGTGGTTCCGGAGAGCGTCTCGGAGAAGAGCCCATAGATCGTCAGACCGGAGAACACGTAGAGAGCGAAGTCCTCGATGCCGCGCGCGGCGCCCAGGATCTGGCCCATCACGACGTAGTAGACGAACAACTGGATGAGCGGATTGATCAGCGTCCAGAGCACGCCGAGAACGCTGTCCTTGTAGCGCGCCTTGATGTCCCGACGGACGAGGAGGCCGAGCAGCTCCCGATGGGCGAACACCGCCCGCAATGAGCCCCAGGTGTCGCGGAACCCGGCTTTTCCCCCGGGGGCGACGAGGGGCTGTCTGCTCAGACGCTCGAATCGGGTGAGAGCGCTGTCACTCAATTCGTACCTTGACTTTCTTCGCCGGCGACCAGCGACCAACTATACCGGTCGCCGGATGCGAGTCCCCCGAGTGAGTGAGTGGCCCTCGAGTCAGCTCTCCGCCCATCCAGACCCGGTCGATGGCGGCCTTTTGGCCGTGCCGACGTTATGCCGGAGACTGGTGGCATGCGTGGAATCATCTTGGCCGGCGGCACGGGCTCCCGTCTGCACCCCATCACCCTCGGGATCTCGAAGCAGCTCGTACCCGTCTACGACAAGCCGATGATCTACTATCCACTCTCCACACTGATCCTCGCGGGCATCCGCGACATCCTCATCATCACGACGCCCCAGGACTCCGACCAGTTCCAGCGACTGCTCGGGGACGGCTCCCGGTTCGGCGTCGCGATCACCTACAAGACCCAGCCCGCGCCGGACGGTCTCGCGCAGGCGTTCATCCTCGGGGAGCAGCACATCGGGTCCGACTCGGTGGCCCTCGTCCTGGGCGACAACATCTTCTACGGGCAGGGCATGGGCACGCGCCTTCGCCAGTACACCGATCTGACCGGTGGCGTCATCTTCGGCTATTGGGTCGATGATCCGGCGGCCTACGGCGTAGTCGAGTTCGACGTGGACGGCAACGTGGTCTCACTAGAGGAGAAGCCCGCCCAACCGAAGAGCAACTACGCCGTGCCCGGCCTCTATTTCTACGACAACGACGTCATCGACATCGCCAAGAATCTGAAGCCGTCGCCGCGCGGCGAACTCGAGATCACGGATGTGAATGTCCACTATCTGCAGGGAGGCAGCCTCAAGGTCGAACTGCTTCCGCGCGGCACCGCGTGGCTCGATACCGGTACGTTCGACTCTCTCAGCGAAGCGACCGACTTCATCCGCACCGTGGAAAAGCGGCAGGGCCTGTCGATCGGATGCCCCGAGGAGGTCGCCTGGCGGATGGGCTTCCTCAGCGACGATGAGCTCCGCCAGCGCGCCGAACCGCTCGTGAAGAGCGGATACGGCGCCTACTTGTTGAAGGCCCTCGAGCAGGGCCGACACTGAGCGACAGGAGACTTCCACGATGACGGACGTCTCTCCGGTCGGAATTGCCCCGGCCAGTCTCGATGCGAACGCACGCCGACTGTTCATCTACGTCGTATGGGACCGCCGTGGCGAGGTCGAGGACTACATTCCCTATGCGCTCGCGGGCATGCGCAGCCATGCCGCCCACATCCTCGTGGTGATCAACGGCGCGCTCTCCGCCGAGGGGCGAGCAGCGCTGGAACCGGTGAGCGACGAGATCCTGGTGCGCGAAAACGTCGGCTTCGACATCTGGGCCCACAAGGATGCCCTCGACCACATGGGCGATCGGCTCGGCGACTTCGATGAGCTCGTGCTGACGAACGACACGTGGTTCGGGCCGGTGCGCCCCTACGCGGGTGTCCTCTCTCGCATGGACGCCCGACCCGTGCACTTCTGGGGAATGACCGACCACGCCCGGGAAGAGCCGAACCCCTTCACCGGCGACGGAGTCCTGCACTATCACCTCCAGTCGTTCTGGATCGCGGTACGGCGCGAGATGTTCCTCTCCGAGCGTTGGAAGCAGTATTGGCACGATCTGCCCGACATGCCCGGCTATTTCGACGCCGTGCTTCAGCACGAGACGGTCTTCACGGAGCATTTCGCGTCGGCCGGGTTCACGCACGACGTCGCCTTCGCCTCAGAGGATTACCCCACCGATCATCCGGCGCTGTTCAACCCCGATCTTCTCTTGGCGGACGGGTGCCCTTTGCTCAAGAGGAGACCGTTCTTCCACTATCCGCCTTTCCTGGACCGGCACGCCGTCATCGGCAGGGAGATCCTGCGCGATGTCGCGGGTCATGGATACCCGATGCCGTTGATCTGGGAGGACCTGGCTCGCAATGTCGCCCCGAAGACACTCAACGCGGACGCCGGTGCGCTCGAGGTCCTGCCCGAGGTCGACGTCTCCTACGACGCCACAAGGCCCTTCCGAGTGGCCGTCGTCATGGACATCGAGCACGTCGAGATGGCCGATGAGCTGCTCGACCGCGCGTGCTGCCTGCCGGATCCCTTCGATCTCATCATCACGACCACGTCGCCATCGCGGGCGCGACAGCTGCGCGAGACGCTGGATCGGCGAGCGGACTCCGGGGTGCGCAGTGTCGATGTGCGCGTCCTGCCATCAGAACTCGGCCGTCATATGAGCGCCTTCTTCATCGGATGCCGCGACGTGCTGCTCGATGGCCGGCACGACCTGGTCGTGAAGCTCCACTCGAAGCGGTCGTCGCGGAAGTCATTCAACGTGAGCCGCTACTTCACCCGGCACCAGCTCGAGAACCTGCTGAGCTCACCGGGTTATGCGGCCAACATCCTGGCACTGTTCCAGCGCGAGCCCGGGCTCGGCCTCGTCTTCCCCCCCGCACCCCACATCGGCATTCCCACCTCTGGAGCCGGCTGGTCGCTGCACCGGCCGCGGGCGGAGGCGCTCGCAAGGAGCCTCGGCATCCGGGTTCCCATGGACGAGGTGTCGCCGCTCGCGCCGCTCGGCGGCATGTTCGTGTGCCGCCCCGAGGCGCTGCGCCTGCTCAGCGACCATGAATGGCATTACTCGGACTATGCAGCCTCGCAGGAGTTCCCGAAGGCGCCACTCGGGCCGACGCAGGAGCGACTCCTCACGTATGCCGCCGGGGAGCGCGGTTTTCATTCCCGTACCGTCATGAATGCCGAGCACGCCGACATCAGCCACACCGCTCTCGAGTTCAAGCTCGATCAGCTCGCCTCGACGACCCCCGGGTATCCGATCGAGCAGATCCAGTTCCTCCACCGCTCCGGGCCGACCGGACGCGGGAGCGCTCTCGACCTCACGCGCATGTACCTCCGCCTGAACCACCCAGAAGCCGCGAAGTCGATCGCACCGTTCACGGCTGCCGCCCGCGGCGCCGTTCACCGACTGAAGTCGCTTCGCCTCGGATCACGGAGGGTGACATGACGGCTTCGCCGGTTCCCGTGGCCGCGGCGACCGCATTCCCGGCACCCGGCCGGCGGCTCGTGATCTACGTGGTGTGGGACAGGCGCGGCGAAGTGGAAGACCACATCCCATACGCGCTCGCGGGCCTGCGGGAGCACGCGGACCGGATCCTCGTTGTCGTCAACGGAGCACTCTCTCCCGAGGCACGTACGAAACTGGAGCCCGTGTCGGATGAGATCCTCGTCCGGGACAACCACGGCTACGACATCTGGGCGCACAAGCACGCGCTCGATCACCTGGGAGCCGAGGTGGTCGAGTTCGACGAAGTGATCCTCACGAACGACACATGGTTCGGGCCGGTCCGTCCGTACGGACCCGTGCTCGCGCGAATGGAGGAGCGCCCCGTGCATTTCTGGGGCATGACCGACCACGCCCGGGAAGAGCCCAACCCCTTCACGGGAAGGGGTGTGCTGCACTACCACCTGCAGTCGTATTGGATCGCGGTCCGCGCCCCCCTTCTCCGCTCGGAAGCGTGGGCGGCGTATTGGCGCGACCTTCCCGACATGCCCGAGTATCTCGACGCGGTCCTTCGACACGAGGTCACGTTCACCGAGCACTTCGCCTCCCGCGGATACACGCACGACGTCGCCTTTCCCTGCGGGGATTACCCCACGGATCACCCGGCCCTCTTCAACGCCGATCTGCTGCTCGCCGACGGCTGCCCCACCCTCAAGCGACGACCGCTCTTCCACTGGCCGCCCTTCCTCGACCGCCACGGCGTCATCGGTCGCTGGACCATGGCGGATGTCGATCGCTACGGCTACCCGGTGGAGCTCATCTGGCGCAACCTCGCGCGCAACGTCGAGCCGAAGGTGCTCAACACGGATGCCGCGATGCACGAGGTGCTGCCGGAGGTCGACGTCTCCTACGATCCCGCGAATCCTTTCCGCATCGTCGCCGTGCTGCACATCTTCTATGTGGAGATGACCGACGAGATGCTCGATCTGGTCGACACCCTGCCGGGCGCGTACGATCTGGTCGTCACGACGCCAGACGCGTCCAAGGCCGACGAGATTCGAGACATCATCGCGCGACGCCCCCGCGAGGGCCGTCGGGTCGACGTGCGCGTGCTCGAGTCCAACGACGGCCGCGACCAGAGCGCGTTCCTGGTGGCCTGCAAGGATGTGCTGATCAGCGGGGAATACGACCTCGTCCTGAAGCTCCACTCCAAGAAGACCCCGCAAGACGGCTTCAACGTGGGGCGACACTTCAAGAACCAGCAGTTCTCGAACCTCCTGAACAGCCCGGGGTATGCGGCGAACCTGCTCGCGCTCTTCCAGAAGGAACCGGGGCTGGGCCTCGTCTATCCCCCGACGATCCACATCGGCTACCCGACCATGGGCCGAGGCTGGTGGTCGAACAAACCCGGGTTCGAGCGGCTCAGCGCGCGGCTCGGCATTCGGGTGCCGCTCGATGAGATCTCGCCCCTTGCGCCTTACGGCTCCATGTTCGTCGCCCGCCCGGAGTCGCTGCTCCTTCTGGTCGAGCACGACTGGTCCTACGACGACTTCGGCGGCGCCGAGGCCTACCGCGATGGGGGACTCGCACATATCCTCGAGCGCATGCCGTCGTACGCCGCCGCTGAACTCGGCTATCACACGCGTACCGTCTCGACGGCCGAATACATGTCGATCAGCCACACGTCGATGGAATTCAAGCTCGATCAGATGTCATCGACCATCCCCGGGGACAGCGTCGATAAGATCATGTTCCTCAAGCAGGCGGGCTACGTCGGGCAGGGCCGCCCGCGCGACTTCGTCCGCATGTATTTCCACCTGCATCCGAGAGTCGGACGATTGCTGGGCTGGAGCATCGACGAGTCCCACCCGCTCGGCAGGAGGCTCCGCCGCCTCGCGTCTGCGCTGCGGTGGAAGCGCCGATGATCGTCGCCGTTGCGGCCACGGGCGCGGCAGCCGCCGCGGCACGGGAGACGGTGCGCTCCATCCAGGCCGTCGCTCCCGAGCTGGCCTGTCATGTGCTCGACGTGGATGGCCGCTATTCCCCGATCGGGCATGAGACCGTCTCGTCGCCGCGCGACGTCGGACTGCCGCTCGCAGCCACCCGCCTGACGCACGACGACGCCGACTTCCTCATCGCCGCCACGGCCCTCTGGGCGACTCGTCTGCTGGACGAGGAACAATCCGTACTCGGCCTGACGCCCGGAATCCTGCTCGTCAGCCCTCCCACAGGTGCATGGCTCGATGGCGACGCGACGGTCGCCGTCACGCGGACGGTGGCCGTCCAGCCCGCTCAGGCCGTGCAGATATCCGTCCTCGCGAACGAGCTCTTCCTGCTCGGCACCGCCGCTCGCCCGCACGGTCCAGGGCTGGAGGCGCTCGCCCGCGACTGGCGGACCGTGGGGCGCTGGCTCGACTTGTTCCTGGCGCGCGTTCCGCATCGTGTGCTCGCGGATGACGCGCTCTTGGTGTCACGATGGAATTCGGATGCCGCCACCGTTCTCGGGGATGTGGGGGGGTCGCTCAGTCGGAACGGCGTACCGGTGCTCGCCCTGGCCCTGGATGGCCTCGATCCCGTCCATCCGACCCTCTTCGACAGCCGCCGCGGAGCATCGTCAGGTCCGCTGCTCAGCAGGAATCCGCTGCTGGCACAGCTCGCGAGCGAATTCGCAGAACGCCAGCTGTCCCAGCTGAGCGGCACCGCCGAGCCTCCCGCGGACGCTGCGGTCGTACGGGCGTGTGCTCGGGCGGGCGTCGATGCGGGCACATCTCTCGACGCCGCTGAGCACGACCTCGAAACATGGCTGCTGGAACTCTTGCCTGCGGCTCACCGTGCACCGGCAGCTCGCTATCTGGCAGGCATCCGCTTGCTGCGCTCCGATCTTCGCGATGCGTTCCCTCACGTGCCGGGCAGCGACTCTGCCCGATTGGCTCGGTGGGCCCTCGATCACGGCGTCGGCGAGCCCGGATACGACGTCACCCTCCTTCAGCGCGCCGCTGAGCGCACGCTCGCCGCTCAGCCGGCACCCGATCCCCCCGACACGGGCCGGCCCCACGGTGTCAACCTGGTCGGCTACCTCTCGGGGGAGTTGGGCGTCGGCACGTCGGCGAGGCTGATGGATGCCGCACTCACCGCCGCGGGCGTTGCGACGAGTACTTTCCCCGTCACGACGAGCCTCGAGTCGCGTTTCTCGGCGACCTACCGGCACACGTCGGGAACGCGTTACGACACGACGCTGCTGGCCGTCAATGCTGATCAGACGCAGGCGGTGAGCGAGGCGATGGAGGACGTCGTCGACGGCAGCTACCGGATCGGCATGTGGTACTGGGAGGTCGAGTCCTTCCCCGAATCGCGCGACGCCGCCTTCGCGCTTGTCGATGAGGTCTGGGCGGCCACGGACTTCGTACGCGATGCGATCGCCGAGCGCGCCCCCATTCCTGTTCGCACCGTCACGCCGCCACTTCCGCAGAGGTCTGCCGGTGACCCTCCTGGAGTCCCGGCGCACCTGAGCATCCCCCTGGAGAGGGCATGGTTCTTCTTCGCGTTCGACTACCTGAGCACAGTTGAACGCAAGAATCCGCTTGGACTCGTCGACGCATTCACACGCGCTTTCCCGCACACAGACGCCCACGGCCCCGTTCTGGTCATCAAGACGCTCAACGCCGGACTGCGCCTGGGAGAGGCCGAGCGGGTTCGCCTCGCCGTCGCGGGCCGCCGAGACGTCATCGTGATCGACGAATACCTCGAACCCGAGGAGCTCACGGCTCTGATGGCGAGGTGCACGGCGTACGTCTCGCTCCACCGCGCCGAGGGGCTCGGGCTCACGATCGCGGAAGCGATGGCGTGGGGGCGACCGGTGGTCGTGACCGCGTACTCCGGCAACATGCAGTTCACGAACGACCGGAACGCCTTTCTCGTGCCCTGCGAGATGACGGCGATTCCGCCCGACGCCGATCCGTACCCTGCCGGAACCCTGTGGGCGGATCCCGACCTCGATCAGGCTGCGGCGATTCTTCGCGGGATCGTCGACGATCCGGACTCCGCGGCGGCCGTCGGCCGGCGAGCCGAAGAGGACATGCGCCGACTGCACTCCCCCGAGGTCGTGGCACAGCGGGTGCGTGAATCGCTCCGTGCAGGATGGGACCGGCGCGACAAGATACTCGCCCGTGAGGCGAGGTCGGCGCGACCCCCGCTTCTGCGAAGAGTGCGCGCTCGCATCCGGCGAGCCCTGTTCCGAGCGGACGGCCGTCGGCGATGACCGCCCCCACGGCAGTCGTCAAGGGTCGAGCACAGGCGTCGGGTCACCCTGAGGCAGCGACGCCATCCTCCACAACCACACGAAACGCGTGGTTGGTGTTCGGCGTCCTCTTCGTCGCGTCCGTGATCGCCGCTCTCTCGCTGCGCAGCATCATCTTCGCCGAGCCGATGGTGGCGTGGGGGGACGACGCTTCCAACGGTCTGCTCATTCTCGAGGCGAAACGCTTCAGCCTGCTCGAGGGGCACTACTCCCGTACGGGAACGAACCACCCCGGTCCCGGCTGGCTCTACCTGCTGGCGGGAGGGGAGGCCCTGTTCTACGACTGGCTGCACATCGTCCCGGCACCGTTCAACGCGGTCGTCCTTGCCCAGATTCTCATACAGTGCCTCTGCATCGCGGCCGTCGGCGGCGTGGCGACAGCGCTGACCCGCCGAGCGTTCGCCGGCATCTTCATCGGCGCTGCGACGTTCTGGGGATTCGTGGGATGGTTCGGCGACACGCCGTTCCTCGGCTATGCGCTCGGGAACACCTGGCCACCGTTCGCCTCATTCACCTTCCTGGCACCGGTGGTGGCATTCTCCATCGCTGTAGCCTACGGGCGCACGGCGTTCCTTCCCGGGCTGGTTCTCGCCGGGGGCCTGCTCGTACATACCCACGTCGCGTTCTTCTTCGTGTTCGGCGGCCTCTTCGTCGGCGTCTCCATCGCCTGGTTCGTGGTGCATCGCCGCGGCGTCGGAGCGGAACTGAAACAGCATCGCGTGGCCGCGGCGCTCGCGGCGATCGCACTCGTGCTCGTGATAGGGCCGCTCGTGCTCCGCACGATCCTGGATTGGCCCAATCCATGGCAGGGGTGGTTCGGATTCACCCGAAGCGTGACCGTGCATCCGGGTTGGGGCGAGATCGCCCAGTATTTCCTCAGCGACCTGATGCTCATCGGGATCCCCGTGTGGGTCTACGGCGCCGCGGCCGCCGTGGCAGCGCTGCTTCTCGTGGTCGAGCGTGATGCGGCGCGGCGGCGCCTCGCCGTGACGGCCTACTCGGTGATCGGCGTCATCGCGCTGCTCTCGATCCTCTACGTGAAGCTGGCGGTCGACTACGTCAGCCCGGTCGAGGTGTACGGCTACATCGTCGTTTACACGCTCGTGCTGCCGCCGATCTTCCTGTCCATCGTTCTCGTCCATCTGGTGGGGACGGTGACGGAACGCGTGAAGCGTGCGGGAGGCTGGCGCGCTGTCAGGGTGGCCGTGCCCATCCTGTCCACGGTTGCAGCGATCGCGCTCTTCGGGTCGATCACGATCGCGAACCCGACCATCGGGTACGCCCTGCAGCCCCAGATCGCGAGGATGGCCCAGATCGGCGACGAGCTCGCAGAGTACGCGAGGGCGAATGGAGAAGTCGGCATCTATCTGCGGGATGGGTCTTTGTGGCCAGACTTCGCCACCGTATTCCTGGCCGCACTTCGCAACGAGGGCGTGGGTGACGTCTGCGGATACTACGCGGAGGGCAGCGACGCGCAACGACTGACGATGTCGAGCGCGTTCGCGTGCGACGGAACGCCGGAGAACATCGTGGAGCTCATCCGCGCCGACTCAGCCGACTCCGCCACGGCGCTCTGGTCGCATCAGTCCGATCTCGTTCATCCCGAAGGCCTTGTGGAATGGGTCCCGCGCTCCTGACCCCGCTCGTTCGCGATGCCAGCGACTCGATGGCGGAAGGGCAAGTCGGAACACTCATCGGAGCTGCATCAGCGCTTCACACCCGCAGCGAGTCGGACGACCGCGGGAGCGGTCCCCCATCGGGGACGAGGGCAGCCCACGCGAGGTCGGCGTAGTCATCCCACGTGCGCGTGGGGCGCGCGTGCGCCTCGTCGCGAAGTCGTTCGAGGATGTCGTCGTCCGAAAGCAACGCCCGCATCGCCCGGGTGATCTGATCGTCGTCGCGCGGATCCACGAGCATCGCACCACCTGACTCGGCGATTTCCCTCGTGCTTCCGAACTCCGACGTGATGACCGGCGTCCCGACGGCGAGCGACTCCGCGACGGGAAGGCCGAACCCCTCGTTGATGGATGGGAAAACCGTGAAGCGCGCGACTCTGTACGCGGCCCAGAGCAAGGAGTCTCCGGCGCGGCTGATCGACTCGACCGGTCGTCCTGCCGCCTGAAGGGCCCCGAGGCGCTCATGGAACTCCTCGCTGCGCCACGCGTTCCCACCTATGAAGCACAGCGAAAAGCGTCGGCCTTCCCGCCAGAGAAGTTCCGCCGCGTGAAGGACGGCGAGATGGTTCTTGCGCGGTTCGTGGCTCCCCACAACGAGGACGAGCGGCATGGTCCCCACGACCAGCCTCTCGCGGGCAGCATCGAGGTCGGACGGGGAGGATCCCCCGGCCGACGTGGGCAGCAACACGGGAACGACATCGGGGCCGACAAGCCCTGCACCCCGCAGCATCACGCGCCAGCCGTTGTACTCGATCGCAGTTGCCTGCGAGATGGTGCAGACCCTGGTGAAGAACTTGAGCGCCGACAGGTAGTGGGCGAAGGCACCCGTCAACCCGGTCGCTATGAGCGTTTCACTGGACGTCACGGGAATGAGGTCGTAGCAGATCGCCGTGCACTGAGTTCTACCGAATCGACCCAGCGACCGCAGGCGCGCCGCGCGCGACAGCTCGGCCGACACCTCCGGAAGAACGAAGATGGTCTCCCATGGGACAACGACCGTGGTGCCGACCCGGGGCGGGTCCTCGCCGACCCGCGCACGGCCGTCGCGAACGCGGGCCAATTCGTCCGGCTCGAGCTCGCGCATCGCCTGCCAGCCGTCGGTCCAGGCCACGAAACGGACACCGGGGCGCGTCAGCCATCGCTTGGCGACTTCTCGGACGACCCTTTGGATGCCGGTCGTCATCGTCGTGCTGACCGTGTCGGAGACGTCGACGAGCACGGCTGCCTGTTCCACGACCACTGTCCACCGGATGCTCTCTGCGGTCGTCTCGCTTCGGATGGCCTCGAACAGCGCCGCGGGATCGAACTCGGCTCGCCTTGCCGTCTCCTGCACGAGCGAGGACTCCGGAAGCCGGCCCGTCAGCACGGCGAGCGCGAGCCATATCTGGCTGCGATCGCGCGCATCCACGAGCCGGCTCAATGCGGACATCAGGCCCGCTTCGTCTTCTACCGTGACAGGGTTGTGGCCGAGAGCCTCCGCAAGTGTGGCGAGACGTCGAATCCACCCGCTCACGAGCGGTCGGGAGTCACGAAGTCTCATGAGAGGCCTCCTCGAGCAACGGCGCGACGAGGAAGTCCCAAAGCTCCGCTGCGTAGTAGTCCCATGTCGTGTCGGGGCGGTCGCGCGCTTCTCGAACGAGGGCGTCACGGAAGTCGGCGTCGGTGACCAGCTGCCGAAGTCCCTGAACGATCGACAGGTCATCCCTCGGGTCCACCGTGATGCATCCGCCGTCTGCCGCGATCTCCGCCTGGCTGCCGTACGACGTCGTCAGCACCGGCGTTCCGACGGCGAGCGCCTCCACGAGCGGCAGTCCGTACCCTTCGTGGAGCGAGACGAAGGCGACGGCGTCGGCGTCCGCCAGTTCGCTCCACAGCACTTCCTCCGACACGCGGCCGAGGTCGACGAGCGACCTCCCGTCGGCCGTGAGCCGCTCGATCGTCTCGCGCACGTGCTCGTCCGTCCAGCCGTTGCCGCCCACCATGCGCACTTCGAAGGAGAGACCTTCGGTCCACAACCGCTCGGCCGCGAAGAGGAGCGCACGGTGGTTCTTGTGCGGCTCACGCGTGCCGGAGAAGACGATGCGAGGCTTATCGCGTCGCGCACGGTTGCGGACGCCTAACCATGTCGGCGCAGTGCTCGCCGGGAGTCTCACTTCGCGGACGAGGGGTCCGGTCAATCCCTGCGCCTCCAGCATCTGAGCGAACCCCGAGAACTCCGCGGTCGCAGATGTAGAGATCCCCGCGATGCGGTCGGCCGCCTTGAGTGGCACCAACCACTCCCCCGCGGCCATCGCGTCATGGATCGGTCGCGTCTCGACGCTGGTGATCGGGATCAGGTCGTATCCCACGGCAGAGAGCCGGTTGCCCGAGCAATGGGCGATTCCGGCGAGCGCCTCGGTCGGCATGCCGATCGGCACGTCGGGTAGCACCACGACCGTGTTCCAGGGGACGAGGAGTTCGGGTTCGTAACCGGGGTCCACCTCGTCTGGCGTGACCGTCGCGCCGAATCGCACCACCCGGGCGACCTCGCGCGGCGCCGCCGAGCGAAAGATGCGGTAGGTGTCGTCCCATATCCCCAACTCGATTTCATGCGCGCCCGCCCACCGCGACACCGTCTCGCGGACGACGCGGTGGATGCCGGACTGATAGTCGAGGCGTCCCGACGTGTCGACATCGATGAGCGGCGTCGTGACCACACGCATGGGGAGGTCGATGCGGCTTTCCGACGCGAAGCGCACGGCCCGTCCCAACAACGCCGTCTCGACGGCGTCCAGTGGCTCCAGCTGGATGGTCCGCTGCACGGCGCGCACATCGTCGACACTCGGGAACCGGCCCGTCACGGCCGTCAGGATGAGCCACGGGATCGAGCGAGAGGACCGCGCGCTCGCGATCTTCAGCATCCGTCCCAAGAGTGTCGCCGTGTCGAGGCCGACTTCCGTCGAGGGGCTGATCGGAGGGTCGGGAAGGATGAAGCGCGCCGCCTCGAAGACTCGCTGGTCGAGCACACGGAGGGCTGCGGCACTCGACAGACGCGTTGCGCTCAACGGATTCGGCCGATCGCTCTGCGCAGTCCACGAATGGGTTCCGTCACTCGCCACGACAGCGATCCATGCATCGCCGCGAGCTCCTCGCGCAAGCGGTCAGCGTCCGGATCAGCCACCTCGGAGCGCCTCATCGGCGAGACCGCATCCGCCCACTCGGTGAGGGCTATGCGCTTCCAGTGGATGACCTGCGCTTCCAGCTCAGACGTGGTCGAGTCCAACTGTTGGGACAGACGCTTCAGCTCGTCATCGAATCGCGCCGGGACGAAGTCGTCGAGCACGCATGCGGGGTACGCCAGCCGCGCCGCCAGCTCCTCGCCGTGCTCCTGAGCCACGTAGAAGCGCGAGAGGCCATCGAAGAGGCAGAACTCGTATCCGGCGGCCAGGATTGCGGGTTCCCACTCCTCGTGAGTGGCCACCGTCGAGTTGGGCTGGGTCGCCTCGACGACCAGTACCCATGGGCGATGCCGCCGCAGATCGAGGCCTCGTATGACGGCCGCCTCGGCGCCTTCGACATCGATCACCATGAAGTGAACGGGTCTGTCGGCCCACCCGGCGTCCGAGTAGACCTGTTCGAGCGTGCGCGCCGGCACGACGATGTCTTCGACCTTCCGGCCGGTGATTCGGTGGCGCTCCCCCACCGCGTCCACTGTGGATGACAATCCCGTCCCGGCGACGGCGTGCAGCGTGACGTTCGCGGACTCGCCGTCGGAGATCGCCACCCGAAGCTGCACATCACGAGGGCGCTGCTCGCGATGCAGCGCCGCAAACTCCTCGACAGGCTCGATCGTGATGCCGTTCCAACCGCGATCGTAGAACGCACGCGTCACCGAGTCGGTGCGGGGATGGTTGGCGCCCACCTCCACGTAGTGTCCTTCGGACACGTGCTGAAGCGCACGCCACAAGACGACGTCCTCGGCATTCTGGGCAAACGAAACGAAGGGGCCGTCAGACATGGAAGCGATCTTAGCCGGACCGCAGAAGCGGTCCATGCGTATCGACCGGGGCAGGACCGGTAGGCTCGCAACGACCGAACACCGCCCTACCAAGAGGAACCATGGCACGCGCGCTCATTACCGGAATCACAGGTCAGGACGGCCTTTACCTCGCTCAACTGCTGCTCGGCAAGGGGTACGAGGTCTACGGCCTGATTCGCGGGCAGAACAACCCGAAGCGAGAGCTCGTCGAGCGAACCGTGCCGGGTGTCCAGCTGCTGACCGGCGACCTCACGGATTTCTCGTCACTCGTCCGCGCCCTCGCGGTCGCTCAGCCAGACGAGGTCTACAACCTCGGAGCGATCTCCTTCGTCGCCTATTCCTGGGAGAACGCATCAGTGACCGCGGATGTCACCGGTAAAGGCGTCCTCACCATCCTCGAGGCCGTCCGCCTGTATGCGGGAAGCGAGCCCGAGAAGGTGCGCTTCTACCAGGCGTCGAGCTCGGAGATGTTCGGCAAGGTGCAGGACGTGCCGCAGCGCGAGTCAACCCTCCTGTGGCCTCGCTCGCCCTATGGCGTGGCCAAGGTCTTCGGGCACTACATGACGATCAACTACCGAGAGTCGTATGGACTGCACGCTTCATCCGGCATCCTCTTCAATCATGAATCCCCGCTGCGCGGCCCGGAGTTCGTCACCCGCAAGATCAGCCTCGCCGCGGCGCGCATCGCCGCCGGCAAGCAGGACAAGCTGGTGATGGGCAACCTCGACGCTCAGCGCGACTGGGGTTTCGCGGGCGACTACGTGGAGGCGATGTGGCGCATGCTCCAGCAGCCGGAGGCCGATGACTACGTGATCTCCACGAATGAGACGCACTCCGTCGAGGAGTTCGTCGTTCGCGCGTTCGCGCGGGTGGGCATCGAGGATTGGCAGAAGTACGTCGAGCAGGATCCCCGATTCTTCCGGCCCGCCGAGGTGGAGCTGCTCATCGGCGACGCGGCCAAGGCCCGTGAGCGCCTCGGCTGGGAGCGCACCGTGGACTTCCCCCGCCTCGTCGACATGATGGTCGATGCCGACGTGGAGCGCGTCGCCAACGGGGAGCTCTGAGTGCCGCGCGCCTTCCTCACGGGCATCACCGGCCAGACGGGGAGCTATCTCGCGGAGCAGCTCGCCGGGGCGGATTGGGAGGTGCACGGACTGGTCCGGCCCGCTGACAGCAGTGCAGCCGCGACCCGACGGCTCGTCCCCTCGGCGACGCTTCATGAGGGCGACCTCGGTGACCTCGCCCGATTGACCGCGCTCGTCGATGACGTCGAGCCCGACACGATCTGGAACCTCGGCGGCCTGTCATCGGTCGCCGCTTCGTGGCAGCGTCCGGTCGAGACCGCCCAGATCACCGCCGTTCCCGTGGTGGCGCTCCTCGAAGCAGCGTGGCGGCTCCAGGAATCCCGCGGGCGACCGGTCGCATTCGTGCAGGCTTCGAGTGCGGAGATCTTCGGTTCCCCCGAGCACTCCCCTCAGGATGAGGCGACGCCGATCCGCCCCACCAATCCGTACGGCGCCGCGAAGGCGTATGGCCATAATCTGGTCGGCCTGTACCGCCTGCGAGGGCTGCCGGCCGCCAGCTGCATCCTCTTCAACCACGAGTCCCCGCGGCGTCCGCCCTCGTTCGTCACGCGTAAGATCACGCGCGCCGCCGCGAGGATCGCGCTGGGACTGCAGAATTCGCTCGAACTGGGAAACCTCGAGGCACGGCGTGACTGGGGATGGGCGCCCGACTACGCCCGCGCACTGGCATCAGCGGCCACAGTCCCCGACGATTACGTGATCGCAACGGGCGAGCCGCACTCGGTGAAGGAATTCGTTGCGGCGGCCTTCGCCGCGGCCGGCGTCGAGGACTGGCCCGAGCGAGTGCATGTCGATCCTTCGCTGGTGCGCCCCGCGGACGCCGCGGAGCAGGCCGGCGACTCGAGAAGAGCCCGCACGGCACTCGGCTGGGAGCCCACCAAGACCTTCAATGAGATCGTCGCAGCGATGGTCGAGGCCGACTTGGCGGAGGCGCGCGCGGAACGCTGATCGTTCCCCTGTCTCCGGGCACGACCGGAGCGCCCGGTATCGTGGAACCATGCGCAGACTCCTCGTCACCGGCGGCGCCGGGTTCATCGGCTCCAACTTCGTGCACCACGTGATGGAGCACACCGACGACCACGTCACGGTGCTCGACAAGCTCACCTACGCGGGGAACCGAGCCTCGTTGCACGGACTCCCCGACGACAGGCTGACCTTCGTGCAGGGCGACATCGCGGACGCGGCCCTCGTCGATGAGCTGTTCGCGAACACGGAAGCCGTCGTGCACTTTGCCGCCGAGTCGCACAACGACAATTCTCTGCACGACCCGCGTCCGTTCCTCGACACGAACATCATCGGAACGTACACGCTGCTCGAGGCGGCCCGCCGCCACGGGACGCGTCTGCACCACATCTCCACCGACGAGGTGTACGGCGACCTCGAGCTCGACGACCCGACCCGATTCTCGGAGACAACCCCGTACAACCCCTCCAGCCCCTATTCGTCGACGAAGGCCGGGAGCGACCTCCTGGTGCGGGCGTGGGTGCGCTCGTTCGGCGTGCAGGCCACGATCTCGAACTGCTCGAACAACTACGGGCCTTACCAGCACGTCGAGAAGTTCATCCCGCGCCAGATCACGAACGTGCTGCGCGGCATCCGTCCCAAGCTCTACGGCAAGGGCGAGAACGTGCGCGACTGGATCCACGCAGACGACCACTCGTCGGCCGTGCTGACGATCCTCGACGGCGGCGCGATCGGAGAGACGTATCTCATCGGCGCAGACGGCGAGAAGAACAACAAGGAGGTCGTCGAGCTCATCCTTCAGCGCCTGGGCGAGCCGACCGACGCGTACGACCACGTCACGGATCGAGCCGGCCACGACCTGCGCTACGCGATCGACTCCACGAAGCTTCGTACCGAACTGGGATGGCGGCCGCGCTACCAGGACTTCGAGGCGGGCCTCGGGGCGACGATCGACTGGTACCGCGACAACGAGTCGTGGTGGGCGCCCGCGAAGGACGGCGTCGAGGCCTTCTACGCTTCGAAGGGTCAGTGATGACCGAGTTCGGCAAGGCGCTCACGCCGACCGAGACGTCCATCCCCGGCCTGGTCGTCTGGGATCTCCCCGTGCACGGCGACTCGCGCGGCTGGTTCAAGGAGAACTGGCATCGCGAGAAGATGACGGCTGCCGGCCTGCGCGATTTCGGACCGGTGCAGAACAACATCTCGTTCAACGACGCGGTGGGCACGACACGAGGCATCCATGCCGAGCCATGGGACAAGTGGGTGTCCGTGGCGACCGGGCGCATTTTCGGCGCGTGGGTCGATCTTCGCGAGGGACCGACCTTCGGCGCCGTCTTCACGACGGAGCTCGACCCGTCGCGCGCGATCTACGTTCCTCGCGGCGTCGGCAACTCCTACCAGACGCTCGAGCCCGACACGGCGTACGTGTACCTCGTGAACGATCACTGGTCGCCCGACGCGTCCTACACATTCCTCAACCTCGCGGACGAGGCATCCGCTATCGCATGGCCGATCCGCCTCGACCAGGTCGAGGTCTCACCGAAGGATCTCGCACACCCGCGCCTGGCGGACGTGACGCCCATGGGACCGCGCAAGACGCTCGTGCTCGGTGCGAACGGGCAGCTCGGTCGCGCGCTGCGCGCCGAGTGGGGGGATGCGCCGCACATCGAGTACGCCACTCGCGCCGAGCTGGACCTGTCGTCTCCCGATCTCATGAACGCTCGCCGCTGGCGCGACTACGACACGATCGTCAATGCGGCCGCCTACACATCCGTCGACGTCGCGGAGACGCCCGAAGGCCGGGTGCACGCATGGTCCGCGAACGTGCTTGGTGTGGGCTCGCTCGCCCGCGTCGCCACCGAGAACGACATCCTCCTCATCCATGTCTCCAGCGACTACGTCTTCGACGGCACGTCGACCCGACCGTACCGCGAGAACGATCCGTTGAGCCCTCTCGGCGTGTACGGGCAGACAAAGGCGGCGGGCGATACCATCGTGGCCACGGTTCCGCGCCACTACATCGTCCGCACGTCCTGGGTCGTCGGTGAGGGTAAGAACTTCGTACGCACAATGGCGGATCTCGCCCGTCGGGGGGTGGACCCCCGCGTCGTCGACGATCAGGTCGGCCGGCTCACGTTCACCCACGACATCGCCCGCGGGATCCGTCATCTGCGCGATTCGGCTGCCCCCTACGGCACTTACAACCTCACCTCCTCTGGAGCATGTCGTTCGTGGGCGGACATCGCGGCCACGATCTTCGATGTGATCGGCGCTGATGGTGGACGCGTGATCCCGACGCCGACCGACGCCTACTTCGCCGGGTCGATGAACACCGTCGCCCCACGGCCTCGTTACAGCGAACTCGACCTGTCGCGCATCGAATCGACCGGATTCACGCCCGGCGACGGTGACGAGCGACTCGAGACGTACGTGCGCGCGCTGGGGTGACGCCGAGCCTCGGGGCAGCACTCCGCCCTCGATGCTCTGGGTCCGACAAGAGTCGCATCGAGTCGGCCTCGGGAACGGGGTGTGCCGAAGACGACCGCGACGATCACGCTACGGGAGGGTCGACAACCGCCCCGCCAGCCGCGGGCGATGCGTCGACGGCGCGCCCCTTCGAAGAGACAGCCCGTCGGGTGCCGAAGACGACGAACTTGTAGAAGAGGAAGTTCCAGACCAGGCCGAGCAGCACAGCGGTCGCCTTCGCGATGTTGATCGTGACGAATTGCCTGCCGGACTCACTCGGCAGGAACAGAAGCGAACGACCGAACTCGGTGTCGAACAGCAACTCGAACCC
This sequence comes from Micromonospora sp. DT81.3, assembly GCF_049847225.1. NCBI lineage: Bacteria > Bacillati > Actinomycetota > Actinomycetes > Micromonosporales > Micromonosporaceae > Micromonospora > Micromonospora sp. DT81.3. The sequence continues at coordinate 534,004 of NZ_JBNCNY010000002.1, forward strand.
GAGGATCACCGCGTTCTGCAGGATGAGCGAACTGAATCCGGTCACCAGGAAGAAGATCCCGAATCGCTTGACAGAGATCGGCTTCTGGTAGCGGAAGACGAAGAAGTGATTCAGCAGATAGGAGACGCAGATACCTGTCGTGACCGAGATCACGTTTGCGGCCAGCGTCGGCGTCGCGAACGCGAACACCAGCACGTTCAGTATCATGAAATCGAGCGCAGTGTTGAGACACCCCGCTATCAAGAATCGGACCTTCTCGTTCGAGAGCAGCTTCTTCACGTACTGAGGTATCCTTCACAACCATGCTCAAGCTCGCGATCGCCGTGCCCACATACAACGAGGTCACCAATGTAGAGGCGCTCATGGAGTCGATTTCCCGTGTGGGTGCCCAACATCCCGACACCGCGATCACGCTCTTCGTGCTGGATGACTCCTCCCCCGATGGCACTGCCTCCTTCGTCGAACATGCAGCCCCGCGCTTCGAACGGGATAACTTCGCGGTGCGAGTCGTCGTGAAGCCAACGAAGGAAGGGCTCGGAGCAGCCTATATCCACGGTTTCCGGCTCATCCTGAATGAGGAGTTCGACCATATTCTACAGATGGACGGGGACCTCTCCCACGACCCCAGGTACATCTCGGGGTTCATTCATCAGGCCCAGGCCGGCGCGCCGTTCGTCGTCGCCTCCCGATACATCCCCGGGGGTGGCACCCCCGACTGGTCATTTCGTCGCAAGTTCCTCAGCCGCGGAGGCAACACTTACGCCCGGCTCGTGCTGAGCCGGGAGATCTCCGATTACACCGGCGGGTTCAACATGTTCTCGAGTGACATCCTGCACCGCATCAAGCCCGAGACCATCTCGGCGACCGGCTACGGGTTCATCCTCGTGCTGAAGTACCGTGCGCTGCTCGCCGCGAAGCGTGTCGTCGAACTCCCCATCGTCTTCCTCGACCGAACCAACGGGGAATCGAAGATTCCGCGCAACACCCTCATGCGGAACTTCTTCCTCGTCCCGCGCGTTCGGGCGGCACGTGGAGATGTCTAGCGACGCCAGGCCGACCCGCTCATCCGCGCCCGCCCGCTTCCCCTGGTGGGCGCGCGCGGGTGTCGAACTCGTCGCGGTCGTCGTCGTCATAGCGGCGAGCTTGATCATCCTTGGACGATGGATGGGGACCGACTGGGAGACCAACCTCCTCTACAACGGCGACTCCCTCGTTCTTCCGTTGGTGCGAGAGTCCGTGCTCGCGGGCGAGCCTTTCGAGTGGGTGTTCTCGTCGCAGTTGTTCTTGTTTCCCGAAAGCGTGCTCTACTGGATCGCCAGCAGCTTCACCGACAACCCGCGCGCCGCCCTAGCGGGCGTGGCAGTGCTCAATCTCGTCCTGCTCTACGTGCTGCTTCGTTGGTGCTCGCGGCTTCTTTTCCGGCACTCCCGACACCGGATAATGGAGGTCTGCGTCGCTCTCGGTGCGACCGCCACGTACATCGTCTATGTGCTGCTCGAGCCGGTTTCTGACATCAATGGAACGGCGATAGCGAGCCTCTTCCTCCTCGTCTCGTACTACCCAGGTGTGGTCCTCTCCGGCTTGACGGCGATCGCCCTCACCCTCTGGGTGACTCACAGCTTCACCGATCCACCTGTCCGCGCGGCTCGAACCGCAGTGTTCGCGGTGTTGTTCGTGATGGTCGGCGCTTTGACCGGCGCATCGAACCCTCTGTTCTGGATGCAGATTCTCGCCCCTTTCGCGGTCACGTTGGTCATCGCTGCGCTGCTTCGGCGGATCAGCCGCCAGTGGCTGTGGACACTGGCCGTCGTGATGGTCGCCACCGTCCTTGCCGGGTTCCTACTCCGTCAGCTCCTGGAGCGGTACGGCTCGCGAGGCGTCGGCAGCTACTTCAACCCCTCGATGATGGGCGAATCGCTCGCGTTGCTGAACAGGGTTGCGGATGACCTGCTCGCTACCCCGCATGGATTCCTCAAGCTTCTTCTTGCCTCGGCGGTGCTCCTCGTGACCGCGGTACCCATTGCACGAGCTCTGTTCCGTCCGCGCCACACGGATCCCCGCTCGCAGGTCACATCCGCGGAATTGATCCTCGCCATCTTCTCCTGGGTCACCGTGAGCTCACTGCTCGTCGGGATGGTTCTCACGGGGACGATGACGACGCGCTACCTCGAACCGTTCTTCGTCGTTCCCCTCCTGTCCGCCTCGTACGAGACGGTGAGATTCCTGCGAGTGACTCTCGCGTCGATACCCGAGGCGCGGGTGCGGCGCAGTCTCGTCGCGTTCGGGATGATCGTCGCGTCGGGCATGGCTCTTCTGCTCGTCGTCGGAGGAGTGCTGTCCGTCCAGCGCGCCTCGGTGCTCGCGTTCTCGGAGGATCGCGGCGGGGCCGGCTGCACGGCGGAGCTCCCCGCGGACGCCGAGGCCGGCGTAGGAACATTCTGGCTGACACGCAATTGGGATCTCTACGGCACACACGATGAAGCGATTCTTCAGGTCAATTCCGACCTGACGGTGTTTCCCTGGATGATCAACCTGGCCAGTTACGACGACCAGCGCTTCACCTTCGTCGTGCAAGACCCGTGGGGTTTCGTCACTGAAGACTCGATCGCGCCGCTCGGACCGCCGAAGTCCGTCCAGGAGTGCGACGGTTTCATGATCTACGACTACGCCGGAACACAGGGTGAACAACTGCTCAACGATCGGATCGAGTCGAGCCTTCTCGCCGAGAAGCGGCTCCGCGGATTCGAGTGACCTGCGCTCGTCTCCTCGCTCCGACCCTCGAAACACTCAGCTCCGCACCGGCGATCGTGCGCCGACGGCATCAGGGGAACCGAGTGATCGCTCGAGATTGATACTCGGGGCTGCCGAGGATCCCCATTCGGACGGCGTTGTCCCCATATCGCAGGCCTTGGTCACCCCACCCCTCCATGGCGGCCTGGTCAGCCTCCCGCCCCAGGTAGGACCTGTACATCACGGCCACTCTCGCGCCAGCCGCCTCCATCGACATCCAGATGCTGTCCACGACCGCTGCGCGACCCGCAACAGCTGCTACACGGGACCATCCGTCGATCTCCTCCTGACCCGCCGTGCGATGCAGGATCTTCTCGTAGAGCGCCGCGACGAACGCGGGATCTGTTCCCCCCGTCCGGGTGTAGTACTCATCCGATCGCAGGAGGCCCCGGTACGCATCGTCGGGCGAGAGCATGCCGGCTCGCATCCCGTTCAGCCACGCCGTCATGCCGCCCTCGTCCGGTTCCCGCCCCAGGACCTCACGGTACGCCTCGGTGATCTTCAGGATGCGGAACTCGTCGCTGTTGACGAAGCCCTGAGCAACCTGCGTCGGGGGCGCACCCAGGGCGATCGCCTGGCCCCAACCCACCCGCTCCTCTGCGGCCCCATCGCGACCGAGCAGATCGACATAGACCGCCCGCACGAATGCGTCGACCGATCTCGGAACGACGACGACCAGATACTGTGATGCGACCCAGTAAACCCCTCCATTCACGCTCACCCGCCACCACGACCCGTACTCGCCGAGCTTGACCACCGTCGTTCCCTGGGCGAGGCTCACCACGCCGTCTCCACAAGCCGTGCTCGGAGCCTGCCGAGCATTCAGCGAAGCGACGTTCACGATGTACTCTCCACTTGCTGCGGTGATCTGATTCTCAGGGGGCAGCTGGCATGGGCTGCTCGACGTCTGCGTCGATCCGAACCAGTCCGTGAAGTAGTTGTAGAAGTTGCGGTTGCCGTAGCTCGAGCACGGGTCGTTGGCCTCACGGAAGCCCGCCGCGAGAGCCGCTCCGTTCGGCTGGTAGGGCGTGTAGTAGTAGAGGTTCGCCGTCGCCTGGTTCTGGATGAAGACTGGGGATGACCCGCAGCTCACGTTGGGGTGGTAGCGGACGTTCCAGGTCTTGCCGGGGGCGTACCACGTGAAGTACTGGCTGGTGCCCGGCGGGTTGGCGTACCGCTTGAACTGCGACGCGGCGCCGTAGACCTGGTTGAAGAAGCCGTAGTACTTCGTGTCGCACGCTGCGGTGTCCGGGCAGCCCTGCCCCATGGCGATCGTGTAGCGCCAGTCGCTCGGCCACGTGTGGGTGACCAGGCCCTGCTCCTTCTGCAGCGTGGTGAGCAGCACCTGGGGGTTGATGCCGCAGGCCTGCGCGACCTTCGCGACGATGCGCGACGCCGGTTCGTTCGCCTCCCCCGTGTAGGTGCCGGGGCACATGAGGCTGGCCGGCCGGGTATACGTCGACTGACGGAAGTCCTTGAGGCAGACGTAGCCGGACTGGCACGACGGGACCTTGCCGTTCAGGAACGACTGGATCTGGGACTCGTTCATCGAGCCCGAGTTGAAGAAGACGGCGTCGCTGATGATGTTGCCTGGTGTGAACCCCGCCAGGGTCGCCGGCCGGATGCCCGCGGCCGCGACCTGAGCGAGGGGGGACTGCGCGGCGAGCGGCGGTCGCGCGGCGGCGGCACCGGCCGGAAACAGCCCCACGACGAGGGTGACGATCGCGACAACCGCGCTCGCCGAACGAACGGCCCAGGCGCTCCGGCGCCGTTCCAACACACGGCGAGACATGTGAACAGTGTGGCCCAAGAGTGCTGCTGATACCAGTGTGAATTCGAATCGGCCTCAGGACACGCCGCTTCTCACCGCGGTCACAGCTCCGCGTGAAGGTGCCAGACCCGCTCCGCTGCGGCATCCCACGCGAAGGCGCGGGCCCGATCGAGCGCGAGCACGCGCGCCCGCTGGAGCGCGGCGTCGGAGGCCGTGAGCTGCGCCAGCGCCTCACCGAGGTCCGCCCCGTGGACGACGAGGCCGCCGTCCGCGATCACCTCTTGATGCACCTGTGACTCCGCTGCGACGACAGGGACCCCGAGCGCGAGCGCCTCGACGGCGCGCCACGGCCAGGAGGAACTCTCCGCAGGCGCCACGAACGCGGTGGCCGACGCCAGGACCGCCGCACGGTCGTGGTCGTCCAGGGCTGCGCGCGCGTGGATCCGCCGCTCGGGAAGACCGGCCGCCGACGCGATCTCCGCGACGGCCGGCTCCTCACCCTCCGGCACATCGAGCACCACGGCATCCAGCCCCGCCGCCGCCACCGCTCGCAGGCCGCCGGCCAGACCGTGAGAGGTTCCGACGCCGCCGGAGAGCGCCACGAAGGTGTGCGGCAGGTTCAGGTCGCGCAGGCGCGCCACCGCGTCGTTCGGTGCCCGGAACGCCGATGGCGCGGCCCCGGCGATGACACGCACGCGATCGCCGAGCCGTGCGATCTCACCGAGGCGCCCCGCGAGCGCGTGCGTCGGAACGACGACGGCATCCGCGTGCTTGACCGCCCTCTTCAGCATCGCCCGCTCGAACAGCACCCGGGCCCGCGGAAGCTCGTCGGGCGCATCCCACGACCGCAGATCCCAGAGGCTCACGACGGTCTGATCGTGGTCGTGCACCCGGTCGTGCTTGACGAGCGGCGCCATCAGCGTCGGCGAATGGATCATTCCCCCCGCCGCTCCGGTGGGCATCCCGACCTGCCAGGCGGCGGCGAGCTCTCGTCGCGGCAGCCGAAGGGCGCGAGGCTCGACTCCGGACGGCAGGGAGTCGGCCGCACCGGCCGGCATCAGACCCACGACCTCGCAGCCCGCCGGCGCCACGGCCACGAGCCCCGCGGCGAGCTGCCTCGTCGCCATGGCCAGGTCGGGTTCGGTGGGCGCCACGAGCTGGTCGAGCACCACGTTCAGGCGAACCGTCATGGATCGGCCTCCTCCTGCGTCACGGCTCCGGAGTCGGAGTGGGCGGATGCAGCGCCTGTCGAACGAGATCCTGCACGTAGGCCCAGTCCGGGTCTTCCGGGTCGACACCGCGCTCGGGCGTCAGCTCGATCGTCGTGACGGGCAGCTCTTTGGACTTCAGGGCGAGGTCGGCGAAGTACGGGAGCATCGACTGGGGCAGGTCGGTCTGCAGCAGGTCGCTTCCCGCGGCCGCCACCTCCTGGAACCGTCCCAGCACGTTGCCGGGCGTGAACTGCGCCAGGATCGCCGTCTGCAGCTCGCGCTGGCGCTTCATCCGGTCCCAGTCGCTCGTCGTGTAGCGCGAGCGGGCGTACCACTGCGCGGTGTCGCCGTCCATGCGCTGCGGGCCGACCTCGATCCAGCCGATCGCCCAGTCATCGGCCGGCTGACCGGCATAGGCGGGTCCGCCACCCTTCGGCAGGCGTTCCGTGACGGTGATGTCCACGCCACCGAGAGCGTCGATGAGGGCGGCGAACCCGTGCATGTCCAGGAAGACGTAGTACGGGATCTCGATGCCGAGAGCCCCTTCGGCAGCGTCCTTCGTTGCCTCGATGCCCGGCTCGGACCCCTGCGCCACGGCGTCGGGATAGAGCGCGTCCCCGTCGCGGCAGACCTCCACCTCGGTGCGCAGCTGATTGATCCCCGATCCCCACCCGCAGGTGTCGTCCGCCTGACCGCGGTGGCCGTCGGGATAGAGCTCCTGCATCGGTCCCGGTGCGAAGGGCACACCGACGATGTCTCGGGGGATCCCCGTCAGCGTCACGGCACCGGTCGTGGCGTTCACGGAGACGACGGAGATGCTGTCATAGCGCATCGAATCACGGCCCTCGCCGCTGTCGGCTCCGAGCAGCAGGATGTTGTAGTAGCCCTCGCTGGGCTCCACCACGGGTCCGTTGGCCTGGAAGATCGAGCCCAGGGTGTCGCGTGCCGTTCCGACCGCCGACGCCGCATACGCGGCGGTCCCGCTGGCGACCACGGTGAGGACCACGGCGGCCAGGGCGATCCCGAAGCGCGCGCCTCGGCCGGTCTTGACCAGCCGCACCAGGCGCAGGGTGTCGATCGCCAGGACGATCCACAGCACGGCGTAGCCGAGGAGCAGCCCCTGAGCGATGAAGAGGGGGACGGGCCGCAGCAGGCTCAGCCAATCGGGGAGCCAGGCGCCGGTCAGGATGCTGAGGCCCGCGGTGGGCCAGAGCAGCGCGAACAGCAGCCCCACGATCGCGAGCCCCCAGAGCAGGAGGGTCGACGCGAGGCCGATGCGGCCGAGCCGGCGATTGCCGGCGAGGATCTGCGCCGATCCGGGGATCAGGAAGCCGAGGAGGACGAGCCACCAGCCGCGACGCGTCATGACGGCCAGCGACGAGGCGTCGGGGTTCAGCAGCGGCCGCGGCTCGAACGCGGAGGGCACTCCTGGCATGGGCCGCGGGCGCGGCGGGCTGGCGACGCTCACAGCGATTCCTTCAACCGGACGTTCTTCTCTTCGACCATCGCCTCGAGTTCGCGGGCGTAGGCCTCGACGGCGTCGGCCATCTTCTCGTCGGATGTCGCCAGGATGCGGGCGGCGAGCAGCCCCGCGTTCTTCGCTCCTCCGATCGAGACGGTGGCGACGGGGATGCCGGCGGGCATCTGCACGATGGAGAGCAGGGAATCCATGCCGTCGAGCGTGGCGAGGGGCACCGGGACGCCGATGACGGGCAGCGGCGTGACCGAGGCGAGCATGCCCGGAAGGTGGGCCGCTCCGCCTGCGCCGGCGATGAGGACCTTCAGGCCGCGGGCGCGGGCTTCACGCCCATAGCGCACCAGCTTGTCGGGCGTGCGGTGCGCTGAGACGACCTCGACCTCGTGTGCGATCCCGAAGTCGGTGAGTGCCTGCGAGGCGTCGCACATCACGCGCCAGTCCGAGTCCGACCCCATGACGAGACCGACGACGGGCACGTCAGAAGAATGCAGTGGCCGAGTCACCCGTCCAGGCTAGGGGCAGTCACTGAAAGAATGCCGTTGCGGCGCGCGCCTGGTAGGCCACGTCGTCGAGGTCGTCTCCGGACGCGTTGATGTGCCCCACCTTGCGGCCGGGACGGGGCGCTTTTCCGTAGGTGTGGATCTTGACGGAGGGATGCGCCGCCATAGCCGCCGCGAAGCGATCCTCGAGGGTTCCCTCGGCGGGACCGCCGAGGATGTTGACCATGACGGACCACTCCTCCCGAGGACTCGGATCGCCGAGGGGCAGGTCGAGCACGGCGCGGAGGTGCTGCTCGAACTGGCTCGTGACGGCGCCGTCCTGCGTCCAGTGGCCGCTGTTGTGCGGGCGCATCGCGAGTTCGTTGACCAGGATGCGCTCGTCGGACGTCTCGAACAGCTCGACGGCCAGCATCCCGGTGACTCCCAGCCCTGTCGCAATATCGACGCCCAGGCGCGCGGCGACCTCGAGCAGCCGTTCGCTCGCGTGCGGCGCCGGTGCGATCACCTCCGCGCAGACCCCGTCTCGCTGGACCGTCTCGACGATCGGCCACGAGACGACCTCGCCACCGGGGCGGCGAGCCACCTGCTGCGCCAGTTCACGGGTGAACGGCACCAGCTCCTCGGCGAGGAGCGCCCCGCCGTGGCCGTCGGCACCTTCGCCGAACTCGGCGATGGTGGCGAACCAGTCGTCGGCCTCCGTCCCGGCGGAGACGACGCGCACGCCCTTCCCGTCGTAGCCGCCCCTGGCCGTCTTCACCACCGCGCGGCCGCCATGCTCGTCGATGAACGCCTGCAGTTCCGCGGCATCCCGCACGGCCGACCACTCGGGCTGCGGCATACCCAGCTCGGCGAGCTTCGCGCGCATCAGCAGCTTGTCCTGCGCGTACTGCAGGGCGTCCGGACCGGGGTGCACCGGGATGCCCTCGGCGAGCACGGCCCTCAGCACGTCGTGGGGAACGTGCTCGTGGTCGAAGGTGACCACATCCACCCCGCGTGCGAAGGCGAGCACCGTCTCGGCGTCGCGGTAGTCGCCGACATCCGATGCCGCGAGCGCGGCCGCCATTCCAGGCTCCTCCGCCAGCACGCGCAGCCCGACCCCGAGCTCCACGGCCGGTGCGATCATCATCCGGGCCAGCTGCCCCCCGCCGACGACTCCAACGACACGTCCCATGGCTCCATCTTGACGCACGGGGCCGGGTGGGTCATCCGGGAGATTCGCCGATCGGGTTCGTGTGGGACTGGGCGTCGCGGTGGGCGAGGATCTGACTGACCTCGACCTGGTCGACCAGCGCCTCATGCACGAGGTTGACGCTCGGCACGTTGACGAGGCGGAGCGGATCTTCGACGCCGTTGGAGAGCGTGAGGTTGCCGGCTCCCCATATCCGCTGCAGGATGCCGCTGCGCAGGTCGATCGAGTACCCGCGGGCGTGCGCGAGCTCGCGCCTGCGGCGGGCGAAGACGCCGCTGCGCGCGATCACACGCCGCGTGGTGATCGTGTACGTGCGGGACCACCAGGCGAGATACGGAAGCAGGACGGCGAACAGGACGACTCCGGCGGCCGCGGTCAGCAGCATCCAGTTCTCGAGGGGAGCCGGAAGGTTGCCGTAGAAGTACCCGCAGGCACCCGCCACGGCGACGAGCACCAGCGCCGACCAGGAGAGGCGCCGCGCATGCCCGCGGAATCTGGCGACGAGCAGCTCGGGAACCGGCGCGCCGGGTGGCGGCATCTGCGGGCGGCCACCCACTGTCGTCGGCTGAGTCACGCCACCATTCTCGCGCGGGGCGCCGACGTCGCGCGCCTCCCACGCGGACCCGGTTCAGCGCACGTGCACCACGTCGCCGGCCGAGACCGCGCGGCCGGCCACCACGAGGCGGCCGTCCTTGTCGATCATCTCTGCCACGCCGGCGAGCTCCGAGCCGTCGGGGAGGGCGACGATCACCTCGCGTCCGACGGTCGAACACAGCGCCTCGACCTCCCCGTGCACACCCGCCGCCGCGGCATCCCCGTGCGCGGCGGCCAGTGCCGCCAGCTGTTCGTCGAGCGCGCGGAGGTAGTCCGCCAGCATCGCGTCGTCGTCGGGCTCGACGCCGAGCGTGGTGAAGGAGGTCGCCGTGGTGACCGGGAGATCGGAGCGGGTCATCGTCGTGTTGACGCCGGCGCCGACGACGATCGCATCCGGATCCGTCGTGACCTCCGCGAGGATGCCGCAGATCTTGAGTCCATCGACCAGGACGTCGTTCGGCCACTTCAGCCGGGCGGTGTGACCCGTGCCGCGCATGCGCGCGTCGATCGCCCTCGTCATGGCGGCGCCGGCGAGGAGGGGAATCCAGCCGCGGGCGGCGAGCGGGATGCCGGGCACGCGGACGAGCACCGACACCGCCAGCGCCGTCCCCGGCGGGGTCGTCCAGGAGCGATCGAGGCGCCCTCTGCCGGCCGTCTGGTCGGTCGTGAGCAGCACCGAGAGGTGCGGCCACTCTTGGGCCGCACCTTCGGACACGGCGGAGACCAGGTCGGCGTTCGTCGACGCTGTGCGGGATGCGACCTGGAGGCGCGGGCTCACTGCCGCGGCGCGCGGGTAGCCGTCGTCGGGGATGGGCATGGCCACAATCTACGCGAGGCCTCATGGCCGCGGCATGCATCGCGGCCGGTGCGGTCGGCGAGGGCGCCGGCCACTGCACCGAGCGCACAGCGGATGCCTGATCGACTTGTGCCGACCCTCCAACGTCCTCGCGAGGCCCGCCGATAGGGTGGAAAGCGTGACTGATGAGCCCGACCTCCGCACCACCGCCGGCAAGATCGCCGACCTGCGCACCCGCTACTCGGAGGCTGTGGTCGAAGCCGAGAAGACGGCGCAGCAGAAGCAGCACGCCAAGGGCAAGCTCACCGCCCGCCAGCGCATCGAGCTGCTCGTCGACAAAGGCAGCTTCGTCGAGTTCGACGAATACGTGCGGCACCGCACGACCGCCTTCGGGATGGACAAGTCCCGCCCCTACGGCGACTCGGTCGTCACGGGGGTCGGCACGATTCACGGTCGCACGGTGGCTGTGTATGCGCAGGACTTCTCCACCTTCGGCGGCTCTCTCGGCGAGGTCGCGGGCGAGAAGATCATCAAGGTCATGGAATTCGCGCTCCGCGGCGGCATGCCCTGCGTCGGTATCCTCGACTCGGGCGGCGCCAGGATCCAGGAGGGCGTCGTCGCCCTCGGCAAATACGGCGAGATCTTCCGGCTGAACACGCAGGCGTCCGGGGTCATCCCGCAGATCTCGCTCGTCATGGGCCCCGCTGCCGGCGGTGCGGTCTACTCCCCCGCCCTCACCGACTTCGTGATCATGGTGGACAAGACCAGCCAGATGTTCGTCACCGGGCCCGACGTGATCAAGACGGTGACCGGCGAAGACGTCGGCATGGAGGAGCTCGGCGGCGCATACACCCACAACACGCGCTCCGGCGTCGCGCACTACCTGGCGGAGGACGAGGACGACGCGATCGACTACGCGCGCACCCTGCTCAGCTACCTGCCCGACAACAACATGGCCGACATCCCGGTGTACGAGTCCGACTTCGAGTTCGAGACCACGGATGCCGACCGCACGCTCAACACGCTGATCCCCGACTCCCCGAACCAGCCTTACGACATCCACCAGGTGATCGCGCGGATCGTCGACCACGAGGACTTCCTCGAGGTGCAGCCGCTGATGGCACCGAACATCGTCATCGGGTTCGGTCGCGTCGAGGGGCGCACGATCGGCATCATCGCAAATCAGCCATCGCAGATGGCCGGCACGCTCAACATCGAGGCCGGCGAGAAGGCCAGCCGGTTCGTGCGGTTCTGCGACGCGTTCAGCATCCCGATCGTCACGCTCGTCGACGTGCCCGGCTACCTGCCCGGCACGGATCAGGAGTGGACGGGCGTCATCCGCCGCGGGGCGAAGCTGCTCTACGCGTACGCCGAGGCGACGGTGCCCCTCGTGACGGTGATCCTTCGGAAGGCCTACGGCGGCGCCTACATCGTGATGGGCTCCAAGCAGCTCGGCGCCGACGTGAACCTGGCGTGGCCGACGGCCGAGATCGCCGTGATGGGCGGCCAGGGCGCCGTCAACATCCTCTACCGGCCCGAGATCAAGCGCGCCGAGGAAGCGGGCGAGGACGTCGCCGCGGTGCGCACCCGCCTCGCCAACGAGTACACGTACAACGTCGCATCCCCGTTCCTCGCGGCGGAACGCGGAGAGCTCGACGGGATCATCGAACCGGCGGCCACCCGGGTCGCCGTCGCGAAGGCCTTGCGCTCCCTGCGCGGCAAGCGTGCGGAGCTGCCGCCGAAGAAGCACGGGAACATCCCGCTGTGAGCGATCCCGGACTCCCCGCCGACGGTGCCGAGCCGCTGCGGATCGACGTGCGCCGAGGCTTTCCCACCGACGAGGAGCTCGCCGCCCTCATGGCCGTGGTCAGCGAGGCGTACGAGCGCGAGGCGGCCGCCGCGGTGGTGGATGAGACGCCCACCGTTTCCACGTGGACCCGCACGCAGCGCCGTCTGCGAGGGCCGTTTCCCCGTGGTGTCACCTGGGGACGCTTCGTCGGATGACGCGCTGAGCCGCCTCGGGATCCTGTCCCCCAAAATACCTACAGACACGATCTGGCGGCCCCGCACATACTGAAGGAGCTGAAACGCTTTTGCGTTCGGCCGACCCATCGTCATCACGATCGGAATCGGCCGTTTGCGGACGGTTTTCGGGTAACCGTCCGCCATAGGCGAGGGGCGGGCGGCTTCGCCGCCCCTCGCCTTCTCCCGCTCGCCGAACCGGACTCCTCCCCCAACCGGCTCGGTGAACGGGGGTCTGCGCTCCCAGCGCGTCGGGTCGATCCGCTCCGCGATGATCCGAATCCGGGCCGTCCGCCTCTCGTCGTCCGCCTCTCGTCGTCCGCCTCGGGTCGCTCGCGGTCGATGACCGCGGTTCAGGCGGCGGGGCGCCGGATCTCGCGCCAGAGGTCCACGGCATCCTCATCCGTGAGGCCCTGCCCGCCGACGGACCGGCCGACGACCGTCACCGCGACATCCGTGTGCGAAGAGGTGCGGATGATCAGGCGCTCCGATTTCGCCTGCCGCAGCGCGTCGGCGAGTTCGGCCCTGATGACTGCGAGAGACTCATCCTCGACGTCGTCCAGACCGCCTTCGTCGAACACCGTGACGGTTGCGCCTCGCCGACGTGCGGCGTCGATCTCGGTCCGCACATCGTCATCGAGCAGCCGCGCCCCCCGCAGCTCGTCCCTGAGGCGCCCCTCGGCAATGCGTGCCTCCCGCCGCTCGTCCTCGTCGAGGGCTCCGCCCTCCGCGACGACCTGGGTGAGCACCGGACCGGCGACCGCGAGGGCGAGCTGCACCCGCACACGGCGCTCGCGCTGGCGACCCGCCTGGGACGCCTGCCATCCGGATGCCGCCTGCTGGAGTTCCGCGAGCTTCGCGGTGTCGCGGGCCGCCCTGTCCATCGACATCACCAGCAGCTGGGCCACGGCGACCCACACGACGGATCCGACGAGCCCCAGAGTGAGCGCGTCCCCTGGGCCGAGCCATAGGGCGCTCCCGATGCCGAGGAGCACCGTGCCACCCCAGGCGACCCACGGGCGCCGGCGTACCATCACGATCGTCATGAGTGCACCGATGCCCCCGATGTACCACGTGGCGTACGACTTGGCGATGGCTTCCTGACCGACGGCCACCGCGACGCTGCTGGGCACGAGGGCCGCGTTCGCCAGCGCGAGCCCCGCGGCCCACGCGGGCAGCAGGGCAGGCCCCCGCACGTGCGGGGCGTCGAACTTCTCGCTCTGCTCTGCACGAGGAGGGTCCACCAACAGGCAGAGCCACGTCGTGACGAGGTAGAGGCCCAGGGTGATGATCATCACGATCGGGTAGAGCGGGTTGGGTGACCACAGCAGTCCGCGCACCGCCAGGTACGCGGTGAAAGCGAGGGCGAGACCTACGAGCACGCTGCGGACGCTCACCATCACGCCTCTCCCACCCAGGAGATGGTCACGATCGTTCCTTCTCCGGTTGACTTGACATCGGCCACTCCGCCGACGGCCGCCACCCGGGCGAAGATCGACGCCCGGATGCCGAGGCGGTCCTCCGGGATGGTGTCCATGTCGACGCCGGGGCCGTGGTCCCGCACCTCCACGCGCACACCCGTCTCGCCGACGCCGACGACCGATGCCGCGAGCCCGACCCCGCCCGCGTGCTGCACGGCGTTCGCGACGGCCTGGGTCGCCGCCAGCACCACGGCGCGGGCCACCCGGCCCGGCACGACCGGCCGGGTATCGAGGTCGGTCCGAACGACCGCCAGGTCGACGCCGAGGTCGTGCGCAGCCCGACGGATCCCGTCGGCGATGCTCTCGCGCGACACGGGCTCGTCGCTGCCCTCCTCGCCGCCGCCCTCGGCGTTGGCGAGCCGGGTGAGGGCCTCGCGTGCCATGCCGACGGCGAGGTCGCGTTCCCTCGGCGTCGAAGCGCGCTCGGCCGCGATGAGCGCCGCAAGCACGCTGTCGTGCATGAGCCCCGCGACGGCGATGCGCTCCTCCTCCGACGCATCGGCCGCCGCCGCCCGTGCATACGAGGCGACGGCACGAGCGCGCGTCTCGTCGACGTTCGCGGCCACGGAGCGGAATACCCAGCCGAGCGTGAGCAGCACGCCGCCGAGGATCAGAGCGAACGACACATCGAGGCCGACGGGCGCCCAGAAATCGGCGGCGAAGCCGCCCTGCATGAGCCGCACGACGCCGAAGAGGAGGGGCGTCACGAGAGCCCAGAGCAGCTGGAGGGGAACTCGGAAGGCGACGACGGCCGCGAGGGTGGCGATGTTGACGAGGTACCAGATCCACGGCTGCGGGAGCGGCTCCGGGTCGGACCCCTGGGTCGCGATCGGCCAGAGAGCGAGCGCGAGCAGATAGACCACGGCGAAAAGTCTCGACATGATCTTGGCGCCGCGCCCGATGAGGCATGCCGCGATCATTCCGGCGAGGGGGACGAACGTGATGATCATGAGGGCCACGTGCCACTCGGCAGATCCCTCGCCGTCCCCGAGCGCGATAAGCAGCGACTGCACGAACACTATGGTCGAGCCCACCCCGGTCGCCAGCGCAATGATCCGCTCGATGCGCGTCCGCGTGAAGCTTCCGAGGTCGGGGGCGCTCTCGTGGGACTGCGGGATCAGCCCCCACGCGGCGTCGAGGACTTCCCGATCGGTGTCAGTCGACACCGGCCGCGTTCCCCTCTGATCGCTCGAGGATGCCGTCCTCCATGGCACGACGCAGCAGGTCCACCTTGGTCGGTGCGGGGCGCCCCACCTCAACGTACTTCACCCGCACGCGCGTGATGTTCTCCTTCGCCGTCGAGTAGGCGACGCCGAGCCTGTCCGCGACGATCTTGAGCGGCAGACCGGCCGCGTACAGGCGCAGCACCTCCCGCTCGCGGGTGGATAGCTGCGCGTCGGCGAAGGCCCGGTCGCCCTCCACGGCGCTGGCCCACTCGATGTTGTTGAGGGGCTCGCCGCGCGCGACCGTGCGGATGGCACCGATCACGTCGCCGATCGGCGACGCCTTGCTCACCACGCCGGCCGCCCCGGCGGCGAGCGCCTCGCGTACGGCGGCCGGCCGATCGGCGACGCTGTGGATGATGACGCTCGAGCCGTCGGCCACAAGGCGCCGCACGTTCTCGGTCACGGTGGTGCCGTCGCCCAGCGTGAGATCGAGCACGACCACGTCGGCCGGGGCCCCGTGGCTGTAGGCGCGCCAGTCCAGATAGGCGAGGACGCCGGCCCCCGAGAACACCACTTCGGCGCCCGCTCGTGCGCACGCCGCCTCGAGCCCGAGTCGAACGGACTCGTGGTCATCGATCAAGGCCACCCGCGTCATGGGGTCAGCCTAGCGACGAGGCCGCCCGTTCACCGGGTGAGCGTGGCGATCGCCTCGACGTGGTGCGAATTCGGGAACAGGTCGTAGGCCAGCAGGGAGCGCAGCTCGTAGCCTCCCTCGCGGAAGGTCGCGACGTCCCGGGCCAGCGCGACCGGGTCGCACGCGACGTATACGACCGCTGCGGGAGCGAGACCGACGAGGCCGCGGACGACGTCGCCGCCCGCACCGGAGCGTGGCGGGTCGAGCACCACGACGCCCCTGCTCAGGCGCTCCCGTTCGAGAGCGGATGCGTCGGCGGCCAATGCCGAGATGAACCGGTCCACCCGAGCCGTCAGCGTGCGGGCCGCGAGCCATTCCGCGAGGTTCTCTCCCGCGTGCTCCGTCGCACGCCCGTCGGATTCCACAGAGGTCACCCTGGAGCCTCCCAAATCGGCGAGGGCGGCGGCGAAGAGCCCGACTCCGCCGTACAGGTCGAGGTGCCACGCGTCGGGATCGGGGCCCTCGGGCGCGATCGAGCGCACGGCCGTCCGCACCGCCGCGTCGAGCGTCTCCGCGGCCAGGCGATGCACCTGCCAGAAGCCGCCGGCATCCACCCGGAATTCCCGCTCCCCCACGCGCTCGATGACGACCTCGCGGCTCTCGGGCGGCGACGACTTGGCGGAATCGGGGCGGTGCAGAACCCGCACGCGGCCGTCGGCCGGCTGCACGAGGTCGATGCGGCCCGGCCTTCCGCCGGCGCGGCGCAAGGCGCTGCGCTGCACGGCGGCCGTCGCCAGGGGATAGTCCTCGACGGGCACGACCGTGTGGCTGCGGGCGGCGAAGGGACCGACCCGCCCGGAGTCGTCCACGTGCAGGCTGACACGGGTGCGCCAGCCGGTTCCGTCATCGGTGTCCGGTTCTCGCACCCCCGCCGGCTCCATCGCGACGGGCATCTCGACGCCACCGAACCGCCGGAGGGAATCGGTCAGCACCTCGAGCTTCAGGGCACGCTGGTGCGACAGTTCGATATGGCCGAAGTCGGCGCCGCCCGGCCGGGACTCCGGCGGGACGTCGACATCGGCCTGGCGCCAGATGTGCGGCCGCCGGTGCGCGGATGCGTTCAGGACCTCGAGCGTGTCCCCTCGCCAGAACGATTTCCTGCCGACATCCGTCAGCCGTGCCCGCACCCGCTCACCCGGGATCGCGTCCGGAACGAAGACGACGCGGCCCTCGTGCCGCGCGACGAAGACGCCTCCATGGGCGACGTTCGTCACGTCGAGTTCGAGGATGTCGCCGGGGTTCGGGCCAGTGGTTTCGGTCACGCTCCGAGCATTCCACAGCGGCTAGCGTGAGGGGATGCAGGTCTGCCTCGCCTCGACGTCACCCGCTCGCCTGATGCTGCTGCGGCAGGCGGGCATCGAGCCCCTGACGCTCGCGCCGGATGTCGACGAGGACGCGGTCATCGAGGGGATCGAGGCCGAGACCGGCCGGACGCTCTCGCCCACCGAGCACGTGCTCGTGCTCGCCCGCCGCAAGGCCGCGGATGTCGCGGCTCGGGTAGGCGCCGAGCACCCGGGGTTCGCCGGCATCGTGATCGGCGGCGACTCGATGTTCGAGCTCGACGGCGCCATCCACGGCAAGCCGCGCACCGCCGAGGCGGCCACCGCCCGGTGGCAGGCCATGCGCGGTCGCACCGGGGTGCTGCACTCGGGACACAGTGTCTTCCGGGTGGAGCCGGGCGTCGACGCGGTCGAGGCGAACGACGTCGCCGAGGCATCCGTCACGTTCGCCGCCGACATCACCGACGACGAGATCGACGCGTATGTGGCGTCGGAGGAACCGCTGCAGGTCGCCGGCGCGTTCACGATCGACAGCCTCGGAGGGCCGTTCATCGACTCGGTGCACGGCGATCCGTCCACGGTGGTCGGCATGTCGCTGTCGACGGTGCGCCGGCTGGCTCGCGAGCTGGGCGTCTCGTGGCCGAGCCTCTGGAATCGCCGCTCCTAGGCGGGTGTGGGGCGTCGACGGTCGGCGAGCCCATCGTTGTCGACCGGCGAGCCGGTCGTAGACACCCGCACACGTTTCGGCGATGATCTTGTGCCGACCGGTCAAAAGCGGTGCTCCGGCCGTCGGTAGGCTGACGTCCATGCCTGACATCGCCAAGGTCCTGATCGCGAACCGCGGCGAGATCGCCGTGCGCATCATTCGCGCCGCACGGGACTCGGGCATCGCCTCGGTTGCCGTCTACGCCGACCAGGACCGGGACGCGCTGCACACCCGCCTCGCGGACGAGTCGTACGCCCTCGGGGGCTCCACGAGCGCGGAGACCTACCTGCAGATCGACAAGATCCTCTCCGTCGCCCGCCGCTCCGGCGCCGATGCGGTGCACCCCGGCTACGGCTTCCTCGCCGAGAACGCCGCCTTCGCCCGGGCCATCATCGAGGCCGGGCTGACCTGGATCGGACCGTCGCCCGAGGCGATCGAGGCCCTCGGGGACAAGGTGACCGCACGCCACGTCGCTGAGAAGGTGGGCGCGCCCCTGGCGCCTGGCACACCGGGACCCGTCGCCGGTGCGGACGAGGTCGTGGCCTTCGCCGAGGAGTATGGGCTGCCCATCGCGATCAAGGCGGCGTACGGCGGCGGCGGCCGCGGGCTCAAGGTCGCGCGCGAATTCGACGAGATCACCGAGATGTTCGAGTCGGCGACCCGTGAGGCGATCAGCGCCTTCGGCCGCGGAGAATGCTTCGTGGAGAAGTACCTCGACAAGCCCCGCCACGTCGAGACGCAGTGCCTGGCGGATTCCGCGGGCAACGTCGTGGTCATCTCCACCCGGGACTGCTCGCTGCAGCGCCGGCACCAGAAACTCGTCGAGGAGGCACCGGCGCCCTTCCTGACCGAGGAGCAGAACCGGCTCCTCTACGACTCGTCGAAGGCCATCCTCCGCGAGGTCGGATACATCGGAGCCGGCACCTGCGAGTTCCTGATCGGCGCTGATGGGACGGTCTCCTTCCTCGAGGTCAACACGCGCCTGCAGGTCGAGCACCCGGTCTCGGAGGAGATCACGGGCATCGACCTCGTGCGTGAGCAGTTCCGGCTCGCCGCCGGCGGCCTCCTCGACTACGACGACCCGCAGCCGGTCGGCCACTCCATCGAATTCCGCATCAACGGCGAGGACCCCGGCCGCGGATTCCTGCCGCAGCCCGGCCCCATCCACGTGTTCAAGACGTTCGGCGGCCCCGGCATCCGTCTCGATTCGGGCGTCACCGCGGGTGACACCGTGAGCGGCGCGTTCGACTCGCTGCTCGCGAAGATCATCGTCACCGGTCGCGACCGCGCAGAGGCGCTGGAGCGCAGCCGGCGCGCCCTCGACGAGTTCGAGGTCGCCGGACTGCCGACCGTGCTGCCGTTCCACCGCAAGGTGGTGCGCGACCCGGCGTTCACGGCCACGGACGGGCGCTTCGGCGTCTACACACGGTGGATCGAGACCGAGTTCGACAACGACATCCCGCCGTGGGACGGCGAGCTCAGCGACCCGAAGCCCGCGGAGGCGCGGCACACGGTGGTCGTCGAGGTGTCGGGCAAGCGGCTCGAGGTGAGCCTTCCCGATCGCATCGTGGCGGCGCCGACGACCATCGGACGACCGGCGGCCGTTCCGCCTTCGCGTCGCAGCCACACCACCACCGTGACCGCCGGAGCCTCCGGCGACGCCGTGAAGTCCCCGATGCAGGCGACGGTCGTCAAGGTCGCGGTGCAGGAGGGTCAGCAGGTCGTCAAGGGCGACCTCGTCATCGTGCTCGAGGCGATGAAGATGGAGCAGCCCCTGCAGGCGCACAAGGACGGCGTGATCGGAACGATCAGCGCCGAAGCCGGCACGACGGTCTCGGCCGGCCATCAGCTGCTGACGATCTCCTAGGCGCGGTCGGCTTCCCAGGCCAGGGCGGCCTCCGAGCCTCCGGGATTCGGCGTCGCGCGGCCACGGTGCGCGCTCTGGAACCACCGCTCACGCTGCAGTTCTCGCCGCGCGCTGCGGGAATCGGCGCCGCACGTGCAGGAATGTACAGCGCGGGCTTGAGGCAACGTCCCGGCCATGGTTTCCGCAGCATCTTGCCGCGCGCTGGACTCATTCTCGCGCTCCGATTCGCGCCGCAGTTCTCGCCGCGCGCCGCGCGAATAGGCGCAACGAGTGCAGGATTGTGCAGCGCGGGAAGGGGCGACGCCGAAACGGCGCCCCGGTGGCGTCCCGAAAACCTATGGCGCGGGCGCGGGCTCGCCCTTATTGACGATGTGCATGGCGCGCGCGGCATCCGTGATGCTGCCCGTGAGCGATGGGTAGACGGCGAAGACGCGGGAGAGCTGGTCCACGGTGAGGCGGCGCTCGGCCGCGATCGCGATCGCGTAAATCAGCTCCGACGCCCGGGGAGCCACTATGGTGCCGCCGATGACCGTGCCGCTGCCCTGGTGGGCGATGATCTTCACGAACCCGTCCTTGATGCCCATCATCTTCGCGCGCGGGTTGGCGGCCAGCGGTAGCTTGTGCACCACGCCGTTGATCTGCCCCTCCTCGATGTCCTGCTGCGAGTAGCCGACCGTCGCGATCTCGGGGGCGGTGAAGATGTTCGCCGTGACGCGGAGCTCCTCGAGCGGGATCACGACGTCGCCCATCGCGTGGAACACCGCCGTGCGCCCCTGCATCGAGGCGACGGAGGCGAGGGGAATGAACGTCGTGCAGTCACCGGCCGCGTAGATGTTCGGCACCGAGGTGCGCGCGACGCGATTGACCTGGATGTTGCCGGACTCCGTCATCTGGATGCCGGCCTGCTCGAGGCCGATGCCGGCCGTGTTCGGGATCGCGCCGACCGCCATGAGGCAGTGGCTCCCCTCGACGACGCGCCCGTCCGTGAGCGTGACGCGGACGCCGTCGCCCGTGTTCTCGACCTTTTCTGCGCGGGACTTCGAAAGGACGTGCATCCCGCCGCGCTTGAAGACCTCCTCGATGACCTTGGCGGCATCCACGTCCTCACCCGGGAGCACCTGCTCACGGCTGGAGATGAGCGTCACCTCGGCGCCGAGGTTCATGTAAGCCGAGGCGAACTCCGCGCCGGTGACGCCCGAGCCGACGACGATGAGGTGCTCGGGGAGGGCCTGCATGTCGTAGAGCTGCGTCCAGGTGAGGATGCGGACGCCGTCGGGCTTCGCGGAAGGCAGCTGGCGGGGCGAGGCGCCGACGGAGATGACGAGGGTGTCGGCCTCCACCCGGTCGAAGTCGGTGCCCCCCGGGCCCGTGGAGACGACGATGGCATTCTCGCCGTCGATGCGGCCGTGGCCGGAGATGATGCGGACCCCCGCGTCGATCAGGGCCGCCCGCATGTCGTCGGACTGCTGCCGGGCCAGCGCGAGCAGTCGCTTGTTGACCCCCGTGAGGTTGATGGCGACCTGCGGCTTGAGCGGCTTGCCGTCCTGGCCCTTCGCGTAGAACTGCACACCGAGATCGGATGCCTCGCTGATGGCCACCGCGGCATCGGCGGTGGCGATCAGGGTCTTGGAGGGCACGACATCCGTGATCACCGCGGACCCGCCGATTCCCGCTCTCTCGACCACGGTCACGTCGGCGCCGAGCTGCGCGGCGGCGAGCGCTGCTTCGTATCCCCCGGGTCCGCCGCCGAGGATCGCGATGCTCTGGGTGCGCTCAAAGGAGATCGACATGCCTCCATTCTTGCCCAGCGGGCTCTTCAGGGGCGACCGGCCCGATCGGAGGTCGCCGGCCGGCCGGACTCCGCGCCGTCTGGCCCCCGGGCGCGGGTGTTCCTAGAGTGGGGGGCATGTCACTCACCGGCAATCCCCTCGATGACCCCGCCGCCGACCCGTTCGAGATCGCGCGCCGGGCCGCCGACGACATCGCCCGCCTCACGGGTGTCGGGCAGCACCACATCGCGCTCACCCTCGGCAGCGGCTGGGGCAAGGCCGCGGAGATCATCGGGGAGACGGTCGCCACGATCCCGGCATCCGAGGTCACCGGCTTCTCTGCGCCCGCGCTGGAGGGCCATGTGGGCACGCTGCGGAGCGTGCGCACCGCCCGCGGCAAGCACGTGCTCGTGATCGGCGCGCGCACGCACTACTACGAAGGCCACGGCGTTCGGCGCGTGGTGCACAGCGTGCGGACCGCGGCGGCCACCGGAGCGCGGACGATGGTGCTGACCAACGGCGCCGGCGGCATCAAGGCGCACTGGAGGCCCGGCCAGCCCGTGCTGATCAGCGATCACATCAACCTCACCGGCGACTCGCCCCTCGAGGGCGCGACCTTCATCGACCTGACCGACCTGTATTCGATGCGGCTGCGTGATCTCGCGCGGAGGGTGGATCCGTCGCTCGACGAAGGCGTGTACTGCCAGTTCCGCGGGCCTCAGTACGAGACGCCTGCCGAGGTGCGCATGGCGAAGACGATCGGCGGGCACATCGTCGGCATGTCCACCGCCCTCGAGGCGATCGCCGCCCGTCAGGCGCGCATGGAAATCCTCGGCTTCTCGCTCATCACGAACATGGCGGCCGGCATCCAGACCACGCCCCTCAGCCATGCCGAGGTGATCGAAGCGGGGAAGACGGCCGAGCCGGTCATCTCGCAGCTCCTCGCCCGCGTTCTCGAGGCGCTGTGAACGCGGCTGTCGCGGACCTCGCCGCCGCGTGGCTGGCGCAGGACCCGGATGAGGAGACGCGCGCGGAGCTCTCGGCCCTGATCGCGCGAGCCGAGGACGGCGACGAGGATGCCGAAGCCGAACTGGCCGATCGGTTCCACGGCCGGCTCGCATTCGGCACCGCCGGACTGCGAGGCGAGCTGGGCGCCGGCAGCAATCGCATGAATCGCGTGCTCGTCGCACAGGCGGCCGGGGGTTTCGCGGCGTATCTGCTCGAGCGGGCGAACACGCCCGTGACGGATGCCGGCGAAGCGCCGACGGTCGTGATCGGCTACGACGGCCGCAAGAACTCCCGCGTGTTCGCGGTCGACTCGGCGGAGATCTTCGCGGGGGCGGGGCTGCGCGCGATCCTCCTCCCCCGCCTGTTGCCCACCCCGGTGCTCGCGTTCGCGGTGCGCCATCTCGGAGCCGACGCGGGTGTGATGGTGACCGCCAGTCACAATCCGCCGAACGACAACGGCTACAAGGTGTATCTCGGCGGCGCCGAGGACGGCGCGCAGATCGTCTCGCCGGCGGATGCCGCGATCGCGGCGCACATCGAGCGCGTGGCAGCCGCGGGCCCCGTCTCGCGGCTCCCGCGCTCGTCCGGCTTCGAGACGGCGCTGGAGTCGGTGATCGAGGCCTACGTCGAGGCGACGGCAGAGGTGGCGCCGGCTCCGGAGGCGGCCGAGGAACTCCGGTGGGTGTACACCCCGATGCACGGGGTCGGCTGGGAGACGCTGTCGCGCATCGTCGACCGGGCCGGATACCCGGTGCCCACGCTCGTCGACGAGCAGGTGGAGCCGGACGGCGCCTTCCCCACCGTGGCCTTCCCCAATCCCGAGGAGCCCGGGGCTATGGATCTGGCACTGGAGGCCGCGCGCAGGGCGGGTGCCGAGCTGGTGATCGCCAACGACCCGGATGCCGACCGCCTGGCGGTCGCCGTTCCGGCCGACGTCGTCGGCGGTTGGAGGAGCCTCAGCGGCAACGAGGTCGGGCTGCTGCTCGGCTGGCGAGCGGCGCGCCGGGCGCGCGATGCCAGCGCCGGCCCAGAGGCATCCCTCGCCTGCTCGCTCGTCTCATCGCCGGGACTCCGAACCATCGCGGAGAGCTACGGGCTCGCATTCCACGAGACGCTGACCGGCTTCAAGTGGATCTCGCGCGCCCCCGGCATGGTCTTCGGTTTCGAGGAGGCGCTGGGATACCTCGTGAACCCGGAGACGGTGCGCGACAAGGACGGCATCTCGGCCGCCGTGGCCATCCTGGGGCTCGCGGCGGACGCCCGCGGGCGGGGAAGCTCCCTCGCTGGACTCCTGGAGGAATTCGGCGATGCCTTCGGGCACTTCGCGAGCGGCCAGGTCTCGATCCGGGTCGAGGACGTCTCGATCATCGGCCGGATCATGGCCGCCTTGCGCCAGGATCCGCCCACGCACGTCGGCGAGCCGGCGGTGACCGGCATCGACGATCTGCTGCTCGGGGTGGACGGATTCCCTCCTGGGGACGTGCTGCGCCTCTGGCTGGCAGACGGGTCGCGCGTCATCGTGCGCCCGAGCGGCACCGAGCCCAAGCTCAAGGTCTACCTCGACGCCCGGGGCGAGACGCGTGAGGAGGCGAGCGGACGCATCGCCGCCCTGGAGGCCGCGGCGCGCGCGCTGCTGGACTCGCTCTCTTAGCCCGGCGGGCCGGCGAGGAGCGCGCTTCCCCGGTGTCGCCGGTCCGTGCTTGACTTCCCGGAGTCGCGCTCGCGACCGCGCACGCGAAGGGACGGACCATGACCGACGACGGCGCCGCTGCCGGGCCGGGTGTCGCGCAGGCGGATGAGGCCGACCGCCCGCACTGGCGGCGGCACATCGTGCTCTTCCTCGGCGGGCAGACGGTGACGCTGTTCGGGTCGATGCTGGTGCAGTACGCCGTGATGTGGCACATCGTCCTGGAGACCGGCTCCGGCGGCATGATGGCGCTTGTCGCCGTCTTCGGCTTCCTGCCGCAGGCGATCGTCTCGGTGTTCGCCGGCGTCTGGGCCGACCGGCACAATCGCAAGTACCTGATCATGGGAGCCGACGGCGCCATCGCCGTGTCCACCCTGGTGCTCGCCGTAGTGCTCATGGCGGGCTACTACGAGCTGTGGCTGATCTTCCTGACGCTGGCCATCCGCTCGGTCGGCGCCGGCATCCAGACCCCCGCGGTGTCGGCGTTCATCCCCCAGATCGTCCCGACCGACAAGCTGATGCGCGTCAACGGCGTCAACGGGGCCATCCAGTCGGGCATGATGCTGCTGGCGCCGGCCGCGGCGGGCGCCCTGTACGTGGCCGCGTCGCTCGTCGCGATCTTCTGGGTCGATGTCATCACGGCGGCGATCGGCATCGCCATCCTCGCGACCATCTCGGTGCCGCCCCTGGTCCGGACGTTCTCGGGCGAGCGCCCGTCGTACATGGCGGACCTCCGCGAGGGGGTGCGCTACGTGGCAGGACACGCGTTCGTTCGGTGGTTCCTCGTGCTCTTCGCCATCGTCTTCGTGCTGACGGTCGCGCCGAGCTACCTGACGCCGCTGATGATCGAGCGATCCTTCAGCACGGGCGTCGCAGACACGGATGCCTGGCTGCTCACGCTGCTCGAGATCTCCTTCAGCATCGGAATGGTCGTCGGCGGCCTCGTGATCGCCGTCTGGGGCGGGATGAAGAACCGCATCACGATGATCATCGTGTCGTCGCTGGCGTTCGGCGCCATCTCGATCGGGCTCGGACTCTCACCGAACGTCTGGGTCTTCTACGGGTTCATGCTGATCTGCGGGCTCGCGGTGCCTTTCTTCTCCACCCCATCGATGACGATCCTCCAGGAGACCGTGGAACCCGACCGGCAGGGCCGGGTCTTCGGCTTCGTGGGCATCGTGATGGCCGTCGCGATGCCGGTCGGGATGCTGGTCTTCGGTCCCCTCGCCGACATCGTGCCGGTGGAGTGGGTGCTGATCGCCGCCGGCATCCTCACGTTCATCGTCGTGGCGCTCGCCGTGTGGCTGCCGTCCGGCCGGCGGGCCGTCGCCGCCGCACACGCCGCCTCGGCGCGGAGCGACTCGACCGGCGCGGAGGCTTCGGCGGCGGCGTTCGCGGCGGGTGACACCACCGAGGCGGAGGAGCAGCCCTCGGCCGCCGAGGCCGATGAGGAGAGGACCCGCCGCGGCTAGGCTCGGTGCGTGCAGTTCATCGATCCGGCCACGCTCGAGGGGACGCACGTCCGCCTCGAGTCACTGTCGCAGGCCCACGCCCACGGACTCCGCGTCGCGGCCGCCGAGCCGGGCATGGAAGACCTCTGGTACACGTGGATTCCGCGGCCGGAGGGCATCCCGGCCGAGATCGAGAGCCGGCTCGCCCGACTCGCCGAGGGCACGATGAATCCGTGGGCCATCCGGCGACTCTCGGATGACCGGGTCGTCGGCATGACGACGTTCTGCAGCATCGACCAGCCCAACCGGCACGTCGAGATCGGCTACACCTGGATCGCCCCCTCGGCCCAGCGCAGCGCGGTCAACAGCGAGGCGAAGCTCCTCCTCCTCACGCACGCGTTCGAATCGTGCGACGCGATCGCCGTGGAGTTTCGCACCCACTGGCTGAACCACCGGTCGCGCGCGGCGATCGAGCGGCTCGGCGCGAAGCAGGACGGCGTGCTGCGCAACCACCGGATCATGCCCGACGGGTCGCTGCGCGACACGGTGGTCTTCTCGATCATCGAGTCGGAGTGGCCGGCCGTCCGCACCGGGCTGCGGGCGCGTCTCGCCGCCGAGCGGAGCTAGGGCGTTCATCGCCCCTCGAGGTCCGCCGACTCGCTCATCGTCCTCTTCTCATCCTTCCATCGGGTTTGGGGCGCATTCCCTTCATCGGGGCGCATCAATCGCGCCCCGGCGGAGCGATCGCGCCCCGAACCAACCCGGCGGCGCGTCGGATAGCGGACCCCGCGATCCCGCGTCAACGGAGCGGGCATCGCTTCCTGCACAGCGGACCCCGCGATCCCACCCTGCACGGGGATGCCCCGGTGTGCCCGCGCGCCGGGACCGAGGCGGCACAGTTCAGCAATGAGCGCCGTCCGCCTACACCGCTACGACGAACAGCTCGCGATGGGGCACTCACCCCGTGCAGTCGCGAGCGCCGTCGCCGCGCAGCGCCTCGTGCGGGTGCGACCCGGGATCTACGCCGATGGAGAGACGTGGGCGGCCGCAACACCGGAGACGCGACTCGTCGCCCGCGCCCGGGCGCTTGCCCTTGTGTCGAAAGTCCCGCCCGTCTTCTCTCACGAGACCGCCGCGGCGGCACACCGCCTGCCTCTGTTCCATCCGCGCACGGACGCTGTGCACGTCATCGTCAGCGCGGAGCGACCGGGAGCGGCAGCCGGAGCCGTGCGCCATAGGGGCGAGCTTCGGAACGAGGATGTCGTGGAGATCGACGGTCTGCGGTGCACATCGCTCGACCGCACGGTGGCCGACATGGCGCGCACGGGGACGTTCGAGCAGGCGGTGGCTGTCACGGATGCCGCTCTCAGAGCGCTGTGCGTCCCAAGGCCGGGCGAGTATCTCCTCGACCGAGCGAATGAGTTCCGGAAGACCGCACGCGACATCGCCCGCAGGTCCGCGCACGGACGAACGCAAGCCGAACGCGTCCTCGCCTTCGCGGACGGCAGAGCCCAATTGCCCGGCGAAAGCATCAGCCGGATTCGCCTCCACGAGCTCGGCTTTCGTCGTGTCCGCCTTCAGGTTTGGGTGTCCGGACCCGGCGGCACGAACTACTACGCGGATTTCGGACTCGACGATGTCGGGGCCCTCGCCGAGTTCGACGGCGCCCTGAAGTACACCGACGGACAGCTACGCGACGGCAGGACGACGGCAGAGGTCTTCGACCGCGAGAAGCAGCGCGAGGATTGGATCCGCGGCAAGAGCCAGCTCCGCTTCGTGCGCTGGGGATGGCCGCACATCCGCACCGCACAGACTCTGGCCGATCGGCTCGTCGCCTTCGGCATCCGACCGCCCTCGTGAGCCGACCGGCGCTCTGATCCTTCTGTTTGGGGCGCATCAGCGACATCGGGGCGCACCGCGCGCGCCCCACCGGAGGGATCGCGCCCCAAACCCGGCTCGCCAGAGGAAGGGCCGGGCGGGGCAGCGCAGGGCCACCTGTGGGGAGAATTCGGCCCGCCGCGGGGAAGGGTCCCGCCCCTCAGCCGTCGATGACGGCGACGAGTTCGTCGAGGAAGCCGGCGAAATCGACACCGCGGCGGACGATCCGCTGCACGCTGTCGCGCTCCGAGAAGACCTCGACCAGCTGCTCGAACACCGTCTGGAACGCGGCGCGATCGCTCTCGCTGAAGGCGACCAGCGCAACGACCTGCACGCGCGCCTCTCCCCACGGGATCGACTGCTCGCCGATTCCGATCGCGATCGAGGTGCGCGTCGCCGTCATCCCCAGCGCGTGCGGCACGGCGAGCGCATCGGTGAACGCCGTGGACGACATCCGCTCGCGCTCGATCGTCCGCTCGACGTAGCCGTCGTCGATCACGCCCTGCGCGACCAGCAGGCCGCCGAGGTGCCGGATGACGGCCTCCTCGCCCGCTGTGCCGTCGAGGCCGCGCACGAACGCCGAAGCGTCGAGATAGCGCTCGAGCTCCGCCCGCAGGCGCGCGAGGCGCCGCCCGCGGCGCACACGCCCCGCGGCGGCCGTGACCCGCTCGACGTCGGCGTCGGTGAGGAACGGCTGGATGCGGACGATCCTCTCCGACGGCGTCGGAGGATCGATCGTGGTGAGCACCAGGTCGGTGTCGATCGAGTTCCAGTCGGGGTCGACGCGGGTCTCCACGCCGATGACCTCCACGGCCTGGCCGAGCGAGCGGTCCACGCTGGATCGCAGCAGCTCGTGCAGCTCGTAGTAGCCGGGGCAGACGATCGTCGCCGAGAGCAGCGAGTCGGCGCGGCGGCTGCGCTCCAGGCGCCCGCCGACGTGCATGGCGATGTATGCGATCTCATCGTCGAGGATCGGCACGCCGAGCCGCTCCTGCAGTCCGCTGGCGATGTAGACGGCGACCTCGAATATCATCGGATACGTCGACTTGATCGACTTGGTCAGCGGGTTGCGCGACCACGCCTGCTCCCTTGCGCGGTGCGTCAGGTTCTGCACGTGGAGCGCGAGACGCAGGATGAAGTCCTCGTGCTCGATGTCGACGAGGAACTCCGCCGCCGCCCCCGTGACGACCTCGCGCACCGCCTGCTCCACCGCGGGCTCGAGGCGCGCCTTGGCCATCCCTGCCGGTGCGGATGCTCCCGGTGCGACCACGCGCGTCAGCACGAGCGTCGCGAGATGCTGGCGGTCCCCCTCGCCCAGGGTGACGCCGAAGTAGCGCTCGGTGAGCGCGCCCAGGATGTCGGCGATTGCCGCCTGCGCGGGCTGTGGGTCGACGTGCACCGCCTCGAGCGCCCGGTTGCGCGAGACCCGGTCGGCGGCGATCGCGATGTGCATCACGACATCCGAGATGCCGTACTCGTTGACGAAGTAGCCGAGCGCGCCGAGGTCGGCGACGAGCGCGGTCTTGAACGGCCCGAACGCGTCGGGGTCGATCGCGCCGGATCCGAGCGTGCGCCGGAGCGCCTCGAGGTCGAAGGCGCCCTCGTCCATCTCGTCGTGCGCCAAGCGGCTGAGCAGGCGCCGCTGCGCGACCTCCGTCCCCCGAAGCCGGCCACGCGCCGCCGAGCGCTCGAGGGTCAGACCGGTGCCGCCGAGCAGAGCCCGCACCCGCGCGAGGTCCGCCTCCAGGGTCGCCGCGCTCACGTGGAGCCCGTCGGCGGTCTGGAAGACGTCGATGCCGTCGTCCGCGTCGAGGAGGGCGCGGACGACGAAGTGCAGCCGGTCCCGCGGGGTCGACGAGTCCTGACCGCCGGCGGCGCGAAGAGCGGCGACGGCCGGCCGATGCGCCCGATACCCCTGCGGACCCGACTCGATCGCGTCGCCGGTCGGCGTGCGGGAGTTCAGCGCCGTCACATACGAGCGGATGCTGCGGGGCGTCACTCCGAGGGCGTCTGCGAGCGTGGCGGCGGTGGCCCAGTCGTTGTCACGGACCAGCAGCGACAGGAGGCGGTCCTGTCGCTCTCTCGTCACCGTCCGTCCTCTCGCTTCGCTGCGTACGGGTTGGGTGCTAGTCAACCACGCGGCGGGAGGGCACCAGCCCGGTCGCGGCGCCACCGTGGGGCCGCCTTTCCGCCCCGGAGGAAAGCGTCGTGGTTGTCCCCTCTCAGCCTTTTCACAAGAATGGCCGAAGTGGGAAGGCGATCGATGAGGATCCTCGTGGTGTGCGGTGCCGGTGCGTCCAGTACTTTCGTGGCGCAGCGCGTGCGTCACGCCGCCCAGGCCGAGGGACTGCCCTACCTCGCCTTCGCCGGCACCGAGCAGTCCCTGCCGATCGACCTCGACTCGGCCGACATGGTGCTGGTGGGGCCGCACATGGCGCATGCCATGGACCGCATCCAACACGACGCCGACTGGCGTGGCGCCAAGATCGTGCTCCTGCCGGACGATATCTTCACAGACCTCGACGGCACCCGCACGCTCGCCCTGGTGCGTGCGGCCGTCGCACAAGACCCAGACGGCGAAGCCGTCGTAGAAGACCCAGACGGCGAAGCCGCCGTAGAAGACCCAGACGACGCCGCCGCCGCGGCGTCCCGCTGATCAGGAAGGAACACCATGACCGCCGTCACCCGCACCGTGCGCATCGGCTCTTCGCATGGCCTGCACGCCCGCCCAGCCAAGATGTTCGCCCAGGCTGCCAAGGACTCCGGGCTGACGGTGACGGTGGCCAAGGACTCCGGCAAGCCGGTGAACGCGGCCAGCATCCTCGGCGTCATCTCGCTCGGCGTCGAGCAGGGCGACTACGTCACGCTGAGCACCGAGGGCGACGGGGCCGAGGCGACGCTCGACACCCTGTCGGAGTTGCTCACCACCGACCACGACGCCGAGTGAGACGACCCGCGCATGGCTGAATTGAGAGGTGTCGGCATCGGCCTGGGCGTCGCCCAGGGTCCCGTCGCACGGATGGCGGAGCCGCTGCCCGCTCCCAGCGACGCACCCAGCGAGCGCACGCTCGAGGAGGAGACCACGCGGGTGCGGGAGGCCGTCGGGGTGGTCGCCCGCGAGCTGGAGCAGCGGGGCGCGCTGGCCGGCGGTGCGGCCCAGGACGTGCTCGAAGCGCAGGCGATGATGGCCGAGGATCCGTCGCTCGAAACCGAGATCGACGCCCGCCTCGCGCAGGGCAGGACGGCCGAGTGGGCCGTGTACGACGCATTCGCGTCGTTCCGAGACACGCTCACTGCGATGGGGGGCTATCTCGGTGAGCGGGCTGCGGACCTCGACGATGTCGCCCAGCGCGTCATCGCGAGGCTTCGCGGAGTACCGGCCCCCGGTGTGCCCGACCCGGGGCATCCGTTCGTGCTGGTGGCGAAGGACCTCGCGCCGGCCGACACGGCGCTGCTCGATCTCGACAAGGT
This sequence comes from Micromonospora sp. DT81.3, assembly GCF_049847225.1. NCBI lineage: Bacteria > Bacillati > Actinomycetota > Actinomycetes > Micromonosporales > Micromonosporaceae > Micromonospora > Micromonospora sp. DT81.3. The sequence goes on from NZ_JBNCNY010000002.1 coordinate 564,812, forward strand.
GCTCGCGCTCATCACGACCGAGGGCGGTCCCACCTCGCACACCGCGATCCTCGCTCGCGAGAAGTCCATCGTCGCCGTCGTCGGCGCCGTGGGGGCGAAGGGCCTGCTCGAGGGCCAGACGGTGATCGTGGATGCCGCCAGCGGCGTCGTGACGACGGAGCCGACCGCCGAGGAGCTCGACCGGGCGCAGAACCGCGCGGCGGCCAGGGCATCCGCGGCGTCCGCCCCCATCACCGATGGAGCGCTCGCGGACGGCACGAAGGTCCCGCTGCTCGCGAACCTCGGAAACCCCGACGGGGCCGTGGATGCCGTGGCCCTCGGCGCCGAAGGCGTCGGGCTGTTCCGCACCGAGTTCCTCTTCCTCAGCTCCAGCCAGGCGCCGACGATCGAGCAGCAGCGCGTCTCATACGAGAAGCTGCTCGCGGCCTTCCCGGGCAAGAAGGTCGTCGTGCGGGTGCTGGATGCCGGAGCCGACAAGCCGCTCCCGTTCCTGAACGACGCTCACGAGGAGAACCCGGCCCTCGGACTCCGCGGAATCCGCGCGCTGCGCGCCAGTGAGGACATCCTCCGAGAGCAGCTGACCGCGCTGGCAGAAGCGGATGCCGCCACCAGGGCGAACGGGGGCGGGGCCGACCTGTGGGTGATGGCTCCGATGGTGGCCACGGTCGAGGAGACCGAGTACTTCGTCACCCTCGCCCGCGACTACGGCGTGAAGACCGCCGGCGTGATGGTCGAGGTGCCCTCCAGCGCCCTGCTGGCGGACCGCGTGCTCAAGTACGCCGATTTCGCCTCCATCGGCACCAACGACCTGACGCAGTACACGCTCGCCGCCGACCGCCTGCTGGGCTCGGTGGCCTCGTTCCAGGACCCGTGGCACCCCGCGGTGCTCCGCCTCATTCGCGAGGTGGGCGCCGCAGGACAGAGCCTCGGCAAGCCCGTCGGCATCTGCGGGGAGGCGGCGGCCGATCCGCTGCTCGCCGTCGTGCTCGTCGGGCTCGGTGCCACGACTCTGTCGATGGCTCCCACCGCGCTCGCCGACGTGCGGGCCACCCTCCTCCAACACTCCCTCGAGGATGCTCGCCGCATCGCCGAGGCCGCCCTCGCCGCGGATGACGCGGCGAGGGCAAGAACCGCGGCGCAAGAGGCCGCGACCCGATAGGCCGCCGACGCGGCCGCAGAAAACTCACACCAAGGGAGACACAGCAAATGACAACGGCGTCGACGCCCGTAAAGGGCACCAGCCGGGCACGGGTCGGAGTCCAGCGCTTCGGTACGTACCTCTCCGGCATGATCATGCCGAACATCCCCGCGCTCATCGCGTGGGGCATCTTCACCGCGTTCTTCATCCAGGTGGGGTGGACCCCCAACGCGGACCTCGCGACCATCGTCGGTCCGTTCATCCACTACCTGCTGCCGATCATCATCGCCTACACCGGTGGCAACATCGTCTACGGCGTGCGAGGCGGCGTCGTAGCCTCGATCGGCGTCATGGGTGCGATCGCAGGATCGGACTTCCTCATCGCGCAGATCAACGCGACCCTGCCCGAGGACAACCAACTCGGACAGGTGCACATGTTCATCGGCGCGATGATCATGGCGCCGCTCGCGGCGTACACCATGAAGTGGCTCGACAGCCTCTGGGAGGGCAAGATCAAGGCGGGCTTCGAGATGCTCGTCAACATGTTCTCCGCCGGCATCTGGGGCTTCGTCATGGCCGTCGTCGGGTTCTACCCCGTCGCCTGGCTCGTCAACGGCCTCATGCGGGTTCTCAGTAATGCGGTGGACTGGCTCGTGGAGATGAATCTGCTGCCTCTGACGAGCATCATCATCGAGCCGGCCAAGGTGCTGTTCCTCAACAACGCCATCAACCACGGCGTGCTGACGCCCCTGGGCATCCAGCAGGCGGCGGACGACGGCTCCTCGATCCTCTTCCTTCTCGAGGCGAACCCCGGTCCGGGTGTGGGTCTGCTGCTGGCGTTCACCTTCTTCGGCATCGGGGCCGCGCGCGCCTCGGCTCCGGGCGCCGCCGTGATCCAGTTCTTCGGCGGCATCCACGAGGTGTACTTCCCGTACGCGCTCATGAAGCCGATGGTCATCCTTGCTCTCATCGCGGGCGGCGCGACCGGCGTCACCACGAACATGCTGCTCGGCGGCGCGCTTCGCGCTCCGGCGGCCCCAGGCAGCATCTTCGCGGTGCTCGCCCAGACGGCCACGGGGGCGTATTTCGCCGTCATCCTGTCGGTGATCCTCGCTGCCGCGGTCACTTTCGTCCTGACGGCGCTCATCCTCCGAGCCTCGCGGACGCGCGACCTCGAGGCGATGGCTGCCACCGATGACGCGTTCGGCGCGGCCATCACCCAGACCGAGGCCGCCAAGGGCAAGTCGTCCGACGCTCTCGGCGGTCTTCGCGGAGGAGCGGCGAGCGCGGCGGGCGGCGGCATCGAGCCCGCGGTGATGACCGAGCGCCAGATCAAGAACATCGTCTTCGCGTGCGACGCCGGCATGGGGTCATCCGCGATGGGCGCGAGCGTGCTGCGCAACAAGATCAAGAAGGCGGGCATCGAAGACGTCACGGTCGTGAACAAGGCGATCGCGGCGCTCGACAAGTCCGCCGATCTCGTGATCACGCAGAACCAGCTGACCGACCGCGCTCGCCAGCAGACGCCGAACTCCGTGCACGTCTCGGTCGACAACTTCATGAACTCGCCGAAGTACGAGGAGGTCGTAGACCTCGTGCGCGCCCAGCACAAGGATGGTGCGTAGGCGATAAGACCGCTGCGGGGCCGGGCGGCGCGATGCCCCCGGCCCCGTGGCCCTTTCCATCCGCCGGCAATGAGCGCGGCGAAGCGGCGCTGAGCGCCGCATCCATCGAGAGAAAGGCAACACCATGGCACGCGACGTCCTCGCAGTCGGACAGGTCCGCATCCACTCCGGCAGCGCCACGCGGGAAGAGGCGATGAGAGAGGCGGCCGACATCCTCGAGGCGGCGGGTGCGGTCACGAGCGGATACTTCGACGCGATGCAGCAGCGGGAGGAGACCGTCTCGACCTACATGGGCAACGAGCTCGCCATCCCGCACGGCACGAACGAGACGAAGAACACGATCCTCGGCTCGGCCCTGTCGGTCGTCCGCTACGACGGCGGCGTGGACTGGGGCGGCGAGCCGGTCACGTTCGTGGTGGGCATCGCGGGCAAGGGCGACGAGCACCTCGAGATCCTCTCCCAGATCGCGCTCCTCTTCTCCGACGACGACGACGTCGCGCGTCTCAAGAACGCGGGCACCCCCGAGGAGCTGTACGGCATCCTGAGCGCGGTCAACGAGTCATGAAGGCCGTCCACTTCGGCGCGGGAAACATCGGCCGGGGGTTCGTCGGACTGCTGCTGCACGAGGGCGGCTACGAGCTGGTCTTCTCGGATGTCGCCGCCAACCTGGTCGACGCGATCAATGCGCACTCGTCCTACACCGTGCACGAGGTGGGCGATGGGGGCGTCGACAAGGTCGTCACGGGGTTTCGCGCTCTCAACAGCGCGACGCATGCGCAGGACGTCATCGAAGAGATCGCGACCGCGAACGTCGTGACGACCGCCGTCGGTCCGACGATCCTCAGGTTCGTCGCCCCGCTCGTGCTGGCCGGCCTCGCCATGCGGGATCCGTCGGCCTCCCCGCTGCAGATCATGGCGTGCGAGAACGCCATCGATGCGACCGACCTGCTGCAGGACGAGATCCGGACGCAGGCCGGTGACTCGTGGGACGGCCTCGCTTCGCGAGCGGTGTTCGCCAACACGGCGGTCGACCGGATCGTTCCTGCTCAGGACCCCGGCGAGGGCATCGACGTCACGGTCGAGCCGTTCTACGAGTGGGCCATCGAGCGACCGCCGTTCGGCGACGACCCGCCCCGCATCCCGGGGGCGCACTTCGTCGGCGAGCTGGCTCCCTACATCGAGCGCAAGCTCTTCACCGTCAACACCGGACATGCCGCGACGGCGTACTTCGGAGCGCAGGCGGGGGTCGAGAAGATCTCCGACGCCCTCGCCGACGAGTCGATCGCCGTCCGCGTCGCGGCAGCCCTGGAGGAGACATCCGCCCTTCTCGCCGCGAAGCACGGGCTGGATCCGGCCGACCTCGCCGAGTATCGGGCGACGATCCTTCAGCGGTTCCGCAACCCCGCGCTGCCCGACACGGTGTGGCGGGTCGGTCGGCAGCCGCTGCGCAAGCTGTCGCGGCACGAGCGCTTCGTCGGCCCGGCGGCGGAGGCGTCGGAGCGCGGCCTCGGCGTGGACGCCCTGCTCGGCGCCATGGGGGCGGCGCTGGCGTTCGACGACTCAGAGGACCCGCAGGCGGTCGACCTGCAGCGCATGCTTCGCGAATCGGATGCCGCGGCCTTCACGGCCGAGGTGACCGGCCTCGAGCCGTCGCACCCGCTGTTCCCGCGCGTAAAGGCTCTCGTGGAGCAGCGGCAGTCTGAGCTCGCGTAGCCTGACTCAGTGACCGCCGACTCCTCGCCCCGTCCCTACGACGCACCCATGGATCCGGCATCCGCGCCGCCGGCGACCGCCGCACAGCCGGCGCCGCGCAAGCGCCGCGCCCGCAGGGTTCTCGCGGGGGTGCTCGGTGCGCTCGGCGCCTTGATCCTGCTGCTCGTGGTCGGATTCCTGGTCTACGCCTATGTCGGCGTGATGGGCGCGGAACCCGACGCGCTCGGAGAGGTGCAGGAGAACCCGGACGTGACGCTGACGGATGCGGGCCCCGCGTGGGTGCTGGCGCCGGCATCCGGAGAATCGGAGACCGGGCTGGTCTTCATCCCCGGCGCCAAGGTGGACGCCGTCGCCTATGCGTCGACGCTGGTCGGTGCGGTCGAAGAGGGCGCCACCGTCGTGATCACGAAGCCGACGCTCAACCTCGCCTTCTTCGACTTCCGCCCGCTGTCCACGTTCACCGAGCTCGCTCCAGAGGTCGACGAGTGGTTCGTCGGCGGGCACTCCCTCGGCGGCGTCCGAGCGTGCCAGCTCGCGGAGGGCACCGCGGGACTGGTGCTCTTCGCCAGCTACTGCGCGAACGACCTCTCCGACTCGGGGCTGGCCGCGCTCAGCATCTCGGCGACCGAGGACGGCCTGTCCACGACCGAGAAGGTGGATGCCGCCGCCGGCCTGCTGCCCGCCGACGTGATCTTCGTCGTGATCGAGGGCGGCAACCACGCGGGGTTCGGCGCCTACGGGCCGCAGCCCGGCGACGGCGAGGCGACGATCTCGGCCGAGGAGATGCGCGCGCAGATCACGGACGCGCTGGCGCCCTTCCTGCTGCAGCAGTGAAGGCGATCAGCCGTTGAGCCCCCTCTGCGCGGTGGCCTGGCTGACACCCGCCATGGCGGCGACGTCTGCCGCATTATGCGCGGGGCGCATCCGAATGCTGTCAGGCGTCGAAGCCGTCGACGATCAGGTCGATCAGCTCCTCGCGCTCCTCGACGGGGAGGAACGCACCCGCCGCGGCGTTGAGCTGGAAGGTCTCGATGTCATCGAGGTCGTACTCGAACGTGTCGACGAGAAGCCCCAGCTCCCTGGTCAGCGACGTGCGGCTCATCGTCCGGTTGTCGACGTTGACCGTCACGGCGAATCCGAGCTGGTAGAGCAGGTCGAAGGGGTGATCGCTGAGCTCCGTGCCCCACGCCGCGATCGCCCCGGTCTGCAGATTGGATGACGGCGACAGCTCGAGCGGGATCTCCCGGTCGCGCACCCACCGGGCGAGGTCGCCGAACTGCACCATGACCTCTTCTCCCGAGCGCGAGACCACCTCGAGGTCCTCGGCGATGCGCACGCCGTGCCCGAGGCGCAGCGCCCGTCCGTCGAGAAGGGCCGAACGGATCGAGTCGAGCCCCGCGGCCTCCCCCGCGTGCACGGTGACGGGGAAGAACTCGGACGCCAGATAATCGAATGCCTCGCGGTGCCGTGACGGCGGGAAGCCGTCCTCCGGCCCGGCGATATCGAAGCCGGCCGCACCACGGCCGCGGTACGCCACGGCGAGCCTCGCGATCTCGAGGGAGCGATCGGTGTGCCGCATCGCGGTGATGAGCTGGCCGACGCGGATGCCGCGACCGCCGCGCTCCGCGCCGTCCTCCGCCTCCTCGATCCCCGCCTGAACCGCTTCCACCGCTTCCTCCAGCGAGAGGCCGCCCGCGAGGTGCTGCTCGGGCGCCCAGCGCACCTCGCCGTAGATGACGCCGTCCTCGACGAGGTCCTGCACGAACTCCCGGGCGACGCGGGTCAGGCCCTCGCGGGTCTGCATGACCGCGGTCGTCAGGTCGAACGTCTTCAGGTACTCGACCAGCGACCCGGAATCGCTCTTCAGCGAGAACCAGTCGGCGAGGGCCGCGGGGTCGGTCTCCGGCACGTCGAGGCCGATGGCGTCGGCCAGCTCGATGATCGTCGCGGGCCGGACCGCACCGTCGAGGTGGTCGTGCAGCGAGATCTTGGGCAGTGAGCGGAGAGAGGTCCCCTGGACGCGCGGGTCCCCGGCCTGGTCGATCGACATGGTGTCTCCTTTGTTGGGGAAGCTTCGTGGAAGGGAAGTGCTCGGCGACGTGCGCGGGTCGATCAGACCGAGATGCGCTCGCGCACCAGCGGACCGCGGGCGAGCGTCGTCGTCTCCGCGTCGCCGATGCCCCATGCGCCGTCGAGGGCGCCGAGTGCCCGGCCGAACCGCGACGGGTCGTCGGCGAGCAGCGTGAACAGCGGCTGACCGGCGCTCACCGCATCGCCTGGCTTCACGTGCAGGTCTATGCCCGCGGCGTGGATGACGGGGTCCTGCGCGCGGGCGCGCCCGGCGCCGAGGCGCCAGGCCGCGATTCCGAAGGGCAGCGCCTCCATGCGATCGACCACTCCGTCGCGGTCGGCCACGACCGTCTGGGTCTCGCGGGGTGCGGGAAGCGCGGCATCCGGATCCCCGCCCTGGGCGCCGATGAGGGCCCGCCAGGAGTCCATCGCCCGCCCATCGGCCAGCGCGGCTTCGACGTCGGCATCGGGCTGACCGGCCAGGGCGAGCATCTCCCGCGCGAGGGCCACGGTCAGCTCGACCACATCCGCGGGTCCGCCGCCGGAGAGCACCTCGACCGACTCGCGCACCTCGTTGGCGTTGCCGATCGCAAGCCCGAGGGGCGTGTTCATATCGGTGAGCAGCGCCGTCGTCGCGACACCCGAGTCCGTGCCCAGCTCGACCATCGTGCGGGCGAGTTCGCGCGCCTTGTCGATGTCGCGCATGAACGCGCCGGAGCCGAACTTCACATCCAGCACCAGGGCGTCCGTTCCCTCCGCGATCTTCTTCGACATGATGCTCGAGGCGATGAGCGGGATCGCCTCCACGGTGCCGGTGACATCCCGCAGCGCGTAGAGCTTCTTGTCGGCAGGCGCGAGGCCCGAGCCCGCGGCGCAGATGACGGCTCCGACATCGCGAAGCTGGTCGAACAGCTCCTCATTCGAAAGCGCCGCCCGCCAGCCCGGGATGGACTCGAGTTTGTCGAGCGTTCCGCCCGTGTGGCCGAGGCCCCGGCCGGACAGCTGCGGCACGGCGACACCGAACGCGGCGACCAGCGGCGCGAGCGGGAGCGTGATCTTGTCGCCGACGCCCCCGGTGGAGTGCTTGTCGACCGTCTTCTTGCCGAGCCCTTCGAAGCTCATCCGCTCGCCGGAATCGATCATCGCGTCGGTGAGCACGCGGATCTCGTCGCGGGTCATCCCGTTGAGCAGCACGGCCATCGCGAAGGAGGACATCTGCGCGTCGGACACGTATCCACGGGTGTACGCGTCGATCATCCAGCGCAGCGCGTCTTCCGGCACCGGCGAAGCGTCGCGCTTCGCGCGGATCACATCGACCGCGTCGAACGGCTCCACCGTGCTGATCGACGCCGTGTCGAGGGATCCCGTGCTCACCGCGACGCCTCTTCGAGGTCGCGGGGTCCGAAGGCATCCGGGAGCACTTCGTCGATGGTCCGGATGCCGGACACCGTCTCGAGCAGCATGCCCGGGATCGCGTGCTCGAAGAGCAGCTGCCGGCACCGGCCGCACGGCATCAGGGTGGCCCCGCCGCCGTCGACGCACACGAATGCCACGAGCTGACCGCCACCGGACATGAAGAGGTCGCCGACGAGGGCACACTCCGCGCAGAGGGTGACCCCGTACGACGCGTTCTCGATGTTGCACCCCGAGACGATCCGCCCGTCGCTGACGAGGGCGGCCGCCCCGACCCTGAAGCGGGAATATGGCGCGTAGGCCTTCTCCATCGCCTCGGTCGCGACGGCACGCAGCTCGTCCCAGTCGATGTCGGTCACGGACGGCCTTCTTTCGGGTTGGTATCAAAAGAGTCGGTGATGCCACCACGCGATGAATTCACGACGTCAGCCCTTGACGTAGGGCTTGCCCGCCGCGGCGGGGCCGCGTATCTGCCCGGCGAAGCCGGCCACGGCGATGATCGTGACGAGGTAGGGGAGCATCAGCATGAACTCGCTGGGGATCGGGGTCCCGAGCACCGTCAGCAGGTTCTGCAGGTTGGTGGCGAAGCCGAACAGGAGGGCCGCCAGAGTGGCTCGGATCGGATCCCAGCGACCGAAGATCACCGCCGCCAGAGCGATGAAGCCGAGCCCGGCCGTCATCTCCTTCGAGAATTGGCCGACCGAGACCAGGGTGAAGTAGGCGCCGCCGATGCCGGCGATGGCGCCGGCGAGCGACACATTCCAGAACCGGGATGTGTTCACCTTGATGCCGACCGTGTCGGCGGCCTGCGGATGCTCGCCGACGGCGCGCAGGCGCAGTCCCCACCGGGTGCGGTACAGGCCCCATGCGACCAGAGCGACCGTGACGTACATCAGGTAGACGATGAAGGTCTGGTTGAACAGCACCGGGCCGATGATCGGGATGTCGCCGAGGACCGGGATCTCCCACCGCGTGAAGCGGACCGGACGATTGAGCGCGGCCTCATTCGGCACGAGCAGTGCACCGTAGAGGAAGCCGGTGAGACCCGTCACCAGCACGTTCAGGACGACACCGACGATCACCTGGTCGACGAGGTACCTGATCGAGAAGGCCGCGAGCACGAAGGCGACGAGGACGCCCCCGATCATCGCGCCCACGAGCCCCACGAAGGGGTTCCCGGTGATGCTCGCGAGAAGCGCGGCGCTGAAGGCGCCGAAGAGGAACTGGCCCTCGATCGCCACGTTGACCACGCCGACGCGCTCGCCGATGACGCCTCCCAGCGCACCGAAGATGAGCGGGATGGACAGCGACAGCGCCCCGAAGAGCAGGCCGGTGACCGGCACGAGCCCGCCCGCGGCCGCCCACACCAGGAAGCCGAACATGGCGAGCACGCCGTAGACGATGGACAGCCAGATGCCGCTGCGCCGGTAGGCCCATGCATCCCAGAAGGCCCAGGCCGTAAGCAGGACGAGCACGCCGAATACGATCCACGTCGTCGCCGCGGTCGGCACGCTGACGTTGGGCAGCGCGATCGATGACGTCGGGTCGCCGAGCCGGAACGTGCTGACGCCGTCTCTGGGAACGAGCAGGAACAGCAGCCCGAGAAGCACGGTGGCGATTGCCAGTGAGATGGCGAGCTTCCAGTGCCGCACCTGCACGGTTGCGAGCTGGATGACGTCATCCGGAGCGGGAACGGGGGCCGGGGTGGGGGCGAGCGCCGTCATGCCGACACCGCCTTCTTCGCGGCCTTGGCTCTGGCCTTGGCCGCCTTCTCGGCATCCGTCTTCGGCAGGAAGAAGATGGTCCGCACCAGCGGGGGCGCCGCGATGAAGAGCACGATCAGCGACTGCACGACCAGCACGATGTCGACGGGGATGCCCTGCGATGCCTGCATGGTGAAGCTTCCGGCTTTCAGTGCTCCGAAGAGCAGGCCGGCGACGAACACGCCCCACGCGCGGCTGCGGCCGAGGAGAGCGACCGTGATCGCGTCGAACCCGATTCCCGCGTCGATGTAGCCGTCGAATCCGGTGGTGACCGCCCCCTGGATCTGGTTCATTCCGGCGAGGCCCGCAAGCCCACCCGCGAAGAGCATCGCGTAGATGTACATGCGCTGCACCGAGATGCCCGATGCGCGGGCCGCGTGCGGATTCTCGCCCACCGCGCGCAGCCGGAAGCCGAGGCTGGAGCGCTCGATGAGCCACCACACGAACACCGTGGCCGCGATCGCCAGGATGAACCCCCAGTCCAGCAGCGGGAAGCGAGGACCGAACAGGTCCGGGAACTGGGCGTTCGGCGGCGTCGGAGAGGAGATCGGCTGGTCACCCGCGGGGCGCTGCAGCAGCGCCGGCGAGCGGACCATCCACGTCACGAGGTAGAACGCGACGTAGTTCAGCATGATGGTGAGGATGACCTCGTGCGCACCCGTGCGGGCCTTGAGCACACCGACGATGCCACCCCAGATCGCGCCGCCCGCGATACCGGCCGCAAGGGTGAGGGGCAGTTGGAGGATCATCGGCAGGTCGAGGTTGAACGTCACCAGCGCCGCGGTCGCGCAGGCGATCAGGATCTGACCGCGGCCGCCGATGTTGAAGAGGCCGACGCGGAACGCCAATGCGACTCCGAGGCCCGCGGCGATGAGCGGTGCGGCGAAGCCGAGGGTGTTCGTGAGGGGACGGATCTGCGCCGCGAAGTCGGCGACACGCGCGTTGAAGACGGCCCCCCGGAAGAGCGCCTCGTACCCTCCGTACACCGCGCTCCAGACGGCGGCGAACGTGTCGCCGGGGCGCGAGAAGAAGTAGACCGATGCGGCGCGCACCTCCTCGTCGGTGATGGCCATCAGGATGCCGCCGACGACCATCGCCGCCACGATGGCGAGGATCGTGGTGACGGCGCTGCCCCGGAGAAGGTCCTTGATGAACACGTTCTGGCGCGGGGGGCCGGGAACATCGGCTCCCGTGACCTCGGCGCCCGCCACATCGGCACGGACCTCGGGCGTGCCCGTCAGCGGCCCGGAGACCGGTGGCAGCTCGTCGGAGGGCAGCCCCTTCATCGGCTCGCCGGTTCCGGGCGTTCTGCCGCTCGTTCCGTCGTTCACGCGGCCACCACCTCCTCCGGCTTCTCGCCGGCCATCATGAGGCCGAGCGTCTCTCGCGGCGTGTCGCCCGGCACGATTCCGACGATCTGGCCGCGGTACATCACCGCGATCCGGTCGGCGAGCGCGACGACCTCGTCGAGCTCGGTCGAGACGACGACCACGGGGATGCCGGCATCCCGCGTCTCGATGATCCGCTTGTGGATGAACTCGATCGAGCCCACGTCCACGCCACGCGTCGGCTGGGCGGCGAGGAGAAGCTTCAGTTCTCGGCTCATCTCGCGCGCGATCACGACCTTCTGCTGGTTGCCTCCGGACAGCGCACCGGCGGGAGTCCCGGCGCCCTGTGTGCGGATGTCGTATTCGCGGATCCGCTCGTCGGCGAACTCGCTCAGCACGCCGCTGCGGATCGTCCCTCCGCGGACGAACGCGCGGTCGCCCGAGCGATCGAGGATCAGGTTCTCGGCCACCGTGAAGGTGCCGACCAGGCCGTCTTCTGTCCGGTCCTCGGGCACGAATCCGACGCCTTCGTCGAGGATGCCGCGCACGCTCCTGCCGACCAGTTCCACCCCGGCGAGTGCCACCGAGCCGGTCACCTTGTCGGCGAGGCCGACGATCGCCTCGACCAGCTCCGTCTGCCCGTTCCCCTGCACCCCGGCCACGGCCAGCACCTCCCCCGGCCGCACGTCGAAGCTGATGTCGTCGACGACGACCGCGCCAGTGGGCGTGAGGACGCGCAGGTTGCGCACCACGAGACCGCCTTCATCACGAATCCGAGGCGCGTTCTTGTGGACGGTCAGTTCGACGGCGCGGCCGACCATGAGCGACGCGAGCTCCGCGTTCGTCGCCGTCGGAGCGGCCTCGCCCACGACCTTGCCGAGCCGGATGACGGTGATGCGGTCTGCGACGGCACGCACCTCGCGGAGCTTGTGGGTGATGAAGACGATCGAGGTCCCCTCATCGCGCAGCTGGCGCATGATCGCCATCAGCTCGTCGGTCTCTTGCGGGGTGAGCACGGCCGTGGGCTCATCGAAGACGAGCACCTTCGCATCGCGGGACAGCGCCTTGATGATCTCCACCCGCTGCTGAACGCCGACCGGCAGATCGCCGACCAGGGCGTCCGGATCCACATGGAAGCCGAAGCGCTTGGCCACGTCACGCACATGCTGGCGCGCCTTCGGGAGGTCCAGCGAACCGAGGGCCTTGGTGTCCTCGTGCCCGAGCATGACGTTCTCGGCGACGCTGAAGACCGGGATCAGCATGAAGTGCTGGTGCACCATGCCGATGCCCGCCGCCATCGCATCGCCAGGTCCCCGGAACCGCTGCACGGCGTCGTCGAGGAGGATCTCACCCTCGTCCGCCTGATAGAGCCCGTACAGGACGTTCATCAGGGTCGACTTCCCGGCCCCGTTCTCGCCGAGGAGGGCGTGGATCTCGCCGGGCTGGACCACGAGATCGATGTGGTCGTTGGCGACGAGACTGCCGAACCGCTTGGTGATTCCGCGGAGCTCGAGCTTCATACTGTGCACCCTATCGAGTCGGGTCAGGGGCTGGAAGGAACCGCGGCCGGTCGGATGCGAAGCATCCGGACCGGCCGCGGTGATGGTGGTGCTGCCGACTACGGCGAGCTGGGCGAGGTCACCTCGAGCTCACCCGAGATGATCTGCTCCTGCAGCGCGGCGAGCTCCTCGACGAGACCATCGGGCAGCTGCGACTCGAACGCGCCGAAGCCGGAGAGTCCGACGCCCTCGTTCTCGAGCGTGCCGACGTACGGGGCGACGTCGAAGTCGCCGGTGGCGGCGGCCATGGTGGCCTCGTAGACGGCCTGGTCGATGCGCTTCATGATCGACACGAGCACGATGTCGGCGACGGTCGGGTCGACGACGGCGAGGTCGGAGTCGACACCGAGGATCACGGTGTCGGCGCCGCTGTCGGCGATCGCGTCGCGCGCGCTCTGGTAGATCGGGCCACCGACCGGCAGGAGCACGTCGGCACCCTGGTCGAGGACGCCCTGCATGGCCTGCTTCGCGGTGTCGTTGGCGGCGAAGCCACCGGTCATGGAGCCCTGCTGGGCTGCGACATCCCAGCCGACGGTCGCGACGTTGGCGCCCTTGTCCTCGTTGTACTTGGCGACGCCGTCGACGAAGCCGTCCATGAAGATCGTGACGGGCGGGATCGGGATGCCGCCGACGGTGCCCACCTTGTTGGCGCCCGACTGAGCCGACCACGCCGCGGCGGCGTAGCCGCCCAAGTAGGCCGCCTGAACGGTGTCGAACATCAGCGGCTTGATGTTGGGCGCGTCGGTCTCGCCGTCGAACGTCGGCTTCCCATCCGCGTCGGTGTCGCCCTCGTTGTCGGCCCAGTCGTCGATGATCGCGTAGCTGATCTCCGGGTTCGCCTTTGCGGAGGCGACCGTGTCGGCCGACAGCTTGAAGCCGACCGAGACGATGAGCGTGCAGCCCTCGGCCACGAGGTTCTCGAGGTTCGGCGCGTAGTCGTTGGCAGACGCGGACTCCACCTCGATCATCTCGACGCCGAGCTCATCGGCGGCGCGCTCCATGCCCTCCAGCGCGGACTGGTTGAACGACTTGTCGTTGAAGCCGCCGTCATCCGACACGAGGCAGGGCTTGTAGCCCTCGACCGCGGTGGCGCCGCCGCCGGGTTCCTCGGTCGCGTCGGTCTCGGGCGGGGGGGACGCGCAACCCGCCAGGGCTACGAAGACGCTTGCAGCAAGGAATCCGCCGAGCACTCTTTTACGGGTTGAAATGGTCAACTCAGCCTCCACAGGGATGCACCCGCGGACCTCGCGGGTGACTGTACGAAATTACCTACTGTGACGGCCCGTTTGCATATCGACGAGTCCCCCGGGGGGCAATGGTTACAAAGACGCAACAGTGCCGACATCCGATGCCGTGATCGGCGGCATCCAGGATCAGAGCACGTCGCCCCGGCCGTTCAGCTTCAAGGCATCCACCACGCCCTTCACCCGCTGAGCGTGCTCGCTGGTCGTGACCAGCAGAGCGTCCTCGGTGTCGACCACGACGATGTCCTTGACGCCGATGAGGCTGATCACGCGCCGCGTCTGGCTGACCACGATGCCGCTGGACGCGTCGGCGAGCACGCGCGCGTTCTCGCCCAGGATCGCCAGGTCGTTGCCGCGGCCGTGCGAGTTGAGCTTGGCGACGCTGGCGAAGTCGCCCACGTCGTCCCAGTCGAAGTGCCCCGGGATCACCGCGAGCCGGCCCTTGTCGGCGGCGGGCTCCGCCACCGCGTAGTCGATCGCGATCTTGGTCAGGTTCGGCCAGATGCGGTCGACCACCGGACCCCGCGCCTCCCGGTCGTCCCAGACCTCCGCCAGCTCCATGAGCCCGGCGTGCAGCTCGGGCTGGTTCTCGGCGATCTCCGCGAGCAGCACATCGGCACGGGAGATGAACATGCCGGCGTTCCACAGGTAGGCGCGATCGGTGACGTACTCGCGCGCCGTGTCGAGGTCGGGCTTCTCGACGAAGCGCTCGACGAACGCCGCCTCGGGGGCGCCGTCGATGACCAGCTCGCCGGCCTTCTTGATGTAGCCGAAACCGACCGCCGGCTCCGACGGCTGGATGCCGATCGTGCAGATGTAGCCCTCGCGGGCGACGGCCACCGCCTGCTGCACCGCCCAGTCGAACTGGCGCACCTGGCGGATGACGTGATCGGCGGCGAAGGAGCCGATGATGACGTCGGGCTCGCGCCGGGAGAGGATGGCCGCGGCCAGCCCGATCGCCGCGGCGGAGTCGCGCGGCTCGGATTCGAGGATGACGTTGTGGTCCGCGATGTCGGGCAGCTCCCGCTCGACGGCCGCGCGATGCGCGCGGCCGGTGACCACCGCGATGCGGTCCTCACCGGAGAGGGGGGCCAGCCGGTCCCAGGTGTCGCGGAGGAGGGTCTGTCCAGACCCCGTCAGGTCGTGCAGGAACTTCGGCGCGTCCGCTCGGGAGAGCGGCCACAGCCTGCTGCCGATGCCGCCTGCGGGGATGACGGCGTAGAAGCCGGGGATCGATTCAGCCATGCCTTCAGGGTAGTGCGGGCATGTTTCCGGCCTGCGACACGAGGGGAACGGGACATCTCGACGTCGAGACAGTTGGGCGGGGCTCAGTCGCCCGCCCTGCCGTGTCCGAATAGGATGGATGCGAGCGCCCGCGCGGGGTGCGGGGCAGCGAACGCCTCGCCGAGATGAAGCAGGGAGGACGACAGTGTCTGCAGGAATACGCGTGACACCGTCCATATCGGAGACCACGTCCAGGGTTCCCCGGGGGACGCTGTACCGGGGCCGCGAGGGCATGTGGTCGTGGGTGCTGCACCGCATCACGGGCGTCGCGATCTTCTTCTTCCTCCTCGTGCACGTGCTCGACACGGCGCTGATCCGGGTGTCCCCCGAGGCGTACGACGCCGTGCTCGGCACGTACAAGAACCCGATCATGGGTCTCGGCGAGGTCGTGCTCGTCGCGGCGATCGTCTTCCACGCCTACAACGGGCTGCGCATCATCGTCGTCGACTTCTGGTCGAAGGGCGCCCGCTACCACCGGCAGCTGTTCTGGGGAGTGCTGGGCCTCTGGGCCGTCACGATGGCCGGTTTCGCACCCAGACATCTGATGAACGTGTTCGCGGGAGGGGGAGAGTGATGACCACCGCCGTGCCACTGGATGCGCCTCGTTCGCCGCGCTCCACCGCCCCGCGCAACCGGGGCGTCAACCTCGAGAAGTGGGGCTGGATCTACATGCGCGTCTCGGGCGTGCTGCTGATCGTCCTGATCTTCGGGCACCTCTTCGTCAACCTGATGGTCGGCGAAGGCATCCATGCCCTCGATTTCGCCTTCGTCGCCGGAAAGTTCGCCAGTCCCTTCTGGCAGTGGTGGGACGTGCTGATGCTGTGGCTCGCACTCATCCACGGCGCCAACGGCATGCGCACGATCGTCAACGACTACGTCACCACCCCGAAGGTGCGCCGGGTGCTCGTCTGGGCGCTGGGACTCTCGGCCGCATTCCTCATCCTGCTCGGGACGCTCGTCGTGTTCACGTTCGACCCCTGCCTCGGTGTCACCGAAGACAGCGTGCTCTGGGCGACCTGCCAGGCCGCAGCATGAATCAGCGGATCGAAACGAAGAAGGCTCCCACCAAGTGACCCAGACCACCGACTCCGTCGTGCGCGACGGCGTGCACTACCACCAGTTCGACGTCGTCATCGTGGGAGCCGGCGGTGCCGGCATGCGCGCGGCCATCGAGGCGGGACCGGGCGCCAAGACGGCGGTCATCTCGAAGCTCTACCCGACCCGCTCGCACACGGGCGCGGCGCAGGGCGGGATGGCCGCGGCGCTCGCCAACGTCGAGGAGGACTCGTGGGAGTGGCACACCTTCGACACGGTCAAGGGCGGCGACTACCTCGTCGATCAGGACGCGGCCGAGATCCTGGCGAAGGAGGCGATCGACGCCGTCATCGACCTCGAGAACATGGGCCTTCCCTTCAACCGCACGCCCGAGGGCAAGATCGACCAGCGCCGCTTCGGCGGCCACACCGCCGACCACGGCAAGACCCCCGTCCGGCGGGCGTGCTACGCCGCCGACCGCACGGGGCACATGATCCTGCAGACGCTGTTCCAGAACTGCGTGAAGCTCGGCATCAACTTCTTCAACGAGTTCTACGTGCTCGACCTCATCACGGTGAAGGATGCCGCGGGCGGCACCAAGATCGCCGGCGTGGTGGCCTACGAGCTCTCGACCGGCGACCTGCACGTCTTCCAGTCCAAGGCCGTGATCTTCGCCACCGGCGGGTTCGGAAAGATCTACAAGACGACATCCAACGCGCACACCCTCACCGGTGACGGCGTCGGCATCGTCTGGCGCAAGGGCCTGCCCCTGGAGGATATGGAGTTCTTCCAGTTCCACCCCACCGGCCTGGCCGGCCTCGGCATCCTGCTCACCGAGGGTGCACGCGGCGAGGGCGCGATCCTGCGCAACGTCTCCGGCGAGCGGTTCATGGAGCGCTACGCCCCCACGATCAAGGACCTCGCGCCGCGCGACATCGTCAGCCGCTGCATGCAGCAGGAGGTCGCGGAGGGCCGGGGCGCCGGTCCGCATCGCGACTACGTCCTGCTGGACTGCACGCACCTGGGCGCGGAGGTGCTCGAGACGAAGCTGCCCGACATCACGGAGTTCGCCCGCACCTATCTCGGCGTCGACCCGGTCGTCGAGCCCGTCCCCGTCATGCCCACCGCGCATTACGCCATGGGCGGCATCCCGACGAACAACGACGCCGAGGTCCTCTCGAACAACACGACGGTCGTGCCCGGGCTCTACGCCGCCGGCGAGTGCGCGTGCGTGTCGGTGCACGGCTCGAATCGCCTCGGCACCAACTCGCTGCTCGACATCAACGTCTTCGGCAAGCGCGCCGGCAAGAACGCGGTGAAGTACTCGCAGACCGCCGAATTCGTGCCCCTCCCCGAGGACCCGGCCAAGGAGGTGCGCGAGCTCATCGAGGGCCTGCGCGCCAACAACGGCACGGAGCGCATCGCGGTGCTGCGCAAGACGCTGCAGGACGAGATGGACAAGAACGCCCAGGTCTTCCGCACCGAGGACTCGCTCAAGCACATGCTCGGGGTCATCGAGGATCTCCGAGGCCGCTTCCTGAACATCCACGTCGACGACAAGGGCAAGCGGTACAACACCGACCTGCTCGAGGCGGTCGAGCTCGGCTTCCTGCTCGACCTCGCCGAGGTCGTCGTCTACGCGGCCCGCAACCGCAAGGAGAGCCGCGGCGGTCACATGCGCGACGACTTCCCGAATCGCGAGGACGCCGAGTACATGAAGCACACGATGGCCTACCTCACCGGCGACCCCCACTCGTCGCAGGCCGATGACCACATCTCGCTCGACTGGAAGCCCGTGGTGATCACGCGCTACCAGCCCATGGAGAGGAAGTACTAGCCATGACGACCGCGACGGACATCATCGAGCGCACCGACGCCGACGCCGGGAACATCGCCAAGCAGGCGGAGGCCGGCGACACCGGCATCCAGTCGTTCCTGATCACCTTCATCATCCGGCGATTCGACCCGGAGGTCGACGCCGAGCCGCGCTGGGTCGACTACGACGTGGAGCTGTTCTCGACCGACCGCGTGCTCGATGCCCTGCACAAGATCAAGTGGGAGGTCGACGGCTCGCTGTCCTTCCGTCGGTCGTGCGCCCACGGCATCTGCGGCTCGGATGCCATGCGCATCAACGGCCGCAACCGCCTCGCGTGCAAGACGCTCATCAAGGACCTCGACATCTCGCAGCCGATCTACGTCGAGGCGATCAAGGGTCTGCCGCTCGAGAAGGACCTCATCGTCGACATGGAGCCGTTCTTCGCCTCGTACCGCGAGGTGCAGCCGTTCCTGATCGCCAACTCGGTGCCCGAGAAGGGCAAGGAGCGCGTGCAGTCCATCGTCGATCGCGAGATCTTCGACGACACGACCAAGTGCATCCTGTGCGCCGCGTGCACCTCGTCGTGCCCCGTGTTCTGGACCGACGGCCAGTACTTCGGACCCGCCGCGATCGTCAACGCGCACCGGTTCATCTTCGATTCCCGGGACGACGCGGGCGATGTGCGCCTCGACATCCTCAACGACAAGGAAGGCGTGTGGCGCTGCCGCACCACCTTCAACTGCACCGAGGCGTGCCCCCGCGGCATCGAGGTCACGAAGGCGATCGCGGAGGTCAAGCAGGCGGTCCTGCGAGGGCGGTAGTCGCCGGTATGCTCCCAGCGTGAGCAACGCCGCCCCCCAGTGCCCGAGCCCCACCCTGTGAGCGTCGGAGCGCCGGAAGTCCCCGTTCGATCTTCGCGTGTCGCCGTCACCGCGGCCTACGCCGCCCAGGGTCTGGGCTACGCCGTCGTCGTGACGTCGCTGCCGCTGCTCAAGCAGCGGTACGGCATCGACGACACCGCGGTGGCCCTGCTGGTGCTGCTCGTGTGCGTCACGGCGGCGTGCGGCTCGGTGCTGGCGGACGTGCTGGCGAAGTGGCGCGGAAGCCGCGTCGCCCTGGCCGTCGGGCTCGTCATCGAGGTCACCGGTCTCGTGCTCGTGGCCGCCGATTCTCCTTTCCCTCTCTTCGTCGCGGGATTCGGAATCTACGGCGTCGGGCTCGGCGCCGTCGACGCATCCGGCGCCATGCAGGGCGTGCTCATCCAGCGGCGGTACGGACGCGACATCATGGGCGGCTACTTCGCCGCGGCGACCGGGGCCGGGATCGTGGGCGCACTCGCGGTCGCCGGCGGCTCCGCACTCGGACTGCCCTCCGGAACGGTGCTCCTGTTCGCCGCGGTCGTGGCCGGGTCGGTGGCGCTGCTGGGTGTGGGACGCTTCGACCGCTCGCGGGCGGCCACGCCGGTCGGCAGCCACACCAAGGCGCCGCTGCCGCGTACCGGCATGTGGCTCTTCGGCTTCGTCATCCTGGCGGCCTTCACGCTCGATTCCGGAGTGAGCACCTGGAGCACCGTCTACCTGAACGACGACCTCCTGGCCGCCGCCGCGATCGCGCCCCTCGGCTACGCCGCCTATCAGGCCGCGGTGCTGGTCACGCGCCTGGCGGCCGACCGGGCCACCCGGCGCTGGGGCCGCCAGCGTGTGGTCGTGACCGCGACGTGCGTCTCCATCCTCGGATGCATCGTCGTTGCGTTCCTCCCCTTCGTCGGAGCCGCGATCGCCGGGTTCGCGCTGGCGGGCGTCGCCGTCGGTGCGCTGGTCCCCCTCGCGTTCACCTCGGCGGGGGCGCTGGAACCGGCCCGGGGCGACGAGGTGATCGCGCGCGTGAACCTCTTCAACTACGCGGGGGCGGTGCTCGGCGCGGTGCTGATCGGCCTTCTTGCGGATGGCCCGGGGCTCGCGATCGCCTTCCTGCTGCCCGCGGTCGCGCTCGTCGGGGTGCTCTTCGCGGCCCGGCGGTTCCGGGCGCCGGTGCCTGTGGGCGCAGACTCCGACGTCGAGGCCGCGGTGCCTCGCTAGTCTGTTGCTGTGTCCGACCAGCCCGTGCGCCCTGTGAAAGGCGGCCAGGCGGCATCCGTCGATCAGGATTCCGGCGCGACATCCGGCGCGGCATCCGGCCCTGCCTGGCGCGAGCGGTTCGAAGAGCCGGTGGAACGGGCGACCGAGCTCACGCGGCGCACGCTCGCATGGTTCCCCGTGCGGGTGTGGCGGCATTTCCTGGCGCACAACGGCTTCCTCCTCGCGGCGGGCGTGAGCTACCAGGCGCTGTTCGCGATCTTCGCAGCCATCTATGTGGCCTTCGCCGTCGCGGGGCTCCTGGTCATCGGAAGCGACAACCTGACCGAGTCCCTCATCAGGGTCATCAACACCTACATCCCGGGCCTCATCGACGCGAACGGGCCGATCACCCCGGAATCCATCGACTCCATCGCCACGGCGAGCACGAGCCTCTTCGGACTCACGGGAAGCGTCGCCCTCATCGCGTTGATCTGGACGGCGATCGGCTGGGTCACCTACTCGCGTTACGCCGTGCGGGACATCTTCGGGCTGCCGAAGGAACCGCGACCGTACGTGCTGATGAAGGCGCGCGATCTGCTGGCCGCGGTCGTCTTCGGGGTGGCGCTGCTCCTCGGCGCAGCCATCGGAGGATTCGCCACGTGGGCGCTGAACACCGTGTTCTCGCTTTTCGGCTGGACCATGGATTCGCTCTGGTACGAATCGACCGCCCGGGCGGCCGCGCTTCTGGTCGCGTTCGCCATCGACGCGTTGGCGCTCGCGTCGCTCTTCCGGTTCCTTTCGGGCACGTCGTTGCGGTGGCGGCTGATCTGGCCCGGGTCCCTGCTCGGCGGCGCCGCGGTCGTCATCGTGCAGATCGGTGCCGGGTGGCTGTTCTCCCGCGGACCCACCAATCCTCTGCTCGCCACGTTCGCCGTCTTCATCGGGATGCTGCTGTGGTTCCGTCTCGTCGGCATCATCACGCTCGTCGCGGCTGCGTGGATCGCCGTGGCCGCGGAGGACGCCGATGTCCCGCTCATCCCGGAGACCGAGTACGACCGCCGGGTCAAGGAGTATCAGGCGATGCTGCTCACCGCCGAAGTGGCCCTGCGCGAGGCACGCCGCGAACGGGAGGCGGCGCCGTGGGTCAGATCGTGGCAGGCGGACCGCGCGGTGCGCAAGGCGGAGGCGGAGCTGGAGCGGGTGAAGGGCCTCGAGCCGAAGCCGCAGCCGCGTGGCCTCCTGGGTGCGTCGCTCCGATCATGACGGCCGGTGTCCGCGGCGCTGATTAGGCTGGAACGTATGCCCCGCCGCGTACGCATCGCCTCCGTCAACGTCAACGGCATCCGCGCCGCAGCGCGCAAGGGCATGCACCCCTGGCTGGAAACGGCGGATGTCGACATCCTGACCCTTCAGGAGGTCCGTGCGAGCGCGGAGGACCTCGCGAGCGCGCTGCCCGGGTGGACGATCGTCGGCGACGAAGCGGTGGCCAAGGGCCGCGCCGGGGTCGCCATCGCGAGTCGCGCGGGATCCCTCGAGTCCCGAACGACACTGGGCGTCGACGCCGGCGACACCTCCGGTCGCTGGATCGAGGCCGACTTCGACATCGACGGCGAGCGCCTCGCGGTGATCAGCGCCTACGTCCCGACCGGCGAAGCGGACACGCCGAAGCAGGACGCGAAGTGGCTGTTCCTCGACGCGATGACGGCGCGGATGTCGCAGCTGAGCGCCCAGACGCCCCTCGGCGTCCTGACGGGCGACCTGAACGTCGGGCACCGGGAGTTCGACATCCGCAACTGGAAGGGCAACGTGAAGAAGGCGGGGTTCCTGCCCCGCGAGCGGGCCTACTTCGACCGGTTCGTCGGGCCTGCGGGCGAAGCCGTGGTCGGAGCCGACGGATCGAAGGGGACGGGGCTGGGGTGGGTCGACATCGGCCGCTCCTTCCACGGCGAGGTCGACGGCCCGTACACCTGGTGGTCGAGCCGCGGCAAGGCATTCGACACCGACACGGGATGGCGCATCGACTACCACCTCGCGACCGCGGCCCTTGCCCAGCGGCTCACGGACTACCGCGTCGTGCGGGCACCGTCGTGGGACACGCGGTGGAGCGATCATGCCCCCGTGGTGGCCGACTACACCCTGGGTGGCTGAGGGGCGGCGGGTTCGGCGGGCCGGGTGCCCGGGAGGCCGCCCGTAGGATAGGGAGGTGACACGACCTCGCCTCTATTCCGGCATGCAGCCCTCGGCCGACTCCCTGCAGATCGGGAACTACATCGGGGCCCTCATGCAGTGGCGCGAGCTGCAGCAGTCGTACGACGCGTACTTCTCCGTCGTCGATCTGCACGCCCTGACCCAGCCGAACGACCCGGCCGAACTGCGCGAGAAGACGCGGCGCACCGCTGCCCAGTACATCGCCGCCGGCATCGAGCCGTCGAAGTCGACGCTGTACGTGCAGTCCCACGTGCCGCAGCACGCCGAGCTCGCCTGGGTGCTCTCGACGATCACCGGCTTCGGCGAGGCAGGGCGAATGACGCAGTTCAAGGACAAGTCCGCCCGGTACGGCACCGACGCCACGAACGTCGGCCTCTTCACCTACCCGGTGCTCATGGCCGCCGACATCCTGCTCTACCAGACCGACGTCGTCCCCGTCGGCGACGACCAGAAGCAGCACGTTGAGCTCACGCGCGACCTCGCCGAACGGTTCAACAACCGGTATGGCGCGACCTTCGCGGTCCCCAGGCCCGTCATCCAGAAGGACACGGCCCGAATCTTCGACCTGCAGAATCCGACGGCGAAGATGTCCAAGTCCGCGGAGTCGGATGCCGGTGTGCTGTGGATGCTCGACGACCCGTCGGTGAGCGCCAAGAAGATCATGCGCGCCGTGACGGACAGCGACGGCTCGGTGCGTTTCGACCGCGAGGCGAAGCCGGGCGTGTCGAACCTTCTCGTCATCTACGCCGCCCTGACCGGGCGACAGATCCCGGCGATCGAGGACGAATACGCGGGTCGCGGCTATGGGGACTTCAAGAAGGGTCTCGCGGAGGTCGTGGTGGGCGAGTTCGGTCCGGTGCGCGACCGCGCCCTGGCGCTGCTCGATGACCGCGCCGAACTCGACCGGGTGCTCGCGGCGAACGCGGCGAAGGCGTCCGAGGTGGCGGGCGCCACCCTGAACGACGTCTACGACCGGATCGGGCTGCTCCGCCGGGTGTAGCCGGTGCCCGGGCGGCCGGGCGCCCAGGCGCCCAGGCGCCCGCCGAGCGCGGGCCGCCGTGCCGCGCCCGTCGCCGGAGCCGCCGGCGCGCCGAGCACCGGGGCGGTGCGAGCACTCGGGCGCAGTTTGGGCCGAGGACGGCTCCGGCGTGCCCCAAAGGCGGCCGTGCGGCCCTGATCTGCGCCTGAGTGCTCGGCGAACTACTCCGGTGGCTTGGCGCGCGGGTCAAGCTCTGGTGCTGAGCAAGCCACGGATCGCATCGACGACGGTCTCCGGCTGCCACATGATTGCGGATGCCCAGGGTCGCAGGGTCACGTAGCCCATAGCGGCCAGGGCGAGGTCCCGGGACCTGTCGCGCTGTTGAGACTTCCAGCCCTGATGGAACTCCTGGCTGTCGCACTCGATCACCAACCAGCCGTCGAGCACGAGGTCCACTCGTCCGACCCCCGGCATGCTTACCTGCACCTCGACATCGCACCCCAGCGCTCGGGCCATCAGCCGCACGAGTGTCTCGGGTCCGGATTCGCTGCGGCGGTCGAGGTGGCTGCGAAGCACACGGAAGCGCCGCGGCAGCAGCCTGAACACCGCGGCTATGCCTTCCTCGTCAACCCATCCCGCGTGCCACGCGCTGTCGAGGGTGGCGATCGCCGACCGAGGGTTCTGACACCGGCACGCCTGGGCGAGTGCCTCGATGATGTCTGTCGTGGTGCTTCGGGCGTCCGCGGCCGTGTGCCGCCAGTGTCGGACGATTCCGTGCCGGACTCCTGGCCCGTGACCGGTGCCGGGCGTCAACTGCACGTGGAGCATCGGCTTCTCCTGGACGAACACGCCCAACTCGCCGAGCAGGCTCAGGCAATCGAGTCGACCTCCGCAAGCGACCGCGGCGGCAACGTGCGCCGGGGCATCACCGTGCAGATACCGGTCCCGCCGAGCCCTGAGCAGTGAGCCGGAACGGAGAGCCCGGTCGATCGAACGCCTCGACAGACCTTCGGCGCGCAACTCCGCGTAGGACCAGCCGACCGTCCAGATCGGCGTGGCGGGCTGGGTTGCGGGTGGGGTCATGCCCCAAAGTGTGGAAGCCGGCCGCTCGAGTCGGGGGCGGGGTTCGCAGCCTGGGGAATCCGCCGCCGGCCGGCGACCTGTGCAGGAATCACCGCGCACTCGGGCGCAGATCGGCGTGTGCGGGGGCCAATCCGCTGCCTTAGTGGGGATCGGGCTAGAAGATCTGCTCCCGAGTGCACGCCGGCGGCGGTTGGGTTGCGGAATCACGGCCTCCGGCCGCCGCTTGGCCGGGATTGACGCGGTCGGACTCGCGAGCCGGAGGTCGGGGGTTGTCGGGGTCCGGTGGGCCGGGGTCGGCGCCGTGTGGGCGCCTTGGGTTGCGACGGAAGACGCCGTGCACTCGGGCGCAGAATCGCGTCCGAACGGCCTGTCGGGGCCGCAACGGTGCCCTGCGGCGACGGATCTGCTCCGAGGTGCACGCCGGCGGTGGCGACGAACCCACTTCCGAGTCCGCACCGGCGGTGGCGAGCGGACCTGCTCCCGTGTGCACGACCGGCGGTGGCAGATGAACGACGCTGGAGCGCGCGGCTGCGGGTTGGGTATCGTGGGCCCGATGGAACCGGTGACCCTGACCACGGCGCGCCTCGTGCTTTCGGCGCCTGCGGAGGACGACATCGACCCGATCACGGCCGGGTGCCAGGATCCCGAGGTCTGGCGGTATACGCCCGTGCCCTTCCCCTACGAGCGGCACCACGCCGAGGAATTCGTCGCCAACACCGCACGGTGGTGGGACACAGGCAGCGACTACGTCTGGTCGATCCACTCCCCCGAGGCGTTCGCCGGCATGGTTGGGCTGCACCGGGTCAAGGGCGGTGAGGCCGAGATCGGCTACTGGATGTCGCCCGGGGCGCGCGGCCGCGGATACCTCACCGAGGCGGCGCGGGCGGTCATCGACTTCGCCTTTGCGGAGCCGCTGAAGCTCGAGCGTGTCGAGTGGCGCGCCGTCGTGGGGAACGTCCCGTCGGCGCGCAGCGCCCGCAGCCTCGGGTTCCGGTACGAGGGACTGCTCCGAGCCGGCCTGGCCAGCCCGCGTGGACGGGACGACGGCTGGATCGCCGGGCTGCTCGCGGGAGACGATCGCTCGCCGCAATCCTGGCCGGTGCTCGAGAGCTGACCGCGCGGCGGCGGCCCGTGACAGGATAGGCGCATGCCGGAGATGCCCGAGGTTCAGGGGCTCGTCGACTTCCTGAACGGCCGGACGACGGGGCTCGAGGTCTCGCGCGTCACGGTCGCGTCGTTCTCCGCGCTCAAGACCTACGACCCGCCCGTGCACGCCCTGCAGGGCGCCGCGATACGCGGGGTATCGCGCCGCGGCAAATTCCTCGATGTGGATGCCGGCGCGGAAGGGGCGCCACTTCACCTCGTGTTCCACCTGGCCAAGGCCGGCTGGCTGCGTTGGTATGACGCGCTCCCCGGCACGCTGATCAGGCCGGGCAAGACGCCGATCGCGTTGCGGGTCGGACTCGGCGACGGCTCCGGGTTCGATCTCACCGAGGCGGGAACCAAGAAGTCGCTCGCCGTCTACGTGGTACGCGACCCGGATGAGGTGCCGGGCGTGGCTCGGCTCGGGCCGGATCCCCTCGACTCGGGCTTCACGCTCGACGTCTTCGCCGGTCTCCTGAACGGCCGTCGGACGCAGATCAAGGGGGTGCTCAGAGACCAGGCCACGATCGCGGGCATCGGCAACGCCTATTCCGACGAGATCCTGCACGCGGCGCGCATGTCGCCCTATGCGCTGGCCGCGAACCTGTCTGAGGACGACGTCGCGCACCTCTACGCCGCGATGAAGGAGACACTGACGGATGCCGTCGCCGAGGCATCCGGCAAGCCACCGGCCGACCTGAAGGACGCGAAGCGCCGAGGCATGCGGGTGCACGGGCGCGCGGGGCAGACCTGTCCGGTGTGCGGCGACACCGTGCGCAGTGTGTTCTTCGCCGACAACTCGCTCGAGTACTGCGCCACCTGTCAGACGGGCGGCAAGCCGCTGGCCGACCGCCGCTTGTCACGGCTGCTCAAGTAGCGGGTCCGCGGGACGGGGCGCGGGGGCCCTTCGTCTCGCTGCGCTCGCTCAGGGACCGGGTGACGAGGGCGACCCCCTTCGTCCCGCTGCGCTCGCTCAGGGACCGCAGGGAGAAGAGGGCTGCCCCTCCTCCCTGCGCTCGCTCAGGGACCGGGGTAGCGGAGCGTCGGCGCGCGTCAGGCGCCGGTCGAGACGTCGTCGTCGACCCAGTCGAGGGACTTCGAGACGGCCTTCTTCCAGATGCGGTAGCGGCGCTCGCGCTCGTCCTCCGACATCCGGGGCTCCCAGCGCTTGTCCTCGCGCCAGTGCGCCCGCAGGTCGTCGTGCGTCGCCCATACCCCCGTCGCGAGCCCCGCTGCGTAGGCGGCGCCGAGCGCCGTCGTCTCGACGATGTGCGGGCGCACCACCGGGATCCCGAGGATGTCCGCCTGGAACTGCATGAGCAGGTCGTCCCGCGTCATCCCGCCGTCGACGCGGATCTCGGTCAGCGCCACACCGGTGTCGGCGACGACCGCATCCACGACGTCGCGGGTCTGGAAGGCCGTCGACTCCAGCGCTGCGCGGGCGATGTGCGCCTTGTTCACGAACCGGGTCAGGCCAACGAGTGCTCCGCGCGCATCCGGACGCCAGTACGGGGCGAACAGCCCCGAGAACGCCGGCACGAAGTGCGCCCCGCCGTTGTCATCGACGGTGCGGGCCAGGCGCTCCACATCCTCCGACCGGGAGATGATGCCGAGGTTGTCGCGAAGCCACTGCACCAGCGAGCCTGTCACCGCGATGGACCCCTCGAGGGCGTAGCAGGCCGGGTCATCGCCGCACCGGTAGGCGACCGTCGTGATGAGGCCGTGCTCCGAGCGCACGATCTCCGGTCCCGTGCTCACGAGCAGGAAGTTGCCGGTGCCATAGGTGTTCTTGGTCTCGCCCGACTCGAACGCGGCCTGCCCGAACGTCGCCGCCTGCTGGTCGCCGAGGATCCCCGCGATCGGGACGCCTCGCAGCACGCCGGGCACCAGGACATCGCCCATCACCTCGGACGAAGAGCGCACCTCGGGCATCATCGAACGCGGGATGCCGAACACGGCGAGGAGCTCGTC
Organism: Micromonospora sp. DT81.3; assembly: GCF_049847225.1. Taxonomy (NCBI): domain Bacteria; kingdom Bacillati; phylum Actinomycetota; class Actinomycetes; order Micromonosporales; family Micromonosporaceae; genus Micromonospora; species Micromonospora sp. DT81.3. Next base: position 592,241 of record NZ_JBNCNY010000002.1, read on the forward strand.
GGACCAGTCCAGGGTGGCGAGGTCGAAGAGCTGCGTGCGGCTCGCGTTCGTGACATCCGTCACGTGGATGCCGCCCCCGCTGCCGCCCGTGAGGTTCCAGGCGAGCCAGGTGTCCGGGGTGCCGAACAGCGCGTACCCTGCTTCGGCGGCGGCACGCGCGCCCGGTACGCTCTCGAGGATCCAGGCGACCTTGGATGCCGAGAAGTAGGTCGCGAGCGGCAGGCCGGTCTGCTCGGCGAAGCGGTCGGTGCCGGAGCCTTCGGCGGCGAGCGCATCGACCAGCGGCTGGGTGCGGGTGTCCTGCCACACGATGGCGTTGTAGATCGGGCGCCCGCTGCGGCGGTCCCACACGATCGCCGTCTCCCGCTGATTCGTGATGCCGACGCCGGCGATGTCGCCGGCGCCCAGGTGCGCGTTCTGCAGCGCGGCCGCGATCACCCACTCGGTGTTGGTCCAGATCTCGACCGGGTCGTGCTCGACCCACCCGGCGCGCGGCATGATCTGGGCGTGCTCCCGTTGAGCGACCGCGGTGATCTCCCCCGCCGAATCGAAGACGATCGCCCTCGTCGACGTGGTTCCCTGGTCGAGCGCCAGCACGTGATCGGCCACAGCGCCTCCTCGCGCGTCGGGCGCCGCGGCGCCGGTGTCAGGGTGCCGCGGGCGGCACTGTCGGGCGCCAGGCTATCGCGCGGTGCGCGTGTCGGGGATGCCCGCGGGGCGGGTTTCGGCATCCGACCCGAGCGCGGGCCCGACGGGATCCGCCGCGTGCACGGCCTCGACCCCCCGCTGCACCTCGGCATCGACGCGAGCGGCATCCCACCCGAGGACTCCGGCGATCGCCTCGGCCACCTCGCGCGCCGTCTCGAGCGTCGCCGCACCCGTGAACGCCAGGCTCGTGCGGCGCAGCAGCACGTCGTCGAGGTGCACGACACCCTCGGTCTCGGCCAGGTGGCGCAGCTCGGCGGTGCTGTACGACGGAGCGCCGGCGAGCGCCGTGTCGGCGGCATCCTGTTCGATCGTCCGCATGACCTCTCCGGCGACGGTGCCATACCGCTCGAGCAGCACCGCGGCGCGATCGCGGCCGACCACGGCGTCGTGCGCGGCGAGCCACGTCTCGCGCGCGCGATCGTTCGAGGGGAAGCCACGCCCGCCGCCGATCGCCACGCCCTTGGTGGTGCGGCGACGAGGGCGGGCCATGACGGCGAGGGCGCGATCGGCGAGGGTCTCGGCGGAGGCCCGGAATGTGGTCCACTTGCCGCCGACCAGGCTCAGGACGGTCGCGTCTCCCCCGCGGAGCGGCGCGGCCTCGATGCGGTAGTCCCGGGAGACGAATCCGGGCGCGAGGTCGCCGTGCCCGGGCAGCGGCCGCACACCCGAGAAGCGGAAGACGATGCGGTCGCGCTCAACGGGGATGTCGGGGAAGACGCTGCGGACGAGGTCGATGAAGTAGTCCACCTCGTCTTCGGTGCAGACGATCGGATCGCCCATGTCGTGCTCGATGTCGGTCGTGCCGACGAGCACCCGGCCCTTGATCGGGTAGATCAGCACGATGCGGCCGTCGCTGTTCTCGAAGAAGAGCTCACGGCCCCGCGTGGCCTCGAGCAGTTCGGGCTGGTCGAGCACGATGTGGGACCCCTTGGTGCCGCCCATGTAGCGGGTGCGGTCGCCGAGCGCCTCGTTCGTGAGGTCGGTCCACGGCCCGGAGGCGTTGATGACGACGGATGCCGCGAACGGAATCTCGTCGCCCGTCAGCTCGTCGCGCAGCACGACGCGACCGCCGTCGGCCCCCACGGCCGCCGCGTAGTTGGCCGCGCGCGCTCGGTCGCCGCCGGCGGCGATGCCGTCGCGCAGCACGTCGATCGCCAGGCGTTCCGGGTCGTGCACCGAGGCGTCCCAGTAGGTCGCCGTGTACTTGACCGCGGGGTTCAGCGCCGGCAGCGCGGCAAGCGATCGCCTGCGCCCGTGGAAGGTGTGGCGGGGGACGCGGCCGCCGCTGCGCGAGAACGAGTCGTAGATCACGAGCCCGACCTTGATCAGCACCGCCCCACGTTCGCGGGCCTTTCCGCCGCCGTGGAAGAGGAAGCGGAAGGGAGCGCTCAGGATTCCGGAGAAAGCGGAGTAGATCGGGATGGTGGTCTGCAGCGGTCGCACGTAGTGCGGGGCGATGCGCAGCAGCCCGTTGCGCTCGGTGACGGCCTCGTGGACGAGGCGGAACTCGCCGTTCTCGAGATAGCGGATGCCGCCGTGGATCATGTGCGACGAGGCCGCGGATGCGCCGCTGACGTAGTCGCGGCGCTCGACGAGGGCGACATCGACTCCCTGCATCGCCAGGTCGCGGAACGTGGCGGCCCCGTTGATGCCGCCGCCCACCACGAGCACGTCCGCGTACGGCCGCGCCGCGAGGCCCGCAAACCCGTGCGTCTGCCTGTTCCCGAAAGTCATTCTGCCCCCTCCCCCCCAGGCTATGTCCTCCCGGAGGGAGGCGGCCGGAGGCGGGGGCGGAGCCGTCGTCATATGAGGAAGGGAATGATGTGCGCCGAGCGGCGTTGACTACACTCAGAGCAGTACGTGCTCCGGGGTCGGTGAGAATCCGAACCGGCGGTGACAGTCCGCGAGCTTCGGCACCAGCATCCACCTGGATGCCGCCGAGGTTGATCCGGTGGAATTCCGGAACCGACGGTGATGCGGGGATCTCCCCGCGAGTCCGGATGGGAGGCAGCACGGGCGTCGCGCATGCGCGCCGCCGCGCGCACACCCCGGAGACCTCAGCGGAGGATCGGGATGGCAGTGAGCGGAGCGGAACGCAGTGCGATGCGGCGCGCCCTCGAACTGGCGGCCCGCGGACCCGTCGGCGTGAACCCGCAGGTGGGCGCCGTCCTGCTGGCCCCTGACGGCACCACGCTGGCCGAGGGCTGGCACCGCGGGGCCGGCACCGCGCACGCCGAGGTCGACGCCCTGTCACACCTCTCCCCGGGTGCAGCGCGCGGCGCGACCGCGATCGTCACGCTGGAGCCCTGCAACCACACGGGGCGCACCGGCCCCTGCGCCGTCGCGCTCATCGAGGCGGGCGTCTCGCGCGTCGTGTATGCGCTCGATGACCCGGTGGCGGTCTCGCACGGCGGCGCCGACCGCCTGCGCGCGGCGGGCGTCGGCGTGGAGGCAGGTGTCGAGGCCGAGGCAGCGCTCGCCCTGATCGGGCCATGGGTGACCGCCGCCCAGCTGGGGAGACCGCACGTCACCGTGAAATGGGCGCAGAGCCTGGACGGCCGGGCCGCGGCCGATGACGGCACCAGTCAGTGGATCACGGGCCCGGAAGCACGCGCGGACGTTCATCGCCGCCGCTCGGAGGCCGATGCGATCTTGGTCGGCACCGGCACGGTGCTCGCCGACGATCCCGCGCTCACCGCCCGGGGGCCGCATGGTCCGTTCGCCGCGCAGCCGGTGCCCGTGGTGATCGGTGCTCGGGATGTGCCCGAAGACGCCGCGATCCGCCGGCATCCGCGGCACCCGCTGTTCTTCCCCACCCATGACGTCGCCGCCGTGCTGGAGGATCTTCACGCACGCGGGATCCAGCGGGTCTTCGTCGAGGGCGGGCCCACCCTGGCGAGCGCCTTCGTCGCCGCTGGCCTCGCCGACGAGGTGCTGGCCTACATCGCCCCGGTGCTGCTCGGGGGCGGTCGCCTCGCACTGACGGACGTCGGCGTGCCGACGATCGCCGCGGCCCGGCGGCTCGCGGTGACCGCGGTGAAGCGCCTCGGCGACGACCTGCTCGTGATCGCGACGCCACAGCGCACCGACGACGCCGAGGATTTCGTCCCGGCCCGCGACCACAGATTCAGCACACAGACAAGAGGAGCCTGACATGTTCACCGGAATCATCGAGGAGCTCGGCGAGATCACGGCCATCGAACCCTCGGGCGACGGCGTTCGTCTGACGGTGCGCGCGCCGAAGGCCGTCTCGGATGCCGGGCACGGCGACTCCATCGCCGTCAGCGGCGTGTGTCTGACGGTGATCGCTCAGGATGCCGAATCCTTCACCGCCGATGTGATGAAGCAGACGCTCGACATGTCGACCCTCGGCGGATTCGGAGTCGGCACTCCGGTGAACCTCGAGCGCGCCACCGCGACCGGCGGACGGCTCGGCGGCCACATCGTGCAGGGCCACGTCGATGGCACCGGCTCCGTGCTGGAGGTGCGCCCCGGCGCGCAGTGGAGCGTCGTCCGGGTGTCGCTGCCCGCCGACCTGGCACCGCTCGTGGTCGACAAGGGATCCATCTCGGTGGATGGCGTCTCGCTCACCGTCAGTGCCGTGAGCGACCCGCCGGCCGGCTCGGAGACCGGGGACGCCGGTCAGTGGTTCGAGGTCTCGCTGATTCCCGAGACGCTCGCGGCGACGACACTCGGCGGCCGCTCCCCGGGCGACCGCGTCAACCTCGAGACCGACATCCTGGCGCGCCACGTGCAGCGCCTCCTCGCTTTCACCCCGCAGTACACATCGAACGAAGGAGGCTCACGATGAGCCTTGCAACCATCCCGGAGGCGATCGAGGCCCTGAAGGCCGGTCGCCCCATCATCGTCGCGGACGATGAGAACAGAGAGAACGAGGGCGATGCGGTCATCTCGGCCGAGCTCGCGAGCCCCGAGTGGATCGCGTGGATCGTGCGGTGGTCATCCGGGTTCATCTGCGCCCCCATGACGGCCGAGATCGCCGACCGCCTCGACCTGCCGCCGATGGTCGCGGTGAACGAGGACGCCCGTGGCACCGCCTATACGGTGAGCGTCGACGCCGCCGACAGCCTCTCGACCGGCATCAGCGCCACCGACCGCGCCCACACCCTCAACGTGCTCGCCGACCCGGACTCGCAGCCGACGAGCGTCAAGCGGCCCGGTCACATCCTCCCCCTGCGGGCCGTCGACGGCGGCGTGCGGGAGCGCGGCGGCCACACCGAGGCCTCGGTGGAGCTGATGCGCCTGGCCGGCCTTCGCCCCGTCGCCGCGATCGCCGAGATCGTCGCGGAGGACGGCAGCATGCTGCGCCTGCCGGGGCTCAAGGAGCTCGGCGAGCGCGACGGCGTGCCCGTCGTCACGATCGAGCAGCTCGTCGCCTACCTCGACGAGCACGAGCCGATCCCCGAGGGAGAGCACGCGCACCGCCGCCGGGTCAGCCTGCGTGCGGACGCCAAGGTGCCCACCGCGCACGGCTCCTTCCGCTTCCTCGCGTACAAGGACCGGGTGACCGGCACCGACCACATGGCGGTCGTCTCGGGCGAGCTCAGCGACGCTCCGCTCGTGCGCGTGCACTCCGAGTGCCTGACCGGTGAGGCGTTCGGCTCGCTCAAGTGCGAGTGCGGCCCGCAGCTGGATGCCGCGCTCGACGCGATCGAGCAGGAGGGCGGCGTGGTCATCTACATGCGCGGCCACGAGGGCCGGGGTATCGGCCTGATCAACAAGCTGCGCGCCTACAGCCTGCAGGAACGCGGTCTCGACACGGTCGACGCGAACCTCGCGCTCGGGCTGCCGGCCGATGCCCGCGATTACGCGGCGGCAGCCGGCATCCTCGCCGACCTGGGCGTCGAGCGCATCCGCCTGCTCACCAACAACACCGACAAGGTGACGCAGCTGCGGGAGCTCGGACTCGACGTCGTCGAGCAGGTGCCCCTCATCGTCGGCATCGGCCCCAACAACCACCAGTACCTCGAGACCAAGCGCGACAGGATGGGACACGTGATCGGACAGGAAGAGATCGCAGAAGCACTCGAGCGCCTCGGGAGCGACCGGTGAGCCGCGAGGGGGCGCCCACCTCCGGCGGGATCGACGGCGCGGGGCTGGATGTCGTCGTGATCGCGGGCACCTGGCACGACGTCATCAGCGACGGACTCATCGCCGGCGCGGAGCGGGTGCTGGATGCCGCGGGCGCGAACCATCGCCTCGTGCGGGTGCCCGGGTCGTTCGAGCTGGCGATCGCCGCGCAGGCGGCCTTCGCCGGCGGCGCCGACGCCGTCGTCGCCCTCGGCGTCATCATCCGCGGCGGGACGCCGCACTTCGAGTACGTCTCCGCCGCGACCACCGATGGACTCACACGCGTCGCCCTCGACGCGGGCAAGCCCGTCGGCTTCGGGGTGCTGACCCTGGACGACGAGCAGCAGGGGCTCGCTCGCGCCGGCCTCCCGGGGTCTCTCGAGGATAAGGGCGCCGAGGCGGCGGACGCCGCTCTGCGCACGGCCCTGGTGCTGCGCGACCTCCGGGGCTGAGGGCGCCTGCGTCGCCTGCGCGCCGGCGGCCGGCGCGCGGGACCTGGGCGCGCGGACGCCGCCCCCGCCCGCACGAACTTCGGAGATTGTCGCCTGGTTCGGAGCTTTCGCCTGAATCGTCCGAGTTTCGCCACATTTTCCGAAGTTCGTGCCGGGCCGGGTGGGTGGGGTGCGCCTGTGCCGGCGCCCGGCGTGCCGGGCTGCGGGCGGATGGAGAGCGCCTCTGTGCCGGCGCCGAGCGCCGGGCGGGGCGGGTGAGGCGCGCCTGGGTGGCGGCGCGGCGCCGATCGGCCTACCGTGGCGAGCATGGAGTTCCTGCGCCACCTGGTCCTGCTCTTCCACCTCGTCGGCTTCGCCGTCCTCTTCGGCGCGTGGGTCGTCGAGGCCGTCAACGGCCATCGCGGCATCATCCGGCTGATGAACTGGGGCCTCGGCATCGCAGGCCTCGCGGGCATCATCCTCGCGGCGCCGTTCGGCCGGGACTACGAGCTGAATCCCGTCAAGCTCGGCGTGAAGCTCGGCATCCTGATCATCATCGGGGCGCTGCTGGGCGTCGGCGCCGGGCGCCAGCGCAAGTCCGGATCGGTGCCGCCGGCGATCTTCTGGTCGATCGGGGCCCTGACGCTGGCCAACGCCGCCATCGCCGTGCTCTGGCGCTGAACCCGGCCCGAACGGTGCCTGCGCCCGCGCCCGCGCCGCGGCGGCATCCGCTGCGGTTTCCGGGCTCCCCCGGCGAGCGCACGGTAAACTTGTCCCTCGTGCCCGGCAACCACCCGGCCACGCGGTGACCCAGCGCAGAGCCGCCTGACGCGTCACCCTGCGTCACGCGCTCGCTCACCACCCGTCCCACGAGGATGCTCCGCCACGCGTGAACAGGTAATCCATGTCATCCCCCACTGCCCCAACTTCGACGGCACCCGCCAATCCCCGCTCGCGCGTCATCACCGCGAGCCTGGTCGGCACGACGATCGAGTTCTACGACTTCTACGTCTACGCGACCGCCGCCGTCCTCGTCTTCCCCATCCTCTTCTTCCCCACCGGCAACGACACCACCGCGCTGCTGGCCTCGTTCGCGGTGTTCGGCGCCGCCATGATCGCCCGGCCCCTCGGCGCGGTCGTGTTCGGCCACTTCGGCGATCGCTTCGGCCGCAAGGCGACACTCGTCGCGTCGCTGCTGACCATGGGCATCGCGACCTTCCTGATCGGATGCCTTCCCACCTACAACGACATCGGCTGGTGGGCGGCCTTCCTGCTGCTGTTGCTCCGGCTCGCCCAGGGCTTCGCGCTCGGCGGCGAGTGGTCGGGCGCGGCGCTGGTCGCGACCGAGAACGCCCCCGCCGGCAAGCGAGCCTGGTACGGCACCTTCCCGCAGCTCGGCGCACCGCTCGGCTTCATCATCGCGAACTCCGTCTTCCTCGCGATCAACTTCCTGCTGCCTCACCCGGAGGGCGCCGGCCAGCGGTCCGCCGACTTCCTGGCGTGGGGCTGGCGCGTGCCGTTCCTCTTCTCGGCCGTCATGGTGATCATCGGGCTGTGGGTGCGCCTGCGGCTGGTCGAGTCAGAGACCTTCGTGAAGGCAGAGCAGAAGGGCGCGATCCGCAGGTTCCCGCTCGGCGCCGTGCTACGCCGGCACTGGTGGCACCTCATCCTCGGCACGTTCATCATGCTGGCGACGTACGTGCTGTTCTATCTGATGACGAACTTCACGCTGTCCTACGGCACGAAGGCGGCGAACCTCGAGACCGCCTCCGCCGCGGCGCAGGCGGCAGCGGACGCTTCCGGCCAGCCGTTCGATGCGACGGCGTTCGCCGCGCAGTTCTACCCTGGTCTCGGCTTCGGCTACACCGACTTCGTGATCATGCAGATCATCGGCGTGGTCTTCTTCGGCATCTTCACCCTGCTCTCAGGACCCATCGCCGACACGATCGGGCGGCGCAAGCTGCTGCTGTGGGTCACCGGACTGATCATCGTGTTCGGCCTGACCTTCAACCTGTTCCTCCTGCCTCAGGCCGACCCGAAGTTCACGGGAGCGCTGGTGCAGGCGTTCCTGATCTTCGGATTTATGCTGATGGGAACGACGTTCGGGCCGATGGGCGCGGTGCTGCCGGAGCTCTTCCCGACGAACGTCCGGTACACCGGTTCGGCGGTCGCCTACAACGTGTCATCGATCCTCGGGGCGGCACTCGCACCGATCGTCGCGGTGGCCCTGTGGTCGGCCACGGGCGGCAGCCCGTGGCTCGTGGGGCTCTACCTGTCGGCGATGGGCGTGCTCACCTTCATCGCCGTGCTGCTCGCGCCCGAGACCAAGGACGTCGACTACGACGCCGATCTCGGCGTCGGCGTGACCGGGTCGCTCTGACCGTCGCGGTCCACGCTGAGTGAGACAAGTGGATGCCGCGGGCCGCGCCGGCCCGCGGCATCCGCCATTCTCGCGGCATCCGTCGCGTTCTCGCGGTGCAGCCGCCGTTTTCGCGGTGCAGCTGCGATTGGCGAATTCAGTCCAGGAAGAGCGCGCGCAGGCGCTTCGTCGTGAAGACGACGCCGACCGCGATCATGACCACGTAGTAAAGGATGCTCCAGAGCATGCCCCAGTAGAGCGCGCCCGTCGTCAGCCCTCGTACGAGCTCGACGCCGTGGTACAGGGGGAAGACCTTGACGATCACCTGGACCCACTCCGGGTAGACCGTGATCGGGTAGAGCGTGGCCGAGAACAGGAACATCGGCAGCAGAACGAGGTTGATGAGATCCATCTGCTGGAACGCCTTCATGTAGCTCGTCACCGCCATGCCGACGCTGGCGAATCCGAAGGCGATGAGCAACACAGCCGGCAGCGCGAGCACGGCCGTCCACGCCAGGTTCAGCCCGGCGAACTGCATGATGATCATGAAGCCCGTCGCGTAGAGCAGGCCGCGCAGCAGCGCGTACAGGATCTCGCCCAGTGCGACGTCGAGCGGTCCCAGCGACGTCGAGAGCATGCCCTCGTAGAGCTTGCCGTAGTTGAGCTTGAAGAAGACGTTCCAGGTCGAGTCGTAGATGGCGCCGTTCATGGCGGATACGGCGAGCAGCGCGGGCGCGATGAACGCGGCGTACGGCACCTCGAGACCGGTGGATGTCTGCACGTCTCCGATCAGCACCCCGAGGCCGAGACCCATGGACAGCAGGAAGAAGACGGGTTCGAAGAACCCGGAGAAGACGACGACCCAGCTCGAGGAGCGCGCGGCGATCAGGCCCCGCTGGACGACGGCCTGGGGATTACCGGCCCAGAGCGCCCGCACGCCGCCCGCGCGTCGGGGCACGTCGTCGGCGGGGCCCCGGGGTTCGGCCGGCTCGCCGACCGGTCGCAGCAGCGTCATTTCGCGAGCCTCCGCTCGAAGACGCCGCGGGCCAGGATGTAGCCGACCGTGCTCAGACCGACGAGATAGGCGACGTGGACGAAGAGCATCGCCGGGGCGATCGGCGGGCCGTAGGTCAGGTAGCGGCCGAGCTCCGACGCGTGCCACAGCGGCGACACCCACCCGATCCACTGCAGCCACAGCGGAAGGGTCGCGAGGGGATAGAACGTGCCCGAGAAGAGGAACATCGGCATGAAGAGGAACCGCTGCACGAGCGCGAACTGCCCCCTGTCGTCTTCGATCGACCCCGCGTACGCCATCAGCGGAGTGCCGAACGCCAGCCCGGCGAGGAGGGCGACGAAGATCGTCAGCCACCCGCGCGACAGGTCCGGAATCGCGCCGAAGAGGTAGAGGAACCCGGCGTAGGCCACCGCCACGACGGCCATCCGCGCGGTGGCGCCGAAGACCACACCGGTCGCGATCTGCGGGGACGAGAGGGGCGACGCGTTGAAGCCGAAGAAATACCGCCGCCACTTGAATCCCGACATGACGGGATACGTGAACTCCTCGCTCGCGATGGCGATCGCCGACGTCATCAGCAGCGCCGGCGCCACGAACACGAGGTAGGACACCTCCTGGCCGGCGACCTGGATCGGCGCCTGGATGAGCGCGGCGAGACCCACGGCGACGCCCAGGAGGTACACGATCGGCTGCCCCAGGCCGCTGACGACGATCGTCCAGCCGTAGGCGCGCATCGCGCGCACCATGTGCTCCGTCACGTACCAGGCCCCGCGCCGTCGCGGCTTCTGAGCCCACTCCATCGCCTCGGCGCGGAGCTGCTCGAGCGAGGGCTGGGCGACGACGGCCGGCTCGGTCATTCGATCAGCGACCTTCCCGTCAGGCGGAGGAAGACGTCCTCCAGGCTCGAGCGGCGCACGAGCGAGGTGATCGGCTCGAGCCCCTGCTGGGTGACCCGTTCGAGCGCCCGCTCGCCGTTCTCGGTGTAGATCAGCACACGGTCGGGCAGCACCTCGACGCGGTCGCCCAAGCCCTCGAGCTGTGGGGCGATCTGCTGGTTGCGCTCCGACCCGAACCGCACCTCGAGCACCTCGCGGGAGGAGTGCTCGCGGATGAGCGAGAGCGGGGTGCCCTCCGCCATGATCCGGCCCTTGTCCACGACGATGAGGCGATCGCAGAGCTGCTCGGCCTCGTCCATGTAGTGGGTGGTCAGCACAAGGGTCGTGCCGCGTTCCTTGAGGCGGAACAGGCGATCCCACAGCACGTGCCGGGCCTGCGGGTCCAGGCCGGTGGTCGGCTCGTCGAGGAGCAGGATGCGCGGGTCGTTGATGAGTCCGCGGGCGATCGTAAGGCGTCGCTTCATGCCGCCGGAGAGCGCGTCGACCTTGCTCTTGGCCTTGTCTTCGAGCGCCGCGAAGGCGAGCAGCTCGTCGGCCTTCTGGTGGCAGACCTTGGCGGGGAGTCCGAAGTAGCGGCCGTAGATGAACAGGTTCTCGCGGGCGTTGAGCTCGCCGTCGAGGTTGTCCTGCTGCGGCACGACGCCGAGGCGCGAACGGATCTCCGGCCCGTACTGGTCGGGGTCGAGTCCGAGGATGCTCAGGTCGCCGCGCGTGCGGGTGGACACCGCGCCGATCATCTTCATCGTGGTCGACTTTCCTGCGCCGTTGGGACCGAGCAGGCCGAACGACTCCCCCGGCGCGACCTCGAACGAGAGCCCGTCGACGGCGAGGAAGTCGGGCTTTGCCTTCACCTTGTAGGACTTCACGAGCTGGTGCGCGCGGATGACTGCTTCTGGCACCCGAGAAGCCTAGCGCCGGGCCCCGACACGTGGATCGTGCAGGCAATGTGACGATCGGTATCGGTGATCTGTGCCCGCAGGCCCGGCGGGCATAGCCTGGAAGGATGAGCACCGATCCGCCGTTCCGCGCCGACATCGTCGGCAGTTTCCTCCGCCCTCCGGCCCTGAAAGCCGCGCGCGAGCAGCACGCACACGGCGTCATCGACGACGAGGCCCTTCAGGTCGCCGAGGACACGGCGATCACCGAGCTCGTCCAGAAGGAGTCCGACGCGGGGCTCAGGCTCGCCACGGACGGCGAGTTCCGCCGCTCGTGGTGGCACTTCGACTTCTTCGGCGGTCTCGACGGGGTCGACATCGTCGAGCTCGACCACGGCATCCAGTTCCAGGGTGTGCAGACCAAGCCGCGCGGCGTCGAGATCAACGGTCCGATCGGCTTCAGCCGCAACCACCCGTTCCTCGGGCACTTCCGCACCCTCAAGGACCTGCTCGAGCGGACGACCGGCGCGACGCCGAAGTTCACCATCCCGTCTCCCACCGTGCTCGATTTCCGCCTCGAGCCGGGGCACATCGACTCGCAGACCTACTCCGGTCGCGACGCGATCGTCGATGACCTCGTCACCGCATATCGGAATGCCATCGCGGCGTTCTACGACGCGGGTGCCCGGTACCTGCAGTTCGACGACACGGCCTGGGCCTATCTCTGTTCCGACGTGGAGCTCGAGAAGGCCCGCGACCGCGGCATCCAGACCGACGGCATCGCCGAGCGTTACGCGTCGCTGCTGAACCGCATCCTCGACGGCAAGCCGGACGATCTCGTCGTCACGACGCACGTCTGTCGTGGCAACTTCCGCTCGACCTGGATCTCGTCCGGCGGTTACGAGCCCATCGCCGAGCAGCTGCTCGGGGTCGTGGACTACGACGGGTACTTCCTCGAGTACGACAGCGACCGCGCCGGCGGGTTCGAGCCGCTGCGCTTCCTCCCCCAGGGCGAGAAGACCGTCGTGCTCGGACTCATCACGACCAAGAGCGGCGAGCTCGAGAACATCGAGGCGACGAAGAAGCGCATCGACGAGGCATCCGCATTCGCCCCGCTCGAGCAGCTCGCGCTCAGCCCCCAGTGCGGCTTCGCCTCAACCGAGGAGGGCAACGTCCTCACCGAGGACGAGCAGTGGGCGAAGATCCGCGAGGTCGTCGCCATCGCGGACGACGTCTGGCGCTGACCCGCCGGGCCGCTCGCGGGCTCACGGGGCACCAGCTCACGCGCTCACGGGAGCACGAGCTTCGGAGAATGTCGCGTAGTTCGGATGCTTCCAGGCGATTTGGACGATTGAGGCGCGATTCTCCGAAGCTGATGCGAGCAAATGCCGCGGGCGGGGCGTGCCGTCTGACTGCGTTGGCTCATCCACCGGACAGCGCCCAGTCTCGCCGCGGGAGCATGAACTTCGGAAAATGTCGCGTGATTCGGGTGATTCCGGGCGATCCGGCCGATCGAGACGCGATTCTCCGAAGCTGATGCGAGCGGATGCCGCGGGCTCGCGCGTGCCGCCTGGCTGCGCTGGCTCAACCACCGGACAGCGCCTCGCCCGCCGCGGGAGCACGAACTTCGGAAAATGTCGCGTAATTCGGGTGATTCCGGGCGATTTGGACGACTGAGGCGCGATTCTCCGAAGCTGATGCGAGCGGATGCCGCAGCTGCGGGTTGCGCCGCACACTCGTACGTGCGTCCGGCGCCGGCCGCCGCGCTCAGTGCGGCGGGGGGACGTCCACGACCGGCGTGCCGTGGGTGTGGAACGTCTCGATCGTCTTCATGCCCCAGGCCTGGCCCTTCTTGCGCTCCTCCTGGCTCCACTCGACCACCGGCTGATCGGGGTCGAGCAGCAGGCGCGCGCCGGCGTTGGCGAACTCGATGCGGTTGCCGCCCGGTTCGTAGACGTAGAGGAAGAACGTCTGGTTGATCGCGTGCTTGTGCGGGCCCGACTCGATGTGGATGCCGTTCTCGAGGAAGATGTCGGCGGCCTTCAGGATGTCCTCGCGGGTGTCGGGGGCGAACGCGACGTGGTGGAGACGGTTGCCGTGCTTGGTCCAGTCGTCCGAGTACACGACGTCGTAGGACTTGAGGCTGAAGTGGAACCACCACGCGGCGAAGCGGCCGTCGTCGTTGCGGATGCGCTCGCTCTCGCGGCCCCCGAGAGCCTCCTGGACGAACCGGCCGTTGGCCTCCACGTCCTTGGCGAGGTAGTTGATGTGATCGAGCCTGCGCGCGTTGACGCCGCGGCCCGGAAACGCGGACGCCTGGTTCTTGAGCGCCGGCTTGTCGTCGGTCGCGACATAGCGCTGCGTCTCGTAGTAGATGCCCATCGAGTGCCCGTCCGGGTCGCGAAACATGTACGTCGGCCCGGTGCCGACTTCGCCGTCCACCCACCCCTCGCCGAGTCCGGTCGCCTCGATCGCCGCCACGCGCCGATCGAGCGCCTCGGCGCTGGTCGTCCGAAAGGTCGTGCGACCGACGCCCGCAGCATCCGACGCCGTCAGCTTGATCGTGTAGAGCTCATACTCGTCCCAGGTGCGCAAGAACACCGACCCCTCGCTTTCGGCGACCACCCGCATCGCGAGCAGGTCCCGGAAGAACCACAGGCTCTTCTCGAAATCCGGGGTGAGCAGCTCCACGCTGCCGATGTGCGCGGTGTCGAACGACGTGAAGTCCGTCATGACGTCCTCTCTGACATGCGGTGTTGCCGGTGCCGGCTACAGGCGGGGCCGCGCGAACACGACCCCGTCGAAGATCTTGCGAGCGGTGCGGAGGGCGGCCGAGCGGGTAACGGTCCAGCCGTCGCCTGATGTCGCCACCGCGACATCCACGTCGAAATGGCCGGTCGGGTGCTCGAGCACGAACGGCGAGCCCCCCGAGGGAAGATCGGCGACGTCGTGGCCGACGCTTTCCTCCACGAGTACGCCGGCCGCGACCGTCAGCGCGCCGAGCACCCCGATGGACGTGTGCACCCGCACGGGCAGGAAGCTGCGCGTCGAAATCGTCCCATCCCGAGAGGGCTGCGAAACCAGCACCACCTTCGGCACGGTCGTCTCGGAGACATCGCCCATGCCCATCAGCCGGGCGGCGGCCCGGCGGATCGAGGCGAGCCGCGCGTTGAGTTCGGCATCCGCTTCCAGCTCCTCGGGCAACTCCACGCCCGTCGCACCGACGTCGTCGGCGCGCACGAGCACGCTCGGCATCCCGTTGTCGACGCATGTCACGCGCACCCCGTCGACCTCGTCGGCGACGCTTCCCGTGGGGAACAGCGCGCCCGTCGAGGACCCCGCCGTCCCCTCGAAGTCCAGGGTGATCGCCGCCGCCGTGCCCGGGACGCCGTCGATCGCCAGGTCGCCGTCGTAGTGCACGCGCCCGCCGGGGGTCGCGAAGGCGGCCGTGGCGACCGATCCCGTGTTGAGCATGCGGATGCGCACGCTGGTGCGGTCGCCCTGCGCCTCGACGAGGCCGCGCTCGAGGGCGAAGGGCCCGATTCCCGCGAGGATGTTGCCGCAGTTCTGCTTGTCGGTGACGAACGCCTCGTCGACCCCGACCTGCAGGAAGAGGTAGTCGACGTCCGTGTCGCCCGTCGCCGACCGCGAGACCACCGCGACCTTGCTGGTGAGGGGGTGTGCGCCCCCCAGTCCGTCGATCTGACGGGGGTCGGGCGTCCCCATGATGCGCATCAGGAGGTCATCGCGCTCGGCTTCGTCGCGCGGCAGGTCATCCGCGAGGAAGTAGGCGCCCTTGGAGGTGCCGCCGCGCATGAGAAGACACGGGATGCCGTCAGCTTCGGCCACTCTGCGCCTCGTATTCCGTCTGCGTCATGTACTGCACACCGAGGTCGCGGAGCACCGAGCGGAGGTCGTTGCGGTCGAGACTCAGCTCCCCGCGCTCGTAGGCGGCCCGCGATGCGGCCTCCTTCTGCACACGCGCGTCGGCCGCGGCGAGCGCCTCACCGGCCGATTCCCGAGCAACGCAGAGCACCCCGTCATCGTCGGCGACGATCACATCTCCTGGCCGCACCGTCGCACCCCCGACGACGATGGGCACGTTCACCGCTCCCGGCGTCGCCTTCACCGTTCCCTGCGCATTCACCGCCCCGGACCAGACCGGGAATCCCACCGCCCGCAGGTCCGCGACATCCCGCACACCGCCGGTCGTGACGAACCCCCGCACGCCTCGATAGCGCAGCGCCGTCGCGAACAGCTCGCCGAACGAGCCGTCGAGGGAGGGCGAGGTGGTGGTGACGACCAGGATGTCGCCTGTGCGGCACTGCTCGACCGCGGCGTGGATCATGAGGTTGTCGCCGGGCCAGCAGAGCGCCGTCACAGCCGAGCCGGCGATGCGCGCGCCGTCCTGGCGAGGGTGCAGCGTCGCGCCCGCCAGTCCGACTCGGCCGAGCGCCTCATGCACCGTGGCGACGCCGTGCGCACCGAGCGCGTCGATCGTGGCGGCATCCGCCCTCTCGATGTCGGTGACGACCACGTTCCTCATCGCGAACCTCCGGCGCGGCCCGCCCGAACCAGTGCCCCGTTCGCGTGAGCACCGCTCACTTCAGCACGATTCACTGCAGCACGTCCGTGACCTGGGGGTAGTAGCGCATGTAGGCCTCGCCCATCGTGTCGTGCGGCAGCCCCAGGTTGGGTCCGGCGTTGCGCTTGACCTGCACCCCCCGCCGGATCGCGAGGTCGGTGTAGTACGACCACATGTGCTTCTGGGCCGGCATGCACTCCATCGCCGCGCGCTTCTGCGGGAACGCGGCAGTGATATCGAGCAGGAGGTTCGGTTTGAACTCGCTCTGCTCGCTCTGGTGGGGTTCGAAGAAGAACACGGGTGGGGCGCCGATGATCTCGTCCTTCGCCGGGTAGGTGCCGTCCGAGTTCGCCACGCCGATGGCCTGCGCGAGCACACGAGCCTCGAGCGCCATCCTCGCCGCAGCCGGGTGATCGCCGTTGTAGGGATCGAGCAGCGGGTGGGTCAGCACGACCGTCGGCTGCGCGCGACGATACACGTCGATGAGGCGCTCGAGCGTCTGCTGGGACTCGCGCAGCGGGTAGTCCCCGGCATCCAGGAACTCGATCTCCGCCCCGAGTGCGGCGGCCGCGGCCGCGGCCTCATCCCGGCGGATCGTCTTGATCTCCTCGAGCGACCTGCCCTCCAGCCATTGGCTGGCCGATTCGCCGCGCTCTCCATAGGAGAGGCACACGACCACGGCGCGCTCCCCGCGCATCGTCGCGGACGCGATGGCGCCGCCCGCGCGCCACACGAAGTCGCCGGCGTGCGCACTCACGACGAGCAGGCTCGGCGTGGTCTCTGCCATGGGGGCTCCGATCTGCGCGGCGATCAGCGTGCGCGGAGATGCACCGAACGCCGGAACGTCCGCCCCGCGAGCAAAGCGAACCACACCCTGGTGCGCTGGTCAAGATTCTGTCTACAATCTTGGCGACGAAGTGCAACGGATGCCGGGGATTTCTCCGCGCGACGACACAGCCTGACGAGAGACGAGGGAGTCTTCATGTCGAACGTCGCAGCCGCCGCCGCAAGGACGCCGGAACCGGCCGGAGACGGCGCCGGTGCAGGAGAGTCGCTTCAGGCCGCCATCGACCGGGTCGGCTCTCCGGTGAGCCTGCTGCGCGATGCGCAGGCCCGGCCGACGGTCTTCCCCGTCGCACCCGAGTTCAGCAACTGGCGTTCGGAGCAGCACGCGTGGCGGGAGTCGTGCGCGCTGCTGGACCAGTCGCATCACATGACCGATCTGTTCCTCCGAGGGCCGGAGGCCGCTCAGCTCCTCGAGCGCCTCGCGGTGAACAGCTTCGCGAACTTCCCCGTCGACCGCGCCAAGCAGTTCGTCGCCGTCAACGACGACGGTCACCTGATCGGCGACGCGATCCTCACCCACATCGACGACGACTACTACGTTCTCGTCGGCCACCAGATGGTGATCGACTGGACGCAGTTCCACGCCGAGACCGGCGACTGGGACGTCGAGGTGACGCGCGACGGCAACTCCATCGTGCGGGCGGGCGCGCCCGCGCTGTTCCGCTACGAGCTGCAGGGGCCGACGGCGCTGCCGATCATGGAGCGCCTGATCGGCGGCGAAGTGCCGCGCATCGGCTTCTTCCACATGGCGCGCTTCACGATCGCGGGACTGCAGGTGCGCGGCATCCGGCACGGCATGGCCGGGCAGCCCGGTTTCGAGCTCTTCGGCGCCTGGGGAGACGCCGACCGGGTGCTCGAGGCCATCCTCGAGGCCGGCTCGGGGCACGGCCTCGTGCGAGTGGGGGCGAAGGGGTACTCGACGGCCAACCTCGAGTCCGGATGGGTCCCCTCGCCCCTGCCCGCGATCTTCTCGGGGGACAGCACGGCGGACTACCGCCGGTGGCTGCCCGCCACGAGCGCCGGCTCGCTCGGGGGCAGCTTCGCATCGGAGCGCATCGAGGACTACTACCTCACGCCGTGGGACCTCGACTACGGCCGCACGATCTCGTTCGACCACGACTTCGTGGGCCGGGATGCGCTCCAGCGCGTCGCGGAGGGACCGCACCGCCGCAAGGTGACTCTGGAATGGAACGCCGACGACGTGCGCGGGGTCTGGGGCTCGCTGCTCGAGGACGGGCTGGCGGCGAAGTACATGGATCTGCCGAAATCGCGCTACGCGCTGTACCAGGTGGACCGGGTGCGGGTCGGCGATACGATCGTCGGCCAGTCGTTCGACTGCGGCTACATCGCGAACGAGCAGGCCTACGTGTCGCTCGCGACGCTCGACGCCGCGCACGCCGATGTCGGCGCCGAGGTGACGGTGACATGGGGCGAGGAGCCGAACTCGCACAAGCCGCAGGTCGAGCCACACCGCCAGGTGGAGGTGCGGGCGACCGTCGCACCGTGGCCCTACGTGCGCGAGGCGCGCGAGCACTACCGAACGTCCTGAAGATCACTCGCCCGACCACGCAACCGCAACAGAAGGAAGTCAGACATGCCGGAGAACCTGCAGCAGCTGCTGGATGAGAGGGGCGACACCGTCCGGATGCTGCGCGACTCGCAGCTCGGAACGTACATCTACCCCGTGGTGCCGGCGGAGTTCACGAACTGGCGGCGCGAGCAGAAGGCCTGGCGCGAGACGGCGGTGCTCTATGACCAGTCGCATCACATGGTCAACTTCTTCATCTCGGGCCCGGACGCTCTGAAGCTCGTCTCCGATACTGGGATCAACAGCTTCGCCAACTTCCCGGTCGACACGGCGAAGCAGTTCGTGCCGACGGCGTCGAACGGCGGTGTGATCGGCGACGGCATCCTCTTCCATGAGGCGGAGCACGACTTGGTCTACGTCGGGCGGGCGCCGGCGGCGAACTGGCTGCAGTTCCACGCCGAGACGGGCGGCTACGACGTGGAGGTGCGCTACGACGACCGGTCCCCGTCGAGGCCCTACGGCGCCGCAGTGACACGCGAATACTACCGCTTCCAGATCCAGGGCCCCAACGCGTGGCAGATCATCGAGCGCTTCGCCGGCCGAGCGGTAGAGCAGGTGAAGTTCTTCCATATGGGCCACCTGCAGGTCGGCGGCGTGGAGGTGCGCACGCTGCGCCACGGCATGGCGGGCGCGCCCGGGCTGGAGATCTGGGGACCGTACGAGGACCACGGCCGCATCCGCGACGCCGTGCTCGACGCCGGTGCGGAGTTCGGCATCGAGCCCTGCGGGTCGCGGGCGTACTCGTCCAACACCCTGGAGTCCGGGTGGATCCCCTCGCCGCTGCCGGCGATCTACTCGAGCGAGCCGGAGCGCGCCTACCGCGAATGGCTGCCCGCCGACAGCTATGAGGCCATCAATGCCCTGGCCGGATCGTTCGTCTCGGAGAACATCGAGGACTACTACCTGAACCCGTGGGAGCTCGGCTACGGCTCATTCGTGAAGTTCGACCACGACTTCATCGGCCGCCAGGCGCTGGAGGGGATCGACCGCGATGCCCAGCGCAAGAAGGTCACGCTCGCCTGGAACGACGAGGACCTCGCGAAGATCCTCGCCTCCCCGATCGATCGCAGCGGGCCGGGATACCAGTTCTTCGACCTGCCGAACGCGAACTACGGATCATCGAACTACGACTCGGTGATCGACGCCGACGGCGACATCGTGGGCCTCTCGCTGTTCACCGGCATCACCGCGAACGAGCGGCGCGGCCTTTCGCTGGCGACCGTGGATCCTGATGTGCCGATCGGCACGGAGGTGCGCGTCATCTGGGGCGAGCCCGACGGCGGATCGAGGAAGACCACGGTCGAGCCGCACGAGCAGATCGCCGTGCGAGCCGTCGTCAGCCCAGCCCCCTACGCCGAAACGGTGCGGACGGAGTATCACGGCGGCTGGCGCTCGACCAAGGCCTGAGCCCCTCGCCCACCCCGTGCGAAGGGACGCAGCACGTCGGTTCGCTGGCTCCTGAGCCGCAGATTGCGTCCCTTCGCGGATCAGGGGGTTCGGCGCTCGGAGTTGATGCGCTCGAGCCAGGCGAGAGTCGCCTTCGTCATGTCGGCGGGCCGGCCGAGCTGCTCCAGGCTCGCGAGGGCGTCGCGCATCTCGTGCTCACGGCGCGCCGAGTGACGGTAGGTGCCGTCGACCAGGCGATCCACGACGGCGTGGCCGTCGGGACCGAGTTCGCCGGCGATCTGGTCGCGCAGCCAGTCCTCGGCTCCCAGGGCGCTGGCCGCGCCCACGCCCTCGAGGACGAGCGCGGCGAGCCCCTTCATGAAGATGCTCCGCAGCAGCCGGAGCCGGGCGGCCTCGCCGGGCCCGCCCTCGACCACGGTGACCGGGACTCCGAAGGGGCCGACCCTCTTCGCGAACGCTGGGGCGCCGGTTCCGCTGGCCAGCAGCTCGGTGCGTATCCCCGCGCGCGGCACGGGTGCGAGCACCGCGACATCCGCCATGGGTACGCCGTGCCGGTCGGCCACTTCGGCGATCTCGACCTCCACCTCCGGCGACACGGTGTTGAGGTCCGCATAGACGGCGCCCTCCGACGCGAACGGCAGCGCATCCACCGCGGCGGTGAGCGCGGCCGTGCCGCCCACCAGGCTCAGCACGACATCCGCGCCGCGAACGGCGTCCTTCAGGGTCTCGACCTGACCCAGCCCCGGGTCATCGACCCGGTGGAACGGGTCGTGGCTGCGCACGTCGGCGCCCGCGGAGCGCAGACCTCGCGCGTACACCCGGCCGGCCTCGCCGAGGCCGAGGATCGCGATCGTGCTCATGGCGTCCCTCACCCTAGCCGCCCTCGCCGGGTGTCCGGAGCAACGGCATCCCCGACTCGGCGAAGTACTCGAGCGATCGGACCGAGGTGGTCATCAGCGGCAGGCCCGGCCGCTCCCCGCCGGGCAGATAGACCTCCTCGAGCGCCCGCGTGATGCCGGCCGCGGCGACCGTCAGCAATTCGATCGCGGCCTGCGGAGACGTGTCGTCGTTGGGGACGACGACACCCATCGCGGCGTACACGACCCCGTGCGGCCCGAGCACCGGCACCGCGATCCCCCGCGACTCCGGATGGATGTGTCCATCGGTCACCGCGAAGCCGTCGGCCCGGACGCGCCGCAGCCGGGGCCTCAGCTCGGCTTCACCCCGGATGGTGTTCGATGTCGGCAGCGGCCACCCGGCGGCGACGACCTCGTCGATGACATGCTCGCCGGCATGGGCCAGCAGCACGAGCCCGCTCGAGCTGATCGGCAGCGGGATGCGGCCCCCGATGAGCGTCGCGTTCACCACGGCGTCGCGGGTCGACATCCGCTCGATGAACAGCACGTCGGTGCCCGCAAGCACGCCCAGCTGGGTGTGCTGACGGATGCGGGCGTGCACCGCGCCGAGCCACGGCCGCGCGAGTTCGCGGAGCCCCAGAGCGCCGGGCGTGCGGGAGGCGAACTCCCAGAGGCGCACCCCGAGGCGGTACGAGCGATCCGGCATCCGCTCGAGCATGCCCTCGCGCTCCAGCTCGGCCACGAGCCGGTGCGTGGTCGACGGGGCGAGCCCCGCGGCATCCGCGATCTCGGCCAGCGTCAGGAAGGGACGCAGCGGCTCGAAGGACTCCAGCACGCGCAGGTGCTTGTGCAGCACCGATTCGCCGGCAGACCCACGCGCCATCGCTTCCTCCGCGCTCTACCCTACGCGGTGATTCCGTTCAATGGAATGTTCGGAGCCGCCACGCGCGGCCGGGTCTAGCGTGGGGCTCGATCACCGCCGATCCACCTGGCAAGGGAGCCTCGTGACACCGCACGCCATTCCCGCAGCGCCCCCCGTGGCCGCGCCCGCGGCCCGCCGGACGCTGGTCGTGGTCGGACGCCGGACGGTCGCGGAGGGGGTCGTGGAACTCGCCCTCGCGCGGCCGGACGGGTCCCGGCTGCCGGACTGGGCACCCGGCGCGCACATCGACGTGGTGCTGCCGGACGGCAGAACCCGGCAGTACTCGCTGTGCGGCGATCGCTGGGATGCTGCGACCTACCGCATCGCGGTGCAGCGCGAGCTCGACGGCCGCGGCGGCTCCGCGTTCCTGCACGACCACGCCGCCGAGGGTTTCGCGCTGGGCTTCGGCGGTCCTCGCAACAACTTCCGGCTGGCACCGGCCGCCGACCACCTCTTCATCGCCGGCGGGATCGGCATCACGCCGCTGCTGCCGATGATCCGCCAGGCGGAGCTGCTCGACCTCCCGTGGCGACTTCTGTACCTCGGCAGGTCGCGCGCCCGGCTGGCCTACCTCGATGAGCTCGCTTCCCACGGCGAGCGGGTGACGGTGCACTGCGCCGACGAGATCGGACGGGCCGACCTGGAAGCATGGCGACCGACCGACTCCCGCGTGCGCGTGTACGCGTGCGGGCCGACCCGGCTGCTGGATGCGGTGCAGGCATGGCCGGCGCCGCCCGGCGGCTTTCCGGCCAAGGTGGAGCGGTTCACCGCGGCCTCGACCGACGGCTCGCACGTGGCCCGCGCATTCGAGGTGGTGGCCGCACGCTCGCGCTCGACGGTCACGGTGGCTCCCGACGAGACGGTCGTCGCCGCGCTCGCCCGTGCGGGCGTGGACGTCATCACGTCCTGCGCCCAGGGGGTCTGCGGCACCTGCGAGACCGAGGTGCTGGACGGCCGCCCCGACCATCGGGATTCGCTGCTCGACGACGCCGAGCGGGCGGCATCCCTCTGCATGTTCCCCTGCGTCTCGCGCAGCCTCGGCCCGCGTCTCGTGCTCGATGTCTGACGCGCTTCTCGAAAGGTCCGCCTGATGGCCGTCGCCCTCTCCCCCACACCGGTCAGCTCGATCGACCCGTTCTCGACCGAGTTCCTCGCCGACCCACTGCCGTTCCACGAGCGGCTGCGGGAGCTCGGCCCCGTCGTCTCCCTCGACGCCTACGGCGTATATGCGGTCGCCCGATACGCGGAGGTGCACCGCTGCCTCACCGACTGGCAGGCGCTGCAGTCCGGCGCCGGCGTGGGGCTCAGCAACTTCACCACGGAGAAGCCGTGGCGACCGCCCAGCCTGCTGCTGGAGGCCGATCCGCCCCGGCACGACGCTCCCCGCGCGGTGCTCTCGCAGCTGCTGTCCCAGCGGCGGCTCCGGCGGCTGGAGGAGGAGTGGAAGGCGGATGCCGCGCAGCTCGTCGACGAGCTGCTCGGCCGCGGCACGGAGTTCGACGCCGTCACGGACCTCGCCGAGGTGCTCCCCCTGCGCGTCTTCCCGGACGCCGTCGGGATCGGCCCGACCGGCCGTGAGCACCTGCTGCCGTACGGCGACTTCGCGTTCAACGCCTTCGGTCCGCAGAACGAACTGGTGACGGTTCCGGCGGCCACCATCGGGCCGACCGTCGAATGGATCAACACGCAGTGCCTGCGCGAGAACCTGACCGACGACGGCTTCGGCGCGCAGATCTGGGCCGCGGCCGACCGCGGGGAGATCACGCCGCAGCAGGCGCCGCTGATCGTGCGCTCGATGCTCACCGCGGGGGTGGACACCACCGTCACCGGCATCGCGGCGGTCGTGCACGCGATCGCCGCGAATCCGGACCAGTGGGAGCGCCTGCGGGCCGATCGATCGCTTCTGCCGCGGGCGTTCGAGGAGGCCGTGCGCCTCGAATCGCCCGTGCAGACCTTCTTCCGCACCACCACCGTCGAGACCGTCGTCTCCGGAACGCCGATCCCGCCGGGCGAGAAGGTGCTGATGTTCCTGGGCGCGGCCAACCGCGACCCGCGGAGATGGGCGGACCCCGACCGCTTCGACCTCTCGCGCGATCCCTCGGGGCACGTGGCCTTCGGGATGGGGCTGCATCAGTGCGTCGGGCAGCACATCGCGCGCCTCGAGGCGACGGCCGTGCTCGGGGCGCTGCTGGACCGCGTCTCGGCGATCGAGCTCTCCGGAACGCCCGCGCGGCATCTCAACAACACCCTGCGGGGCTGGGAGCACATGCCGGTACGGGTCACCCCGACGGCGGGGTGAGACACGGTTGCATAAAGATCGCGGCGCTCACGCCAAAATCGTTGACAATCCGGCTGGGGGTCCGTACCGTCCCATCACAGGGAGGCGCGCGCATCCACCCGAGGGCACGCGCGCTCTCACGGTCGACAGCAGCGAGGCGACGACGGGGAAAGGGAGGCGATGGCCGCTCGACTCACCCTGGAGCACGTGAACCTCCGCTTCGGCGGCGTCAAGGTGCTCGAAGACGTCGGCTTCGAGGTGCAGCCGGGCGAGGTCTTCGGGCTGGTCGGACCCAACGGCGCCGGCAAGACCTCGCTCTTCAACTGCATCAGCGGCCACTACCGCCCGTCATCCGGTTCGATTCGCATCGACGAGCAGGAGGTGCTCGCCAAGGCCCCGTGGCGCCTCTCCCGGCTCGGGCTCGCCCGCACCTTCCAGCACCCCGCGCTGCAGCTGCACGCCACGGTGCTCGAGAACGTGATGCTCGGCGCGCACCCGCGGCTGCGCGGGGGGCCGGTCTCGTGGTCGCTGCGCGTGCCCCCGACGGGGAAGGACGAGCGCAGCCTGCGCGCCGACGCGCTCGAGCTGCTCGATCGATTCGGGCTCGGCTGGGCCGCGATGCGCACCCCGGACGAGATGTCGCACGGGCTGCACAAGGGCATCGAGCTGTGCCGGGCGATGCTGCTTCAGCCGCGGCTGCTGCTGCTCGACGAGCCGGCCGCGGGCCTCCCCCACTCGGAGGTCGACGGCTTCATCGACCAGGTGCGCCGCATGCGCTCCGATTTCGACATCACCATCGTCATCGTCGAGCACCACATGGGGCTGATCTCGGCGCTCACCGACCGCGTGGTGGTGCTCGACCACGGCCGCAAGCTCATGGAGGGGACGGCATCGCAGGCGCAGGCGGACGCCCGGGTCATCGAGGCGTACATCGGGAAGGACGCGGCGGATGACGCTGCTTGAGCTCACCGATGTGACGGCCTTCTACGGACCGGTGCAGGTGCTCGACACGGTGTCGCTCAGCGTTCCGGACGGCGGAGCCGTCGGCATCCTGGGTGCAAACGGAGCCGGCAAGACCACGACGCTTCGCGCCATCAGCGGTTCGGTCCGCTCCGGTGGGCGCATCACCTTCGACGGGAAGAGCCTCCGGGGCCTGCGGCCGGAGCAGGTCGCGGCGCGGGGCATCGCGCACGTGCCGGAGGGGCGGGGCACACTGGGTCAGCTCACCGTGCGGGAGAATCTTCGCGTCGGCGCGTACCGCCGCAAGGACAAGGGCGTCGCTGCCGACGTCGACTACTGCCTCGACCTCTTCCCGCAGCTGAAGGAGCGCATCACCTCCACGGCATCCACCCTCTCCGGCGGCGAGCAGCAGATGCTCGCCATCGCCCGTGCCTTCATGGCGAAGCCCCGGCTGCTCATGCTCGACGAGGCATCACTCGGCCTGGCCCCCAGCACGGGCAAGTCGGTGTACGAGGCGATCCGGCGGCTGCGGCTGGACTCGGGCATCGCGATGCTCGTGGTCGAGCAGAACGCCAACCTCGCGTTCACCCTCGTCGACACCGCCACCGTGCTCGAGACCGGGCGCAACGCGCTCACCGGAACCTCGGCCGAGCTCAAGGGCATGGACGAGATCCGTCGCGCCTACCTGGGAGGCTGAGCGTGGACACCTTCATCCAGCTCGTCGTCGACGGTCTCTCCACCGGCTCGATCTATGCGGCGCTCGCGCTGGCGATCGTGCTCGTGAACCAGTCCACCGGGCTGATCAACTTCGCTCAGGGCGGGATGGCCGTGCTGTCGGCGTACATCGCCTTCGCCTTCACCCAGCTGGGCGCCCCGGTGCTTCTCGCCATCGTGATCGCCGTGGTCATCTCCTTCGTCTACGGAGGGCTGATCGAGCGCTTCCTCATCCGGAGGTTCGAGGGCGGCGACCCCGACACGGCCGTTGTGGTGACGATCGGGCTGCTGACCCTCATCACCGGAATCTGCGGCTGGGTCTGGGGATTCAACAACCGGCAGTTCCCCTCGCTCTTCCCCCTCGACACGGTGAACATCCTGGGAGCGGTGGTGAGCGTCCGCTCGCTCGGCACGTTTCTGGCCATCGTGGCGATCATGATCGTGATGCAGCTGCTGTTCCGGGGCACCAAGCTCGGCCTGGCGCTGCGGGCCGTTGCCGTGAACCCGAACTCGGCGGCTCTCTCCGGGCTCCCGGTCGGCCGGCTGCTGATGGTCGGCTGGGGCCTGGCCGCCGCGCTCGGGGCGGTCGCCGGCTCACTCGTCGCCCCCCAGCTGACCCTCACGCCCGGGATGCTCGACAGCGCGCTCGTGTATGCCCTCGCGGCCGTCATCATCGGCGGTCTGAACAGCCCGGCCGGTGCCGTCGTCGCCGCGTGGGCCATCGGCATCCTCGAGAATCTCGCCGCGGTCTACGTGCCCTTCATCGGCTACGACCTGAAGATCGCCGTGCCCTTCATCCTCGTGTTCGTCGTGCTCTTCCTGCGCCCCCAGGGACTCTTCGGCCGGAAAGTCGTGGTGCGCGTCTGATGTCCACGCTGACCGATCGGCTGCGCAACCCCTGGGTCGTGGGGGCACTCGTCGTCCTGGTCGCCGCCCTGCTGGTGGCGGCGCCGCTCATGCTCCCGGTCTTCGCCAACCAGACGCTCGTGCGCATCGGGGTCTACGCCGTCGCGGTGCTGGGGCTGAACATCGTCATGGGCTACACGGGCCAGGTGTCGCTCGGGCAGATCTTCTTCGTCGGCCTCGGGGCGTACGTCACCGCATACGGGGTCAACGCCGGCTGGAACATCACGATCGTCTTCGTGCTCGCGTGCCTGGTCCCCGGCGTCGCCGGCCTCATCGTGGCCCTCGCCGCTGCGCGCCTCGGCGGTCTCGCCATCGCGATGGTCACGATCGCCCTGCCGATCGTCGGCCTGCCCCTGGCCAAGCGGCTCGACGAGTTCACCGGAGGATCACAGGGCACATCGGCCCGCTTCTCGGGCGCTCCCGACTGGAGCGGCCTCGATGACGACCAGTGGCAGTACTACATCGTGCTCGCGATCACCGTCGTCGCGTTCCTTCTGGCCCGCAACCTCGTGCGCGGCAAGTTCGGACGCGCGATGGCCATCGTGCGCGACAACGAGGCGGTCGCGACCTCGATGGGCATCTCCCCATATCGCTACAAGGTGCTCGCGTTCACCATCGCGTCGCTGTTCGGCGGCGCCAGCGGCTTCCTCTACATGGTGGCCGTGCAGTACACCTCACCCGAGACCATGAGCTTCGCCCACTCGATCAGCCTCGTCGCCGCGATGGTGATCGGCGGCGCCGCCAGCATCGCCGGATCCCTGATCGGCGGCGCGTACTACGTGCTCGCCCCGCAGCTCACCAACAGCATCGACGCGAGCCTCACCCTCGTCCTGCAGGGGATCATCCTCCTCGCGGTGCTCTTCCTCCTGCCAGGCGGTCTCGTCTCGCTCCCGCGAACGCTGCGCCGGCTCACCCGGCGACGCGGAGGAGGCTCGGGCTCGCCGCCGGCCAGCCGCTCGGGACCGATCCCGCAGACCGCTCCCGTGCCCGCGGCCCCGGCCGGTCCCGTGCGGAAGACACCCGAAAACCCTGAACCGTACGACACAGAGAGGCAAGGTTGATCATGAACATCAGCAAGCGGAGGCGGGGTGTCATCGGATGCGTCGCCCTGGCATCCGTCCTCGCCCTCGCCGTGAGCGGCTGCGCCCGCGGCGGCGACACCGACGGGGGAGGTGGCGACAGCGGCGACGGTGCCGCAGAAGCCAGCCCCGGCATCACCGACACGAGCATCACGCTCGGCATCACGAGCCCCCTCTCCGGTCCCACAGCCGGCCCCGGAAACTGCACGGTCGACGGGGCCAAGGCGTACTTCGGCGAGAAGAACGCCGATGGGGGGATCGAGTTCGGCGACGGCAAGACCCGTACCGTCGAGATCAAGGCGTACGACGACACGTACGACCCCCAGAAGGCGCTGGCCAACTTCCAGCAGATGGTGTCCGACGGCGTCTTCGCCGCCGGCATCGGGCTCGGCACCCCCACCAACCGCGCGTGGCGCGAGGCGGCGATCGACGAGGGCGTCCCGCAGGTGCTGGTGATGACGGGCGACCCGCTGTTCAGCGACCGCAACGAGAGCCCCATGCAGCTCGGTCTCGTCCCGATCTACCAGCAGGAGGGTGCGGCGTTCGGTGAACTCCTCGCGTCATCCGGGGAGGATCACAAGGTCGCGATCCTGTCGCAGAACGACGACTACGGCGACGGCTACGTCGAGGGCTTCAAGGATGCGATCGACGGGGCCGACAACATCGAGGTCGTGAGCGAGCTGACCTACGAGGCCACCGACACGAGCGTCGACGCGCAGCTGACCGAGCTCGCGGCCAGCGGCGCCGACGTCTTCTTCAACGCGATGTCGATCACACCGCTGGTGATCTCCTCGCTGCAGAAGGCGCAGCAGGTCGGCTGGCTGCCCAGCTGGTTCCTGCCGTCGAACACGTCGAGCCCAGTAGCCATCCTCGAACCAGGTGGCGGCTCGGCCTTCCCGGGGATCTACTCCGTGGCGTTCTCGCAGTCCGCGGCGAGCCCGCCGTTCCAGGAGAGCGAAGAGGGCAAGGCGTTCCTCGCGGCGATCGACGAGTACACCGACCAGGACGGCGTCCCCGCCTTCCCGCACTGCGTCTGGAGCTGGATCGCGGCGGCGACGCTCGAGCAGGCCTTCGCGGCCATGGAGGAGCCGACCCGGGACAGCTTCATGGAGGCGCTCATGAGCATCCAGGGCTACGAGGCGCCGTTCATGCTCGAAGGGTCGGTCATCGACACGACGGTCGACGGCAAGCCGGCCGTGTCCGACGTGCAGGTGCAGAAGTACAACGGCAAGGGGTACGCGACGGCGGAGCAGTTCGGATAAGCGGCGTCCGGCCAGAGGGAGCGGCTCGGCCGATCGGCCGGGCCGCTCTTCTGTTCTGGGAGCCGGCTCAGTCCAAGCCGCGCAGCACGCCCACGATGCCCTCGAGGTGCGAGCGGGTCGCCGCCTCGGCGGCATCCGGATCGCGCGCGAGCAGAGCGTCGATGATGGCGATGTGCTCCGGGGCGGACTGCGCCGCCCGACCGGGGTGGAACGCGAGCCGGAACTGGTGCCTGGCGGACTGCGCACGCAGCCGCTCGAGCAGCCGGGTGGCCGTGGCGTGCCGGCTGAGGTCCCGGATGCGGCGATCCATCTCCTGATTGAGCCGCGAGTACTCCACGAGGTTGCCCGCCGCCACCGCGCCGGCGATCTCCTCGCGCAGCCTCCGCAGCTCCTCGGCATCCGCGTCGGTGAGGTTCTCGGCCGCCTTGCGGGCGCAAAGCGTCTCGAGGCCGATGCGCACCTCGACGATCTCGACCGCTTCGTCGATGCTGATGGCGCGGACCCGCGCTCCCCGGTTCGGCAGGCGCTCCACGAGTCCCTCGCTGGCGAGATTCAGCAGGGCGGTGCGCACAGCGGCGCGGGAGGCGTCGTAGCGCTCGCTGATGTCCGCTTCGATGAGCCGCTGATGAGGGGCGAACTCGCCGCCGAGGATCGCGTCCCGGATCTGCTGGGTGAGGTCCGCACGGGCCGGCTCATCACCCGATTCGACCACCGCGGCATCCGACATGGCAGCTCTGTGACCTCTCGTGATGACATCCCGGAGCGCATGTGCGCCCTGTCTCAAGAGAGTAGTGGCCGCGCGCGCAGGATTGCAGACGAAATGCGCGCAGATCTTGTCGGCAATCTTGCGCTCCGCGACCGGCGAGCGCACGCTAGATGCGGGCGTCGCACCCGAGCACGCCGTCAGAGAGGTGGATCGATCGATGTCGGACACAGTCACGCAAGCGCCTGTTCGAACCGGGCTGTACATCGGGGGCGAGGAGCGCCACACGCAGGACACACTGGAGATTCCCGACCCCGCCAGACCTGGCGTCGTCGTCGGCCACGCGGCATCCGCGTCACCGAGAGATGTCGAGGATGCCGTCGCCGCCGCCAAGGCGGCCTTCCCTGCATGGTCGGCTCTGAGCGCGCAGGAGCGCGCCGCCAAGATGGCGGAGGCGATCGCCGGGATCGCCGATGATCGCGACGAGGACGCCGCCATCCTGTCGCAGGAGAACGGCAAGGTCCGCCTCGAGGGCTGGATCGATGCCCTGGTGTTCGACATCCGCTGGCAGCTCGCGCTCATGCTGGCCGACGAGGTCGACACCGGCAAGGTGCTCGAGCCTGCCCCCGGCATCCCGGTGCGCACCGAGGTCGCCTACCAGCCCCTCGGCGTGGTTACGGTGATCGTGCCGTTCAACTGGCCGATCGCGATCCTCGGCGCGTCGCTGCCGCACGCCCTTCTCGCCGGCAACACGGCGATCGTCAAGCCGCCGCCGTCGGCGCCCCTCGCCACCACCCGCGTGGTGCAGCGCGTCGCCGAGAAGCTTCCGCCCGGCGTGCTGAACGTCGTGACGGGCAAGGACGAGAACATGACCGGGCTCATCCAGAACACTGACATCGCGAAGGTGTGCTTCACGGGCAGCGTCAACGGCGGCAAGCGCATCATGGAGATGGCGTCGAAGACGCTCACCCGCGTCACGCTCGAGCTGGGTGGCAACGACGCGGCGGTCTTCCTCGACGACGCGATCCTCGACGACACGCATCTGGACCGGCTGTTCGCGGCGGTCTACGACACGACGGGCCAGATCTGCATGAACGCCAAGCGCGTGTTCGTGCACCGCTCGCGGCTCGACGAACTCGTGGCGGGGCTCACCGCGCGGCTCGAGCGGGCGAAGCTCGGGCACGGCCTCGACGCGGAGACCACCATGGGCCCCTTGCACTCGCCCGCGCAGAAGGCGTTCGTCGAGGAGATCATCCAGGAGGCGAAGGATGCGGGAGCCGACGTCCGCGAGTTCGGCGAGCTGCCGGCCGGCGACCTCGCCGGCGGCAACTTCCTGCGGCCCGCGATCGTCGTGGACCCGGACCCTGCGCTCCGCGTCGTGACGCAGGAGCAGTTCGGGCCGGTCATCCCGATCCTCCCGTTCGACTCCGAGGAGGAAGCGGTGCGTCTCGCGAACGACACGTGGGGCGGGCTCTGCGGGTCCGTCTGGACCGCCGACCCCGGTTCCGCGTCGCGCGTGGGATCGCAGCTCGTGTGCGGCTACGTGTGGGTCAACGACCACGGAGCGACCCGGCTGGACCTCCGCGCCCCGTTCGGCGGCATGAAGCAGTCGGGTATCGGGCGCGAGCAGGGCATCGAGGGCATCCGGGCGTTCCAGGACACGCGCTCCATCGCGACGATCGACCCCGAGGCGCTGGCGGCCATGGCGCACTGATCCGGTCGCGTGTGCGGAGATGCCCGGTCCCCCTCGAGGACCGGGCATCTCCACGTTCTGTCAACAAGAGTTGACATCGGCGCAAGGCGTCAACTAACGTTGACACCCGGATGTCTCGAGCGAGGCACCCGGGAAGGAGCCCCGCGTGAGCGGCGACGACATCCGCACCCTGATCGGGGCGGCCCCGGAGGACGCTCCGATCGCGGAACTGCACCGCCTCGCCGCCGTCCGGCGGGAGCTGGCCCAGGCCGAAGAGGTTCAGATTCGTCGCGCGCGCCTCCAGGGCTACTCCTGGCAGGCCATCGCCGCGGCGCTGGGCGTGACCCGGCAGGCCGTCCACAAGAAGTACGGTCGAAGATGACCCCCGAACAACCCCGAGGTGCAACCGTGTCCGTCGACGCCCCCGCCAAGCCCGAAGCAACGCCGCGCCGCCGCGGCCGCAAAGCGCCGGAGGGGCCACGCGCCACCTTCCGGCAGCTGCTGCCGTTCCTCTTCGAGCACAAGCGCGTGCTCGTGGTCATCGGCGTGCTGAGCGTGCTGGGCGCGATCGCGACCCTCGCGCAGCCGCTCGTCGTCGGCATGGTGATCGATCGGGTGCAGCGCGAGCAGGCCCTCGGTTCGCTGGTGGCCGTCCTGATAGCCCTGGTCATCGCGTCGTCACTGCTCTCCGGCTACCAGCACTACCTGCTGCAGCGCACGGGCACGGCCGTCGTCTACTCCTCCCGGCGCAAGCTCATCGCCCGCATCCTGCACCTTCCGATCAGCGAATTCGATGCGCGCCGCACCGGGGATCTCGTGTCGCGCGTCGGGACCGACACGACGCTCCTCTACGCCGTTCTGACCCAGGGGCTCGCGGACTCGGTCGGGAACGCGCTCATCCTGGTCGGCGCCCTCATCGCGATGGCGATCATCGACCCCGTGCTGCTCGGGCTGATCATCGTCGTCATCGGCGTTTCCGTCGCCGTGGTCTCGCTGCTGAGCGGCCGCATCCGCACGGCCTCGACCGAGCAGCAGGAGAAGGTGGGCGAGCTCGCGTCGGGCGTCGAACGGGCCGTCGGATCGATCCGCACGGTGCGCGCCGCCGGTGCGACGGACCGCGAGGTCGCGTCGGTCAGCGGGCTCGCGACCCAGGCCTACGACGTCGGGGTGCGCATCGCCAAGGTGTCGGCCCTCGTCGTGCCCATCGCCGGCGTGGCGCTGCAGCTCTCCCTGCTGGTCGTGCTGGGCGTCGGCGGGTTCCGCGTCGCGTCGGGTGCCATCACGATCGCCGCTCTCGTGACCTTCATCATGTTCCTGTTCATGCTGATCGCGCCGCTCGGGTCGACCTTCGGTGCGATCACCTCCGTGAACCAGGCGCTGGGTGCGCTCGGCCGCATCCAGGAGATGCTCGATCTGCCCACCGAGACCGAAGGAGATGCGGTGTCGGTCTCGCGCCTTCGCCGGGGTGAAGGACCGGATGCGGATCAGGCGCCTTCCGCGAGTGAGTTGTCGGATGCCGCGGCGCCGGCGATCGCGTTCCGCGACGTGCGCTTCCGCTACCCGGAGGCGGTGGTGGCCGCCCGCGAGGCGGCGGCCGCAGAGGCTCGCACCGTCCTCGAGCAGGTTCATCTCGACCGCGCCGTCGAGGAGGTGGACGGCGAATCGAACTTCACCGATCGGGACGTGCTGCGCGGGGTGTCCTTCGAAGTCCCGCGGGGCACCCGGGTCGCGCTCGTCGGGCCGAGCGGTGCCGGCAAGAGCACGATCCTGTCCCTCATCGAGCGGTTCTACGACCCGACCGGCGGGCAGGTGCTGCTCGGCGGCCGCGACATCCGCTCTCTGGATCGCGAAGAGCTGCGTGCGCAGTTCGGCTACGTCGAACAGGATGCCCCGACTCTGGCCGGGACGATCGGCGACAACCTGCGGCTGGGGTCACCGGATGCGACCGACTTCGAGTGCGAGCGCGTGCTGCACGCGGTGAACCTCACCGAGGTGCTCGAGCGCAATCCCCTCGGGCTCGACGCTCCGGTCGGCGAGGCCGGCGTGATGCTCTCGGGCGGAGAGCGCCAGCGCCTCGCCATCGCCCGGGCCCTGCTCGCCGCTCCCCCGATCCTGCTGCTCGACGAGTCGACCTCGTCGCTGGATGGCGTCAACGAGCAGCGGATGCGCGACGCCATCGACGCCGTCGCCGCAGGGCGGACGCTGATCGTGATCGCCCACCGCCTCTCGACCGTCGTGGACAGCGACCGCATCGTCGTGCTCGACCGCGGCCGGGTGGTCGGCCAGGGAACGCACTCGGAGCTGGTGGAGTCGACGCCGCTCTACCGCGACCTCGCGAGGCACCAGCTGCTGGTCTGACGCGCGCGCCAACCCGACGGTCGCGAAAGGACGCGATCTGCTGCTGCGCCTCCCGCGCTGCAGCAGGTTGCGTCCCCTCGGCATGGCCGGGCGAGGCACCAGGTGCTGGTGCAGCCGGAGCCTTCGGAGCGCGAAAGGACGCGATCTGCTGCTGAGCCGGAGGCGAAGCAGCAGATTGCGTCCCCTCGGCAGGGCCGGGCGAGGAGTCAGTGCTGCGCGGCCTTGAGGCGGTAGCGGAGCGCCGAGAGCTCAGACTGCAGCGCCGCGGGGACCCGACCGCCGAAGGAGTCGTAGAACTCCTGGGTCAGGTCGGCCTCGTGCAGCCACGACTCGGGGTCGACGGCGAACAGCTCGTCGAGGTCCTCCTGCGGCACCTCGATGCCGTCCAGGTTGAGGTCCTCGGGCTTCGGCAGCCGGCCGATGGGGCTGTCGATCGTGCCCACCTCGCCCTTGATGCGGCGGATGATCCAGTCGACCACGCGGGCGTTGTCGCCGAACCCGGGCCACAGGAACCGGCCGTCCGATCCCTTGCGGAACCAATTGACCTGGAAGATGCGAGGCGCACGATCGAACCGCAGACCGCCGCCGACCTTCAGCCAGTGCCCGAAGTAGTCCGCCATGTTGTAGCCGCAGAAGGGCAGCATCGCGAACGGGTCGCGGCGCAGTTCGCCGACGAGACCCTCGGCGGCTGCCGTGCGCTCCGACGAGATGGTCGAGCCGAGGAAGACGCCGTGCGTCCAGTCGGTCGCCTCGACCACGAGAGGCACGTTGGTCGCCCGGCGTCCGCCGAAGAGGATCACGTCGAGGGGAACGCCCTGCGGCGCATCCCAGTCCGCCGCGATCTGCGGGCACTGGACCGCCCCCACCGTGAAGCGGGAGTTCGGGTGCGCGGCGGGGCGGTCCTGGTCGGGCGTCCACGGGTTGCCCTCCCAGTCGGTCAGGTGTGAGGGGGCCTCGTCGGTGAGTCCCTCCCACCAGACGTCGCCGTCGGGCCGGAGCGCGACGTTCGTGAAGATCGTGTTGCCCCAGAGGGTCTCGACCGCAGTGACGTTCGTCGACTCCCCCGTGCCCGGAGCGACGCCGAAGAAGCCGGCTTCCGGGTTGATCGCCCACAGGCGACCGTCCTCGCCCGGGCGGATCCAGGCGATGTCGTCGCCGAGCGTCTCGACTCGCCAGCCGGGGATCGTCGGGCGCAGCATCGCGAGGTTCGTCTTGCCGCACGCCGAGGGGAACGCGGCCGCCACGTGGTAGGCCCTGCCCTGGGGGTCGATGACCCGGATGAGCAGCATGTGCTCGGCGAGCCAGCCCTCGTCGCGGCCGATCACCGAGGCTATGCGCAGGGCGAAGCACTTCTTCGCGAGGATGGCGTTGCCGCCGTACCCGGAGCCGAACGACCACACCTCGAGCGAGTCGGGGTAGTGCACGATGTACTTCTCGTCGTTGCACGGCCACGCGACATCCGCCTCGCCCTCCGCCAGCGGCGCGCCAACCGAGTGGACCGTCTTGACCCACGGCCGGCCATCCGCGATGAGCTTCGTGACCTCATCGCCGACGCGGGTCATGATGCCGATGGAGGTCACCGCGTACGCGCTGTCGGTGACCTGCACGCCGATGTGCGAGAGGGGGCCGCCGACGGGGCCCAACGAGAACGGAACGACGTACATCGTGCGCCCGCGCATGCTGCCGTCGAAGATGGAGGTCATCGTGGCGCGCATCTCGGCGGGGTCGGCCCAGTTGTTCGTGGGACCGGCGTCCTCCTCGCGCTCGGAGGCGATGTAGGTGCGCCCCTCCGTGCGAGCCACGTCGCTCGGGTGGGAGCGGGCGAGGTAGGAGCCGGGACGCCACTCGGGGTTGAGCTTGATCAGCTTGTCCTCGTCGACGAGCTGACGAAGGAGCGCGTCGTTCTCGGCGCGGCTGCCATCGATCCAGTGGATGTTCGCGGGCTGGGTCAGCGCGGCGATCTCATCGACCCAGGCGACGAGATCGTCCATCCCCCTGCCGACGAAGCCGGGCCGCCGGCCGTACACGCGCGCCGCCGGAACGGGGGCCGGACTGGGACGCCGGGCCGTGAAGGTTTCCGCGAGTGCCATTGTCGCTCCTCTGAGTAGTGAGACTGAATTCGTAGAACAAGGGGTCTGCATCCATTCTGAAAGCCTGGCGGCGATGTTTCGGTGAAATTCGATCGAAAGAAGCAGTATTCTTTCGATATGCTCAAGGAATGACGTCCACCGGGATCGAGCTCGCGACACTGGGCCACCGCATCCGCCATCACCGCCTGGCCAGCCGCCTCACGCTCGACGAACTCGGCGCCGTCGTCGGCATCGCCGGCAGCCAGCTCTCCCTCATCGAGAACGGCAAGCGCGAGCCGAAGCTCTCGCTGCTGCAGGCGATCGCACAGGCGACGGGCACGGAGGTCTCGGACCTCATCTCCGGCGAGCCGCCCAACCGCCGCGCCGCACTGGAGATCGAATTGGAGCGCGCGCAGGCGAGCCATGTCTTCCGCCAGCTGGGCGTGCCGCCGGTGCGGGTCAGCAAGGGGATGACCGACGAGACGCTCGAGTCGCTGCTCGGTCTGCACCGAGAACTGCAGCGCCGGGAACGCGAGGCGATCGCTACGCCGGAAGAGGCGAGGCGCGCGAACACCGAACTGCGGTTGCGGATGCGCGAACGCGGCAACTACCTGCCCGAGATCGAGAAGCTCGCCGAGAAGCAGCTGAAAGCGGCCGGGCACGTCTCCGGCGCCCTGACGCACCGCACCGTCAGCATCATGGCGGAGCAGCTGGGCTTCGAGCTGATCTACGCCAGTGACCTCCCCCACTCCACGCGTTCCATCACCGACCTCGAGCACGGTCGCATCTACCTTCCGCCCGCCTCCATCCCCGGCGGTCATGGTCTTCGCTCGATGGCGCTGCAGGCGATGGCGCACCGGCTGCTCGGGCACACCCGCCCCAGCGACTACGCCGACTTCCTGCAGCAGCGGCTGGAGATCAACTACTACGCCGCCTGCTGCCTCATGCCCGAGACGCCCTCGGTGGCGTTCCTCACGCAGGCGAAGAAGGACCGCGACCTCGCCGTCGAGGACTTCCGCGATGCCTTCGGCGTCACGCACGAGGCCGCGGCCATGCGCCTGACCAACCTGCTCACGCACCACTTCGGCATCCGCCTGCACTTCCTTCGCGTCGACGGCACCGGGGCGCTGATGCGCGTGTACGAGAACGACGACCTTCCCCTGCCGATGGATGTGACCGGCTCGATCGAGGGACAGATCGTCTGCCGGCGCTTCTCCGCGCGCAGCGCCTTCGCGCGGCAGAACCGCACGACGGAGCACTACCAGTACACCGACACCCCGGCCGGCACCTTCTGGTGCTCGACGCAGACGGGGGCGACGGATGCCGGCGAGTTCTCCATCACGATCGGCGTGCCCTTCGACGACGCGCGATGGTTCCGAGGCCGCGAGACGGCGACGCGCGCCGCGTCCACCTGCCCCGACGAGTCGTGCTGCCGGCGGCCCCCGCAGGATGTGGCGGGCCGCTGGAGAGGCAAGGCCTGGCCGAGCGCCCGTGTGCACACGCACATGTTCTCGCCGCTGCCGAGGGGAGCGTTCCCCGGTGTCGACGACAACGAGGTGTACGCGTTCCTCGACCGGCATGCCGAGGGGTGATGTCGGGTCGCACGGACCTGCTCCCCGCGGCGCCCGCGCTGAACGAAATTGCGGCATCCGGCCCCGATGCCCTCGAAGGCGACCTACCCTCTCGTCATGACATCTTCGCCATCCGCGATCGCCACGACGGGGCAGCTGCGCGCATCGGGGCACACCTATCGGCCGCTGCGCGTCGAACTGCGCGAGAACCTCTTGTCGGCGCTGGCCGACGGGCGTGACCCGTGGCCCGGCATCCACGGCTTCGACGCCACGGTCATCCCTCAGCTGGAACGCGCCCTCCTCGCCGGACACGACGTCGTGCTGCTCGGCGAGCGCGGTCAGGGCAAGACGCGGCTGCTGCGCAGCCTGGCGGGTCTGCTCGACGAATGGTCCCCGGTCATCGACGGATCAGAGCTGGGCGAGCATCCGTTCCATCCGATCACGCCGGCATCCCTTCGGCATGCGTCCGAGCTCGGTGACGACCTTCCCGTTGTCTGGCGCCATCGCTCGGAGCGCTATGTCGAGAAGCTCGCCACCCCCGACACGTCGGTGGCCGACCTGATCGGCGACGTCGACCCGATCAGGGTCGCGGAGGGCCGCTCGCTCGGCGACCCGGAGACGATCCACTACGGACTCGTCCCGCGCAGTCACCGCGGCATCGTCGCCATCAACGAATTGCCCGATCTCGCCGAGCGCATCCAGGTGTCGCTGCTGAACGTGATGGAGGAGCGCGACATCCAGATCCGCGGCTACGTGCTGCGCCTCAACCTCGATGTGCTCGTCGTGGCCACCGCCAACCCCGAGGACTACACCAACCGGGGTCGCATCATCACGCCGCTGCAGGACCGCTTCGGCGCCGAGATCCGCACGCACTACCCGCAGACGATCGAGGAGGAGGTCGCGGTCATCCGCCAGGAGGCGGAGCTCGTCGCGGCGGTCCCGGCGCACCTGCTCGAGGTGCTGGCGCGGTTCACCCGCAACCTTCGCGAGTCGGATGCCGTCGACCAGCGCGCCGGAGTGTCGGCGCGATTCGCCATCGCCGGGGCAGAGACGATCGCGGCGGCGGCGCTGCACCGCGCGACGCGTCAGCATGAGGAGGTCGGGGTGGCGCGTCCCGTCGACCTCGAGACCGCCGTGGACGTGCTCGGGGGCAAGATCGAGTTCGAGACCGGCGAGGAGGGCCGCGAGCGCGTCATCCTGGAACATCTGCTGCGCACGGCGGTCGCTGAGACCGCCCGGAGGCATCTGCGGGGCATCGACGCCGGCGCACTCGTCGATGCGCTGCACGACGGCGCGACCGTGATGACCGGGGAGCAGGTGCCCGCGGCCGACGTTCTCACCGCGATGCCGGTGCTGGGGGAGTCGGATCTGTACGACCAGGTGGCCGAGCGGCTCGGCGCGCAGACGCCGGGAGAGCGTGCGGGCGCGCTCGAACTCCTGCTCGAGGCGCTCTACCTCGAGCGCCGGATCAGCAAGGACAGCGCAGACGGGGAGACCGTGTATGGCTGAGCCGCACCCCCGGTGCCTGAGCCTGTCGAAGGGCCGCTGATGGTCCGCGGATTCCACCGCGCGCCCGCGCACACCAACCGGTACGGGAGGTACGCCGGCGGGCCGGATCCGCTCGCTCCGCCCGTCCCCGTGCAGGAGGCGCTGGAGGCGATCGGGCTGGATGTCATGTCGGGCACGTCCGCCGAACGCGCGATGCGCGAGTACCTTCGCCGCGGTACCCGCGACCAGCTGGGTCTCGATGACCTGGCGCGACGAGTGCGCGAGCGGCGGAGAGAACTGACGCGCCGGCATCGGCTCGACGGCACGCTCGAGGAGGTCCGTCAGCTCCTCGACCGCGCGGTGCTCGAAGAGCGGAAGCACCTCGTCCGCGATGTGGACATGGATGACGACGCCCGGTCCTTCGCCGAGATGCGGCTCGAGAACCTGCCGGCGAGCACCGCCGCCGCCGTGAACGACCTGGCCGACTACGAGTGGCAGAGCCCGGCGGCACGCGCCGACTACGAGCGCATCAAAGAGCTGCTCGGTCGCGAGCTGCTCGACCAGCGGTTCGCCGGCATGAAGAGCGCTCTCGAGGGCGCGACGGACGCCGACCGCCAGGCGATCCGCGACATGCTGAACGACCTGAACGACCTGCTCGAGAAGCGTCGGCTCGGAGACGACACGGCCGAGGACTTCGACGAGTTCATGCGGAAGCACGGCGACCAGTTCCCTGAGAACCCTCAGAGTCTCGATGAGCTGCTCGACACCCTCGCCGAGCGTTCCGCCGCGGCCCAGCGGATGCTCAACTCCATGACTCCCGAGCAGCGGGACGAGCTGATGGATCTCGCCGCCCAGGCGTTCGGGTCGCCCGATCTCATGCAGTCGCTGTCGCGGTTGGACGAGAACCTTCGCTCGCTGAGACCCGGCGAAGACTGGAGCGGGTCGGCATCCTTTTCGGGCGACCAGCCGACCGGGCTGGGCGAGGCGACCGGGATCATGCAGGATCTCGCCGACCTCGACTCGCTGACGGATCAATTGAGCCAGTCCTATCCCGGCGCCCGCATGGACGACATCGACGTCGATGCGCTGGCACGTCTCGTCGGTGAGGATGCCGGCGTCAGCGCACGCACCCTGCGGGACCTCGAGCAGGAGCTGATGGACACCGGGATGCTGCACCGGGCGTCCGACGGCGCGCTGCGGCTCACCCCTCGCGCGATGCGCCAGCTCGGCCGTGCGCTGCTGCGCGACATCGCCACGCGCCAGTCCGGGCGAACCGGTCGCCGGGAGACGCGCAACGCCGGTGCGGCCGGCGACCGCACCGGATCGACGCGAGAGTGGGCGTTCGGCGACACCGAGGCGTGGGACATCCCCCGCACCGTGTCGAATGCCGTGCTCAGAACGGTCTCCGACGGCAGGGATGCATCGGCCGGTGTGCGGCTCGAGACCCGCGACGTCGAGGTGGTCGAGACCGAGGAACGCACCCAGGCGGCGGTGGCCCTCCTCGTCGACACGTCCTTCTCGATGGAGCTGGACGGGCGATGGGTGCCGATGAAGCGCACCGCCCTGGCGCTGCATCACCTGATCTCCAGCCGTTTCCGCGGTGACAGCCTGCAGCTGATCGCATTCGCCCGCCACGCGGAAGTCATCGACATCGAGCAGCTGACGGCGAAGGATTCCGTCTGGGACAAGGGAACGAACCTCCACCACGCCCTTCTGCTCGCGCAGCGGCACTTCCGGCGCAACCCGACCGCGCAGCCCGTGCTGCTCATCGTCACCGACGGCGAGCCGACGGCGCACCTCGACCCGAACGGCCGGGTGCACTTCGCCTACCCGCCCGATCCCCGAACGATAGCCGTCACCGTGAGCGAGCTCGACACGGTGCAGCGCCTCGGCGCACAGACGACCTTCTTCCGGTTGGGGGATGACCCCGGCCTCGCGCGGTTCATGGATGCGCTCGCGCGTCGGGCCGGTGGCCAGGTGGTCGCGCCGGAGCTCGACGACCTCGGACGCGCGGTCGTGGAGAGCTACCTGGGCTCCCGCCACAGCGGGCACGATTCACCCGACGACTTCGGGGAGATGCTCCGCGGCAGATCCTGGTGGTGACGGGGAATCAGGATGACGCGAAGGCTGCGTAACGCGCAAGCGCCGCGGTGAGGTCCTCCTCTGAAACGGCGTCACGCGCGAACAGCGTCGCCGGCGGAAGTGATCCGGGGATGTCGGTGACCTTGGGGGTGGCCCAGGTTCCGACGATCTCGCCATCTGCGACGATCACCGGCCTCACGATCCCGTTGATGCCGGGGCCGATCGCCGAGAGCAGTTCGGGTGAGCACACCCGGGTGCGGTCGGCGTAGGAGATGAAGTACTCCTCGAACGGCGGAAGGACGAAGGCTCTCGGGGCCTTCGGATTCCTGCGCGCCGGAGCGGCGGAGACGTACAGCGTCTCGCCGCCCACCTCGACGGGAGCGACGCGATCGCCGGCGCCGTCCAGCGCCCGCCGCGCCATGCCGACCGGCAGGCCCGCCCACCACGCGAAGTCGGCGGGGCTTGCGGGGCCGTGGCTCTGCACGTAGCGGACGAAGAACTCCACGAGCGGGTCGGCCGGCCGCGCGTGCTCGGCGATCCATTCGTCGATGAGCACCACCCGCTGCTCGCGGGTCGTCTTCCCCGGTCTTCCGACCACCGGTCCCCAGCAGAGGATCGTGCGCGCCGACAGCGCGAAGAGGATGTGGTAGCCGCGCTGGCCGGACGGATCCACGCCACCCGCGGCGAGCGCCTCGAAGGCTTCCGCTCGCGAAAGCGCATCTCCACCGCGCAGCGCGCCGACCAGCGTGCGTTCGGCGCGGGCCATCACGTCGGCGTCGAGGCCGAGGTCGGCGTGCCGCTTGCGCGCCGAGCGCAGCATCCGGTCACCCGTCACGCTCAGGATCCACGCGAGGTCGCCGGCCGCGACGATGTGCAACGTGCCGCGCATCGTCCACGAGCGGACCAGCTCGCCGCGGTCGAAGGCCGCGTCGACGTCGGCCATGGTCGGTGCGCCGGCCGTGCGCGCGGCGAGCGCGAGGCGACCGCCCCAGAACTCCTGGCCCTGCGTGGCCGTCATGTGCGACGCCGCATCCGTGAGCGTACGCGCGGGGGCGGACAGCCGGTGGTGCCGCAGGCGAAGCGCTCGGAGACGGGCGGGTGTCACGGGTTCATCATGCCCGAGGTGCCGGCGGACCGACCTAAGCCCAGGATTGGAATGTGGTCAGCATGTCGGTCGTGGCCCAGCTGGGTTCCTTGTGACCCAGCTCGTGCCAGCGCGCGCTGGTCGATGTGGCCACCGGGGCTGCCTTATTGATCAGCGCCGTGCCGTGCCGCGCGGGCGGCACGATCGCATCCGCCATTGAAACGACGACTCTGATGCGCTTCGCCGTCCACGACGTGGAGGAAAGGCGTGCCGGATTTGTCCTCTCCATCGTTGTTCTGCTGTAGCCGTACACAGGTGCGATGCGTATCGGGTCGCGGGAGTACAGGTCGCTCATGTCGTATGCGGAGTTGACCAGGTAGATACCGCGGAGTCTAGGGATCATGTTCTGTCCATACGCCCAACACATCAGAGGTCCTCCACCAGAGTTGGAACGGCTGTACGCGCGCGCCACCGAGAATGTTGCGGACATCCATGATGCCCAGCGTGCTTGATGGTCGATTGCCGGTTGGCTGGTCCACAAGGTGCCGCCGTAGTCAGGGCATATCGATACGATGCCGCGGTCCACGAGCAATGCCGCCGGATAGCCGTACACGTGGGTGAGTGCCGTACGGTCGCCGCCGTTGGAGTGGTAGAACCAGACCACGGTCGTGCCGGGCTTGGATGGTGGCGCAGTCCACGGGACGAACAGTCGCGCCTTGTCGCCGCCGGACGCGACATCGATGGACTCATAGGCATTGCCCGCCGCCGTGTACTTTGTGGCGGCACGGCTCACCTCGCCGGGCAGCCGTCCCACCCTGGAATAGTCGGCGGCAGAGGCGGCCGAGGTGCCGCCGACGGCTCCGACTGCCCCGGCAACTGTTCCGAGAAGCATCGTCCGCCGGGTGATCTGTGCGCTCCGAGGTGGACCGTCCGCGTCGCCATGGAACTCGGGGATCATGGTCCTCCTATGGGCCAGGCGCGATTACCCCGATCTTCATGCAGGATCAGTTTCCGGTCAACCCCGTCGGAGGTTGTGGGGTCATCCGCTCACGATCACGTTGCGCACCGCGGACGGCCCTGCCCTACGCGAAGACGTCGTCCACGAAGCGGATGTTGTACTCCGCGATCCGCTGCGGCACGCCGTCGAAGGCCTTCGCGCGCTCGTCGGACGCCATGTACGTGCGCTCGAGTTCGAGGAAGGCGTCCTGGTCGCCGTCGGCGCTGACCGCCCAGACGAACTCGTCGGTCTCGCGCAGCCCGTAGGCGAAATCGATCGTGAAACCGGCGGCTGGTCGCACCCGGGGCATCCACTCCTGCCACCACGCCACGAAGGCGTCGTACTCACCGGGGACGAGCGTGTATCTGCGCAACTGGATCGTCTTCACCCGAGCATCCTTTCACGCACCGCGAGCTGGCCGGCGGCTCGGCCCTCAGGCGCCTGCGGCCAGGACGGGCGCCCCCTGCGGAACCAGGAAGCGCTGGAAGAACGACGCGAGCGCGGCCGTCGCGGTCAGCGGCAGCACCGCCGCGACATACTGATCGGGGCGCACCACGACGACGACGCCGTCGCGCGAGAGCTCGCGCTCCGCGAAGATGTCGGCGCTGCTCCACGCGCTCGGTGCCGCCGCGTAGACCTTCTCCCAGTCTGTGAGGCCGAGCGGTCCGGTCTTCGGGAGGAAGAGCGGGGGAACCCGCGCGATGTCGATGTCCTCGAAGCGCTGCTGATAGATCGCCTTCACGTCGAACACGGCGTCGGTGTCGGCACCGGCCGGCGTGTAACGGGTGATCGGCGACTCCGGCGAGGCCATCCACTCCGCCCAGGACGACAGCGCCGAGGGCGCACCGGCGGACGGCGCATCGGCGTACGCTCCGGCCGCGGTGTCCGCGAAGGCCCCGGCCGCGGTGTCCGCGAAAGCATAGA
Source organism: Micromonospora sp. DT81.3 (assembly GCF_049847225.1). Lineage (NCBI taxonomy): Bacteria > Bacillati > Actinomycetota > Actinomycetes > Micromonosporales > Micromonosporaceae > Micromonospora > Micromonospora sp. DT81.3. The sequence continues at coordinate 635,989 of NZ_JBNCNY010000002.1, forward strand.
CGCGCCAGCGTCCATCCGCCTTGGCGTGATGACCGAGGTGCACGACGTTGCCGTCGCAGACCCGCACCACCTCGACGGACTTGAACCGCTTGCCGAGAGGAAAGCCGGCCGCGAGCGCCTGGTGAGAGGAATCGCCCACGATGCCCGATGAACCGTACCGGGTCATGAATCCGGAGGGGAACTCCGCGGTGGCCAGGTAGTAGTTCGCGAGGTCCTGCGGGTCGGAGATCTCTTCGGGCTTGCGAGCCATGAGCGAGGACCACTCGCGGTCGAAGTCGATCAGCTGCTGGGCGACCGGCTGCCGCTCCGCGGAGTAGGAAGCCAGCAGCGACTCGGGGCTGAGACCGGTCAGCACGTGGCCGAGCTTCCAACCCAGGTTGAAGCCGTCCTGCATCGACACGTTCATCCCCTGCCCGGCCTTCGCGCTGTGCGTGTGGCACGCGTCGCCGGTGAGGAACACCCGGGGAGCGCGCGCCTCGTCGACGGGGACGTCGTCGAACTTGTCGGTCACGCGGTGGCCGACCTCGTAGACGCTGTGCCAGGCAACCTGCTTCACATCGATCGAGTAGGGGTGCAGAATCTCGTTCGCCCTGCGGATGATCTCTTCGATAGGCGTCTTGCGCACCCGGTGATGATCGTCCGGTGCGACCTCGCCCAGATCGATGTACATCCGGCTGAGGTAGCCGCCCTCGCGCGGGATGTGCAGGATGTTGCCCGCGACGGAATTGATCGCGCACTTGGTGCGCCAATCCGGGAAGTCCGTGTTGACGAGCACGTCCATGACGCCCCAGGCGTGAGCGGAGAAGTCGCCGACGTGCGTGCGCCCGATCGCCTCCCGCACACGGCTGCGGGCGCCGTCGCTGCCCACGACGTACTTCGCGCGAAGGGTCCGCTCCTCACCCGCGCGGTCGCCGGTGGTGTGCCGCACGCGCACCTCGACGGGATGATCGCCGCCGTTCGAGTCGCCGCCGTCTAGGACGGTCAGGCCAAGGAACTCGACCCCGTAGTCGGGGACGATGCGCCCCGGCCCGTGGGCCGCCGCCTCCGCGAAGTAGTCCAGCACGCGCGCCTGATTGACGATCAGGTGCGGGAACTCGCTGATCTTGAAGGCGTAGTCCTCGGTGCGCGTCGTGCGCACGATGTTCCGCGGGTTCTCCGGGTCCGGGCCCCAGAAGTTCATGTACGCGATGTTGTAGGCCTCGGCGACGATCCGTTCGGCGAAGCCGAAGGCCTGGAACGTCTCGACGCTGCGTGGCTGGATGCCGTCGGCCTGCCCGAGCACGAGGCGGCCGTCGCGGCGCTCGATGATGCGGGTCGTGACGTCCGGGAACTGCGACATCTGCGCCGCGAGCAGCATGCCGGCGGGGCCGGACCCGACGATGAGCACGTCCATCTCGTCGGGGAGGTCGACGGGCCGATCGATCCCGGAGCCGGCCGCGTCCTGGATGCGGGGCTCGCCCGAGACGTATCCGTGGTGGTGGAACTGCATGGATGTCCTCCTCGGACGGCGATGTCGAGGCCTGCGGTGCGGGGCTTGTGGCGCGGGATCACGTGTTCTATATTCGAACGCGACGTTCCACTTCTGAACAGATCGTATACGTTCGCCTGGGACATCGGCAAGGGGAGACACCATGATGACGGATGCCGCTGCCACGGGTCCGCCGTCGCAGACCCTCAGCCGCGGCATCCGGATTCTGGAGATCCTCGCCGACGCTCGGGAGCCTCTGTCCATCGACGAGATCGCCCGGCGCCTGGCCGTGCATCGATCGGTGGCCTACCGACTGCTGCGCACGCTCGAAGACCACGGACTCGCCGTGCGCGACGGCGCGGGTCGCATCCAGCTCGGCGCCCGGATGGCCGCCCTCGCGGCCGGGGTGGCACACGACCTTCAGGCGGAGGCGCTGCCAGAGCTCACGGCCGTGGCGAACGAGCTCGGCCTGACGTGCTTCCTCGTCGTGCTCGACCACGACGAGTGCGTCACGCTCGTCAGCGTCGAACCCCGGCACGCGGTCGCCTCGGTGGCGCAGCGACCGGGGACCCGGCATCCGGTCACCGTCGGAGCTCCCGGCAAGGCGATCCTCTCCGTGCTGCCGCCTTCGTCCTGGCCGCCGGAGGTGTCCCCACAGCTGCGTGAAGAGGTCACGGATGCCGCGCTCCGCGGCTTCGCGATCAGCCACGACGAGGTGATCCCGAGCCTCCGCTCGGTGTCGGTGCCGCTCGTCGTGCACGGGCGTCGCCCGTCGGCGATCGCCGTGGTGTATGTGGCGAGCGCCCATGAGCCGAGTCAGATCGCCGCTCGCCTCCGGCGTTCCGCGGACCTCATCCGCGACGCCCTCGGCGGTTGAGCTCGCCCCGATCAAGAGTTTGCTTCTTCGCGAGTGGCGGCGTCCGATCGGGCGAGGGTAAACTCGCGACGTCCGGCCGCAGTTCGCCGGTGCTCGGAAAATGGGCACGCAGCCGCCAACGAGGCGCGCGAGACACATACGGATCCCGTCCTTCCGTTCTCGTCTCGAGGAGTCCCATGCCCACCGTCTCCGCGCACGTCGCCGCCACCCTCGCCCGCCATATCGACCACGTCTTCGGCGTCATGGGGAACGGCAACGCCTACTTCCTCGATGCGCTCGAGCGTTCCACCGACGTCGGCTATACCGCCGTGCGCCACGAGGCCGGCGGCGTCGTCGCGGCCGACGCCTATCACCGCGCAGGTGGCGGGCTCGCGGCGGCGACCGCGACCTACGGAGCCGGCTTCACGAACACGCTGACCGCCCTTGCGGAGGCCGTCCAGGCGCACGTCCCCCTCGTGCTCGTCGTGGGCGACGAGCCGACGTCCGGCCCGCGGCCGTGGGACGTCGACCAGATCGCGATGGCGTCCGCGGTGGGCGCCCGCACCTACACCGTGGGGCGCGCGGATGCCGCCGCCACCACGGTCATCGCGATCGAGCACGCACTGACCTACCGCGTGCCCACCGTGCTCGCGATCCCCTACGACGTCGCCGCGCTCGAGGCGGGTCCGGTGCCCGACGCGCCGGAGCCGCGACTCCCCGGGCCCACCGCTCCGCGCGGGCCGTTCGCCGAGCAGGCGGTGCGGGATGTCGCCCGTGCGCTGGCCGGCGCGAAGCGGCCGTTGCTTCTCGCCGGCCGCGGCGCCTGGATCGCCGGCGCCGGAGAGGCGCTCGGCCACCTCGCCGATGCGACGGGAGCGGTGACCGCGTCGACCGCGCTCGGCCGCGGCATCTTCCCGCGTCCGGAGTCCGACCTCGGCGTGACCGGCGGATTCGGCGCCGAAGGGGCGATGCAGCTCATCGGGCAGTCCGACGTCGCCGTCGTGTTCGGCGCATCCCTCAATCAGTTCACAATGCGATTCGGTGCGCTGTTCGCCCCGGGTACGCGCGTCTTCCAGGTGGATCTCGCCCCAGCCGCCACGCACCCGCACGTGGGCGGCTTCATCCGCGGCGATGCCGCCGTCGTGGCTCGCGCGATCACCGAGGAGCTCGGGGCGCTCGGCGCAGCTCCGAGTGGCTGGCGCGAGAGGGTGGATGCGGCATCCCTTCGGGTCTGCGAGCCGGGCGAGCACCTGGCCGCCGACGGACGCCTCGACCCCCGCTCCGCGGCCGCGCGGATCGCCGAGCTGCTGCCGGAGGACCGCGTCGTCGTCTCGGACGGCGGTCACTTCATCGGCTGGGCGAACATGTACTGGCCGGTCGCCTCCCCCGACCGCATGATGATGGTCGGCACGGCGTTCCAGTCGATCGGACTCGGATTCCCGAGCGTCGCCGGGGCGGCCCTCGCGCGGCGCGAGGCGACGATCGTGCTGACCACCGGCGACGGCGGTGGGCTCATGGCGCTCGCCGACCTCGAGTCGGCGGTGCGGGTCGCCCGCGGACGGGGGCTCGCGGTGGTGTGGAACGACGCCGCCTACGGGGCCGAGGTGAACCTGTACGGCCTGAAGGGCCTGGCCGAGGCGCCGATGCTCATTCCGGAGGTGGACTTCGCGGCGCTCGCCCGGGGCTTCGGCGCCGAGGGGGTCGTCGTACGGACGCTCGATGACCTCGAACGACTCGCGGAGTGGGCCCGGCAGCCGGCATCCGATCGCCCGTTCCTGCTCCTTGACCTCCGGATCTCCGGCACCGTGATCGCGCCGTACCAGCAGGAGATCATTCGCGTGAACTCGTAGCGCGCCGGCCCCTCTGGGCTCGGAGGGGGACCGGTCGCTCGCTCGGGTATGGGAGGGCGCTCGGCGTGTCGCGGGGGCGCAGCTGTTCTCGATTCGCGTACTCAAGTCTGCGCTGAGGTTCGCGCAGACTTGGGGACTCCCCGTGGCCCTCAAGTCTGGGCTTGGGTTCGCGCAGACGTGAACAGCCGTTGAGAGAACAGTTGGGCCGCGCCCGGTCCCTGGCGGACACACGTCCAGGGCGGGATACTGCAGAGCGAGGGGACGCCGCAGCGGGACGATCCGTTGCGCCGCACCTCGTCAGCGTGGGAGGGGCCGCATGAGCACCGAACAGACGAAGCAGACGATGGATCGCTACTTCACGCTCATGGGCTCCGAAGGAGACTTCGCGCGGTGCTACGCCGCGGATGTCACGTGGCTCGTCGCCGACACGGGAGAAATCGTGCGCGGGCCGCAGACCGTCCGGAACTACGTTGTCACGCTGCACGCGCGATTGACCGACATGCAGACCCTGAACTTCGTCGTCGCCGACGACCACTCCTACCTGGAGGGCGATTGTTCGGCCGGACGTTCACGAGCGGACGAACGCATCCACTACTGCGTCGCATACGACATCGACGGCGGCTTGATCACGGCGATGCGCTGCTACGGACTGGGAGCCCCGCCGACGCCGTGACGATCGGCGCGGCACACCCGCTAGGCCCTCGCGAGCCCGTACACCGGGCTCTTGGTCTGTTCCGTCTCGCTGTCGGGCCCGAGCGGGATGCCGCTGCGGTCCCGCAGCAGCAGCGTCGCGGACAGGCCGAGCAGCGTCATCCCGGCGAGGTACCACGTCACCGACTCCGTCGAACCCGTCGCCTGCACGAGGGCCGTGGCGATCGTCGGCGCGAAGGCTCCACCCAGGATCGCTCCGATGGCGTACGAGATCGAGACGCCCGAGAAGCGGATGGATGCCGGGAACAGCTCCGAGTACAGCGCCGCCTGCGGACCGTAGGTGAAACCCAGACCGATCGTGAGGATGGCGAGGCCGAGGAACAGCATCCCGATCTCGCCCGTGTTGACCAGCGGGAACAGCAGGAAGACACCCAGCAGCTGCAGGATCCAGCCGATGATGTAGGTCGTCCGGCGACCGATGCGGTCGGAGATCCATCCGGCGAAGAACGTCGAGAGCAGCCAGGTGACGGCAGAGCCGGCGACCGCCCAGAGCACGGGCCCGCGCTCGAGGCCGAGCGGCCCGTCGGGGTTCGTCGAGTAGTTCTGGATGTAGCCGCCGGTCGTCATGTAGCCGACGGCGTTGTTGCCGGCGAAGACGAGCGCGGCGATCAGCACGAGGAGCGCGTGGCGCTTGAACAGCTGGATGATCGGCATCCGCGTCTGCTCCTTGCGCTCGGCGAGCTCGACGAACACCGGGCTCTCCTCGACACGGCGACGCACGTAGTACCCGATGAGGATCAGGAAGACCGAGAGCAGGAACGGCACGCGCCAGCCCCAGGCGAGGAACGCGTCGCCGGGGGCCAGCACGGTCATGATCGCCATGATGCCGCTCGCGAGCAGCAGGCCGAGCGGGACCCCGATCTGCGGAGAGGCGCCGAACAGCCCTCGCTTGGTCTTGGGCGCGTGTTCCACGGCCATCAGCACCGCGCCGCCCCACTCGCCACCGGCCGAGATGCCTTGCAGGATGCGGAGCAGGATCAGCAGGATCGGGGCGGCGATGCCGATGGCCTCGTATGTCGGCAGCAGGCCGACGGCGGCGGTGGCGGCACCCATCAGGATGAGGGTCCACATGAGCACGACGCGGCGGCCGTACTTGTCGCCGAAGTGGCCGGCGAGGAACGCGCCGAGCGGGCGGAACAGGAAGCTGACGCCCACCGTCGCGAACGAGAGCAGGATCGCGGCGTCCGCACCGAGCGGCGCGAAGAACAGCTGGCCGAACACGAGGCCGGCGGCCGAGGCGTAGATGAAGAAGTCGTACCACTCCACAGTGGTGCCGACGACGGTCGCGAAGACGACGCGGCGTCGGTCGGTGGAGGTGGCGATCGTTCCCGTGGGCGTGAACCCTGTCGGCGACTCTGCGGACATGTGTGACTCCAATGTCGGGGATTGCCTTCGGCCGGTGGGATGGCGAGGGGTTGCCGAGGTGAACACGATAATATATGATTTCGAATATCACGCAAGGGCGAGGGAGCTCATGAAGAGAACGACGGATGCCGCGGCCGCTGGATTCGGCGCGCTCCCGATGCGCCCCGGCAAGGTGATCGCGGTGCACATCAACTACCCGTCGCGAGCCGCGCAGCGAGGCCGCACTCCAGAGCAGCCGTCGTACTTCCTGAAGCCGTCGACCTCCCTCTCAGTCAGCGGATCGCCCGTCGAGAGGCCGGCCGGGACCGAGCTGCTCGCCTTCGAGGGCGAGATCGCCCTCGTGATCGGCAGCGCAGCGCGCCGCATCGAGCCGGAGCACGCGTGGGGGCACGTGTCGCACGTCACCGCATCCAACGACTTCGGGGTCTATGACCTCCGATGGGCCGACAAGGGGTCGAACCTCCGGTCGAAGGGCGGCGACGGGTTCACCCCCGTGGGCCCCGAGCTGATCGACGCCCGCACCGTCGATCCGGCGTCGCTGCGGCTGCGCACGTGGGTGAACGGCGAACTCGTTCAGGAGGACTGGACGGCGACGCTCCTCTTCCCCCTCCCCCTTCTGGTCGCCGACCTCTCGCAGCTGCTGACGCTCGAGCCGGGGGACGTGATCCTCACCGGGACGCCCGCGGGGGCGTCCGTCGTGCAACCCGGCGATGTCGTCGAGGTGGAGGTCGACGTGCCCGAAGGCGCCTCCTCGGGCCGGCTGCGCACGCCGATCGTGGAGGGGACGGAGGCGCTTCCCGACTACAGCGCCCCGCCCCGGATCGACGACGACCAGCGGGCCGAGGCGTGGGGCTCCCGCGCGGCCGCCGGCCTCCCCGCGGACGACGCAGAAGCCTCGGTCCCCGAGCCTGTCGAAGGGGCGAAGAACGAGGACGACGCCTCGACAAGCTCGGCGACCCGCGAATCGGTCCCCGAGCCTGTCGAAGGGGCGAAGAACGAGGACGACGCCTCGACAAGCTCGGCGACCGGCGAATCGGTCCCCGAGCCTGTCGAAGGGGCGAAGAACGAGGACGACGCCTCGACAAGCTCGGCGACCGGCGAATCGGTCCC